>DHIW01000085.1:0-492 GCA_002404015.1 Chloroflexi bacterium UBA4736
GAGGTCGCCCAGCCCTTGCTCCTGCTCCACTCGGTGGCGCTGCTGGAACTCCTGCCCGACGGCGTGCGCAGCCAGGTCGCGGCGGTCGCCGGCCATTCGCTGGGCGAGTACACCGCCCTGGTGGCGGCGGGCTCACTGGGCTGGCAAGACGCGATCGCCCTGGTCCGCGAGCGAGGCCTGGCGATGGCCGACGCCGCATCGGGCCCGGGCCAGGGCATGAGCGCCGTGCTCGGGGCCGACGAAGGTGCGGTGGCGGCCGCCCTGGCCGAGGGCGATGAGGGCGTCGCCGTGGTCGCCAACGTCAATGCTCCGGGGCAGGTGGTGATCTCAGGGCACCTGGTCGCCCTGGGGGCGGCGGGCGACAGGCTGAAAGCGGCCGGCGCCCGGCGCGTCATGCCCCTGGCGGTGGCCGGGGCGTTCCACTCTCCATTGATGGCGGAAGCGGCGGCTCGCCTGGGCCTTGCTATCGATGCCGCGCCACTGACGACCGGC
>DHIW01000085.1:671-3285 GCA_002404015.1 Chloroflexi bacterium UBA4736
CCCGTGCGCTGGACGGCGTGCGTCGAAACGCTGCTGGGGGAGGGGGTAGATGGATTCCTCGAGATCGGCCCGGGCACTACCCTCACAGCCATGGGCAAGCGCATCAACCCCGAGGTTGCCTGGACGTCGGTGGCCAACCCGATGGCACTTGCCGAAGTCGGATCCTGAGATGGACCTGAGCCTTGAGGGGAGGGTCGCGCTGGTCACCGGCGGTAGCCGTGGCATCGGGCGCGCGATCGCGCTGGAGCTGGCTTTGATGGGGGCCGCTGTCGCCGTCAACTACGCCTCCCGGGCCGAAGATGCGGCCGACGTGGTCAAGGCCATCGAGTCGTCGGGTGGGCGGGCCCTCGCAATCGGCGGAGACGTCGCCGACGCCGCCGGGGCGGCCGCGTTGGTGGCGGAGGTAGCCGAGCGTCTCGACGGGTTCGACATACTCGTGAACAACGCCGGCATCACGCGCGACAACCTGGTACTGCGCATGAAGGACTCGGAGTGGACTGACGTGCTCGGCGTCGACCTCTCGGGCGCGTTCTATTGCTGCCGGGCGGCGCTGCGGCCGATGCTGAAGGCCCACTGGGGCCGGATCATCAACATCGCCAGCGTCTCGGGAGTGTCGGGCAACGCCGGCCAGGCCAACTACAGCGCTGCCAAAGCGGGCCTCATCGGGCTCACCAGGGCGCTCTCCAGGGAGGTGGGATCTCGCACCATCACGGTAAACGCGGTGGCCCCGGGATTCATCAACACCGAGATGACCTCTGGCCTGCCAGCCGAGATTCACGAGCAGGTTGCAGCGCGCGCCTCGCTTGAGCGCATGGGCGAGCCGACCGAGGTCGCCGCGGCGGTGGCCTTCCTGGCGAGCCCTGCCGCGGCCTACATCACTGGGCAGGTGCTGGTGGTGGACGGAGGCCTGACGGGGTGATTGCGGGCGGCATCCCGACGCGACCGCCTTTTCCCTTACAATGCCCACCATATGAGCGAGACCGTCACCTACGACAAGTTCAAGGGCATCGTCGCGGACCAGCTCGGCGTCGAGGCTGAGCAAGTCACGCCCGAGGCGTCGTTCGTTGACGACCTCAATGCCGACTCCCTGGACCTGGTGGAGCTGATCATGGCCTTCGAAGAGGAGTACGGGATGGAGATCTCCGACGAGGACGCCGAGAAGATCACCACCGTTGGCCAGGCCTGGGATTACGTGCAGGAGAAACTAGGGATCACCTCCTGATGCCGGGCCGCGGCCAGGGCCTGGGGGCGCTGGAGCGGATGCTCGGGATCAAGGTGCGCGACCGCGAGCTGCTGCTCCAGGCGCTCACACACACGTCGTACGCGCACGAGCACGCTGACGAGGGCGCTGCCGACAACGAGCGGTTGGAGTTCCTCGGCGACGCCGTGCTGGAGCTGGTCGCGGCGGAGGTGCTCTACCGGCGCCACCCCGAGGCCGGCGAGGGCTCGCTGACGCTCGATCGCGCGGCGGTGGTCAGCACCGGCGCGCTGGCCGGCGCGGCCCGCCGTATCGACCTGGGCAAGTACCTCCGGGTGGGCAAGGGCGTCGAGAAGACGGGCGGCCGTAACCTCGACAGTCTGCTTGCCAATTGCCTCGAGGCGGTTATCGGGGCGATCTACCTGGACCTCGGGTTCGAGGTCACGGCGGGAGTGTTCGAGCGTCTCGGCGGCACCTCCGAAGAGGGCACGATCAATCACAAGGGCCGGCTCCAGGAGCTGACCCAGGCCGACGCCGAAGGCGTCCCCGTGTACCAGGTCGCCGAGGCCACCGGACCCGCCCACCGGCGGCGCTACCGGGTCGAGGTGCGAATCGCGGGGGTGCGGCTGGGGGAAGGCGAAGGGTCCACCCGGCGTGCCGCCGAACAGGCGGCGGCCAAGGCCGCCATCGGCAGGTTCGAAGCCACGCGCACCGGGATCGGCGAAGAGGCCTGACTACAAGATGTGGTGGCGTGTCGAATTGGCAGCCCCACTATGTTGACCTCAGCCTGGTGCGATGTTTTAATCGCGGGAATGGTCTTTGACCTTTGAGTGGCGGGGAATAGCGGCGTGCCCATGGACTTCTTGACGTGCATCTGAAGTCGGTCCAGGTGCAGGGCTTCAAGACCTTCGCCAAGAAGACCGAGCTCCTCTTCGAGCCCGGTATCACCGCCGTGGTGGGGCCCAACGGCTCCGGCAAGAGCAACCTGGTCGACGCCATCCGCTGGGTGCTGGGCGAACGCAGCGCTCGCGAGCTGCGGGGGACGCGGATGGAGGAGATCGTCTACTCCGGTGGCGCCCGGCGCGCCGCGTCGGGCATGGCCGAGGTCCGGCTGGTCATCGACAACGGCGACGGCCGCCTGCCCGTACCCTTCGCCGAAGTCGAGGTGATCCGCCGCGGATACCGATCGGGTGAGAGCGACTACTGGATGAACGGCTCCCGCTGCCGGCTGCGGGACATCGAGGAGCTCTTCGCCAGCACCGGTCTGACGCAGCAGGGCTATGCCGTCGTCGCCCAGGACGATGTCGACCACATAGTCCAGACCTCGGCCGCGGACCGGCGGGCGCTAATCGAAGAGGCTGCGGGCGTCCGAGGGCTGCGATCGAAACGGCAGGAGGCCATCGCCAAGCTCAAGGA
>DHIW01000085.1:3533-3791 GCA_002404015.1 Chloroflexi bacterium UBA4736
GCTGGAGGCACTCCGCGGCAGCCTACTCCAGGGCGAATGGCGCCAGGCGCGCCAGGCGGTCAAGAAAGCCACCGCCAGGGTCGAGACCCTCCGCACCGCCGCCGCCGCCGCCGAGACCGATGCGCAGGCGTTCGCGGTCGACTACGAAGCCCAGAGGGAGAAGCTGGCCAGGGCCCACGACGCGCGCCTAGAGCGAGAACGTCGGATGGGTGCGCTGCGCCTGGCGGCGACCCACGCCGGCGCCAAGGTTGAGCTCCT
>DHIW01000085.1:4037-6099 GCA_002404015.1 Chloroflexi bacterium UBA4736
TGTGGCGCAGGTCCATCGTCTCGAGGAGCGGGTCAGCCTGCTGCGGCGGCTGGCGAAGGACGGCGACATCCCGGCCCCCTCGGCCCAGAGGCTGGTCGAGTTGCTCGATATCCCCGGGGTGCGCGAGGCCGCGATCGCCTCCGGTGTCGACCCCGCCACGATTGCGAAATGGGCTGCAGAGGGGACGCAGGAGCAGACGGCGCTGGCCGCCGCCGGCGCCGCCGCCGCCGCCGAGCTCGACGTCGCCCGCGCCGACGCGGCCGGGGCGGAAGCCCGTAGTCGCGGAGCCCGCGAAGCTGCCGCTGCCGCTGCCGGGGATCTCGACGCATCTCGAAGCGCCCACGTCGAGGAGCTGGCCGAGCGCCGCGCGCTGTTAGGTCGCGCCGCGGCGGTTCGCGGGCGGCTGGAGCATTCCACCGCCCTCGTCGAGCGCCAGCGAGAGGAAGTCGGCCGCTGTGAGGGAGGCCTGGCGGCTGCTCGCGAAGGCGTGGTTGCGCTCGAGACCGAGACCGCCGCCGCCGAGGCCGAGGCGGCCGCGGCGCGGTCGGCGCTGGAGGCTGCCCCGATGGAGGCCGAGGCGGTCGAGGTGCAGACCCTCACGCGGGCCCTGCTGGAGATGGAGAAGGGCCACCTGGATCGCCAGGTCGTGCTGGCCCATCAGCAGGAGGCGTTGGCCAACGCCGCCACCCAGTTGGAGGCTGACTCGGCCGTCCTCGCCGATCTCACCGAGCGCATGGGCGGGTCGGGCGAGGCCCCAGACGACGTCGAGGTGGACTGGGAGAAGACCCAGCGGGACATCAACCGCCTCGATCGTCAGCTGGCGCAGCTCGGCCCGGTCAACGAGCTCGCTATCGACGAGTTCGAGCGCGACGGGGCCCGGCTCGCCGCCATCAGCGGCCAGCTCGACGACCTGACCCGCGCCCGCGAGGGGCTCGAGCGCATCGCCGCCGAGCTGGGAGCGGAGATCGATCGACGTTTCGAGGCCGTGTTTGGGGCCGTCGCCTTCAACTTCCAGGACACCTTCGCCTCGCTTTTCGTGGACGGCAAAGCGACCCTCAAGCTCGACGATCCCGAGTCCGCCGACCCCGGCGTCGAGATCCTGGCCCAGCCGGCGGGCAAGCGGATGCGCAACATCAAGCTGCTGTCGGGCGGCGAGCGCGCCCTGACGGCACTGGCTTTCATCCTGGCGCTCAAGAAGGTGACCCCCAGCCCCTTCTACATTTTCGACGAGGTCGATGCGCCGCTGGACGACGCCAACATCAAGCGATTCACGGCGCTGCTGGACTCGATGGCGGCCGACAACCAGTTCATCCTCATCACCCACAACCACGCCACCATGACCGTGGCCCAGGCGCTCTACGGCGTCACGCTCGAGGATTCGGGCGTCTCGCGCGTGGTCTCGGTCCGGCTTCGCGCCGGTGAGGTGGTGGCCATCAGCGGGACCGGCTGACGGCCGGACAGCGCGTTCGCGTCGGGCTTCGGGTAGCCTCAGCACCTGATGACCGAGTCCAGGAAGCCGGGGCTTTTCGGCCGCCTCCGTGAAAGGATCGCCTCCAGCACCGCCGGCCTACGCCAGGGGCTGACCGGGCTGGCAGCCTATGGCGCCATCGACGAGGAGTTCTGGAACCTGGTCGAGGAGACGCTGATGAGTGCCGACCTGGGTCCGGAGATCGGGCTGCGGCTGAGCGCCGACATCCGCGCTGAGGCCGAGCGTCTCAAGATGCGCGACTCCCGCCAGGTAGTGGCCGGGCTCCGAAGCCTGCTTCTCAACCGGATGGAGTGGCGCCCGCGGGGCCTCGCCGCCACCGGTGACCCACTCGTTTACCTCGTCGTGGGCGTCAACGGGACTGGCAAGACCACAACCGTGGCCAAGATCGCGGCGCGGCTCCAGGGCCAAGGGCGCACGGTCCTTTTGGGGGCGTCTGACACCTTTCGCGCCGGCGCCATCGAGCAACTCCGGCTGTGGGCGGACCGGCTTGGCTGCGACCTCGTCAGCAGCGAGCCCGGGTCGGACCCGGCGTCGGTTGCCTTCGCCGCCGTGGAGGCCGGCCGGGCGCGCGGC
>DHIW01000079.1:0-22139 GCA_002404015.1 Chloroflexi bacterium UBA4736
AGTTCTCGGGCGGCATGCGACAGCGCGCGATGATCGCCATGGGCCTCACTACCCAGCCCCAGGTGCTGATCGCCGACGAGCCGACCACGGCCCTCGACGTGACGATCCAGGCCCAGATCCTGGAGCTGCTGAAGAAGGTCAACCGAGAGTTCGGGACGGCGACCATCCTGATCACTCACAACCTGGGCGTGGTGGCCGGAATGTGCGAGCGCATCATCGTCATGTACGCCGGCAAGATCGTCGAGCAGGGGCCGACCGACGACGTGTTCGCCAACCCCAAGCATCCCTACACGTGGTCCCTGCTGCGCTCAATCCCGCGCCTTGACGCGGAGGAGCACGAGGCGCTGCGCGTCATCGAAGGCATGCCCCCGGACCTCACCGCCCTGCCCAGCGGCTGCCACTTCCATCCGCGCTGCCCGTTCCGGATCGAAAAGTGCGTCAAAGAGGAGCCGCCCCTCGTCCGGGTCGGCCAAACTCAGGAGGCGGCCTGCTGGGTGACACAGAGCGGGGTCGACCTCAACGCGACGCCCCAGAGCGGTGGCCGCCGTGGCTGAGGTCGCCACCAAGCCGCTGCTCAAGAAGGCCTGGACCGCCGCGGACCCGATCCTCGAGGTGAGGGGTCTGAAAACGTGGTTCCCGATCACCTCGGGCATCCTCCAGCGCACGATCGCCCACGTTCACGCGGTGGACGGCGTGGATCTGACCATCAAGCAGGGCGAGACCCTGGGCCTGGTCGGAGAGTCGGGCTGCGGCAAGTCGACCCTGGGCCGCAGCATCCTGCGGCTGGTCGAGCCGACCGAGGGCGAGATCATTTTCAAAGGCGAGAACCTGCTCCAGCTCGGCCGCGGCCAGCTGCGGGCCCGGCGCCGGGACATGGCGATGATCTTCCAGGACCCGTTCGCGTCCCTCGATCCCCGGCAGACCGTCGGCGAGATAGTCGGCGAGCCGCTGGACATCCACGGGCTGGCGGAGAACAAGAAGCTGCGCCAGGAGCGCATCCAGGAGCTTCTGCGGGTGGTCGGGCTGAACCCCAGCTTCGGCAACCGCTACCCGCATGAGTTCTCGGGCGGCCAGCGCCAGCGCATCGGGATCGCCAGGGCCCTGGCGGTGGATCCCAGCTTCATCGTCTGCGACGAGGCGATCTCCGCCCTGGACGTCTCCATCCAGGCCCAGATCATCAACCTCCTGGAGCGGCTCCAGGACCAGTTCAACCTGACCTACCTGTTCATCGCCCACGACCTTTCGGTGGTCAAGCACATCTCGGACCGGATCGCCGTCATGTACCTGGGCAAGGTCGTCGAGGTGGCCGGCGCCAACGAGCTGTACCGCAAGCCCAAGCACCCCTACACCGGCTCGCTGCTCTCGGCGATCCCGATCCCGGACCCCCGCATCGAGCGCGGCCGGGAGCGCATCATCCTGCGCGGAGACGTGCCCTCCCCCGTGGATCCGCCCTCCGGCTGCCGATTCCGGACCCGCTGCTTCAAGGCCCAGGAGAAGTGCGCGCAGGATGTGCCGCCGCTGGACACCGTCCACCTCGGCGACCACGAGGCGGCCTGCTTCTTCCCCCTCGATTGAGCAACCTGGAAGGCGCCCTCGAGCTGGCGCGGGCGGGGCACGACCAGGCGGAGAGCGACCTGTTCGAGGAGCTCCGGATCCCCAGCGTCAGCACTCTGCCCGAGCACAGGGCCGACGTGCGCCGCAACGCCGACTGGCTGGTGGCCCGTTTCGAGCGGCTGGGCTTCACGGCTTCGCTTAGCGACGTGATCGAGCACGGGCACCCGGTCCTCCAGGCCGACTGGCGCGGCGCCGGCGAGAGCGCGCCCACCCTCACGATCTACGGCCACTACGACGTCCAGCCGCCCGACCCGCTGGACCTCTGGGAGTCGCCGCCCTTCGAACCGGTGGTCCGGGAAGGCCATGTCTTCGCTCGCGGGTCCTCCGACAACAAGGGCAACCACATGGCGGCGCTGAAAGCGGCTGAGTACGCCCTGACGGCCGGCGGTCCGCCGCTCAACCTGCGCTTCCTGATCGAGGGCGAGGAGGAGATGAGCGGCGAGTCGCTGCCCCGCTACCTGCGGCAGCACAGCCAGCGCCTCAAGTCCGACTACACCCTGATCTGGGACGGCGGCTTCGCCCCCGACGGCCGGCCCGCGCTGTGCACGGCTCTGCGCGGGATCGTGTACACGGAGCTGACCGCCGAAGGGCCCGCCATAGACCTCCACTCGGGCGGGTTTGGAGGCGTGGCGCCCAACCCGCTCAACACGCTGGCCCGGATCCTCGGCGAGCTGAAGGACCGCGACGGCCACATCACGATCCCCGGCTTCTACGACGGCATCGTGGAGCCGGGCGCCGACGAGACCCGGGACTGGAACCGATCGACCGGGTACGAGGACACGCTGAAGGGCCTCATGCAGGCCTCGACGCTGGAGGGCGAACCCGGCTTCCCGCCGGTCGACCGGCAGTGGGCGCGGCCGACGCTGGACGTCAACGGCTTTCACGGCGGGTTCACGGACGAGGGTTCGAAGACGGTCATCGCGGCGCGCGGGATGGCCAAGGTGTCGATGCGCCTGGTGCCCGGCCAGGACCCCGACCGCATCTTCGAGACGTTCGCAGAGTACGTCGACGAGCTCTCGACGCCCGGGGTCAAGATCAGCGTCAGGAAGCTCGGCGCCGCGCCGCCCGTGCAGCTGGACGGCCAGAGCCCGGCCGCCAGGGCGACCAGCGCCGCCTTCGAGGCGGCCTTTGGCCAGCCCGCCGCCCGGGTCCGGGCAGGCGGCTCGGTGCCGGTCACGGTCGACTTCCAGAAGGCGGTCGGCGGCCAGATCGTCTGCAGCGGCCTGGCCCAGCCGGGCTCCGCGGCGCACTCGCCGAACGAGAACTTCTCGCTCGATAACTACCACCGGGGTATCGAGATGCTCGTGCGGCTGATGCACTCGCTAACCTAGCTGCGGGGTGTTGAAAGAGGTCGGCGAGGGATTCGGTGGCCAGGTGGCCCAGATCCTAGGCGCCTCCGAGAACCGGAGCAAAGCGTATTGGAGATACGCGTCGCGAGGATCGCAGGAGGCAACGACGGAGATGGGTCGCCTGGGCGCCGAAGCACCGTCGATTCCTCTTTCACCGGCGCGCTGATGCTCGAGCAGGCCATCCAGCACGCCCGGGAGGGGCGGGACCAGGCGGAGAAGGACCTCTTCGACCTCCTTGCCATCCCCAGCGTCTCGGCGCTGCCCGAGCACCGCGCGGACTGCCGACGCGCAGCCGAGTGGCTGGTCCAGCGGCTGCGGGCGATCGGGATGGAGGTGGAGCTGGTGGACGTTCACGAGGCCGGCCACCCGGTGGTCTCCGCGCAGTGGCTGGGCCGGCCGGGGGCGCCGACACTCGCCATCTACGGGCACTACGACGTGCAGCCTCCCGACCCGCTCGACGAGTGGGCCTCCCCGCCCTTCGAGCCGGCAGTGCGCGACGGGTTCGTCTACGCGCGGGGATCGGACGACAACAAGGGCCAGCACCTGGCGGGCGTGAAGGCCGCGGAGCACTGGTTCCGATCAGGGGGGCCGCCGGTCAACCTCCGGTTCCTGATCGAGGGTGAGGAGGAGATCTCGGGCCGCTCGCTCCCGGACTTCCTGCATCAGAACGCCGGCCGGCTGCAGAGCGACTACGTTTTCATCGCCGACGGCGGCTTCACCGCGCCGGGGCTGCCCAACGTGTTGACCGGGCTGCGCGGCCTGCTCTACACCGAGATCGAGGTGACGGGGGCCCGGGTGGACCTCCATTCAGGCATCTTCGGCGGGGTGGCCCCCAATCCCTTTAACAGCCTCGCCCACGTGATCGCCGGGTTGAAGGGCAGGGACGGCCGGATCACCATCCCGGGCTTCTACGACCCGGTTGTGCCGCCGGCGGACTCCGAGCTCGAGAGCTGGCGGAGCCTGCCCATCAACGAGGAGGAACAGAAGCAGGCGATGGGGGTCAGCGAGCTGGACGGGGAGGCTGAGTTCTCGCCGGTCGAGCGCAAGTGGGCGCGGCCGACGCTGGACGTCCATGGCGTGATCGGCGGGTTCACCGGCGAGGGCTCCAAGACCGTGATCCCCGCCCGGGCCAGGGCCAAGGTGTCGATGCGACTGGTGCCTGACCAGGACCCGGAGGCCGTCTTCGCCTCGCTCCAGCGCTTCGCGCCGACCCTCGCGACCAGGGGCACGAAAGTGACGGTCCGCAAGCTGAACGTGGCCGACCCGGTCCGGACGGGAACCGACCACCCGGGCGTGGAGGCCGCGGCCCGCGCTTTCGAGGCGGCTTACGGGGCCCGTCCGGTGCTGGTCCGAGAGGGCGGCTCGATCCCGGTCGCGATCGACTTCAGGAATGCCCTGGGCGCGCACATGATCGTGACCGGCTTCGGGCTGCCGGGCGACGCCCTGCACTCGCCCAACGAGCGCTACAGCCTGGACCAGTATCACCGCGGCACCGAGATGGTAATCCGCCTAATGCACGAGCTGGCCGGTGCCCGCGCGGACTGAGCTCCGGGAGCTCGCCCACGACCTGGTGGCGGCCTCCTACCTGGAGGGCGATTTCGTGCTTCGCTCCGGCAAGCGCTCCCGGTACTACTTCGACAAGTACCTGTTCGAGACCAAGCCCGCCATCCTGCGCCAGGTTGGCCGCCACCTGGCCGAGCTCGTCCTGCCTGGGACCCAGCGCCTGGCCGCGCCCGAGCTGGGGGCGGTACTGCTCGGCGGCGCTGTCTCGCTGGAGCTGGAGCTGCCCCTGGTGCTGGTGCGCAAGGAGGCCAAGGAGTACGGCACTTCGCGCGCTCTTGAGGGGGAGCTTCTGCCGGGGGACCGGGTGACGCTCATCGAGGACGTCCTGACAACAGGCGGGGAGGCCATCAAGGCGGCGGCGAAGCTGCGGGAAGCGGGAGCGGAGCTGCTGGGCCTGATCGCCGTCCTGGACCGCGAGGAGGGCGCCGCCGAGGCGCTGCGCCAGGCGGGGATCGCGTTCAGCCCTCTTTTCAGGAAGTCGGACCTGCCGCTGCCGAGCGCCTGACCCCGGATGGCCACCGATGGCTGAACTGGTCATAAGGGGCGGCCTCGTCTACGTCCCGGGCGGCCCGGTGGCTGCGGACGTCCTGGTCCGAGACGGAGTGGTGGCCGAGGTCGCCGGCGGCGCGAGCGCGCCCGACGCCGAGGTCGTTGACGCCACCGGCCTCTGGGTGCTGCCCGGCGCCATCGACGCCCACGTGCACAGCCGCGACCCCGGCTTTCCCGAGAAGGAAGACTTCGGCTCCCTCACCGCCGCGGCGGCGGCCGGCGGCGTGACCACCGTCCTGGACATGCCCAACACGCTGCCGGCGGTCGAGAACGCGGCCGTCTTCGCCGAGAAGATCGAGCTCGCGTCCTCCAGGGCCGTAGTCGACTTCGGCCTCTGGGGCCTTTTGGGGGCGCGCAGCTCGACCGAGGACCTAGAGGGCCTGGTCGCGGCGGGGGTGGTGGGCTTCAAGGCCTTCCTCGGCTACCCCGTCCGGCGCTCCAACCGCCAGGTGGTCTACACGCTGGACCTGGGCGACCCCGACCTGGAGGCGCCCCCCGACTATGGCAGCCTAGCCCGGCTGGGGCCTGACGTGGCCCGGCTACGGGTTCCGCTGGCCGTCCACGCCGAGGATCCCGGGGTGCTGCGCGAGTTCGCCCGTCCGCTGGCCTCCTACGCCGACCTGCTGGCAGCGCGGCCGGCGATCGCGGAGGCCATCGCGATCGCGGCGCTAGGGGTCATCTCGCAGCGGACGGGGCTCCACGTCCACGTCGTCCACCTCTCGAGCGGGCTCGGGCTCAGCTCGGCTCGGGAGGCCAACCGCGCCGGTGCCCGCCTGACCCTCGAGACCGCGCCCCAGTACCTCTGGCTGTCCGACGAGGACCACGGCCGGCTGGGGGCCGTGATGAAGATGTACCCGCCCATCCGCACCGCCGCCGATCGCGCGGCCCTCCAGGAGGCGGCTCGCACTGGGGAGATCCAGGTGGTGGCCACCGACCACGCCCCCCACACGGACGCTGAGAAGCTGGTGCCGTCGCTGGAGGCGGCGGCCGCGGGCAGCCCCGGGGTGCAGACGCTGTATCTCAGCTGCCTCGAGCTCGGCCGCCGGCAGGGCGACGTGGCGGGGGCGGTCCGCTGGGTGACCGAGGGACCCGCCCTCACCCTGGGCCTCTATCCGCGCAAGGGCGCCCTCCAGGCGGGCGCGGACGCCGACCTGGTCCTGGTGGACCCCGGGGCCCGGACCCTTCTGCGGCCGGAGGCGATGCTGTCCCGGCAGCGTCACGGCGCGCTCGACGGCCAGCTCTTCGGATTCGCGGTGCGGGCCGTCTACTCGCGCGGCGAGCTGGTCGCCCGCGACGGCCGCGTGGTAGCCGAGGCCGGGCGGGGAAGGCCCGTAACCGTAAAACGTACGTAAAGGCCTGTTGCGGTGGAGCCGTGGGGGCGTACAACTGTCGCAATGAGGCGCAGAGGCCGGGGTCTGACCTTCGTGCTGGGCGCGGCCGACCTGGTGGGGCTGGCGCTCGCGCTCTGGACGAGCGTGCCGGTGCCCGTGAACGGTGTGGCACTCGACGCCGGCCTGCGCCCGGTCGCCGGCGCGGTCGCCCGCCTGGCGGCGAACAATGGCTTCTCGGCTCAGGCGCGCACGGACGCCCGGGGACGTTTCGCGGTTGAGTCGCCGCGCTGGCCGGTGGGCTGGACGATCACCCTCTCGGCACCGGGCTACCTGCCGGCGCCCAGCAGGGGCGGCCCTGTGGTGGTCCACAGGCTGCCGTGGATCACCGGGGCGGCCATCGACGAGACGGGCGCACCGGTGGCCGGCGCGCTGGTCAGCGTCGGCTCCGAGGGAGGCCCCGTCCACCTGGTCATGACAGACGTGGGTGGGCTCTTCCAGCTGACGGGACTGCAGCCAGGAGTCCAGGAGCTCACGGCGGCATCTGACAGCCACGACGCCATCCAGCGGCAGCTGGCGCTCTCGCCGGACGAGTCGTCCCAGCAGCTGGTGGTCCTCGCCCGCCACCTGGCCACCCTCACCATCGGCAGCGATCCCGCGGGCCAGCCCGTACTGCTGGACGGCCAGCCTGACCCCGGCTGCCCGCTGACACCCTGCCAGCTGGTGGTGCCGGCCGGCACCCACACGGTCCACATCGAGAGCGACCTCTACATGCCCTGGGAGCAGGCCTTCACGCTTGTCAAGGGCGACACCATCAGCGCGGCGCCCACCCTGCAGCGAAAGATGGGCACCCTGGCCGTCGCGGCGCCCCTGGGCGGTGAGCTGACGGTCGACCTGACCGACGTCCATACGATGCCCTGGAGCGGGCTGGTGGGGACCGGCAACCACACGGCGACCTACCGCTCGGCGTCCACCTGGCCGGCCACCGCCTCCGGCCACGTGGCCTGGAACCAGGCCACCCAGATCAGCCTTGCGCCGACGCCGGTGGTGCCTGGCGACACCGGCGCCTTCCTGGCCGGCCTCCAGGCCTACCTGGCGGCGGCTGGTGGCCAGTACGGCGTCTACCTGGAGGAGCTGGGCACTGGCCGGACGGTCGAGCTGGGCGCCAACAGCTCGATGGAGGCAGCCAGCGTCATCAAGCTGCCGCTCGCCCTCTACCTCCTGCACGAGGTGGACCTCAAGCAGGTGAATCTCGACGACGCCGTCCAGCTCCAGGACCAGGACTTCCTGGGCGGCACCGGGACCCTGTACGGCAACGCCCACAGCGGGGCCGATTTCAGCTACGGGGACCTGCTTGCCCTGCTGATCCAGCAGAGCGACAACACTGCCTGGCAGGCGCTGGATCGCGCCCTCGGGTCGGACAAGGTGGACGCTTATGCGGCCGCGATCGGCGCCGGCGACTGCCACCAGGCGAACGACCAGTGCACCGCTCGCGAGGCGGGCCACATGCTCGCCCAGCTGGCTCGGGGCCGGCTCCTGTCGCCGGAGCTGACGACCCGGCTCCTGGGGCTGCTCGAGACCACCGCCTTCAACGATCGGATCAACTACTACCTGGGCGCGACCACGGTCGCACACAAGGTGGGCATGGACGGCTCGGTGATGAACGACGCCGGCGTCGTCTACCTGCAGGGCAACGCCTTCGTGATCTCGATCTTCACCGTCACCCCGGACGGGGACACGGGTGTCCAGGCCATCCGGGACATCTCGCGGGCGGCCGTCCGGCTCTTCTCCCGCTAAGCCCGGATTCATCCGGGCCAAGTCCGGCTGCCTCAGGCGCGCCGGAAGACGGGGCTGGTGCGGATCTCGTTTTCCAGGCTCGTGACCGGGCCGTGGCCGGGGTAGATCGCGGTGGCCGGCGGCAGGCGGATCAGCTTGCCGATGGAGATCATCTGCTGGCGGAGGTCGCTGCCAGGCAGCTCCCGGCCGATCCCCCCCGCCAGCAACGTGTCGCCAGTGAAGAGGTGGTTGCCGACCAGGAAGCAGGCGCTGCCCGGGGTGTGCCCCGGGGTCTGGATCACGCGCATCTTGAACTGACCAAAGTCCAGCTCCTCGCCATCCAGCGGGTAGACGTCGGCGGAACGCAGGAACATCTTGGCGTCGGCCATCGTGACCACGGTGGTGGCGCCGGTCGCCTCCTTCAGCTCGTCCTTGCCGGCCAGGTGGCCGGGATGGCCGTGGGTGGCCACGATCCAGCGCACACTCAGGCCGTCCAGCTGGGCGAGGACCTTCTCGGCCGGCGCGCCCGGATCGACCACGACCGCCTCCTTGCTCTCCGAGTCGGAGAGGACGTAGGTGTTCACGTCCTGCTCGGTCCTCACCTTCACGATCGCAAGCCTCGACATCTGGTTCTATTTACCCGATGCACACGGCGGCAATCGTCTTCTCGAGCCTCCTGGCGCTGGTCTGCATCTACTGGACGTTCGACTACGTCCGGCGCCGCTCCCGGCGGCCGCCCCGCTGAATCGCCTCGCTACTCCCCCTGCAGCTTGTCGCGCAGGGAGTCGTAGCGCTCGAACCGGTCCAGCGACAGCTTGCCGCGGGCCCGTTCCGGGTACTTTGCGGTCTGGATGGCGTCCAGCAGCAGCTCGATCTCCTCGGGGGTGAGGTGGACGTTGCGGAAGTGCTTTTCGATCGGTCGGCGGTCGACCAGCTCGGTGATGGTGTCCTCCGTCTCCTCGATCACCTCGGGGCGGGTCGGGCGGAAGAGCTCCTCGGAACCGGCCAGCGAGACGCGCTTGAACTTGCTCATGTGCCAATCACCTGTGGTTGCTGTTGTCCATGACCGCCTTGGCCAGCGCCCGGTACGCCGCTGCGCCGTCCGAGTTGGCAGCGTACTGGAGGATGGACGCGGCGGCAAGGGGCGACTCCGCGAAGCGGATGGAGTCCTTGACGGCGAAGTCGAAGACCTGGGTTCCGAAGTGCTCCTTGACGAGCTGCAGCACCTCCTGCGAGTGCAGTGTCCGCGACTTGTAGATCGTGGGCAGGATGCCTCCCACGTGCAGCTTGGGATTCAGCTTGGCGCGGACCCGGTCCACGCTGTTCAGCAGCTGCTGCATCCCCTTCATCCCGAAGTACTCGCACTGGAGCGGGATGATGACCTCGTCGGACGCCACGAAGGCGTTGATCGTGATCAGGTTGAGGGCAGGCGGGCAGTCGATCACGACGTAGTCGTAGCGACGCTGGACGGCGTCCAGCTTCTCCTTGAGGATCCCCTCGCGGCCGATCTCGTTCAGCAGCTGCACCTCGGCGCCGGCCAGCTCGATGTTGGACGGCAGGTAGTGCAGGCCCATGCCCTCGTTCTCGAGAACGACGTCGCTGACCGTCACCGAGGGATCGACCAGAAGGTCGTAGACGCTCTTGTCGAGCTCGTCCGGCGCTTTCAGCCCCATGTTGATCGAGAGGTGGGCCTGGGCATCAAGATCGATCAGGAGGACGCGTTGTCCCTTCTCGGCCAGCGCCGCGCCAAGGTTGACGGTGGTCGTCGTCTTGCCCACCCCGCCCTTTTGGTTGGCGATGGAAATCGTTCTGGCCACGAGAGTGGGACGAGTCTACCCGAAGCCTGTGAGGGCGGCCACACCGGCCAAGCTACAATCCGCCCGTGTTCTGGATTCCGTTGCTGGCCGGGATCGTGGGCGCCGCGTTCTCGGCCGCGGTGATGCGCCAGTACATCGCCCGCCGGCGCCCCTACCAGGCGGTCTGGGGCGCGGCCCTCGCCATGTTCGCGGCCGCGGCACTGCTTGAGGCGGCGGGGGTCGGCTCGGGCTGGACGCCCGCGATCTACAAGGCCTACTACCTCCTTGGCGGCCTCCTCAACGTCGGCTGGCTGGCCGCGGGCACGGTCTACCTGCTGGCCTCGAACCGGGTCGGCCACGCGGCCGCCATCGCCATGGCCGTCGTGACGCTGCTCTCGCTGGCCGTCGTCGGCAACGCCCACGTCGATGTGTCCCGGCTCCACACTCAGTTCCCGAACCGCGCCCTCGACGTGCCGGCCATCTTCCCGGCCCTGATCAACTCTCTGGCGACGCTGGTGCTTGTCGGCGGCGCCGCCTGGTCGGCATTCGCGGCCTACCGCCGCCACTCCCCGCCCGGCCGGGTGGTGGGGACGGCTCTGATCGCCGCCGGGGCGCTCGTCGTCGGCGCCGATCACAGCGTCGCCCAGCTCACCGGGCTGATCGTGCTCCAGCCGCTCAGCGAGGCCATCGGCATCGTGGTCATGTTCGGCGGTTATCTGGCGATCGAGGTCCGCAGCCAAAGGGCGAGGACGGTGGCCAGGTGATCATCGACGTCGTCATCGCGCTCGTCCTGCTGGTGGCCCTCCTGATCGGCTACCAGCGGGGTGTGGTCCAGCCGCTGTTCGTCTACCTCTTCTTTCTGATCGCGATGCTGATCCTGCTGCGTGAGCGCCTGGTCTACACCGGGTTGATGGACAGGTACCTGCACGCCAACGCCGTGCTGGACGTCTTCCTGGCCCTGATCCTGGCGGTGGTGGCCGGGTTCATCGGGGGCCAGATCGGCGGTTCGATCCACAAGATGCCCGTCGTCAGGGGCGTGGACGGCTTCCTTGGCATCTTCGTGAACATCTTCTTCGCCGGCCTGATCCTGTACCTGATGCTCTCCGCCCTGGTCGTCCTCGACAACGCCTTCGCGCCGACCGTCCAGGCCGGCACGCTCACCTTCAAGCAGGTGGAGGCGGTGAAGAAACAGCTGGCTTCCAACCCTCTCACCGCGGCGCTGGTCGACTCCAAGGACATCGCCCGTCTGGAGTCGCAGTCGAAGACTCCCAGCGGCGCCCGGCTCGCCGAAACGCCCCAGCTCAGCCAGCTCCAGAGCGCCTACGAGGACTTCCTGCAGCCCCAGCTGGCCAGCTCCCGGCTGGCGCCGATCATCCTCCGTATCGGCCAGAAGGTGCCGATCATCGGCCACGTCGGGCCCCAGGACCTGCACGCCAGCTCGGCGCGCAAGGCCGTTCCGACGCCGACGCCCTCCCCGACCAAGAAACCCTAGGACCTTGGCCACCGCGACGGTCGGGTCGGGCGCCCGCCTGCGCCGGCTCAACCACCTCGACTTCGCGCTCCTCTCGCTCTACTGGGTGGCCATCGGCTACCTCTGGCAGAGCCTGGGCACCCTGATCCTGCCCGACCTGGTGCAGTCCCTCGTCGGCCAGGCCGACAAGGGCAAGGCGTTGAGCCTGCTGGAGAGCATCGGCACCCTGATGGCGGTGGTCTGGCAGCCGCTGATGGGCGCCGTCTCGGACCGCACCCGGAGCCGCTTCGGCCGCCGCCGGCCGTTCATCGTCGGGGGCACCCTCGGCGACGTGATCTTCCTGGCAGGTCTTGCGCTCTCGGGCAGCTACTGGTGGCTGGTCGTCTTCTACTTCCTGCTCCAGACGGCCTCCAACACCGCCCAGGGGCCCTACCAGGGCCTGCTCCCGGACGTGGTTCCGGAAGGCCAGCGGGGCACCGCTTCCGGCTACTACGGGCTGTCCAACCTGCTCGGCATCCTGGCCGGCACGGTAGGCGCCGGCCTGCTGCAGTCGCACCTGGGTCGAGGCGCCGCCATTGCCAGCATCGCGGTACTTCTGCTGGTCACCATGCTCGCCACCGTGGTGCTCGTTCCTGACCGCGCGCAGCCCAGCCGGACGGCCTTCTCAAGTGCCGGCCAGGCCCTCGTCGCGACCTTCACGGCGCCGCTGCCATATCCCGACTTCATGTGGCTGATGGGCAGCCGCCTCCTCATCCTGATGGGGATCGTCGGCATCCAGAGCTTCACGCTGTTCTTCTACAGCGACGCTTTCTTCAACCACAGCAGCCACGCGGCGGTCTCGGCGACGACGGTCCTGCTGGGCCTGGTGGTCAGCCTGGCCATCCTGACGACGTGGCCAGCGGCCCGCCTTTCCGACCGGATCGGGCGCAAGCCCCTGATCCTGATCGGCGGCGCGCTCGGCGCGACCGGCACACTGATCCTGATGTTCAGCGGCTACCGGTGGCTCCCCGAG
The DNA here is from genome assembly GCA_002404015.1 of Chloroflexi bacterium UBA4736. GTDB lineage: Bacteria > Chloroflexota > Dormibacteria > Dormibacterales > Dormibacteraceae > UBA4736. Next base: position 12,459 of record DHIW01000079.1, read on the forward strand.
CCTCTGCTGCTCCCGATGTCGGCCGCCCTCGGGGTGCCGCCTCTGGCGGCCCAGACGATGGTGGTGGGACTCCTGATCGGGGTCGGCTTCGGCGCCTTCATCTCGGTCGATTGGGCCTTCATCACGGACCTGATCCCGGCCGACCAGGCCGGCCTGTTCTTCGGGTTCGCCAACATCGCCACGGCCGGCTCCGGGATCATCGCCCGCTTCATCGCCGGCTTCCTGCTCGACCACTTCAACGCCGGGCCCAGCGTCCTCCATCTGCCCGGCGGATACCCGGTGATCTTCGGCGTGTTCTGCGCCTGGCTCGTGCTGGGCACCCTGCTGGTGCTGAAAGTGCGGCCCCGCCGGCTGTGATCAACCTGGAAGGCTTGCGACCGTGGGCTGGGCTGCCGCAGGCAGCCCTTGAAGAAGCCAGCGTTGTGATCGCCGGCATCCCCTACGACGGCTCCGCGGTCTACCGCCGGGGGGCGGCCCAGGCCCCAGCGACGCTGCGCCGGCTGAGTGCCGCGGTCCCGCCGGTGGACGAGCGGGGCCGCTTCCTAGACGACGTGACGCTGCACGATCTGGGCGACCTCGACGCGGGCGACGACATCGAGCGCTCCTGGGAGTCGGTCGCGGGCCGCCTGGCGGCCATCCCGCCGGAAGCCTTCCTGACGGTGCTCGGCGGCGACCACTGCTCGTTCATCCCGGTCCTGGCCGCCCAGGCCCGCCGCCATCCCGGCCTCGCCCTGCTCTGGGTGGACGCCCACCCTGACCTCTGCGACACCTCCCGGGGCGGGACCTGGACCTGCGGCTGCGCCCTTCGCCGTGCTCTCGAGTGCGCAGCCCTGCCGGCGTCTGACATCGCGCTCGTGGGTTGCCGCGACTTCGACTGGGAGGAGGTCGGCTACATCGAGCAGAACAGCCTGGTGATGGTGTCGGCGGCGGCGGCGGCCGAGGACCCGGCCGGCACCGTCCGCCGGCTTCGCGGGCTGCTGGACGGCCGGCCGGTGCACATCTCGTTCGACATCGACGCTCTCGACCCCGCCTTCGCGCCGGGAACCGAGGTCGCGTGCGCCGGGGGGTTCTCCACCCGGGAAGCCCTCGACCTCTTGGCGGGGGTAGCTGCGGGGAGCAGACTGGTGGGAGTGGACGTGTGTGAGGTGTCGCCGCCCCTCGACCACACTGACATCACCAGCCTGGCCGCCCTGAAGCTGATCTTCGAGCTGTGGTCGATGAGGAGCCGGCGTGGAGACCGCTGACGTCGTCATCGTCGGTGGCGGCGTGGTCGGTTGTGCCCTCGCCTACCAGCTCGCCAAGCGGAATGTCGATGTGCTGCTGCTGGAGAGGGCGGCACTCGGCTCCGGGTCCACCGGCAAGAATGCCGGCGGAGTCCGGCAGCAGTTCTCCAACGAGACCAACGTGCGTCTCCAGCGCCTTGCCGTCCGCATGCTGGAGAACTTCGAGGAGGAGGTAGGGGTCCCCGCCGACTTCCGGCAGGTCGGCTACATCTTCGTCCTGACCCGGCCCAATGACGTGGAGGAATTCAAGCTGCTGGTCGAGATGTGGCACCAGGTGGGCCTCGAGGAGGCGCGCTGGACGACCCCCGAGGAGGCGCGGGAGCTGGTGCCGGTGCTGAACATCGATGACGTCCTGGGCTGCACCTTCTGCCCCACGGACGGCATCGCCAGCCCGGCCGACGTCACCGCCGGCTACGCGGCTGCCGCGAAGCGCCTGGGGGCGCGGATCCGGGAAGGCGTCGCCGTCACCGCCGTCGACGTGGCCGGGGCGCGGGTCACCGGGGTCAGCACCAGCGCGGGCGAGGTGGCGACCCGCGTCGTGTTCAACTGCGCCGGGCCCTGGGCGGGGGAGGTCGGCCGCCTGGCCGGGCTGGACATCCCGGTGCTGCCCTACCGGCGCCACATCTTCGTCACCGACAGCTTCCCGGAGGTACCGCGCACGACCCCGATGACCGTCGATTTCGCGACCTCCTTCTACTTCCATCCCGAAGGCGACGGCGTGCTCTTCGGCATGAGCGACCGCGAGGAGCCGTCCAGCTTCAACACCGAGGTCAACTGGGACTTCCTGGAGAAGACGGTGCAGGTCGCCGCCCACCGGGCGCCCGCGATCGAGCTGGCCGGGCTGCGGACCGCCTGGGCCGGCTTGTACGAGACCACGCCCGACAACCAGGCGATCCTGGGCCCGGTCGAGCAGCTGGGGGGCTTCTGGTGCGCCTGCGGCTTCTCGGGCCACGGCTTCATGCAGGCGCCCGCCGTCGGCCTGGTCCTGGCCGAGCAGCTGGTCGATGGACGCCCCGAGCTGGACGTCTCAGCGTTCTGCTACGAGCGCTTCGCGCGCGGGGGCCTGGTCGCCGAGCGCAACGTCATCTAGGCCCGGGGGGCCCGCCCAGCGCTGTCAGGCCGAGGATGGCCAGCCCAAACACGATCATGAGCCCGGCGCAGCCCAGCTGGAAGATGGTGTAGAGCGGTCCTCCGGCCGCGGCGTAGGTGGCTTCCATGTCGGCTCGGCTGGCCCGCCGCCGGAGGGCGCCTGCCACGAGCGTTATACCCAACACCAGCGCCAGCCCACCCAGAGCGAGGCCACCGAGCAGATGCTTATCCATTCGAGTCGTCTTCCCGCCCAAGTATGCTGGCGGCCGCCGCCGGCGTTCGAGCCGAGCGCGCATCCGGACTCTCGCCATTCCATCCCCGGCAGACGCCGGACTAGGATTGACCGGCTGTGGGACTGAAAGTGCTCCTGCTGGGCGGGACCGGCTTCCTGGGAGCCGAGGTCGGCCGCCGCTTGGTCGAGGCCGGCCACCAGGTCCGGGTGCTCGTAAGGGACGAGTCGAAGGGCGCCGCCTATTACGGCCGGGCCAACGTCCAGGTCGGCGACGCCCTGGAGCCGATCACCCTTCTGCGGGCCTGCGCGGGCGCCGACCTCGCGATCAGCCTGGTTGGGGTCCGCCGCAACCGACCCCAGTCGCTGCTCGAGGTCAACATCGACGGGCCCCGGCTGCTCGCCGATGCGGCTCGGCAGGCGGGCATGAAGGGGATCATCTTCGTGAGCGTCGTGGGCGCCCGCCTCGACAGCCAGTTCCGCTATCTGAGCTCGCGCTGGATGGGCGAGGAGGAGCTCCGCAAGTCGGGCGTGCCGACCGCGATCCTGCGCTTCAGCTTGATCCTGGGCGAGGGGGGCGGCCTCCTCAGGGATTTCGAGCGGACCATCGGCTTCCCCTCGCCCGGCCTGATTGTGGCCGGCCATGGTGAGGCCAAGTACCAGCCGATCGTGCGGGACGACGCCGCCCGCTGCGTGGTCGAGACGATCAACCACCCCGAGCTGGTCGGCCAGGCCCTCGACATCGGGGGCCCCGAGGTCGTCACTTACGATCAGCTCTTCAGCGCCTACTGCCGGGCCCGGGGGGTGACGAAGGGTCCGATCCACCTTCCGGTCGGCCTGCTGGCCCCCGGCGCCGCCGTCATGGAGCTCGTGATGAGGGACCCGGTGGTTGTGCCCGACGAGCTGCGCACGATCCAGCTCGACAGCCTGGCCGGCCGCTTCGACGTCGTCCAGTCGGCGTTCGGTTTCTCGCCTGAGGCGCCGATGGCCTGGATCCGGGAGAACGTGAAGCCGCCCCCACCCAAGCCCGCCAAGGTCCCAGAGCCCGCCGCCCGAGCTCGCTGAGTGTGCTGCTCGCGAATCTCCGGAGCGGGACACTAACCATCAACATCCGCGCCTTCGTCGCCCTCTGGCTGCCTCCTGAGCACCGCCAGAGGCTGAGCGACTACCTGGCCGAGTGCGCCGCCGCGGCGCCGGATTTCCGCTGGGTGCGTCCCGACGGCCTGCACGTCACGCTTCGCTTCCTCGGCGGCCTCGAGGAGGGACCGCTGGCCGCGGTGCGGTCGGGCCTGGCGGGTGTCCACGACAGCCCCTTCGAGGTCGAGCTGGGAGACCTTGGGGACTTCGGGGGCAGGCGGGCGGCCCGGGTGGTCTGGTCGGGCCTTCGGCTGGGAGGCGAGGAGGCGGCCCGGCTGGCGACCGCGGTCGAGGCGGCCTGCCGGTCTGCGGGCCTTGACCCCGAGGCGCGCGCCTTCCGGCCGCACGTCACCCTGGCCCGGGCCCGTTCCCGCTCGGGAGCCCCCGCGCCGACGCTACCTGAGCCGCCCCAGCTGGGACCCTGGACCGCCCGGGAGATGACCCTGTTCGAAAGCCGGCTCGGCGGCGGACCCGCCGTCTACGAGCCGATCCAGACCTATCCCTTAAAGGACTGAGGCCAGTCCCGCCTCGGCGCACTCCTTGTCCTGGGCGGGGGCGCCGCCGCTCACGCCCACCGCGCCCTGAACCCGGCCGTCGCGCTTGACCAGCACCGAGCCCAAGCCGGGGATAAGAGGTAAACGGACCATCTGGTCGACCTGCTCGAAGAAGGCCTGGCGCTCCTTGTGGAGGGTCGCCAGGGAGTCGCCGTCGCGGTGCCAGACCGCGGCCCCGACCGCCTTGGACTCCGCGATCTGGGGGGCCAGCGGGGGCGCCCCGTCCATCCTGGCCAGGGCCTGCAGGTGGCCGCCCTCATCGACGACGGCGATGGCGACGGTGATGCCGAGCTTGCGGGCGTGGGCCTGGGCCCCGGCGACCACTGCCTGGGCTTGCTCCAGCGTCAGGGGCATGCCAGGAGTGTACGGGCTAACCTTTTGCGGGATGAACCTAGAGGGGTCGGTGGCGATCGTGACCGGCGGGGGCACCGGCATCGGCCGCGCGGTCTCGGAAGCCCTGGCGCGAGCGGGGGCCGGCGCCGTGGTCGTCAACTACTCGCGCTCCGCGGATGACGCGGAGGAGACGGTTGCTGAGCTGGTGCGGCTTGGCAGCCAGGGCCACGCTCATCGCGCCAGCGTCGCCCGCGAGGAGGAGGTCAGGTCGATGGTGGCCGAGACGGTCGAGCGCTACGGGCGCCTCGACGTTCTGGTCAACAACGCGGGCATCACCCGCTTCATCGACCACAAGGACCTGGACGCCCTGACTGAAGAGGTCTGGGATGACATCCTGGACGTGAACCTGAAGGGCACCTTCTACTGCTGCCGCGCCGCCGCCCCGGAGCTGCGAAGTCGGCGGGGAGCGATCGTGAACGTGGCTTCCATGGCCGGCTTTCGAGCGACCGGCTCCTCGATCGCCTACGGCGTCTCCAAGGCGGCGATCCTCCAGCTGACCCGGAACCTGGCGGTCGCGCTGGCGCCGGAGGTGCGGGTGAACGCGGTGGCGCCGGGCCTGGTCGCGACGCGCTGGTTCCGGCAGGCCGTGGGCGAGGACCTGGCCGCGCAGGGGGAGAAGATGATGAGCGCGGCGACGCCCCTCGCGGCCGTGGCCAGCCCCGAGGACTGCGCGCAGGCCGTGATGGGGTTCCTGCACAACGACTTCGTCACGGGGGAGTCCCTGATCGTGGACGGAGGCAAGCACATCACGTATTGAGGTCGCCCCAAGAGATCTGCGATCTCTCGGGGACCCCGACTGCGGCTACCCGCCGTTGCTTGGCGGCGAAAGGATTTTCGGGCCGCCGCCCGCTCCGCGCTTTCGGGTACCCTTGGGTACGGCCCCGAGGGATACGTTCAACGGAGCCGGAACCAGCCGCAAGGCGGGTACCGGAGCCGGAGAGGCGGTCCGTCGGGGTCAAAAACATTCTGGGGAAGAACCTGCGGTTCCTCCCCAGGGCCCCACCTCCCTCGGAGGACTTATCGCGCTTTTCGCGATTCGATTTCGGGACTCAAACAGGCTGGCGGAGCCAGCCCTAACGGCGCCACTTATGCTTCAAAAAGTATGTGGGGAAGAACCTGCGGTTCCTCCCCACGACCCTACCTCCCCTCAGGACTTACGCGTCTCTTCGCGGTTCGATTTCGGGACTCAAACGGGCTGGCGGAGCCAGCCCTAACGGCCCCATTTCTGCTTACTTAACGTTGGTTGGCGGCGAAAGTCTTTTTGGGGTTGCGGCCGCGCGGATCCCGATTTAACGTGGGCCACGGCCCCGAGGGACACGCGTGAGGGAGCCGGACGCTGGTCGTGTGACCAGCGCTGGTTCCGGATCGGCGATTCGTCAGGGTCATGGTGTTTTCCACAGTTTCCACAGGCTACGCACAGTCGCCAGGCGTGACGGCCAGCTCCGTCAAGTGACTGACAAGTGAGATTCCTGGGTCGCTCCCAGGCCTCAGAAGCGCTTGCCGCGGACCTTGTCGATAGAGAACTTGGCCGTGTCCGCGATCAGCATCACCGCCATCACGCCGGCCTCCAGAGGGTCGCTCACCACGACGTCGACGGCGTCCACCAGCGAGCCGGCCATGCTCGTGCAGAGGACGATGATCCCAGCCTCCCTGATCTCCCGTGCGGCCACTGTGATGTCGCCGCCCATCAGCGCCCCGGCCAGCACCAGCACACGGGCCCGGTGCAGGCGGCTGACGGCGCGGACCGCCGCGGCCAGCTGCTCCTCGCCGACCAGGGCGATGGTGTCGACGGAGATGCGTTCGCCGCGGATGTTGTGCCGGTCGGCCTCGGAGATGGCGCCCTGGGCGACCATGCCCACCTGCGCGCCGCCGCCGATCACGATCACGCGCTTGCCGAAGATCTGCTGGAAGGAGGGAACGCGCAGGACCGACGTGACCGGGTCCAGCGCCTCCAGCTCCGCCACCAGCGCGTCGGCGTCAGGCGCGCCCTCCAGCTCGAGCTGGGTCTCGCCGACCCCGCTGGTCGCCACGTAGGAGATGTTGGCCCCGTGGCGGTAGATCACCTCTGACAGCCGGTACAGAACGCCCGGCTCGTCGCGGCTGATCACCAGCAGGGCAAATGGGCCGCCGCTAATAGATCGGGGTCTCCGCGACGATCGCCTCCAGCCCTTTCCGGCAGCTGGTCAGGTATCGGGCCGCCGAGAGCCCGTCCAGGACCCGGTGGTCGAAGCTGAAGCAGAGGTACATCATCGGCTTGATCCCCACCATGCCCTGGACCGCCATGGGCCGCTCCACGATTGCCTCCATCGTCAGGATGCCGGCCTGCCCGGGGTTGATCACGGAGTAGCTGAAGAGGGTGCCGAAGGTGCCCGAGTTGTTGACGGTGAAGGTGCCGCCCTGGAGGTCGTCGGCCTTCAGCTGCTTGGCCCGAGCTCGCGTCGCCAGGTCGTTGACGGCGCGCGCGAGCCCGGCCATCGACAGCCCGTCGGCGCGCTGGATAACCGGCACGAGGAGCGTGTCCTCGAAGCCCACCGAGACGCCGAGGTTGATGTCGCGATGGATGATGATCTCGGTCTCGTTGAAGGTCGCGTTGACCTCTGGGTGCTCGCGCAGAGAGGCGATCGCGGCCCCGATCACGTAGGGCAGGTAGGTCAGCGAGAAGCCCTCCTGCTGCTGGAACTTCCCCTTGTTCGTGGCCCGGTTGGCCACCACGCCGCTCATGTCGACCTCCTGGGTCTGCCAGGCGTGGGGGATCGTGGTCTTCGAGCGGACCATGTTCTCCGCGATCAGCTTGCGGATCCGCGTGAGAGGGACCGTCTCATCGCCTGCCCCCGGCTGCGCGGCGGGTTGGGCGGCGGCCGGGCCCGCCGGCGTGGCCGCCGCGGCGGCCGGCTGCGCCTCGGCCGGCCGGGCGCCGCGAGACTCCACGAACTGGCGCACGTCCTTCTTGGTGACGCGCCCGCCGAGACCCGTGCCCTTCACCTGGGAGAGGTCGACCTTCTCCTCCTCCGCCAGCAGGATCACGCCCGGCGAGTAGCGGTGCTCGCCGCCCTCCTGCTCCGGGGGGCGGGGCGGGCTCGGCGGCTCCTCCGTCGCCGGCGCGGCCGGTGCCGGCTGCGGCTCCGCGTCGGCCTTCTCCGCCTGCTCCTCGGAGGGCATCGCGTCTCCGGCGCCCGCCGGCGCTTCGACCGGCTTGGCTTCCTCGGCTTCGGCTTCCTCCGGCTTGGCTTCGTCTGCCTTGGCCTCCTCGGCTTTGGCTTCCTCCGGCTTGGCCTCCTCGGCCTTGGCGGGCGCGGCGCCGTCGCCATCGACCTCCACCACCGCGATCTCGGCGCCCGCCTGGACCGTCTCGCCCTCCTTGGCGATGATCTCTTTCAAGACGCCCGTGACCGGGGCCGGGACCTCGGCGCTCACCTTGTCGGTGTCCACTTCCAGCATCGGCTCGAACTCGACCACCTTGTCGCCCGGCTTGACCAGCCACTTGGAGATCGTTCCCTCGTGGACGGACTCGCCCAACTGCGGCATCGTGACGCGCGTCTCAGCCATCAGTCGGGGTCCCCGGAAAATCGCCAGAGCTTTTGGGTTGACATCAGTAAGCCGCCAGCTCCTGCAGAGCCTTCGTCACCTTGTCGGGGTTGGGCATGAAGAAGTCCTCCATGGGCAGCGCGTAGGGCATCGCCGGCACGTCCAGCCCGCCTAAGCGCTTGACCGGCGCGTCCAGCCAGCGCCAGGCCTCGTCGGCGATGATGGCCGCCACCTCGGAGCCGACCGAGACGCTGAAGTTGTCCTCGTAGAGGACCAGGCATTTGCCCGTCTTGCGGGCCGACGCCAGGATCGCCTCTTTGTCCAGCGGGTACACGGTTCGCAGGTCCACGATCTCGACGCTGGTGCCCTCCTTCTCCAGGTTGCCGGCCGCCTCCATCGCGTAGTGAACCATCAGTCCGTAGGCGAAGACGCTGAGGTCCTCGCCCTCGCGCGCGATCCGGGCCTTCTCGAGCGGGATCAGGTACTCGCCCTTGGGCACCACCTCCTTGAACATCCGGTAGAGCCGCTTGTGCTCGAAGAACAGCACCGGGTCAGGGTCGCGCATGGCGGCGAGCAGGAGTCCCTTCGCCTCGTAGGGGCCGGAGGGGATGACGATCTTCAGACCGGGGGTCGCGAAGCGGGCCTCGATGCTCTGGGAGTGATAGAGCGCGCCGTGGACGTGGCCGCCCATCGGCGCCCGCACCACGATCGGCACGCCCCAGCCACCGTCGGATCGGTAGCGGAACTTGGCGATCTCGTTCGTGATCTGGTTGAAGGCCATGTGGGCGAAGTCGGTGAACTGCATCTCCGCCACGGGCCGCTTGCCGGCCAGGGACAGGCCAAGGGCGATTCCCGCGATCGACGACTCGGCGATCGGGGTGTCGATGACGCGCTCTTCGCCGAACCGCTTCCAGAGCCCGTCGGTGACCAGGAAAACGCCGCCCTTGGGACCCACGTCCTCGCCCAGCACCATGACGCGCTCGTCCCGGTCCATCTCTTCGGTCAGGGCTTCGCGCAGCGCCTGCACCATGTTCATCTCCTCGACCTCGCCTCCCTCGGGCGGGTCGATGGCTCCCGGCACGTCCTTGCTGTAGACGTTGGTCAGCGCGTTCTCGGGCGGCGCGTCGGGCGAGTCGAGGCCCTCGCGGGTGGCCTTTGTGACCTCTTCCTTGACCGCCTCTTCGTACTCCTCGACCTGCTTCGCGGTGAGGATGGCCTCGTCCAGCAGCTTCTGCCGGAACTTCGCCAGGCAGTCGTTCTTGGCCAGGTCCTCGAGCTCCTCCTGGCTCCGGTAGCGACGCTGGTCGTCCTCTGACGAGTGCGCGCCCAGGCGGTCCACGATGCACTCGATCAGCGTCGGCCCCTGGCCTGAGCGGGCCCGGGCCACCGCCTGCTTGGAGACGTGGTAGCAGGTCACGGGATCGCGGCCGTCCACGGTCACGCCGGGGAAGCCGTAGCCGGCCGCCCGCTG
>DHIW01000079.1:22342-27846 GCA_002404015.1 Chloroflexi bacterium UBA4736
GCGAAGTTGAACGCCTCGTGGGCGTCGCCCTCGGCGCCGGCACCCTCGCCGTAGCACGTCATCACGACCTTGTCGGTGCCGTCCATCTTGAGCGCGAACGCCGCCCCCGCCGCGTGCACCATCTGGGTAGCCAGCGGCGAGCCGCCCGAGATGATGTTGAGGCGAGTGTCGGAGAAGTGCCCCGGCGTCTGCTTGCCGCCCGAGGCGGGGTCGGCCGGCTTGGCGAGGACCGAGAGCATCAGGTCCAGCGGCGCCAGCCCCATCCGGAAGCAGAGGACGATGTCGCGGTAGTAGGGCGAGATCCAGTCGTACTTGGGCTTGAGCGGCCAGGCCACCCCGATCTGGGCGGCCTCGTGGCCCGCGCAGGAGATGATGAATGGCGCCCGCCCCTGGCGGTTCAGGACCTGGCAGCGGTAGTCGATCTGGCGGCCCAGGAGCATGAAGCGGAACCACTCGCGCAGGGTCTTCTCGTCGATGTCGGTGTCGCGCCAGTCCACCGGGTCCTGGAAATGCCAGTCGGCGACGAACTGCTTCTCCTCTTTCTTCTTGTCCTTGGTCTTTGCCATCGTCCTCTCGACCTAAATATTGAGGGCCGCGCCGTCCACAGCGAGCCCCGCCTCCCCGATCGCCTCGCTCAGCGTCGGGTGGGGGTGGATGTTGCGGCCGACCTCCCAGGCGTCGCCCTGGAAGAGCCGGGCCAGCGCCGGCTCGGCGATCAGCTCCGTCGCCTGCACGCCGACCACGTGGGCGCCCAGCAGCTGCCCGGTCTTGGCGTCGGAGACCAGCTTCGCGAAGCCGCCGGTTTCGCCGTGGATGATGGCGCGCGCGTTGGCCAGGAAGGGGAACTTGCCCGTCTTCACCTCGAGTCCGCGCTCGCGGGCCTGCGCTTCGGTCAGCCCGACCGACGCGATCTCCGGGGTCGAGTAGGTGCAGCGGGTGACGAGGTCCTGCTCCATTGGGTTGATGCGCTTGCCGGCGATGTCCTCAGCCGCGATGACGCCCTCGTGCGCGGCCGCGTGGGCGAGCAGGAAGCCGCCTACGACGTCGCCGATCGCCCACACACCCTTCGCGCTGGTCCGCAGCCACTCGTCCACCTTGACGAAGCCGCGCTGGTCCACCTCGACCCCGGCCTTCTCGAGCCCGATCCCCTTGGAGTTCGGCCCGCGGCCGACCGCCACGAGCAGCTGGTCCGCCTTCACCTCGGCGTCCTCCAGCGCCACGGTGACGCCGTCCTTGGCCGACTTGGCGCCGGTGACCTTGGCGCCGACCCGGCACTCGATCCCGGACTTGGTGAAGGCCTGGAGCAGCACCTTGGACACCTCTTCGTCCTCAAGGGGTACCAGCCGGTCCAGGCCTTCCAACAGCGTCACCTTGACGCCGACCTGGTGGTAGAAGGTCGCGAACTCGACGCCCACCGCGCCCGCGCCGATAATGCAGATCGACTTGGGCAGGGCCTTGGCGGCCACAGCGTGGTCGGAGTTGATGATCCGCTTGCCGTCGAATTCGATGCCGGGCAGCGATTTCGGCGAGGAGCCGGTGGCCACGATCAGGGACCTGGCCTTGACCATCCGGTCACCGACCCGCACGGCCCCCGCCCCGGCCAGGGTGCCTGAGCCTTCGATGACCTCGATCTTGTTCTTGCGCATCAGCCCCTGGACGCCCTTGTAGAGCTGGGTGACCACGGCGTCCCGCCGGGTGGCGATGCGGAGGTAGTCGAGCTTCGCCCCCGGCGCCAGCACCCCGTACTCTTCACCGCGCTCGCGCACCTTGTGGAACAGGCCCGAGGACTCCAGAAGCGCCTTGGTCGGGATGCAGCCCACGTGGAGGCAGGTGCCGCCCATCTTGGCCTGCTCGATCACGACCGTCCGAAGGCCGAGCTGGGAGGCGCGGATGGCGGCGGTGTAGCCGCCTGTGCCACCGCCCAGCACGGCGACATCGAATTCGTCAGGCACGATCGCTAAGTGTACGTGCGCCCCGATCCGGCCTTCCGCTGGCGTCCTTGCCGTCCGCGGTTGCTAGAGTCCCGCCTTGATGAAGTCGCGTGCCCGACTCGCCGGGGGGCTGCGGTGAGGGCGGGGCTGCGCCGGCTGGGCCTGTTCGGAGTGGTCGTCGGCGCCGCCTGGTGGCTGGCACTGGGCGACACCCGGCTGTTCTTCTTCCGATTCCCGCAGGCGCCCAACCCCGCCGACTTCAGCCTCTACTTCCTGGCCGCGCGGGTGGGCATCGAGCACGGCTGGAGCCACCTCTACGACATCGGCCTGCAGCGAGCCGAGTACTTCAAGATCCACGCCGCGCCGGATCCCTACGGTTGGTTCACCTACTACATCACCCCGCCCCCCCTCGCCTGGCTGGTGGCGCCCCTGACCCTGCTGGGCTATCCGCTCGCCTACTACCTCTGGACAGCTGTCAACTGCGCCGCCTACGGCGTGACGGGGTGGTTCGCGGCGCCCGGCGACCGGCTGGCGCGCGCCGCGCTGGTGCTGGCCGGGGCTACCACCTTTCCCTTCCTCATCGCCCTGCAGAACGGCCAGGTGACGATCCTGTTGACCGCCGGCGTGGTGGCGGCCTGGTTGGCGCTGCGGCGGGGTCGCGAGGGGCTGGCCGCGCTGGCCCTCCTGCCGCTGCTCGTAAAGCCCCAGGTCGCCTACCTGGTCCCTGTCGTCCTGCTGCTTCACGGCCGGCGCCGGACGATCGTGACCTGGGCCGGGCTGTGCGCGCTGCTCGGCCTTGCCGCGCTGGCCTCGCTGGGCGCCTCGGGCATCGCTGACTGGCGTTCGGCGCTGGGTGCTGAGACCGGTCACCCCGAGAACCAGATCTGGACGCTCGGCTACCTGTTCGGGAGCAGCCCGATCGGACTGCTGGCCGAGGCGGCGGCGGCGCTGCTGGTCCTCGGTATCGCCTGGATCAGGCGGCGGGGATCGCTCGAGCTGTCCCTAGCCTCGGCCCTGATCGGCTCGCTGCTGGCTGCGCCCTATCACCAGTCCTCCGACGCGGTTGTGCTGCTGGCGGCCCTCTGGCTCTATCTACGCGCCTCGCCGCCCGCCTGGCACTGGGCCTGGCTCGGGTTCGGCTTCGTCGCGGCGTTCCTGGGTGCGCCCCTGGGACCCCGGCCGATCCTGGTCTTCGCGGCGGGCTGGCTGCTGCTCTGCGCCCACCTGGCCTGGCGCGACCTGCGGCCGGCCGCTGTCAGGGCGGACCCGGCGGTGGCGGCATGAGGAGCGGCGGGCTGGGCCGCGCCGCAGCGCGGGTCGGCGTCGCCGGCCTGTGGCTGTCGGCAGCCCTCTGCCTGGTCGCCTACGCCGCCCGCGTCCGCGGCCACTGGGCGCTGAACGACTTCCGCCTCTACCTGGCGGGGGCTCAGGTGGGGCTGCGGTACGGGTGGGACCGCATCTACGACCATGGCCTCCAGCAGCAGATGGTGGCGCTGCTGCAGCCCCCGGCCCAGTGGTATGCGCTGCTGACGCCACCTCCGATCACCTGGCTGGTGGCGCCCTTGACGCTGCTCCCCTATCCGCTCGCCTACGCGCTCTGGTCGGCGCTGGTCGCCGCCTTGCTGGGCCTGGCGTTCTTCCTGGCGCGGCCCCGCGCCGGGGTCTTCCGAACGGCCTACCTGGCCTGGACGCTGGCCCTCTTCCCGGTCTGGTTCACGGTTTACGAGGGCCAGGCCAGCGGGCTGGCCGCCTTCTCGGTCGTGCTCTGCTGGTGGCTGCTGGACCGCCGCCGCGACCTGCTGGCCGGGCTGGCGCTGACCCCCATCCTGCTCAAGCCCCACCTGGCCCTGCTGCTGCCGCTGGTGCTGCTCGCCGCTCGGCGGTGGACGGCCTTCGGGGCCTGGGCCGCCGCCTCGGCGCTGGTGGCCGGCCTCTCCGTGCTGACGCTGGGCATCGGCGGTGCCCACGCCTACCTGGTCGAGCTGCTGGCGCCCCAGCCCTACTCCGACGTCTGGGCCACCCCCGCCGGCCAGATCGGCCGCCCGGCCGCCACGGCGGTCGGATTGGCCGCCGCCCTGGCCGTCCTGCTGGTCACCAACCGGGAGCGGAGGGGCGATCTTCGGGCCGCCTTCGCCCTGGCGATCCTGGCCTCCTTTGCGCTGGCGACCTACTGGCATCCCCAGGACTACCTGATCTTCGGCATCGCCGCCGCACTCCAGCTCGGTTCGCCCGCCCGCCCACCGGCCCTGGCCCTGCTCGCCCTCGCCGGCGTGGCCGTCCTCTCCAGCCCGCTGAACCCCCAGTTCACCCAGTGGATGAGCTTCGGTCCGGCGCCCTGGCTCTGGTTTCTCCTCGCCCTGGCCTGGCTGGCCTGGAGCGCCGCCCTCGCCTGGCGGCCTCGAGATCCGGACGCTAGCCGGCTTCGGCCCGCTTCAGCTCCCGAGGCTGGGGTCCCAACCACTGCGAGGCCGGGCGGATGATGCGGCCGTCCTTCTCCATGTACTCCAGCACGTGCGCCGTCCACCCCGAGATGCGGGAGGCGGCGAACACGCAAGTGAAGAAATTCTTGGGAAACCCGGCAGCCTGCAGGATGCCCGCCGAGTAGTAGTCGACGTTGGTCGCGTTGGGCCGCTCCGGGTGCCGCTGCTTCAGGATCCGAAGGGCGTGCTCCTCGGTGACCGAGGCCAGCTCGTAGAACTTGGGATTGGCGCTGCGGGCCAGTTCGCGCAGGATCTTGGCGCGGGGGTCGTAGGTGCGGTAGACGCGATGGCCGAAGCCCATGAAGCGCTGGTGGTGGTCGATCGCGTCCGTCAGCCACTGCTCGGCGTTCTTGGGACTGCCGATCTCGTCCAGCATGTTCATGGCCGCGGTCGCCGCGCCGCCATGCGCCGGTCCCTTCAGGGCGCCGATGGCTGCCACCAGCGCCGAGCAGAGGTCGGTCCCGGTGGACGCGGTGACCCGGGCGCTGAAGGTCGAGGCGTTCAGACCGTGGTCGGCCAGCATGACCAGGTACGTCTGCAGGTAGTGGGTCCGGTCGTGGTCCGGCTCCTTGCCGTCCAGCATGTGCAGGAAGTTGGCCGCGTGCCCGAGGGCGTCGCGGGGCTCGATCGGCTCCTCGCCCCTCTGGAGCCGGTACGTTGCGGCCACGATGGTGGGCGTGACGGCGGTGTACGAGATGGCCTGGTCGAGCGTCGGCTTCGGACAGTCCGGCGCGGCGCCCTGGGCCGAGAGACCGGTGCGCAGCGCGTCCATCGGGTCGCAGTCGGCGGGCAGGGCCCGCAGCGCCGCCAGCGTCTGCGGCTTCAGCTTCCGGCCCGCCGCCATCCCGTCGTGCAGCTCGGCAAGCTGCTGCCGTCCGGGCAGCTGGCCGTGCCAGAGCAGGTAGGCGATCTCTTCGTAGGTTTTGTCCGCAACGTCCTGGATGAGATGGCCCCCACGGTAGATCAGCCTCCCGTTCTGGCCGTCGACCTCCGAGATCTCGGTCTGGGCCGCGACCACGCCTTCGAGGCCAGGACTGAACTCAGCCATTTTGCAAGCAGGCCGCTGAAGAAGGAATCGACGGTGCTTCGGCGC
>DHIW01000079.1:28102-33417 GCA_002404015.1 Chloroflexi bacterium UBA4736
ACCGAATCCCTCGCCGACCTTCTTCAGCACCCTGCAAGAAGTGTACGGAGTCAGTGATCGTGGTGTCCGGCGTGGGAGTGCTGCGTCGTGCCGGGGTCCATGTGGATGTCCAGGCGGGCCGTCGGCACGTCGTGGGCGACTTCGTGCTCGACTTTTTGGGCAACCGCGTGGGCGGACTCCAGGGAGGCCCGGCGATCGCAGTCGATGTGGATGACCGCAACCAGTTCCCGGCCCACCCAGCGGGCCCGGACGTCGTGCACGCCGAGCACGCCGTCCACCCGGGCCGCCGCCTCTCTGATGTCCTCGATCAGGTGGGGATCGACCGCGTCCATCATCCGCAGGAAGAGGTCCTTCACGGTGCCGGCCAGGATGTAGAGGATCATCAGGGTGATCAGCAGGCCCGCGATGGGGTCGGCGAGCGTCAGGCCGGCCCAGGCCAGGCCGATGCCAATGGCCGCGCCGGCCGAGAC
This sequence comes from Chloroflexi bacterium UBA4736, assembly GCA_002404015.1. GTDB lineage: Bacteria > Chloroflexota > Dormibacteria > Dormibacterales > Dormibacteraceae > UBA4736. The sequence goes on from DHIW01000079.1 coordinate 28,573, forward strand.
CAAAGCGTCGATCCGCGAGTGCACGCCGTCGGCCTCCAGCGCGCTGGAGTTGAGGCCGCGGCCGACCCGGATCTTGTACTCGGACACGCCCAGGTTGGCGGCCACGCCGACGGCGGCCGCGAGGATGTTGAACAGGTAGTTGCCGTACGCCTCGGGCCGCAGGAGCTTGAGCACCGACTCGTAGGCGGCCAGGGCGGCGGTGACCACGATCACCACGATGATCAGCAGTGTGGCCACGTCCTCGATGCGGCCGAAGCCCGATGTGAAGCGCCGGTTGGCAGGTCGCCGCGCCAGTGCGAAGGCGGCCAGGAGCACCGCGGTCGTCAGGACGTCGCCGGCGTTGTGGAGCGCGTCGGCCAGGACGCCTGCCGAGTGGCCGGCCAGCGATGCCCAGAACTCGACGGCGGAGGCGAAGCCCAGCGCGACCGCGGATACGATCACCGCCCGGACCGCGTCGCGGCTGTCATAAGCGCCGGTCCCGTGCACGTGCCCCTGTCCGCCCGCCATGGCGCTAATTCTGGCTACGGACGAGGAACCGCTATTCCTCCCCCCGCTCGCGGGGGAGGTAGGGGTCCTGCCTCCTACACCATCCCGAGCTCCCAGCGGGCGTCTTCGGTCATCCGCTCAGGGGTCCAGGGCGGCTCGTACACCAACTCGACGCCGGCGTCCTTCACCCCCGGCAGGGTTAGCAGGTGGTCGCGCACGTCGGCCATCACCTCGGCCGCCATCGGGCAGCCCATCGCGGTCAGCGTCATCCGGACGTCCACGCGCTCGGGCCGGATGTCGATCTCGTAGACCAGGCCCAGGTCGACGATGTTGACCGGGATCTCGGGGTCGAAGACCTCGCGGAGAACCTCGATCACGTCCTCTTCCTTCAGCTGGACAGCGGGTGTGTCACTCATGTCTATGGTTTCTCCACCGGGAGGCCGGCCTCGCGCCAGGCCTTGATGCCACCCCGGAAATTGATCACTTCCTTGACGCCGAGGGCGAGTGCCATCTCGGACGCCACAGCCGAGCGCTCGCCGATCTCGCACTGGAAGATGGTCCCGTCCTTGAACTGGTGCTTGGTCGGGTCGGTCAGGATCGAGGCCAGCACGACGTGGCGGGCGCCGGGGATGTGGCCTCGCTGCCACTCCCAGTCCTCTCGGACGTCCACGACCTCGTGGCCCTCCTCGACCAGGCGCTTGATGTCGTCCACCTTCAGGTCCTGGTAGGCGGTCTCACTCATCGTCATGCCTCTTCCTCATCGTCTTCCTCATACTCGGCCAGCCCGTAGGCGCCGACCTTCAATACCTTGAGCGACAGCAGGGCGCACTTCAGGCGAGCGGGGGAGATGTCGATCCCCAGCTCTTCCAGAACATCGTCCTTCCCGATCTTCTTCGCCTCTTCCAGCGGCATGCCCTTCAACCGCTCCGTGAGCAGCGACGCCGAGGCCTGCGAGATGGCGCATCCGCGGCCGTGAAAGCGCACGTCCTGGATGACGCCGTCGCTGACCGCGAAGTCCATGCCGACGACGTCGCCGCAGAGCGGGTTGTTCTCCTCATGCGTGATGTCCGGGTGCTCCAGGCGCCCGAAGTTCCGCGGGTTCTTGTAGTGGTCGAGGATGTACTCGCGGTAGAACTGATCGTCGACGGCCATCAGGCGAAGATCCTCTGGGCGTCCCGCACCGCCTCCACCAGGCGGTCGATCTCCTGCTTCTCCGTGTAGAAGTAGAAGGAGGCGCGGGCGGTGGCGGCCACGTCGAGGCGGGTCATCAGCGGCATCGCGCAGTGGTGGCCGGCGCGCAGCGCGACCTGGTGGCGGTCCGCGATGGTCGCCAGGTCATGGGGATGGATGCCCTCGACGTCGAATGACATCACGCCGGAGCGGCGGGCCGGAGGCGGGCCGAAGATCCGGATGCCGGGCAGCTCGCTCAGCGCCTCGTAGGCGTACCCGGTGAGGTCCACCTCGTGCTCGTGGATGGCCTCCAGTCCGATCCCGGCCACATAGTCGACGGCGGCGCCCAGCCCGATCACCTCGGCAATCGGCTGGGTGCCGGCCTCGAACTTCCAGGGCAGGTCGTTGAAAGTGGTGCCCTCGACGGCGACGGTCCTGATCATGTCGCCGCCCGACTTGAACGGCGGCATCGCCTCGAGCAGCTCGCGCCGCCCGTAGAGGATGCCGATGCCGGTCGGCCCGCACATCTTGTGGCCGCCGAAAGCGTAGAAGTCGCAGCCGAGGTCGCGGACGTCGACGCCCAGGTGGGGAGCCCCCTGGGCGCCGTCGACCAGGACGGTCGCCCCGGCCGCCTTGGCCGCGGCAGTCATCGCCTTGGCCGGCGTGATCGTGCCCATCGCGTTGCTGACCTGTGTGAAGGCGACCAGCTTGGGGTTCTGCTCGAGCAGCGCCCGGAACTGGTCCTGGCGCAGCTCGCCGTTCTCGTCGATGTCCACGTACTCGACGCGGGCGCCCTGGCGGGCCGCCAGCAGCTGCCAAGGGACGATGTTGGAGTGGTGCTCCAGGAGGGTGAGGACGATCAGGTCGCCGGCGCCGATGTTCTGCTCACCCCAGGAGCGGGCCACCAGGTTGATCGACTCGGTGGTGCCGCTGGTGTAGACGACCTCCTTCAGCGAGCGGGCGTTGATGAAGCGCTTGACCTTCTCGCGCGCGCCTTCGTAGTGCTCCGTCGCCTGCTCCGCGAACGAGTAGGCGGCGCGATGGATGTTGGAGTTGAACTTGAAGTAGTACTCCTCCATCGCCTCGATCACCTGGCGCGGGCGTTGGGACGTGTTCGAGCTGTCCAGGTAGGCGACGCCCGTCTCGAAGATCGGGAAATCGGCCCGGATGGCGGCCGTGTCCAGAGCCCTACCTCTCGATGTAGACGTTGCCATCTTCGACCTTCACCTCGTACGTCTTGGCCGGGATCACTGCGGGCAGGCCGGTGACGGCGCCCGTTCTCAGGTTGAAACGCGAGCCGTGCTGCGGACACTCCACCTGGAGGTCCCACAGCTCGCCTTCCGACAGGAAGTAGAACTCGTGGGTGCAGATGTCGCTGATCGCGTAGAAGTTGCCGTCCTCGGCGTGCGCCAGGCAGACCGGCTCACCATCAACGTCGACGGAGCGCATCGACTCGACCGGGATCTCGTCGACGCTGGCGACCCGCTGCCTAGCCAAGGCGCGCCTCCAGTTCCTCCTCGACCAGGTCGCGTGCCTGCTGGACCGGGATGCGGTCCAGGACCTCGCCGAAAAAGCCGCGGACGACCATCTGCTCCGCCTGGTCGCGGGGGATGCCCCGGCTCTCCAGGTAGAAGAGGTGCTCGGGGTCGATCGGAGCCACGGTCGCGCCGTGGGTGCAGCGAACGTCGTTGTTGAGGATCTCGAGCATCGGGATCGAGTCGGCCTTGGCGTTCTCGGATAGCAGCAGGTTGCGGTTGGCCTGGTAGGCGTCCGAGCGCTGGGCCCCCTTCTCGATCCGGATGAGGCCCGCGTACAGGCTTCGAGACGTGTCTCGCAGCGCTCCCTTGAAGAGCAGGTCCGAGGTGGTGTCGCCCACCCGGTGCTCCTGGAGTGTGTGGAAGTCGAAAAACTGCTTGCCGGTGCCGAAGAACAGGCCCTTCAGCTCGGCCGACGCTCCGCGGCCGACCAGGCTGGCCTCGACCCGGGTCTTCGCGAAACCGCCGCCCAGTGCCACGTTCACGAGCCGCACTGTCGCCTCCTGGGCGGCGGACACGCGCTGCTCCGCGAAGACCCAGGCGTGGCTGCCCCAGCGCTGGAGCGAGAGGTAGCCCACGTTCGAGCCCTCCCCCGCGAACACCTCCGCCGAGCCGCTCGCCAGCGCCGGCTGGTCGAGGCTGGGCGACAGGAACTCGTCCACGTAGTTGAAGGAGCTGCCCCGGCCGGCCACCACCAGGGTGTGGGGGAGCACCGCGGCGCCGCCGCCCGACGACCAGAACTGGCTGACGATCGGCTTCTCGATCGCCACCCCGTCCGGGACGTACAGGAAGGTGCCGCCGCTGAAAAGGGCGACCTGCAAGGCGTTGAGCTTGTCCCTCTCGGCCCGGACCTCGCTGAAGAGCCGCGACCGCACCAGGTCGGGATGCTCGCGGGCGGCCTCCGTCAGGGGCATGAAGATCACGCCCCGCCGGGCCAGCTCAGGGTCCAGCTCGACCTGGCCGGGCTCGGAGCCGCGCTGGCGGAGCACACCCGCGGTGTCCGCGATGGGATCCGCCGGCGCGGCGCCGTTGGCGCGCTCGAAGGCCTCGAAGGAGTCGAGGTCGAGGCCGCGCAGGTCGGTGCGCCGCCACTCCTCCTCGCTGCGCGAGGGCAGCGGCTGCCGCTCGTACGCCTCGAACGCGGCCAGGCGCTGGGCGCGCAGCCAGTCGGGTTCCCCGTGGAGGTCGCTCAGCTCCTCCACGGACCTCTTGGTGAAGGACATGCCTAGCCTACCGAGCCCTCCATCTCGAGCTGGATCAATCGGTTGAGCTCGACCGCGTACTCCAGCGGCAGCTCCTTCGTGAAAGGCTCGATGAAGCCGTTCACGATCATCGTCTCGGCCTCCGCCAGGGGGATGCCCCGACTCATCAGGTAGAACAGCTGCTCATCCGACACCTTGGAGACGGTCGCCTCGTGGCCGATGTTGACCAGGTTGGCGTCGCACTCGATGTAGGGGTAGGTGTCGGAGATCGAGTTGTCGTCCAGGAGCAGCGCATCGCACTTCACGAAGGACTTCACGTTCTTCGCGTTCGGGTAGACCTTGATCAGGCCTCGATAGGAGGTGCGTCCACCCGCCTTGGAGATCGACTTGGAGGTGATGGTCGAGGTCGTGTTGGGCGCGACATGGACCATCTTGCCGCCGGCGTCCTGGTG
>DHIW01000079.1:33629-33974 GCA_002404015.1 Chloroflexi bacterium UBA4736
CTGGTGCTGGCCCTTGCCGGCGAAGGCCACCGAGAGCACGTCGCCCTTGGCGCCGGGCTCCATCAGGTAGACCGAGGGGTACTTCATCGTGATCTGCGAGCCGAGGTTGCCGTCGACCCACTCCATGGTCGCGTTCTCGTAGGCGACCGCCCGCTTGGTCACCAGGTTGAAGACGTTGGTGGACCAGTTCTGGATGGTCGTGTAGCGACAGCGGGCGCCCTTCTTGACGATGATCTCGACCACCGCCGAGTGCAGCGAGTCGGTCGTGTAGATGGGGGCGGTGCAGCCCTCGATGTAGTGGACGAACGAGTCCTCGTCGCAGATGATCAGCGTCCGCTCGAACTG
>DHIW01000025.1:0-956 GCA_002404015.1 Chloroflexi bacterium UBA4736
GCCCTCGATCGTGAGTTCTCGGCTCAACGGCAGCGACGTCAGGTCGCGATCGTGGTCGCCGCGCACGGCCTCGACTGGGGCGATGCGCTCGAGCGCCGCAAGCGTCTCGGGCCCGCTGACATCACCTGCGTGCAGGATGAGATCCACTCCGCGAAGAGCCTCGAAGATTCGATCCGGAAGGTGATCGAGGAACTCAGGGCAGTGGGTGTCCGCGACGACCCCGACCCGCGTGGTCAGCTACTTGATCCCGGCCGCCTCCAACCCGGCCGAGTGGGCGCCTTTGGCGTCGGCGCCCCGGTCGAGCGCATGAAGGGCCGCCGTGGCGAATAGGTGTGCGCGCGCCTGGTCCAGGGTCAGATCGATGTTGGCGAGAGCAAACCAGGCGCAGTAGGCCTGGCGACCGGGATCGACTGACTGCGGCGGAGATGCCATCGCAGCGGCGGCGATCTGCGCGGCGGCGGCAACGTCCTTGCCGCTCGACAGCGCGGCGAAGGCGGCCTGGGCCGCGGCGTGACATGCGTTTACAGGCGCGCCGCCCCGTTTTGCCCAGGCGAACCATTCGGCGTAGGAACGATCTTCCGGCGTCGGGACGACGCGAGCGACTTTGGGTTCATCCACGCGCTGCTGATCAACGACCTGCCATGAGGAGGAGGACGTCGACCCCTGAGCGGCGGGAGCTGATGCCGGGCGTGCGGCTGGGGGCGCAGCGGGAGGCTGCGGGCCTGCCCCGGCTGGGGCGGCTGGCGCGGGTGCGGGCTTGGGAGCGGGCGGAGCGGGCGGGGCCGCCGGCGGTTGCGGCGCCGGGACGGGGGCCGCCGGTCGAGCCGGCGCGACGTGGATTTGGGGAGCCCACGAGGGCACGTCGACGACCGACGGCCATTGGGCCTCCTGCTCGGGCGCCGCTGCCGCGGCAGGCGCGATTTGCGGTGCCCAGGCAGGCACCGCCGTGCTCCCTC
>DHIW01000025.1:1115-2248 GCA_002404015.1 Chloroflexi bacterium UBA4736
ACAGTCGCTGTCGGTACGGTCGCTGCGGGCGGCACGGTCGCTGGGGGCGCACCGGCGGGCGGCACCGCCTTGGTTGACGCGGCGGCGGGCGGCACAGTCGGCGCCGGCGCAGAAGCCGGAGGAACAGTCTTAGTCGCCGCCGACCCGGAGCTGGCAGCAGGAGGAGGCGCCGGATGCGGCGCGACCGGCGCCGGCTTCCACTCCGACGGTGTCGGCCCTGCGGGAAGGTCCGGCAGCTGTGAATCGGCGTCGCCGAAAGCAGACGGCGGCCACGCCGGCATCGTGTGCTCGGTCGGAGGCTCGGGCGGCCAGATATCACTTTGCGTTGGCATCTCGGCGTCGAGCTGCGCTTTCGGCGGCCAGGTCAGCGGCGCGGACCTGGTCGGGGCAGCCGTGGGGCTCGGTTCGGGATCGCCGGCGGTTTCCGCCGGGGCTGGCACCGTCTGGGCCCAAGAGGGCGCGGGCTTCTGCATCGGCACCGCCGGCTTCGGCTCGGACTCGTCTTCGGCGGCGGGCGCTGGTTCGTCTGCCGGGGGGTTGGTCTGCGCCCACGAGGGCGCTGTCTTCTGCATCGGACGGGCCGCCTTGGGTTCCGCTTCGAGGGTTGCCTGGAGGGCCTCAGTCCCCAGCGGCGCTTGAGCCTCCGCCACCGGCGCGGGCGTGGGTTCAGCAGCATCAGCCGCCTTCGTTTCGGCGGTGGCTTCCGCCGGCTTGGCGCCATCTTTAGGTTCGACGATTGCGGCCGCGTCCGGCGCCGACGCCCCAGCCTGCAGAGGGAGCTCGGGCTCTGTCAGCGGATCGAAGGCAGGCGTAACCAGAGGCAGCTCCGGCTCCGTCTGGTCCTGCGGTGGCGGGTCTTTTTCCTGTCGGTCCACTGGGCGGTCAGTCTATCGCCGCGGCCACAACCCCGCAGCGTGTTGGTAACGCTACGCGAATACGTTCTTGAGCGCGTCCTCGGCAATCGGGTCCGGCTGCTGCTCGGCCCAGTCGGCGGCATCGGAAGCTTCCGCATCGCACTCGGCCTGGGCGCGAGCGAGGTCGCCGGCTGTCAGCCAGCCACGCTCCATGAGCCACGCGCCGAAACGGGCGATTGGGTCGTGTTCGGCGGCCTCGTCGATCTCGTCCTTACCCCT
>DHIW01000025.1:2567-2878 GCA_002404015.1 Chloroflexi bacterium UBA4736
GCGTCGATCAGCGTCGGTCCATCGCCGCGTCGCGCCCGCTCCACCGCCTCCTTGCAGACGGCATAGCAGGCAGGGACGTCGGTGCCGTCGATGGTCGCGCCGGCGATGCCGTAGCCGGCCGCGCGATCGGCCACGTTGGGGTTCGCCATCTGCAGCCGGATGGGCACGCTGATGGCGTAGCTGTTGTTTTCGCACACGAAGACGACAGGCAGGCGGTGGACCGCCGCGAAGTTGACCCCTTCGTGGAAGTCTCCCTGGCTCGTCGCTCCATCGCCAAACGTGCACAACGTCACTGACCCCTCATCTCGGAG
>DHIW01000050.1:0-2346 GCA_002404015.1 Chloroflexi bacterium UBA4736
CCTTGAAATCGCCCTCCCCACACGGGGGAGGGAGATTCGGGTCCCTTAGAAGGCTAGAGTCGTTTCAGGAAGCTCAGGACGCCGGGGATCCGCTCGTAGCCGAGTTGCTCGTTGATGTGCAGCATCGGCGCGTTCTCCTCGTCGTTGTCGGTCCGGACCCGCGTCACGCCCAGGTCTACTGCCTGCCCGAGCGTCTCCATCTTCTCCGCCCTGGCGATCCCGCGCCCCCGGTGGCTGGGCAGGGAGGCCGTGTACCCGGTCCACACGTTGCCCCGCTGGGGCGGATACTGGAGATAGGAGAGGCCCACGATGTCGTCGCCCTCGCGCGCGATCCAGTAACGGTCGTGCCGGAGCACGGGCGCCTCCAGCCAGCGCACGGTCTCCTCCATGGTCTCGTCGTGGATGGGAACGGTGGTGGGGATGTCGCGCTGGCTGAGGTTGATGAGGCGCAGCAGCTTCGGCAGCTTGTCCGGGTCCTGGTCCGCGGCCAGGGTCGCGAGCGTGACGCCTTCCGCCGCCATACGCGCGCGGCCCTTCTCCCGCTCCGCCAGGAGCCGCTCGCCATGACGCACCAGGTCGAGCTCCCAGGCCTTGCTGAGACGGTCGCGCACGAAGCCGCGCTTCTCGATCGAGGTGATCTCGCGCTCGGCGTCCTCCCAGACCTGGTAGTTGAGGACGTTGGGCTCGTCCTCGAGCGCCTGCTCGATGAAGCCGTCCTGGACCTCGCCCAGCAGCGGCCCGGCCAGGACCTCGGGCAGCGCGTAGAGCTCCATCCAGATGAACCGCTCCGGCTCCACGCGCCAGGGCAGGTGGCCACCCTCGGTGTAGGCCACCGGCCGGCCCTCCGACTCCCAGAGCGCCAGGACGCGGATGCTGTCGGGCCGCATCGGGCGCTCCAGCCACCAGCGGCTGTACACCGGGTCCTGCGGCTCGTCCGGGCGCGCGGCCGTCATGATGTCGGCGACCACGTCGCTGACGTCGACGCTCACCGGCGCGCGCCTGATCATCCGGCCGACTCGTACCCCAGGTTGGGCCGCAGCCAGCGCTCGACCTCGGGCAGCGCCATCGACTTCCGGCAGGCGTAGTCCTCGACCTGGTCCCGGGCCACCTTGCCGACGGTGAAGTAACGGGCGTCGGGGTGGGCGAAGTAGAGGCCGGACACCGACGCCGGCGGGGTCATGGCCATGCTCTCGGTCAGGTCCATCCCGATCGAGCGGGCGCCCAGCAGGTCGAAGAGCTTGGTCTTGTCAGAGTGGTCCGGGCAGGCCGGGTAGCCCAGGGCGGGCCGGATCCCCCGGTAGCGCTCGGCGATCAGGTCCTCGCGGGACAGCTTGCCGCCCCGCTCGTACCACTCCCGGCGCGCGACCTCGTGAAGCTGCTCGGCGAAGGCCTCGGCCAAGCGGTCCGCGATCGCCTTGACGCTGATCGCGCGATAGTCGTCGCCGGCGGCCTCGTACCTGGCTGCCAGCTCGTCGGCACCGAGGCCGGCCGTCACGGCGAAAGCGCCAATATGGTCGCCGGCCGGGGCCACGAAGTCGGCCAGGCAGCGGTTGGGCCGGTCGTCGCCGTGGTCCACCTGCTGGCGCAGCATGGGCAGGGTCGGGCCGTCCTCCAGCACGATGTCGTCGCCGGCCACGTGGGCCGGCCAGAAGCCATAAACCGCGCGCGCCCGCAGCAGCTTGCCCTCGATGATCTCCGCCAGCAGCGCCTGCGCGTTCTCGAACAGGTCGCGCGCGGCCGGTCCCATCTCGGGGTGGTCGAGGATCGCTGGGAAGCGGCCCTTCAGCTCCCAGGCGTGGAAGTAGAAGGTCCAGTCGATGAACTCGCTGATCGTCCGAAGGTCGCCCTCGAGCGTCCGCACCCCGGTGAAGTCGGGGACCGGGAGGTCGTCGAATGACAGCCGCTCGCGGTTGGCCCGCGCCTTCTTGATCGCCAGCAGGGGCCGCGCCGACTTTCCTGCGTGCTGCACACGGAGGCTTTCCTGGAGGACCCGGTTCTCGCGGTCGAAGACCTCCTTGCGACCCTCGTCAAGAAGGTCGGAGACCACCCCGATGACGCGTGACGCATCCAGGACGTGGACGGTCGGCGGGCTGTACTCGTTGGCGATCCGGACCGCCGTGTGCTGCTTGGAGGTGGTGGCCCCGCCGATGAGCAGCGGCAGCTGCATGCCGCGGCGCTCCATCTCCCGGGCGACGTTCACCATCTCGTCGAGCGAGGGTGTGATCAGGCCGGAGAGCCCGACGAAGTCGGCTCCCCGCTCGACGGCCGTGTCGAGGATGCGGTCGGCGGGCACCATGACGCCGAGGTCGATCACCTCGTAGCTGTTGCAGCCGAGCACGACGCCGA
>DHIW01000050.1:2581-19310 GCA_002404015.1 Chloroflexi bacterium UBA4736
CTTGCCGATGTCGTGCACGTCGCCTTTCACCGTCGCCATCACGACGGTGCCCCGAGCCTGGCGCTGGCCGCCCTGTCCGGCGGCCTCCTTCTCGGCTTCCATGAAGGGCTCCAGGTAGCGCACCGCCTGCTTCATGGCCCGCGCACTCTTGACGACCTGGGGCAGGAACATCTTGCCGGCCCCGAAGAGGTCGCCCACCACCTGCATGCCGGCCATGAGAGGGCCCTCGATCACGTCCAGCGGCCGGGCGGCTTTCTGGCGGGCCTCCTCGGTGTCCTCCTCGATGAAGTCGACGATGCCGTGGACCAGGGCGTGCTCGAGTCTCTTGTCGACCGGCGCCTCCCGCCAGCTGAGGTCGCGCTCGCGCTTGGCGCCCTCCCCCGTGACGGTGCGGGCGAAGTCCACCAGCCGTTCGGTGGCGTCCTGCCGGCGGTCGAAGATGACGTCCTCCACCAGCTCCAGCAGGTCCTTGGGAATGTCGTCGTACAGGACCAGCTGGCCGGCGTTGACGATGCCCATGTCGAGGCCGGCCTTGGTGGCGTGGAAGAGGAAAGCGGAGTGCATCGCCTCCCGCACGCGGTCGTTGCCCCGGAAGGCGAAGGAGAGGTTGGAGATGCCGCCGGAGATGCGCACCCCGGGGCAGCGTTTCTTGATCTCGGGGGCGGCGGCCAGGAAGGCCTTGGCGTAGCCGTTGTGCTCCTCGATCCCGGTGGCTACGGCCAGGACGTTGGGATCGAAGATTATGTCCTCAGCCGGAAAGCCGACCTGCTCAGTGAGCAGCTTGTAGGCGCGCTCGCAGATGAGCACCTTGCGCTCGGCGGTGTCAGCCTGGCCCTTCTCGTCGAAGGCCATCACGACCACGGCGGCGCCGAAGCGGCGGACCTTCCGAGCCTGTTCCAGGAAGGACTCCTCGCCCTCTTTGAGGCTGATCGAGTTGGCGACGCCCTTGCCCTGCAGGCACTTGAGCCCGGCCTCCAGCACGGACCAACGGGAGCTGTCGACCATGATCGGGAGCCGGGCCACCTCGGGCTCGGTCGCCAGCAGGTTCAAGAAGGTGGTCATGGCCCGGACCGAGTCCAGGAGGTCGGCGTCCATGTTCACGTCCAGCAGGTTGGCGCCTCCCCGCACCTGCTCCAGCGCAACCTCGAGGGCGGCGGCGTAGTTGTCGTCCTCGACCAGCCTCCGGAAGCGCGCCGACCCGGTCACGTTGGTCCGCTCCCCGATGGTCACGAAGGTGCTGTCGGGGCCGATCTCGAAGGGCTCCAGGCCGCTGAAGCTGGTACGCCGCACCGCGTTCGGGATCTTGCGGGGGGGCAGCCCGCGGACCGCCTTGCCGATCGCCGTGATGTGCTCTGGCCCGGTCCCGCAGCAGCCTCCCACCAGGTTCACGAAGCCACTGCGGGCGAAGTCGCGAAGCAGCCGGCTGGTCGTGTCGGGCTGCTCGTCGTAGCCGCCGAACGCGTTGGGCAGGCCGGCGTTGGGATAGCAGGACACGAAGGTGGGCACGATGCGCGATAGGTCGGCCAGGTAGGGCCGCATCTCTGAGGCGCCCAGCGAGCAGTTGATGCCGACGATGAAGGGTTCGGCGTGCTCGACCGAGAGCCAGAAGGCCTCGACCGTCTGGCCGGAGAGGGTGCGGCCGCTCCGGTCCACGACCGTCACGGAGATCATCAGCGGGATCTCGGGCGCGACCTCGCGGGCGGCCGCGATCGCGGCCTTGCCATTCAAGGTGTCGAAGATGGTCTCGACCAGGATCAGGTCGACGCCGCCGTCCTTGAGGCCCCGCGCAGCCTCGGCGTAGCCCTCGAACAGCTCGTCGAACGTGATGGTCCGGTAGGCCGGGTCGTCGACCTTGGGCGAGAGCGAGAGCGTGACGTTGGTGGGGCCCAGCGAGCCCGCCACGAAGCGGTCCTGGTGGCCGGACACGGCCCTGCGAGCGATGTCGGCGCTGGCCTTGTTCATCTCGTAGACGAAGTCGTCCAGGCCGTAGTCGGACTGCGAGATGGGCGTCGCGGTGAACGTGTTGGTGGTCACGATGTCCGACCCCGCGTCGAGGTAAGCGCGATGGACCTTCTCCACCACGTCGGGCCGGGTCAGGCTGAGCAGGTCGTTGTCGCCCTGCAGAAAGCGTGCGTGGTCGCGGAAGCGCTCGCCTCGGAAGTCGGCCTCCTCCAGCTTCTCTCGCTGGAGCATGGTCCCGACCGCTCCGTCGAGCACGAGGATCCGATCAGCAAGCAGGCTGCGAAGCCTGGCTTCGGCGCTCATTGAACCTTCAATGGTGCCGCAAAACCCGCGCGAGGCGGCGCCAGGCCTGCCGCCACATACCCCAGGGGGGTATCTGATAGACTCCCGAACGTGGCAGGCTACGCCAGCGATCGGGAGAAGGTCCGGGCCCGGCTGCAGAGAATCGAGGGCCAGGTCCGGGGCATCTCCAGGATGGTCGAGGACGACCGCTACTGCATCGACGTCCTCACCCAGGTCAACGCGGCCCGGGCGGCCCTGGAGAACGTGGCGCTGATCCTGCTCCGCGACCATACCGAGCACTGCGTTGCCGAGGCGATCCAGGCCGGGGACGGCGCCGCCAAGGTCCGCGAGCTGAGCGACGCGGTGGCCCGGCTCGTAAGAGCCTGACGGTGTTCCTGCTGCAGGCCGTCTGGCAGGCGCTGCAGATGGCGTTCTTCATGTTCTGGGAGGTCCTCTGGCCGCTGGCCCTGGGGTTCCTGATCTCCGCCATCGTGCAGACGGTGGTGTCCAGGCGCACCGTGGTCCGGTTCCTGGGCAAAGACGACGCTCGCGGGGTCGCCTGGGCGGCGCTCTTCGGGGCGGCCTCCTCCTCCTGCTCCTATGCGGCGGTGGCGATCGGCCGCGCGCTCTTCCGCAAGGGCGCGACGTTCGCCAACGCCATCCTCTTCGAGTTCGCCAGCACGAACCTGGTGTTCGAGCTGGGCCTCGTCCTCCTCGTCCTGTTGGGCTGGCAGTTCGTGGCCGCCGAGTTCGCGGGCGGGCTGCTGATGATGGGCATCCTGGCGCTGGCGTTCAAGTACACGCTGCGGGCTCGGCTCGTGGAGTCCGCCCGCCGCCAGGCGGAGAGGGATCTGCCAGGGCGGATGGAGGGCCACGCGGCGATGGACATGTCGGTCACCGACGGTCCCTTCCTGTCCCGCCTCTTCTCGGCCCGCGCGTTCACCGCCATCGCGCACAACTTCTACATGGACGTCGCCAGCCTCTACCAGGACCTCGCCCTGGGCTTCCTGATCTCAGGCGCCCTCGCCGCGTGGGTGCCCAACGACTTCTGGCGGACGCTGTTCCTGGCCGGCAATCCCCAGCTGGGGGCCGTCTGGGGTCCGATCATCGGCCCCGTCATCTCGATGCTGAGCTTCGTGTGCTCGGTGGGCAATGTGCCCCTGGCGGTCGTGCTCTGGAACGGGGGGATCAGCTTCGGCGGCGTGATCGCCTTCATCTTCGGCGACCTGCTGATCATCCCGATCTTAAACATCTACCGGAAGTACTACGGCCGCCGGATGAGCCTGTACCTGCTGGGCGCTTCCTACGTCGCGATGGTCCTGGCCGGCCTCGTGATCGGGGCCATCTTCCAGGTGCTCGGCCTCACGCCCGCGCACCACTTCGTGGCGGTGTTCCAGACGAGGCCGGACTGGAACTACACAACCTTCCTCGACCTTGGCTTCCTGGGGCTCGCCGCGGTCCTCGGCTGGCGCTTCCTGCGGACCGGGGGCCCGGAGATGCTGCGGATGATGGCGGCCTCACCCAGCGAGGCAGCCGGCGACCACGACCACGGCCATCACGATCACCATCACTGACGCCCGGCAGCCGGGCTAGAGAGGTGGCTGCCCGGGCCGCACGCGCTGCTCCAGGTCCTCCAGGGCTATCCGGGCCGGGCTCTTGGTGGGCGCTGGGTGGCCCCTGACGCGAAGCGCAAGCCAGGCGACGCGGTAGAGAAGGACGTCGAAGAAGACCGCCGCCGCCGCGGCCAGGACTCCGACCGCCACCAGGCCCAGAACCAGCAGCGACTGCCCGCGGCTCAGTTGAATCGGGAGCATCCGGCCGAGCAGTTCGACCATGGCTGAAGTCAGGTGAGCGTAGCGCCTTCAGGCCGGGCTGTGGCCCACCCGATCGCGCCTCAGCCGGCGGGCGGCGGACCGCTCGCGGCCGTCTTGCTGGGCGCGTCGAGCGGTTCGGCCTCCTCGTCCTCGGCGTGGCGCCGGCCGAACCAGTAGGCGGCGGCCACCACCAACACGACGGCGATCGCCAGGGGCACGACAAATGGGCGCAGGTAGGTCTCGATCAGGTCGTAGTGCTGGCCCAGCTTGTAGCCGCCGTAGGCCAAGCCGAGGTTCCAGGGCAGGGCGCCCAGCAGGGTGGCGATGCAGAAGGTTCCCAGCCGCACCTGAGACAGCCCGGCCGGAAAGGAGATATAGGTGCGGATCACAGGCAGGAGCCGGCCCAGGAACACGGCCCAGACCCCGAAACGGTTGAAGAAGCGGTTGGCCAGTCGGAGGTGGCCGCGGTTGAGACCGACCCGCCGGCCGGGGCCCAGGATCAGACGCTCGCCATATCGGCGGGTCAGCAGATAGGCCCCGACTGAGCCCACCAGGTTGCCGATGGTGGCTGCCGCCACCACCCCGATGAAGGACAGCTTGCCCTGGGCGGCGAGCGCGCCGCCGAGGGGCACCACGATCTCGCTCGAGATCGGGATCCCGGCGCTTTCCGCCGCCATGGTCACGAAGATGGCCAGGAGGCCGCCGGAGGCCACCAGTCCGATCAGCCACTTGGTCATCGATCGAAGGCTACCAGCCCCGCAAACCTGGTCTGACTGCCGCGCGGTCGAATCCCAGGCTCCTAGTCTTCGTCCGAGAATGGCTCAGCCAAGCCGCCCTCGAAGCGCTCCGCGCCTGATCGAAGCGGCCGGTCCTCCTCGATGATCTTCCAGAACGAATCCTTGCGGCTGATCTTTCCCGCCGAAAACTCGAACAGGTCGCAGCCTCGCACCTCGATCTTTTGTCGATCGGAGGTGCCTGTGAGTGTCCATTCGGATACGCCCCTGTCTCCGCAGACGAAGTGGCGGTCTTGCCCGTAATGGACGTCCGGGATGCCGGTGAATCTTGTGGCAAGAAGACGACGAACCTCGTCGCGCCCTCTGGCGCGAGTTCCCCAGGGTGACGATCCGCGTGGCATCTCCAGCACCGGGTCATCCGACAAGAAGTCCATGACCGCATCCAGGTCGTGGCGATTGAAGGCGTCGAGCAGTGCCTTCAGGGTGTCCACCGTGGCGACCGCATTCGTTTCCATCCTGGCCGCCTCCCTGGCAACTTCCAATACGAACACGTGGTGGGCCCGGTTGGGATCGAACCAACGACCAGCCGATTATGAGTCGGCCGCTCTAACCAACTGAGCTACGGGCCCGGCGCAGAGCCAAATTTAACCCGGCCGTCTACAGGCCGCTCAGCTCGCGGAACTCGCGGCGGTGGAAGACCAGTGGCGTCCGCCCCTGGTCGACCTCGCCTCCCTTCACCTCGCCGATGAAGACCCAGTGGTCGCCCGCCTCCACCGCCTGCACGGTGCGGCACAGGATGTGGGCGGTGCTGTCCTCGTGGAGGACGGGCCCGGCTTCCGGCACCTCGGGCCGCGACCACGCCACCCCGTTGAACTTATCCTCGACCTTCCCGGCCATCCGCCGGGCCAGCTCGTGGCTGTCGCGGCTGATCAGGTTGACCGTGAAGCCGCCGGCCGCCTGGATCGCGGCCAGGGTGTTCGAACTGCGGCCCACGCAGACCAGGACCAGGGGCGGTTCCAGCGAGACGCCGCAGAAGGCGATCACCGTGAGCCCGCGCGGGGCTCCGCCGGCCTCGAAGGCTGTGACCACCGTGACCCCGGCTGGGAACGAGGCGAGCAGCTCGCGGTAGCGATCGATCAAGGCGGTGCATAGCATGAGCGGGTGAGCGCACAGGCGGGAATCCTCTCCGGCCTGCGGGTCGTCGAGGTCTCGGCCTTCGTGGCGGCGCCCCTGGGCGGTGCCACCTTGGCCGCGCTGGGAGCGGACGTGATCCGGGTCGACCCGATCGGCGGGGGCATCGACGCCGGCCGCTGGCCGCTCGGGCCGGATGGGCGCAGCCTGTACTGGGCCGGCCTCAACCAGGGCAAGCGCTCAATCACGCTGGACCTGCGCTCCGACGAGGGCCGCGACCTCGTGGCCCGGCTCATAACCTGCGCGGGCGACGGCGGCGGCATCCTGCTCACCAACCTTCCGGCTCGTGGCTGGCTCGACTACGAGACGCTGCGGGCGCGGCGGGGCGACCTCATCATTGTCGCGATCTCGGGCAGTCGAGACGGCGGCACCGCCGTCGACTACACGGTCAACGCGGGAGCCGGCTTTCCACTCGTGACCGGTCCCGAAGGCCACGACGGGCCCGTCAACCACGTCCTCCCCGCCTGGGACCTGCAGACCGGCTTCCTGGCCGCCCTCGGCGTGGTCGCGGCCGAGCGGCACCGGCGCCTGACCGGTGAGGGGCGCCTGGTCCAGCTCGCGCTCGAGGACGTCGCCCTGGCGGTGGCCGGCAACCTGGGCATCCTGGCCGAGGCCCAGCTCGTCGAGGAGCCGAGGGCCCGCTACGGCAACGACCTCTACGGCACCTACGCCCGGGACTTCCGAACCGCCGACGGCCGCGACGTCCAGGTCTGCGCCCTGACCCCGCGCCAGTGGTACAGCCTGGGCGAGGCGACGGGCCTCGCACCAGGGCTGGCGGCCCTTGGCGAACGTCTCGAGCTGGACCTGGAACTGGAGGGCGATCGTTTCCGGGCGCGCCATGACATCTCGGCTCTGCTGGCGCCCTGGTTCGCGGAGCGGCAGCTGGCCGAAGTGGCGGCCGCGCTGACTCAACACGGGGTGCTCTGGGGGCCCTACCGCACCTTCAAGGAGCTCGCCGCGGATTCAGGCCCGGCGCCCGCCACCGCCCTCGACTTCGGCGGGGGGCCGCCAGAGGCGCCTAAGCGCGGCCCCGAGCTCGGCGCCAACACCGATCAGGTGCTGCGGGAGCTGATCGGCCTCGCCGACACGGACTTGGATCGGCTGCGCCGGGAGCGCATCATCGCGTCGTGACTGTCAAGGAAGGCTGGAAGGGCCGCTTCTTCGAGGATTTCGTGGTCGGCGACGAGTACGAGCACCCCCTCGGCCGCACCGTGACGACCACCGACAACATATGGTTCACCCTCCTGACCCAGAACACCGCCCCGATCCACTTCGACCACCACTACGCCGCTCAGACGGAGTTCGGCCGGCCGCTCGTGAACTCGACCTTCACGCTCGCCTTGGTGACCGGGCAGAGCGTGACCGACCTGTCCCAGAACGTCATGGCCAACCTCGGCTGGGACGAGGTCCGCCTTCCCAACCCGGTGTTCGAGGGCGACACCATCTACTCCCGCTCCCGGGTTCTGGAGACGCGGGAGTCGAAGTCGCGGGACAACGTGGGAGTGGTCAAGGTGGAGACGACTGGCTTCAACCAGGACGGCAAGGTCGTGATCAGCTACCAGCGGACGATGCTCGTGTACAGGCGGGGACGCGCGCCCCGCATCGCCCGCCTCGACGCTACTCGGGGGCGCTGACCTCGACCTCTTTGCCGGCCTCAGGCCCCGTGTCGGTAGGCGGGGCGGGCTGATCCCATGACTCGCGACGCACATCGACGGGCACGTCGATCTCGTCCCATAACATTGCAAGACCTCTTGAAAACGTTGGTTGGACGTATGCAGAACGGCTCTAAGACGCAGTCGAGCCCGCCCACCATAGTCCCTGCGTCCACGACCCGCAAGTCGCACTCTCGCGATGGGCGTCGCATCTGAGCGAAGATGAGTTAGGGTCGCGGTCGCAGGGATTGGAGGTCGCGCCCCGGCCGGCATTTCGAGTTGGTGGCAGGGCAGTGGCCCAGGGAGGGAGAGAACTGGACGACACCCAGCAGCTGGCGGGCACCGAACGGCCTGCTGAGGAGCTGCGCCCGGGACTGCTCAGGCGTCAGCTGGCGGCCCGGCTCGACCTCGAACCGGAGGCCCTGAACGCCCTGGGAACTGACGCCATGGCCCACCTCCTCGTGGGTATCCGGGACGCGGACGCGACCGCGACCGTCGCTCCCTTCCCACGCTCGGTCCAGGCGCCGGCCCCGGACCTCGACCTGGTGCCGCGAGTGCTGCGCGCCGAGCTGGCCGAGCAGTTGGACCTGGACCCCGCGCGCCTTTCCGCGCTGGGACCGCGGGCCGCGGCGGCGCTTCTCGCCCGTCTGGCCGGGGCAGGCCGCGCGAGCTCCCGGCCGGCCCCCGGGCGGGCCGCGCCCAGACCTCGGGATGTCGAGCGCCGGGATCTGGTGAACCGCACCCTCAGGGACGAGCTGGCGCGCGAGCTGAACGTGCCGTCCACGGTGCTGGCCGGCGTGAGCTCGGACGTCGTGGCACTGGCCTTCCACCGGTTGACCCTGATGGCTGCAGAGGTGGTCGCCGAGACCGACCGTTTCGAGACCGGCCAGGCCGAACCCGAGCGCCCGCCCGAGCGCCGCGAGCCGATCGGCCGGGTGCTGAGAGAGGAGCTCGCCGGGCGCCTCGGCATCCCCGCCCGGGAGCTCAGCGGGCTCACCGTCGGGGCGTCCGCGCTCCTCCTTCGCCGCCTGCAGGAGGAGGGACGGCGGACCCGGGCGCTGGAGCAGCAGGCGCGAACCGACGAGTTGACCGGCACACTGCGTCGCGAGCCAGGCATGGAGGCACTGCGGGTGGAGATAGGCCGCGCCCGACGGCTGGCCGATTTCAGGTTCGTGGTCGCCTTTCTCAACGTGGAGGGCCTGGAGGCCGTGAGCGCGGTCCGAGGCCATGCCCGCGCGGATCAGCTCGTGAAGGAGCTCAGCACGGCCATCCTCGGCCGCTTGAGGGCCCACGACCTGGTCATGCGCTGGGGCGGGGACGAGTTCGTATGCGCGGCGGCCCAGACGGACGCGGATTCTGCCAGGGCCATCTTCGAACAGGTCCGAACCCAGTTCGAAGCGGCCGCGGACGGCTGCCGGCTGGGGATCGGCGTGTCAGTGCTGGAGGAGGGCGACACGGCCAGCGACCTGGTCCACCGGGCCGAGCAGAACCTGATCCAGAGCCGCCGTAAGCCAGCCCCGGCGCCCGCCGGCATCGAAGCGGCGAACGGCGGCCTTGCCCCGGTCCGGCCGCGGCCTTGGTGGCGTCGCTAAGTTGGTCAGCCAGGCCGCTGGACCTCAGCCGGCGACCTTGAGACGCGCGTCGCCGGCCGATACCGGTCGGAGCACGGCAGAATGAAGATAGTGGCCGATCCGGGGAGCTTGGAGGGGGGCGGGCAGGGGCGCAACTCGATCGTCGCGCAAGCCCTGACGGTGTCGCTCGCCGACCGGCTGCAGGTCCCCCCCGAGGCCCTTGGCGAGGTCGACCCGCAGACGGCAGCCATCGTCCTCCGCGGCCTCCTGGACTCGTTATCGGAGCCGCCCTACAATCCGATCCTGTCGGCCGACACGGCCGCCCGGCTGGGCCAGGAGGCGGTGGCGGAGTGCATCCGGCTTCGCTTGGCGGTCGAGCTGGATATCGCCCCCGAGCGGCTGGCGAGCGTGAGCCTGCTGACCGCCGCTCTGCTTCTGGACCGATTGAGCGGCCGGATGCGGCGGCTCGCCGCGGACGCCGACTCCGGGCCCACGCCGACCGAGCCCCACGAGGCGGATGCCAACCTGGTCGAGCGCATCCTCAGCCTGGAGTTCGCGGAGCAGCTCGGCGTGCCCCCGGCGGTGGTCCAGGACGTGCCTGTGGAGGTGGCGAGCCTGATCCTCCTCCGCCTCGTCCAGATGACCCAGCGGATCCGCGACCTGCGGACCGAGACAGTCCAGGTCCCGAGTGCTGAGCCGCCCGTCCCGGAGCGTCGGGACACGATCGCCCGCATCATGCGCAACACAATCGCTGGTGACGTCAACCTGCACCCCCGGCTGCTCGGCCATCTCAGCCCGGTGGCGGCCGCGGTGGTCCTCGCCAAGTTCGCCGAGGACCACCGCGGGCTCAGCGCGGTACGGGCTCAGCTGGCCGTCGACGAGCTGACCGGCACGCTGCGGCGGGTTGCCGGTCAGGAGGCGCTGGAACGCGAGATCAGGCGGGCTCGGCGGCTCGGCGGGGGTCAGCTGGTGCTCGGTTTCGCGGACGTCGACTCGCTGAAGCGCCGGAATGACGAGGCCGGCCATGCGGCCGGCGATGAGCTGCTGAAGACGCTGGCCAACTCGCTGCGCAACCGCTTGCGCGCGTACGACGTGGTGGCGCGCTGGGGCGGCGACGAGTTCATCTGCATCCTGCCGCAGACGGATGTCGAAGCCGCGGAATCGGTCCTGGCCCAGGTGCTCCAGGAGTTCTCGGAGGCGGCCGGCGGCTACAGCTTCACGGTCGGGTTCGCGGCGCTGTCGGATGACGATACCGCCGAGGAGCTGGTCGCCAGGGCGGACGGGGATCTCTACCGCAAGAAGGCTCGCCGGCCGCCCGGCGGCGAGGCGGCCGCTGTCGAAGCGGTCCCGGCCGAGGCCAGACCCTTGCCCGTAGATGAGCCGCCGCCAGACGCACCGGACGTCGCCGTCACTCCGGACCTCCGGAGCGGCGGCCTGGCGAACGCGCTCCGCCGCTTCTTCAGCTGATCGGAGTCGGGGCGGCTCAGCAGCCGGCCGTCGGGAGCTCCAGCGGGCTGGACGCGGCCCGCGCCGGACGGCTGCTGACCACGACCAGGACCGCACTGCGGTAGCTCGCCGGCACGGCGGCCGGCGTGGTCACCTGGATGTGGTTCCAGCCCGCCGGCGGGGCGAAAACGCCGTTCCCCACGACCTGCTCGGCGCCGGTGCAGCGGTCGAAGGCGTGCACCTCCCAGCCGAAGCTGGGCTGGCTGCCCAAGCCCGAGTAGCGGATGGAGATCTGGATGCTGCAGGACTGGCCCGGACTGCAGCTCTGGAGTGATGCGGCCTCAACGGCGGCCAGCCCGCCTGCGGCGGGTGGTCCGTAGTCGGGCAGCGCGTGGACCTCAGCCGGGGTCGGAGTCGCCGGTGGCACCACCGCCAGGGCGGCCGGGCCGGAGGTCGGCGCCGCTGCCGGGGCCCCGCGAAGGGCACCCTGGCCCGGAAGCTGCAGTCCGAGCCGGGGCGCCCCGACGGCCAGGCAGGCGAGCAAGACCACGCAGGCCGACAGCGCAGCCAGCGGCCGGGCCCGCGAAGGTCGCGGATCGGCAGCCGGGGCCGATGGCCGCGGCACGGGCAGCGAGAGCGGCCCCAGGGACGGCTCGGACAGCGTCCGGCGGCTCCCGCTTTCGGCCCGTACGACCAGGCGGCCGATCTCGACCCGGCTGTCCGCGACCCGTTCCGGGTCAGCCAGTCGCGGGACCCGCGCGCGGAAGCCAAGCTCGGCGACCTGCGGCGTGCGCCCCAGAGCGCCCTGGGCCAGGGCCCGCGCCGCCACGGCGAGCTCGGGCTCGCTGAACTCGACCGGGGCCACCCGGCCATCCTCTGCGCCGGAAGCCGTGATGCCGAGCGCCCGGCAGATGACGTCGCCCGCGCCCTGGACGTCGGCGCCGGTGGGCGCCTCCTCCGCGGTTATCGGCGTCCGGCCAACCAAGGAGACCCTGCCGTCAGTCCCCACCATCACGTTGCGGCTGGTCACGGCGCCGTGCTGGCGGCCGCCCGGTTCCAGCCGCCGAAGCTCGGCGAACAGCGCGAAAGCCACGGCGACCGCCTCGGCCGCCGTGAGTGGTCCCAGCTCCAGGAGGCGCTCCAGAGACACCCCCGGACCAGGCCGGATTGGAACCGCCTCCCGTTCCCTCGCGCCGTGGGAACCGAGGGTTTTGAGATTTCTCATAGGGTCGTCGCTGGGACCGTCACACGATAGCGCGTGGTCAGCAAGCCGGCCGGCCGGACTTTGAACAGCCGGCGAACGCCCCCGTCCCCCCCTGGACGCTACTCCGGGGCGATGACCTCGACCTCGTTGCCGTCGGGGTCGTCCACGTAGAAGGTCCGAACTCCCTTCAGCACCGGGTGGCGGCCACCCCTCACCTCCAGGCCCGCCTCGCCGCAGCGCCGCTCCAGGTCCTCGTATCCATCACGACTCACGTGGAAAGCCAGGTGGTGGAGCACGCGCGCCGCCTTTTCGCGCGGGAAGGAGCCTTCGCGGTCGGGGTGCGGAACCAGGACGATCATCTCGGGCACCGGCGGCTCCCCGGGGCTCACGCGCAGGAAGCGGTTGGGCAGCTCGGGCGGCGAGATCACCTCGAAACCGAACAGGTCCCGGTAGAACGCCAAAGCGCGGTCCATATCGCGGACCCAGAGCACGATCTCGGCCAGGTGCCGGACCGGCGAGGTCAAGCGGCGGCGGCCTCCGCCATCGCCTTCAGGTTGGCGTCGCGGGCGCGGGGTGGGACCGAGCAGCCGGGGGCGATCAGGACGCCCAGCCCGCCGGTCGCGCTGATCGCGGACTTGACCTCGCGTCCGACCTGGTCGGGGGTCCCCCGCAGCATGGTCGTGCGCTGGGCGACCCCGCCCATCACGGCCTTGCCCGTCACCTTCCGTCCCGCCTCCAGCGAGGGATTGCCCTGGTTGGCGGTCGACCAGCTCACGACCGGCACCCGCAGGCTGCGGGCGACCTCCATGTTGATGTGCGAGCCGCAGAGGTGGAGGACATTGAACCAGGCCGCTTCCGGGAACGAGTCCACGATCCGCTGGTCGAGCGGCAGCAGCAGGCTCGCGTAGACGTCCACCGGCATCGAGTCCGGCGTCGCGTAGCCCGAGATGGCGTAGAAAAGGCCGGCCGCCCCGTGCTCGACGGAGGCGCGCGCGAAGTCCATCAGCGCATCCCCGATCCGCTCCAGCGCCGGCAGCACCACCTCCGGGTGCTTGCGCAGCTCGCGGACCACGCGGCGCTTGTCCTTGCCCACCAGGTAGCCGGCGACCGAGATCGGCGAGAAGACGGTCTGCAGGACAGGCACCCGGTCGCCCAGCTCCTTCACGACCAGGCCGAGGGCCCGCGCCTGCTCGTCGAGCGGCTTGCGGTCGACCTTCAGCGCCCCCCACGACTCCAGGTCGGGAACGGCCGCTTCCAGCATCACGGGGCCCTTGAGCCGGTGGCCCGAGGGCTCGTAGCGGTTGCCGAAGGCCTCGGCGAAGAACGTGGCCCGGGGTTGGAACTTCACGAAGTCCCAGCCATACCTGCGCTGCCGCTCGACTGTGATCGCGGCGAGCTGCTCGGGCGACCACTCCTCTTTGTAGGTGTGGCCCCAGGCGCCGACCGGCGGATGGTCGGTCTTGCGGCCGGCGATCGCTGCTTCGACGCGGGCGCGGGAGTCCACGCCCAGAGTCTAGTGTCCCGCGGAGCGGGACACTGGGCGGGCGGTTAGGCGATCAGCAGCCGATCCAGCCGACCATCTGGTCGACTCGGGCCCGGTCCATGCCGCGCACGATGCGGCTCTTGTCGATCACCAGGAGCGGCAGGATCTGGCCGTCGATGTCCTCCCACTCGGTGCGGGCTCCGGCGTCGCCATCCACCGTGCGGAGACGGTAGTCGATGCCGATCGACTGCAGGTACTCCCGCATCGCCAGGGAGTCCGCGCAGCCATCCTTGCAGTAGATGACAACGTCCATATCAGCATTCGACCAGTGTCCATTCAGGAAGTCAATCGTCAGGCCCCACCTATAGAAACATTCAATGGCGCCATAGAACCGAGCAGGGGTCGCCCCCACACCGGAGCTATGATCGAGCCCTGATGGACCTGGCCAGCGAGGCAGTGCGGCTGCGGTCCGCGGCGGAGGCCAAGCCGCTGAAGCTGCCGGTCAACCGCCGGGTGGACGACACGCACCACGCCGTCACCGACGACGGCCTGAGCGTCTGGTTCACCATCCAGATCTCACCCCACAGCCGGATCCAGGAAGCGCTGTTCGAGCGCCGCGACCGGATGCCCTCCGACGCCGAGTGCCAGGAGTGGCTGGCCGCGCTGATCCCGAGCCGGGAGGCGGTCGAGGCGGCCGGCCTGCCGGGGGCCCACGCCCGACGTTTCGAGCTCTTCGAGCGCGACCCCGAGCTGGAGGCTCCGCTGGCCTGATGGCCCTCAGCCAGGCGGTCGTGCGCGACCTCCGGCGGATCGTCGGCGAGCAGCACGTCGTCGATCAGCCCAACGACCTCCGGATCTTCGAGCGCGACGCCTCGATCACGGGCGCAACGCCGGACGCCATCGTCCTCCCCGGCACCCGTGACGAGGTCGTGGGAGTCGTGAAGCTGGCCGCCCAGCACGGAATCCCGGTGGTCCCCCGGGGCGCCGGCACCGGGCTCTCGGGGGGTGCGGTCACGCTGCGCGGTGGCATCGCCCTCCAGCTCAGCCGGATGCGCCGGATCCTGGAGATCGACACCGGCTCGCGCACGGCGACCGTCGAGCCGGGCGCCGTCAACCAGGACCTGCAGCAGGAAGCCGCCCGTCACGGCCTGTTCTACGCCCCCGACCCCTCCTCCCAGAAAGCCTGCACCCTGGGCGGCAACGCGGCCGAGAACTCGGGCGGTCCCCACTGCCTGTACTACGGCGTGACCACCAACCACATCATCGGCATGGAGGTCGTCTTCGCGGACGGGTCGCTGGCGTGGCTGGGCGGCGACGCGCCCGACCGCCTGGGCCTGGACCTTTTGGGCCTGATGGTCGGCTCCGAGGGGACGCTGTGCACGATCACCAGGATCAAGGTCCGCCTGCTGCCCGCCCCGGAGTCGATCGTGACCCTGATGGCGGCCTTTCCGACCATCGAGTCGGCCAGCCACGCCGTCTCGGACGTGATCGGCCACGGCATCGTGCCGGCCGCCCTGGAGATGATGGACCAGGTCACGATCGGGGCCGTGGAGGCGCACTACAAGGCCGGCTACCCGACAGATGCCGGGGCGGTCCTGCTGGTCGAGGTGGACGGCCTGGACGAGAGCGCCGCGGAGCTGGCCGCCAAAGTGGAGGAGATCCTGAGGGTCAACGAGACCAGCAGCCTGCGGGTGGCCGAGGACGCCGCCGAGCGAGAGCTGCTCTGGGCCGGCCGCAAGGGCGCGATCGGCGCCCTGGGACGGATCAAGCCCAACTACTACCTGCACGACGGGGTGGTGCCCCGCACCCGGCTGCCCGAGGTCCTCCGCCGGGTCGGCGAGATCGGCGAGCACTACCGCCTGCCGGTCGCCAACGTCTTCCACGCCGGCGACGGCAACCTGCACCCCAACATCCTCTTCGACATGCGCGACGAGGGCATCCTGGAAAAGGTGGAGGCGGCGGGCGAGGAGATGCTCCGGGCGGTGGTGGAGATGGGCGGCACGCTGTCGGGCGAGCACGGCATCGGGATCGAAAAGAACGCGTTCATGCCCTGGATCTACAGCCCCGACGACCTGGATGCGATGCTCCGGGTGAAGCGCGTCCTCGACCCCGAGGAGCGGCTCAACCCAGGCAAGATCTTTCCCGACCCCGAGCGGGAGCCCAAGCTGGTGGCGCGGGTCGGGCTGGCCTCCGAAGCCCGTTGGTGGTAGACGGCTCCCGCCCTGAGAGGACAGAGCGACCGCGCAGCGCGGAGGAGCTGGCCGAGCTGTTGCGATCGGCGGCCGAGGCCGGCCAGGCGGTCATCCCGGTCGGGGGCGGTCGCGCCATCGGTCTCGGCGACCCGCCGGAGCGCTTCGACCTGGCGCTGGAGACCGGGGGGCTTGACCGCATCATCGAGTACAGCCAGGCCGACATGACCGCGTCTGTGGAGGCGGGCGTGACGCTGGAGGAACTGAACGCGGAGCTGGGCCGGGCGGGCCAGTTCCTGCCCCTCGACCCGTTCAACGCGCCCGGCCACACGGTCGGCGGCGCCCTGGCGGCGGGCGTCTCAGGCCCGCTGAGGCTGCGGTTCGGCACTCCCCGCGACTTCGTGATCGGTCTCCGCGTGGCGCTGCCGGACGGCCGGCTGGTCAGCTCCGGCGGCCGCGTCGTCAAGAATGTCAGCGGCTACGACATGAACAAGCTGCACCTGGGCGCGCTCGGCAGCCTGGGCGTGATCGTCGCAGCCTCGTTCAAAGTCTTCCCGAAGCCGCTGGACGAGGTGACGCTGGAGACCCAGGCCGAGGACCTGGAGGCCGCGCTGGCCGAGGCCCGGCGAGCGCTCGGGCTCGCGATGGCGCCGATCGCGCTCGAGCTCACGAGTGATCACAGGCTGCTGGCGCGGCTGGCCGGTACCGAGGGCGGGGTGCGCCGGATCGCCCGCGAGCTGGGCTGGAAGGAAGCTGACGCCGACTGCTGGGAGGCGCACGCCCGGCTGCGGCCGGCCGCCAGGATCTCGGTTCCACCGGATTACCTGCCGGCGCTGCTGGCAGAGCTCACACCGGGCACGCGCTGGTGGGCCTCGCCCGGCGTCGGCGTCGCCTACCTGGCCGAGCCTGACGTCGCGCAGCGGGCAGCCGCCGAGTCCGTGGGTGGATCGCTGGTGCTCTTCGACGGGTCGTCCGAGCTGAAGCGCGGCCAGGGCGCCTGGGGCAAGCCACCGGCTACGCTGGACGTCATGCGCCGGATCCGCGACGCCTTCGACCCCGGTCGCACGCTCTCCCCGGGGCGGTTCGTGGTCTAGCAGGGTGTTGAAAAAGGTCGGCGAGGGATTCGGGGGCCAGGTGGCCCAGATCCTAGGCGGCTCCGAGAACCGGAGCAAAGCGTATTGGAGATACGCGTCGCGAGGAT
>DHIW01000057.1 GCA_002404015.1 Chloroflexi bacterium UBA4736
GTCAACTTCCAGACCCGCCACTACGCCGCCAACCAGGAGGCCAAGCGGCTGATCGACGAGGGCACCGTGGGCGAGATCAGACTCATGGAGATCGCCAGCTGCGCCGGGAACAACCCGCTCAAGGGCTGGCGTACCGACCCCGGCCTGGCCGGTATGGGCGCGGTCAACAACATCACGGTTCATCCCCTCGACCTCGCCTGTTACTTCGCCGGCTCCGAGGTCACCGAGGTGGTTGCCATGACCAACGCCGGGCGCTCCGATGAGCTCGAGACCCTGCCCCTGGTCCTGCTCCGATTCGAGAGCGGCGCGATGGCCTACATCAACGGCAACCAGGCGGTGCCCAACCCCCGCGCCGACATGGAGGTCTACGGCATCGAGGGCCGCATCTCCGGCCGCAGCACTACCCGCCCCGGCCTGGACGGCGAGTTGCTGGTGAAGAAGAACGACGGCGAGGAGAGGGTGATCCAATTCGACACCAAGGACGGATTCAAGCGGGCCATCCAGGCGTTCAATGAGGCCGTCGCCAACGACACCAAGCCCAACCCCTCCGGCGAGGACGGCCTGCGCAGCGTTGAGCTGGTCGAGGCCATCAGCCGGTCTGCGCGCGAGGGCGCCGTGGTCCAGGTGGCCAAGGCGGCGGTCACCGGCCGACCCTGACCGGCTGAAGCGTGGGTCAAGCCCCGGCGCGCCTCCCGGGCCAGGTGCGGATGGTCTTCACGTTGGTGAACTCGCGCACCCCGGTGGCGCCCAGCTCGCGACCGTAGCCACTGCGCTTAACCCTCCCGAGGGGAACCCGGGGTCAGAGGCGACCTGGCCGTTGACGAACACCTAGCCGGCATCGATCCGCCGTGCCACGGTCAGCCCCCGCCCCGGGTCGGAGGTCCAGACGGATTCACCAAGGCCGTGCGGTGCGGTTGGCGAGGTTGACGGCGACGGGGTCGGTGGCGGACGCGATCACCGCGGCCACCGGGCCCAAGGCCTCCTCGCTGAACCGCGCCAGGGTCAGGCCTTCTCGGCCTGACCCTGCGCCGCGGTGACCTGGCCGACCGGGACGTACCCCGCCTCTTCCAGGCTGCCCACGGCGAGGTAGCCGCCGATGACCTCGATGTTCTCGGTTGTTGAGATGTTGCGCAGCCAGTGCACCATCCCCTTGGCAACCAGCTCGAAGGCGCCCCCGCGCACCTCGTGTTCCGCGTCGCCCAAGCCCGAGGCGCCGTGCCCGCTGAGCACGTAGAAGAACTCGGCGGCGTTGGGGTGGATGTGCGGCTGGTGCTGGGCCCCCGGCGGGAAGCTGGCCCGGAACAGGCACACCTCGTCGAACCCGGTCATAGCCTCGGTGACGAAGCGGATGTTCACATTGACCCAGCCCTGGTCGGGGCCCACGGCGGCCGAGGCCATCTCGTCGAGGTTCTGGAAGAAGTACCCGCGGTCGCTCACAAGGAGCCTCCTTTGTGGTGGTGGTGAGGCATCACGCCCGGCCTCAGATATTGTGCGTCTAGCCGCCGTCCAGAAGCATCGCCGCACACCTTCCAGGCGATCACCGGCGTCCCGTGCACGCTGAATGGCGAGAAGCGACATGGTCAACGCCGCCGGCTGACGGCTACCAGCCGAGGGGATCAGAGGAGCGCGGGAACGGGAACCTGCTCCGCGCGGGTCTCACGGGCCAGCATCACGCCGACGACCGCGAGCCCACAGCCGGCGCCCAGCACCGCCGGGACGAGCGTGTACGCCGAGACCGGGTAGAGCCTCAGCCCGTGCGCGACGGCGCCGCGCCACTGCGAGTCCAGGACCAGCCCGACGGCCGCGCCCAGCAGCGACGCCCCTATCGAGCTGGTCACATTGGCCAGGCCCAGCACGGTGCCCGCGCGGTCCTGCCGGAATGACTCCTTGGCGAGGGCGAGAGACGCACTGGCCGCCGGGAAGGCGGCGCACGCCAGGGAGGTCAGCGCGATGGCGATGACCGCGGGGACCGGGGCAGGGATGGCGAACAGCAGGGCCCAGGAACCTATCATCGTCGCGGTGCCGCCGAGCATCACCACCCGGCGGCGGCGCAGGCGGTCCGAGAGGCGGCCCACCAGGATCGCGCTGGCGGCCGCCGCCAGGCTGTTGCCCACGATCACCAGACGCGCCTGGTCGGCGCTGAAACCGACGACCGACTCCAGGTAGGGCACGGCCCACGCGGTGCTCCACGCCAGAAAGGGGGCGAACAACCCCGTGGTCACCAGCACGCTGGCCCAGAACTGGCGGCTGGTGGCGATTTCCACGATTTCGGGCCATCCCGCCGCCGCGGCGCGGCGCGGGCCCTGGCCGACCTCGGGGGCCCTCACGCTCAAGGCTAGTCCCGCCTGGACCAGGGCCAGCGCCCCGAACACCAGCGGGAAGGTGGTCCCGGTGAGGCCCAGGCCCGCCAGGGCGGCGCCCGCGAACGCCACGCCCACCGCGGCCTGGACCTTGCCGATCTCGGACGATCCTCCGCCACGGTTGTCGACAACCAGGCGCATCATCCCGATGAAAACCAGCGAGTCAGAGACTCCGAACCCCGCGCGGCCAAGCAGCGCGACCGGGTAGTTGGGCGCCAAAAGGAACACGACGGCAAAGGCAGCCGAGCTCAGCGCCGCGTAACGCACCACCCGCAGCGCCCCGTGGATATCGGCAAGGTAGCCCCCGGGGAACTGCGCCAAACCAAATCCAAAGGCTGACATCGCAGCGAGGATCCCGAACTCCGAGCTGGTCAACCGGAGGTGCTCCCGGATGATCCCCGCGGCCAGCGCGGGTGTCACGCGCTCGGCGGTGGAGAGCAAGAGAACCACGAAGAGGACCTGCCGGGCGCGACGGGCGGGGATCATTCAGCCTCCCCCGACCGGGATCAGCTTGTGCGGCTGGTGGTGCTGATCACCAGCCAGCAGTTGAGCCTCGCCGCCGCGGTGGTGCGCGGCGACCGGCTGCGCCCCGGGCGGGGCGGGTAGGAGGATGCGGCCGGGGTCCCGGCGATCCACGATGACGTGCTCCATGGAAAGGCTCCTCGGGCACGGCGCCCTGGTCTGGTAGCACCGGCGGCGTCTGGACCGCGCGGCGCCGGGTTGTCCTAGACTGACACAGTCTATTTCGTCAATGGAAACGCCATTCTGCGGTGCGGAACCTGGGCATCATTCGAGGAAACAGGTTGCGGAACACATCGCCGTGCTTGTCGACGACCTCCGTGGACGGGAGCGCGGGGAGATGCTGCCAGCGTGGCTCCGCGACCTGGCCGGCGCG
The DNA here is from genome assembly GCA_002404015.1 of Chloroflexi bacterium UBA4736. GTDB lineage: Bacteria > Chloroflexota > Dormibacteria > Dormibacterales > Dormibacteraceae > UBA4736. Next base: position 3,256 of record DHIW01000057.1, read on the forward strand.
CCTGACTTGACGCCCGTGCGGTAACTGGTCACGGCCGAGCGGGAGGACCGCGGTGCCCGCTGAAGGACCGGCGCGTCTCAGGCGGTCAGTTCAGGCGGCGCTGGGAATCGTCGTCGTACCAGTCCATCGGCCGCTCCTCGAGGCCGACCCACACGCTCTTCACCTCGGTAAACATCTCGACCGCTTGGAACCCGTTCTCGCGCCCGTATCCGGAGAGACCGAAGCCGCCCCAGGGCGACGCCGGGTCGATGCGGTGATAGTCGTTGATCCAGATGACGCCTGCGCGCAGGGCTCCGGCGACGCGGTGGGCGCGCGAGACCTCACGGGTCCAGACGCCGGCGCCCAACCCGAACGGGATGTTGTTGGCGATCTCCACCGCCTCCCTCTCGTCTCCGAACGGCATGATGGTGACGACCGGGCCGAACACCTCCTCCTCGAAGAGGTTGGGGTCGGGGCTGTCGCGCCATAGGACCGTGGGCTGGTGGAAGGCGTCCGGCCGCAGGCGCCCACCGAGGTCGGTCGCGACCGATCCGCCGGTCAGGACATCGGCACCGCCGTCACGCGCCGATTGCACGTAAGCCTGGACGCGGGCCGCGGCGGCGGGCGTGATCACCGGTCCCAGCTGGGTGGTCTGCTCCAGCGGGTCCCCCACCCGCAGGCGCCCGACGATCTCCGCCACCCGGTCGGCGAACTCTCGGGCGATGCTGCGATCCACCAGCACCCGCGCGGCGGCGACACACGACTGGCCCTGGGCGATGAAAGCGGCGAACACCGCACCGCGCACGCACCGGTCGATGTCCGCGTCCGCAAATACCAGGGTGCTGGCCGCGCCGCCCAGTTCCAGCCCCACCCGCTTGACGGACTGCGCCGCGGCCGCGGCCACCGCGACGCCGGTGCGCGTGGAGCCCGTGACGTCGATGCGGGCTACGCGGGGATCGGCGACCAGGGCCTCGCCGGTATCGCGCGCTCCGGTGACAACATTGAGCACCCCCGGGGGCACCCCGGCCTCGAGCGCCAGCCGCGCCAGCTCCAACACGCCGAGGGGGGCGAGTTCCGATGGCTTGAGGACGACCGTATTGCCGAAGGCCAGCGCCGGGGCGATCTTCTTGCTGGCAATCAGCGTCGGGTGGTTCCACGGAGTGATCGCGCCGCAGACACCAACCGGGACGCGGCGGGTGTAGTTCAGGTAGTTACCCTCGACCGGGATGGTGGCGCCCTCGACCTTGTCGGCCATGCCGCCGAAGTAGCGGTACCACTTGGCGACGATGCCCGCCTGTGCCCGCGTCTCGCGGATCGGCCGGCCGTTGTCGGTGGTCTCCAGCCGTGCCGTCGCGGTGCCGTGCAGGTCGAGCAGGTCGGCCCAGCGCCCCAGGATGCGGCCGCGCTCTGCAGCGTCGAGCCCCGCCCAGCCGGGGAGCGCGGCGGCAGCGGCCGTGGTCGCGGAGACCACGTCTGGGGCACATGCGTCCGGGAGTTCAGCGAGAACCTCGCCGCTCGCGGGATCGCACACGGCGAAGTTGCGCCCGCTCTCCGCCTGCACCCATTTTCCACCGATCAGCATGCCTGCCGGCGGTGCGGCTTCAGCCATCATTGTCACCGGCACTCCCTCGGAAGATTCGAAAATCGCGACCACCAAGAATCGCGCTCACAGGCTCCCCATCGGCGGAGTCGAAAGACCTTACCATCCGTAATTGCGGGGTATGCGACGTGCTGGTCGGGATCGGCACCCGCTTCGGCGACATCGACGCCGCAGCTGGACGCTGCACCAGATTCCCGGGTCGACGCGGCTGATCCACGTGGATATCGACAGTTGAGAGTTACCCGTTCCGGCGCGCGCGTGGCTCGATGATCGCGGGCGGCAGCATCGAGCAGATGCTGAACCACGCGGCGGCTGAGATCTTCGGTGAGCAGTTCTCTAAAACGCGCGCCCCAGGCCACGCCCCGACCAGGAACCGCCCCCGGCTGAGCGCCCCTCAGCGGAGTGGCCTGTTCGCCAGCGGTCTGAGCTCGTCCTCCGCGGGGCGGCAAGTGAAGCGTGCTGGCCGAGGAAGATCCCAATCCTCCCGGCGTCGACCGGTCAGACTGTGATGCGGCGATGGTCTGCCATCAACCACCAGGTGGCTAGTCGAAGACGGCGTGCACCGCAGCGGTGGCGCACTCAAGGTCCTGCTCGCCGGTCGCGCCACTGATGCCGATGGCCCCCAGGACGGCGCCGTCGCGACGCAGCACCAGCGAGCCCGGCCCGGGCATGAGCGGGAGCTCGCTGAGGCGATCCACGGCGCCGAAGAATCCCGGCCGGTCGGCGTGCACCGCCTTCATCACGTCGCCGTCCCGGTGCCACATGGCGGCCCCGACGGCCTTGGCCTGGGCGATCTTGAAGGAGAGGGGGAAAGCCCCCTCCATCCGACCGGCCGCCTGCACGTGTCCGCCCTCGTCGACGATGACGACGGTGATGGCGATGCCGATCTTCCTGGCCTCCTGGTGGGAGACGGTGATCAGCTGGTTGGCTTCGCTGAGAGAGACCGGCACGGCTAGCGCCCGGCCCCCGTGAGACGCCCGCGAATGGCACCCAAAATCATCTCCTCAAACCGGACCGCGCCCAAGTCAGGCGCGTCGCCATGATATGAAGTTCGAGTTGAGGAGTCAAACTTTGAGTTCCATGCTGAGGAACGATAGTCTGATCAGTGGAACGAGTGCCACGTTACTACGCTGCTCCCGGGCCGGGGACAAAGCGC
>DHIW01000077.1 GCA_002404015.1 Chloroflexi bacterium UBA4736
CGCCTTCCGCGCCAGGCCTGCCCTGATCAATAGCCAGTACTGACGTCGAAGCTCACGACTGAGGGGTAGACCGGACATAAAACAACCTCCTACTTCAGAGGGTGTTGCAACGACTCCTTGAGGCGAAGGAGGGCTGGGGAGGGGGTCTCCTAAAGCCAGGCCAGCTCGACCGGGCTCTCGAGGAAGCGACCCAGCCGCTGGCCGGCCTCCTCCACCGCGGCTGCCTCGGCCGGCTCGAGCCGGCCGAGCAGCCGGATCTCCACCCCCACCCCGGCGCGCTCCACCTTCCGACGCCAGGCCCCCCGCACGCGGCCGCCGACCATCACGACGTTGGAGAGGATGCTGCCGACAGCGCAGAGCGCTACCGCTCCGCCGGCTCGAGCGCCTGACCGGCCGCGACGTCCGGCGCTTCGCGGACGTTGTGGACCTGGTGGGGGCGGTGCGTCTGCTTTCGGGCTAGCTCAACTGGATTCACGCGATGTTCGGCTCGGCCCGTCACGCGTGTCTTCGTCGCGCGATTCGTCTGCGGCCTGCGCGGCGGCCCAGGCCTCGGCGAGCAGCCTGGGGCCAAAATCGGACTTGGCCACGAAAGCGGTGGCGCCGGCGTCCGCAAGCCGGGGCTCGAAGTCGGCCCGAGCGTAGGTCGAGAGCAGCAGAACCACGGTCCGCGGCGAGCGCTGGTGAATCTGTCGTGCCGCCTCGATCCCATCGATCCCCGGCAGAACGACGTCCATGAGCACGAGGTCCGGATCGAGGCGGCCCGCGGCCTCGACAGACGACTCCCCGGTGGCAGCTTCACCGATCATCACGAAGGCCGGCGTTGAAGCGATGACGTCACGCGCGGCCTGCCGAAAAGGCTCGTGGTCATCGACGATCAGTACCCGGACGGCCATCACTGGAGGCTAGCCAGGGTCCGCGGCAACCGGAAGGATGCTGGCACCACCTCCTGCTTCGTGGCGCCGCCGAACAACAGTCGAGCCTGCACGATTGCCCCGCCCGTGAGCCCGCGCGAAGCTGCTCTCGACGCGCTGTGAGCGCGCACAAACAAGGAGGCGAAGTCCGATCATGCGCAGAACCCTCAGTCAGTCGGGTCTATGGACGTTGCCGGTCGCCGGCCTGCTCATCCTTGTCAGCTGGCTGCCGCTCTTCTTCGTCAAGGAACCCGGCACAGACCCCGCGGCCATAGCGCGTAACTTCACCGATCCCATCGTCCTGATCATCGGGCCCCTCGGCATCATCGGGATGCTCTGCCTGCTGTTCGGTTCGCTTGCGATCTACGGTTGGCTGGCGGACTCACCCGAAAGCCGGCCGTGGGCAGCCGTCGGGATGATCGGCGGCGTGACGGCGATGGCCCTCTTGATCGGGATCTGGACCATCCTCAGCCTCGCCGATTCGATCCTCGGCGACCTCTACCTCGCCGGACACCAGGGGGTGGGGGACGCCTTCAACTCGATGTCGGGAGGCCACTGGAGTGGCCGCATCAGGCCGTTCCAGGCAGCCATCTTCCTGAGCGGGGCAGTCGGGACCGTCGGTCTGACGGTTGCCCTGTGGCGCTCGCGGCGGGTCGCCAGGTGGGTGGCCATCGTCTTCGGCGTGGCCTTCGCACTGGTCGTCTGGGCCTCGCCGCCCACCCTGATCGGCGCGGTCCTCCTGATGTTGACCGGGATCCTGATCGCGAGGAACGCGGAGCAGCCGGCGACCCGTTTGCGGACGGAAGCCCGGGAGCAGCCTATCCTGCAGCCGTGAGCCTTCGGCTGGTCGTCGCCGAGGACAACTACCTCGTCAGGGAGGGGCTGCGCCAGCTTCTGCAGACGGTGCCGGAACTGGAGGTGGTCGCGGTCTGCGCCGACTTCGGGACGCTGACCGCGGCCATCCTCGAACACGCTCCGGACGTCGTCCTCACCGACATCCGGATGCCGCCGGGCTTCTCCGACGAAGGCATCCAGGTGTCCGAACGGCTCCGCGAAACCAGCCCCGGGACAGGTGTCGTGGTGCTCAGCCAGTACCTCGAAGTCGAGTACGCGCTCGCGCTGCTCGATCGGGGCGCGGCCGGCCGCGCCTACCTGCTCAAGGAGCGGGTCTCCGACCTGGACCAGCTGGTGACCGCAATCCGGGAGGTGGCGCGCGGCGGCTCCGTCATCGACCCCAGGGTGGTGGAGCAGCTGCTGGCGGCACGCGAGCGCCGCGAGAAGTCGCCGCTATCCCAGCTGACGGCACGGGAGCGCGAGGTACTGGCGGCGGTGGCGGAGGGCAAGAACAACGCCGCCATCGCGTCCGCCCTCTTCCTCAGCGAGCGCGCCGTCGAAAAGCACATCAACTCGATCTTCTCCAAGCTGGGTCTGTCGGAGGAGCCGGACGTCCACCGGCGCGTCAAGGCGACGCTCATGCACCTCGCCGGCGAAGGCCAATCACGCCGGCCATGAGGCCAGCACCACCCGCGCCGTCGTGGTGGGGCCCACCCAGGACGCCAGCCGCCACCCTCGACCGCCTGCGGTCGCGGCGCCTAGCCTCCTGGCCATGGACATCGAAACGAGGGTTGGTTCCAACCCGGGAGGTCGGCTCATGACGGACGAGAACGCGGCCATGGTCGTGGCCAGCCGGCTGCGCAAGGCCTACCACACGGGCGGCGAGGTCGAGGCCCTCCGCGGCATCGACCTCGAGATCCGGCGCGGCGAGATGGTCGCCATCGTCGGCCCTTCGGGCTCGGGCAAGACCACACTCCTCAACTGCCTGTCAGGGCTCGACAGCTTCGACGGCGGCCACGTCATCGTCGACGGGAAGGATCTCGCCAAGTTCAGCGACCGCGAGCGCACCCGCTACCGCTGCCGGAACATGGGCTTCGTCTTCCAGGCCTTCAACCTGCTGCCGGTGCTGAGCGCGGTGGAGAACGTCGAGATACCGCTCCTCCTCCTCGGGCTCAGCGCCGGCGAAGCCCGCCGGCGGTCGCTGGACATGCTGGAGACGCTCGCGCTCGCACACCGCGCCCAGCATCGCCCGGACCAGCTCTCGGGCGGCGAGCAGCAGCGGGTGGCGGTGGCACGGGCGCTGGTGCACCGGCCGGCCGTGGTCTGGGCCGACGAGCCGACCGGCAACCTGGACACCGAGGTCACCCACGTGATCGTCGAGCTGCTGATCCGCATGAACGCAGAGGGTCAGACCATCGTGCTGGTGACCCACAACCCGTTGGTCGCCGAGCGCGCCGCCCGCACCCTGCGCATGCGCGACGGGCGCATCGAAACGGCACAGGGCAACCCGATCCAGGTGGCGGCGCGATGAATCTCTTCCTGGCCGTCCTGCTTGCCGTTTTCGCTCTCACCTACGGCGCTCTGGCGGTGATCGTCCTGCGACGGCCGCTGATCGGCCGCATCGCCTTTCGGGAAGTGGTTCGCCGTCCCGGTCAAACCATCGTCATCGTGGCCGGTCTGATGATCGCCGGGGCCGCGATCTACTCGACCCAGTTCGTGCTCGACAGCCTCGACCAGAGCCGGCAGGCGGCCGTGATCAGCGCCTTTGGTCGCGACGACGTCGAGATCAGCCGCAGCGGCGCCTATTTTGACCCCGGGCTGGCGGCCCAGCTCGCCGCCGACCCCGCTGTGACCGCGAACGCGGCCGCGTTCCAGAACGCGATCGTCGCGTTCGGCTCCGTGGTCGACCTCGACCGCAACCTGGGCAAACCGGGCATCCAGGTGATTGGCCTCGACCTCGGAGTCCAACCACGCTTCGGCAACTTCGTCCTGGTCGGCGGGCGCGCCACGTCCGGTCGGGAGCTCGCCTCCGGCGATGTCTTCCTGACCCAGCCGCTGGCGCAGGCCATCGACGCGCGCGTGGGCGACCGGCTTCGCATCCAGGCCGGCGGCCTGTCCCCGCACGAGGTGACGGTCGCCGGGGTCACCAAGCGTGAAGGCGCCGGCGCTTATGGCGCCGACCGCTCCATCTTCGGGTCCCTCCCCACGGTCCAGGGCATGGCGGGGACGGATCAGGTCAACCTCGTGCGCGTATCTGCGAAGGGCGACGGCGACGCCGAGGTGGCGGCTGCGCGCCGCATGGCCCCGGCGCTGCGTTCGGTGGTGGCGATCCCTGGTCTGCAGGTTCTCGAGGCCAAGAGCGCGGCGCTGCGGTACGCCGAGCAGATGAACAACGGCCGGCCGTTCGTCACCTCCTTCGGAGTGATCGTGGCCCTGGCCGCTATCGCGATGGTGGTCAACCTGGCGGTGATGCTGGCCGAGGAGCGCCGTCCCCGGCTGGCCGTGATGCGGGCGATGGGGCTGACCCGCACCGGGTTGGTCCAGCTCTGGGTGGCCGAGGGCGGCATCTACAGTCTCCTGGGGGCGCTGGCGGGGCTGTCGGCCGTGCTTGCCATCGGCCTCGCTCTGGAGGTCTACAGAGTGGCCACCCAGTCCGTCTTCCCGCTCACTTTCTCTGTGCAGCCGGCGTCGGTGCTGGGGTCGGTCGCCGCGGCCGCTCTGATCAACCTGGTCACTTTCGTCATCGTCTCGTTGCGGACCTCGCGAATGGCGATCTCGGCCGCCATCCGCGACCTGCCGGACCCGGAGCGTTCGGCGCGGACCTCTCGCCTGCGGCTCGGACTCCTGGCGCTGGTCGCGCTGGTCGGCCTGGCGGCGGTCGCCGCCGGACAGCCGCCGGTCCGGCTGCTGGGGGGAGCCCTGGTGATCGCCGCCGTTGCCGGCTTCGCTCGCGGCCGGCTCTCCGATCGCGCCCGCTACTCCGCGGCGAGTGCCGGGGCGGCCGCCTGGGCGATCGCCTATTACGCCTACAGCAACCCCAGCCTCTCCTCAACTGACCAGACCGGCGACTTTGCCGCCGCCCTGCCGGTCACAGTCATCGCGCTTTCGGTGCTCGTGGCCGCCAACCTGACGCTCGTCGAGGTGGCCGCAGGGCTGGTGGGCCGGCTCTCGGGCAGCCTGCGCGCGACGCTGCGACCGTCGCTTGCCTATACGGTGCGGCGGCCTTTGCGCTCCGGGCTGGTGATAGCGGCCTTCTCACTCGTGATGGCGACCCTGATCATCGTGGAGGCGCTGATCAGCGCCAACTCCGTCAACTACCGGCTGGTCTCCGGTGGCTGGGACGTCAGAGTGGCGGTGGTCGGTAGCGACCAGCTTTCCGTGCCGGCTGCCCTGCAGAGCCAGGTGGCGCGGGCGGAGGTGCTCACGAGCCGCACCTTCCTCGGTCCCGTGAAGTGGGCCTTTAGCGATTACAGGGGCACCGTCGACTGGCACCAGGAGCCGGTCACCGTCTTCGGGCTCAGCGCCCGGCAGCTGGGCGGGGGGATCATGCCCCTGGTCGGACGTGATCACCGCTACGGCAGCGACGCGGCGGCGTGGGCAGCCATCGCGCAGGACCCTGGGCTGGTGGCGTCCGCGGACCAGGTCGGAAGCGTCGTCAATCTGGCAACCGACAAGGGCACGCTCACCTTTAAGGTGGTAGCTCAACTTCCCTCAGTCCTCGGCGGCGGCAGCCCCAGTGACATCCTGCCCGGGCTGATAGCGTCTGAGCAGTCGCTGGCCGGGCTCGGGGCGGGCGCACCGGGAGCCACGATGCTGGTCAAGGCTGCGGGCGTGACCGATCCTCGTGCGCTGGCCCACGATCTCCAGCGGGCCGTGCTCGCGCAGGGAGCCGATGCCACAACGGTTCGGCAGATCGTTGACGACGAGTACCAGGTCGGCAAGGCTCAGGGCCCGGGCGACTTCTTCCTGCTCCTGCTGCGGGTCGGACTCCTGGTGGGGGTGGCGAGCCTCGGCGCGGTCGCGCTGCGCGCGGTCGTGGAGCGCCGGCGATCCATCGGCGTCCTGCGCGCGGTCGGCTTTCAGCCCGCGCACCTGCTCGCCGGCATGCTCCTGGAGACGGCGGTGGTCGCAACCGCGGGCCTCGCCGTGGGGATAGCCGTCGCGTACGGGCTGGGCATGACCCTGCTGGCGGGGTCAGTGCTCAGCTTCAGCCCCGACCCCGGCAGCCTCCTGGTGACCGTGGGCCTCGTTTATGCAGCGGTCCTCCTGGCGACGTTGCTACCGGGCCTGCGGGCGGCGCGGCTGCGGCCGGCCGAGGCGCTGCGCACGGTGGGCTGAGACTCTGCCGCTCGACACCGGAGCACTCATGTTCGGCGCCGTCATGGTTGCGCTCGCGGCAACGGCGGGCGTCGCCATGGCGGTAGCGGGCATTCGCAGCCGCCGGCGCCAGGCGGCCAGCCTGCTCGCGATCGAGTTCGTGCGGGGCACATTTGCCGGCCGGCTGGCACGAGGCGATCCACTCGCGGAGCTGCTGACCCAGCTGGTCGAGGCGCTGGCCGACTCTCTCCGCCTGGACGTCGCCGAGGTTTGGCTGCACGCGTCAGGTGTGCTCGAGCGGGCCTCTGCGGAGCCGAGGCGAGACCCGGCGCGGATCAGGCTGACCGGGCCGGAGCAGTCAGTCGTCGCCAACGCGCAGGTCTCGGGTCCGGCCTGGGCGCGGGTCTGGCTGCCCGACCTGCTGGCTGGTCGTGACGAGGCGGCCCAGGTGCGGGTTGCGCCGATCAGCCACCAGGGCGATCTGCTCGGCCTGATCGTGGTGGAGCGGCGCCGTCACCCGGAGCGGCTGGCGGCCCAGGCCGACCCGACTCTCGAGGAACTGGCCAGGGAGGTCGCCGTCGGGGTGAACAAGGCCCGGCTGGATGCTGCCCTGCAGGCGTCCCTCGAACAGCTGCGCCAGCAGGCTCTTCAGCTCCAGGCCTCTCGAGCCCGTGTCGTCTCGGCCGCCGACGCCGAGCGGCGGCGCATCGAACGCGACCTCCACGACGGCGCCCAGCAGTACCTGGTCGCGATGGCGGTCAAGCTCCGCCTCGCCGAGCAGCTGTCGGCCGCTGAACCCGAGAAAGCGCGCGAGGTGCTGGAGCAGCTCGCGGCGGACCTCAACCAGGCGATCGAGGAGTTGCGCAGTCTCGCCCACGGCATCTACCCGCCGCTGCTCTCCACCCGCGGTTTGCGCGAGGCGATGGGTGCCGCCTGCCGCCGGGCGGCACTGCCGGCAGAGCTCAGCTCCGACGGCATCGACCGGTACCCGCCCGAGGTGGAGGCGGCCGTCTACTTCTGCTGTCTCGAGGCGCTCCAGAACGCGAGCAAGCACGCCGGCGAGGCGACCACCGCGCAGGTCCGCCTCTGGCAGGAGGAAGGCAGCCTGCACTTTGAGGTGAGCGATGACGGAAGCGGCTTCGATTCCGGGGCCGCCTCTGAGGGCGCAGGGCTCGTCAACATGGCGGACCGGATCGGTGCGGTGGGTGGCAAGCTGGACGTGACCTCGTCTCAGGGTCAAGGCAGCCGGGTGCATGGAGAGGTCCCGATCTGACGCGTTTTCCCTTGCAGGCCGCGAGGTGGCGGCACCCGTGACAGGCAGTGCGGCACGCGGCAGAGGGTTGTGGAGGTTTGGTGCATGAAGTGGGTGACCCGGAAGAACGCCAACGTGGATCGGATCGCCTGTCCCTGGTTGATCCGACGGTTCGTTGATTCGGAGCCGGAATTCCTTTACGTTCCGGCCGACCAGGTGGCGGGAGTCGCCGAGCGGGAGGGCGCGATTCCATTTGATGTGAAGGACGTTGAGCTGGGGCATGTCGATGGCCGCTGCAGCTTCGAATCGATCATGGTGAAGTACAAGCTCGACGATCCCGCTCTCAAGCTGCTGGCGAGCATCGTGCACGGGGCGGATGTCTCCGAGGATCGTGACACCGTCCCCGAGGCCGCTGGGCTCTACGCCATCGCCAATGGCTTCGCCCTGGTCCACGGAGAGGACGATCACAAGAAGATCGAGCTCGAGACTCCCATGTACGACGCCCTCTACGCGTGGTGCGAAATGCAGCCGGCCCGGGCCTAGCCGTGCCGGTCGCCGTATACCTCGAAGTGACCCCTCGCCGCGCGTTCGCTTCTGCCGCGGACTGGCCCGGTTGGTGCCGCTCCGGGAAGGACGAGGCGGGCGCCCTGGAGTCGCTGGCGGCCTTCGGTCCGCGCTACGCGGCCGTGGCGGCCGGCGCGCACGTGGCCTTCAAGCCGGTGCCCGCGAGCGACTTCAAGGTGGCAGAACGGCTGCCGGGGTCGGCCACGACCGATTTCGGGGCCCCGGGCGCAATCGCCAGCGCTGACGCGAAGCCCCTCCCCAGGGCGGAGGCGGATCGGATCGAGGCCTTGCTCAGGGCCTGCTGGGAGGTCTTCGACGCAGTCCTGGCGGCCGCGCCGGCCGAACTCCGGAAGGGGCCGCGCGGCGGCGGCCGCGACCGCGACAAGATCGCCCAGCACGTCATCGACGCGGAGGGCGCCTACGCGGCCAAGATCGGCGTCCGCCTCAAACCGCCGAAGCCGGACGATCGCAAGGGGGTCGCCGAATGGCGGGATGCGCTGGTGGCGGGGCTGCGCTCCCAACCCGAGGAATCAGCCGGCGGGTCCAAGCGCTGGCCGGCGCGCTACGCCGCCCGGCGGCTCGCGTGGCACGCGGTCGACCACGCCTGGGAGATCGAGGACCGGGCTCCGTAGAGCGTCCGCCAGCGTTGCCGAAGAACCGTGCCTCCCCGGTTCCCGGCCTAGCCGGCCGCGCCTGCAAACTAGGCGGGATGGGGGCCCGGCAACACCTTGTCATCGATGGCGACGACACGCTCTGGGAAAACAACATCTTCTTCGAGGACGCGGCCGAGGCGTTCATCGACTTCCTCGACCATTCGACCCTCGGCCGCGACCAGGTGCGGGCCAAGCTCGAGGAGGTCGAGCGGCTGAACGTTGCCAGCCACGGGTACGGATCGGCCGCCTTCGGCCGGAACCTCCAGGAGGCGTACCACCGGCTGGCCGAGCGGCAGGTCCTGCCCGAGGACCTCGACCACCTGATGTCGCTCGCCCGCCAGGTCATGTCCCAGCCGATGCAGCTCCGACCGGCGGTCAGGGAAACCCTCGAAGACCTCGGCGGGCGGCACGACCTCACGCTCTTCACAAAGGGTGAGCACGACGAGCAGGTGCTCAAGGTGGAACGATCCGGGCTGGGCGAGCTCTTCGACCGCGTGATCGTCACCCCGGAAAAGGACGTGGCGGCCTACACCGGCCTGGTCGCCGAGCACGGCTTCGACGCCGGAGCCACCTGGATGATCGGCAACTCACCGAGGTCGGACATCAACCCGGCCCTGGCCGCGGGCCTGGGGGCGGTCTTCATCCCCCACCCGCGCACCTGGTCGCTGGAGCTCACGGATATCACCGCGTGCGACCGGCTCCTCGTGCTCGACGGATTCGCCCGGCTGCTCGACCACTTCTAGCGCTGGTCGGTGCGAGACTGGGCAGCGCAGCCAATGGCGAAGCCCGCACACGGACACACCGCCCGGCCGGCGATGCTCTTCGATCTCGACGGGACGCTCCTCGACAGCGTCTACCAGCACGTCCTGGCGTGGCGGGAGGCGCTCGAAGCCGCCGGCATCGATCTGTCCGTGTGGCGTATACACCGCCGGATCGGGATGAGCGGAGGCCTGTTCGTAAAGGCCCTGGCCAGGGAGACGGGGCACCCACTGACGCCCGAGCAGGCCGAGGCGCTCAAGAGCTCTCACGCCAGCGCCTACAGACGCCATCTCGACGAGGTCAAGCCGCTTCCGGGCGCCCGTGACCTGCTCTCGGCGTTGACCGACCTCGGCGTGCCCTGGGCCATCGCCACGAGCGGCAGTGACACCACCGCCCGGCCGTCCCTGGAGGCGCTCGCCATCCCGCCGGGCGTGCCGGTGATCACGCGGGACCAGGTCGCGTATGCCAAGCCCAACCCGGACCTGTTCCTGGCCGCCGCGGCCGGCCTGGGAGTGGAGATCACAGACTGTTTCGTCGTCGGTGACAGCGTCTGGGACCTGCTGGCAGCGCAGCGGGCGCAAGCGCTGGGCATCGGCCTTCTTTCGGGCGGCTACGGCCGGGAGGAGCTGGAGCGGGCGGGTGCTTATCGCGTGTACGAGGATCCACGCGATCTCCTGCTCCACGTCGATGAGCTGGGCATCCGGGCTCCGGACTGAATCACAAGAGAGCCGCCGGTTGATTGGGTGCCGATCGCTACCGCGTCGGAAGCCCCTCCGGCTGCAGGGCGGCGACGTACCGCTCCGCCGACCGCGCCACGGTCGCCTTGGCGCCAGTCGGGATCACGCGGTCCCACCAGGCGCCGTAGATCCTGTCGAATTCGAGCGGAGCGGTGGCTGCCGCAACCCGGGTCACCTTCTCGGCCGGGAGCGGGATCAGGTTGGGATAGCTGTACATGAACGCCACGAAATTGCGATCCGGGATGACCTGGATGATGTCCCCGGTCAGGAGGGCCCCGCGTCCATCCGCGAGGAAGGGGACGTGAAGGACGGTGCCTCCCTCGAAGTGTCCGCCCCCCCGCACCAGCCTCATTCCACCCAGGAGGTCCAACTGCTCTCCGTCCCAGTGAACGATCGACGAGCTGGGCCTCATGACCCACTCGCGGTCGCCTGAGTGCAGGTAGACGGGAGCTTCGAAGGCCTCGCTCCACTCGACCAGGGATGAGTAGTAGTGAGGGTGGGAGATCGCGATGGCGGAGACACCACCCAGGGCTCGAACCGTGCGCTTGGTGAACTCATCCAGGAGGCTGATGCAATCCCAGAGCACGTTGCCGTCGGGGGTTGTGATCAGGAGCGCTCGCTGACCGATGGCGAAGGCAGGGGCCGTACCGATCCCGACGAGGTTGTCCTCGTGGCGGCGGAACTCATTGTGGTGGGTCGCCTGCAGCTGCTCGAGGGTGGTCCATCGCTGTCCGTCCAGGGGGACGTACTGGCGCTCGTCGTCGCAGATCGAGCATCGCGGCGGAGGGCTGTCGCCGGTGTCGTCGTACTGCATTCCGCAGGTCACGCAGATGAAGTTGCTCACGGGTGTCGCCCTCCAGGGATCCGGCATTCGACTGCCGCGCCAGGTGGTTTAACTTGGGCCGGCCTGATGTTCGTCCATCAGATGGGAGTCACCCCTCAGCGGCCCGCTAGCTGCTCTGCTCGAGCTCCCGCGCCGTCCGCTCCAGGGCCCGGTCCAGGATCTCGGCCGCTCGGTCAATCTCCGGCTCGGTGATCACGAGGGGCGGCGACAGCGCAACGATGTCGCCACCCAGCGCCCGCACGATGAGGCCGTCCGCCAGAGCGGCGCGCATCACCCGGCCGCCCACGCCCAGCGAGGGCTCGTAAGAGGTCTTCGTGGCACGGTCCTGGACCAGCTCCAACGCCCCGATCAGGCCCAGGTTGCGGGCGTCGCCCACGATCGCGTGCTTCCTCAGGCCGGCCAGCCGCTTGCCCAGCACGATGCCCATCTCGGCCGAGCGCTCGACCAGGTTCTCACGCTCGATGATCTCCAGGTTGCGCAGGGCGACGGCGCAGGCCGTCGGATGGCCGCTGTACGTGAAGCCGTGCGGCAATACGCCCTTGTACGTCTTGAGGACATCGAAGATCTGCCGCGTGAACATCACGCCGGAGAGCGGTAGATAGCCGCTCGTCACACCCTTGGCGAAGATCATGAGGTCGGGTTGGACCTGCCAGTGCTCCAGGCCAAACCAGCGGCCGGTTCGCCCGAAACCGGTGATCACCTCGTCGGCGATCAGGAGGATGCCGTGCTGGTCGCACATCCGGCGGACCCGTGGGAAGTAGTCGTCGGGGGGGATGATCACGCCGCCCGCGCCCTGCACCGGCTCCGCAACGACAGCTGCGACGGTCTCGGGCCCCGCCTCCAGGATCACGGCTTCCAGGGCGGTCGCGTACACCTCCCCTGCCGAGCGCCCGTCCGGGCCGGGTTCGAACCGATAGGGATCCGGCGAGGGTCCATGGAGGAAGCCAGGCGCGAGCGGCCCGAAGTCCTTGCGGAACATGGCCAGACCCGTCGCGCTGGTCGCCGCCCAGGTGAGGCCGTGGTAGTCGCGGATCCGAGACACGATGTTGATCCGGCTGGGCTCGCCGCGAAGGTGCCAGTAGAACCTGGCCAGCTTGTACGCCGTGTCATTGGCTTCCGCTCCACCGCTGGCGAAGAAGGTGGCGTCAAGGTCGCCGGGCGCCAGCTCCGCCAGACGGGCCGCCAGCTCGGCACCGGGCGCGTGCCCGAAGCCGCCATAAGCCGAGCTGAAGGCCAGCCGGCCCATCTGCTCCGCGGCCACCTCAGCCAGCTCGCGGCGCCCATGCCCGACGTTCACGTTCCAGAGCGACGCCAGCCCGTCGATGTACGTGCGGCCTTCGATGTCGGTCAGGGTCGTGCCGTCGCCGCTGGCGAACAGCAGCTTGGGCATGGAGCCGGGCGTCGCGTTGAGGTCGCCCTGGGGGTGAAGCCAGTGCGTCTGGTCCTGCTCGTAGAGCCGGCTCGCCTGGTCGGGGTCGATGGCTTCCACTCGAGCCGTCATGTGGGCTGCATCATAGCGCCGGCCCCCGCACCCCCAAGAACTCCCTTCCCTTGTGGGGGGGCCGGGGAGGGGGTCCCAGCAGCCACCACGTTCTTGAAAAAATGACCGCAGTGCTGCTGCTGGTTGCTCTCGTACTGCCGCTGTGCCTCGACACCTTCGCCGTGGCTGCGGCGCTCGGTATGACCGGTCTCACGCGCCGCCAGCGCATACGGTTCGGCCTGCTCTTCGCGGCCTTCGAAGGCGGAATGCCGCTCATCGGCCTCCTCGTCGGAGCTGCCCTGGGACGCCTGATCGGCAGCCTCGCCGACTACACCGCCATAGCGGCCCTGATTGGTCTCGGCCTTTTCATGCTCCTTGCCGACGATGAAAAGGAGGAGGCGCGCGTGCAGCGTCTCCGGAACACGACGGGCGCGGCCATCATCGGACTGGGCATCAGCATCAGCCTCGACGAGCTGGCCATCGGGTTCACCCTCGGGCTGGCCCGGGTTCCGGTGGCAGCTGCGATCATCCTGATCGCGGCCCAGGCGTTCCTGGTTTCGCAGCTGGGATTTCAGGTCGGTCGGAAGGTCGGCGAGCGGTTCCGCGAGGGCGCTGAGCGCCTGGCCGGCATCGTCCTGATCGCCCTCGCGGCGATCCTTCTGATCTCCAGGTTCGTACGCTAGCACCCCACTAGTGGACCGTAACGGTCATT
>DHIW01000064.1:0-19998 GCA_002404015.1 Chloroflexi bacterium UBA4736
CGGCGGAGCCGGGCCTACCGCACCGCGCTGGGTTCTTTATTTGGGCCTAGGCGTCGGCTGCTGCCGCCGCCAGAGAGGCTGCTACTGGTAGGGCGTCCACCACTTCGCCCACGACGAGGACCGCCGGCCCTTCGAGTGGGGACTTGAGAACTGCGTTCGCGAGGCCGCCCAGGGGGGCCCGGATCACCGCCTGCTGCCTGGTGGTGGCGCCTGACACCAACGCGGCCGGGCGCTGCAAGCCGACGACCCTGGCCAGCCGGGCGGCCGTCTCGCGGAGCGTGGCCAGTGGCATCAGGAGAATCAGCGTGTCGGCGGCCTCTGCCAGCCGCTCAAGCCGGGGCCCCTCCTCGTCGGCGGCGTGGGCGGTGGCGACCGCGAACGACGAGGCCACTCCGCGCATCGTCAGCGGGATTCCGGCCGCGGCCGGGGCGGCCAGGGCGGAGCTCACGCCAGGCACGACGATGACCTCGATCCCGGCGTCCAACAGCGCCGCCATCTCCTCACCGCCGCGGCCGAACACGAACGGGTCACCGCCCTTCAGGCGTACGACTTCGTGGCCCGCCCGAGCGGCCTCGATCATCGCCTGGTTGATGGCAGTCTGCTCGGTGCTCCGCCCGCCGGCCCGCTTTCCCACGTCCACCAGCTCTGCCTGGGGGCCGGCCAGGGCCAGGACGGCCGCCGAGACCAGGGCGTCGTGAAACACCACGTCCGCGTCGAAAAGGCGCTCCTGGGCGCCCAGGGTGAGCAGGTCGGGGTCGCCCGGGCCGGCGCCCACCAGCGCCACCCGCCCCGGCTGGGGGCGGCCTGCCGACGCCGCGATGGCCGCCGCCTCGTAGTCGGCCTCGGACTGCCGGCCCTCGCGCAGCAGCAACCGCACCCCTGATCGCAGCAGCCGCCGGTACACGGCGGTCTGCGCGGCCAGCGGCACACCCTCGGCGCGAAGCGCCCGCCGGATGGCGCCGACTCGGGCCACGAAGGGGCCCCACTCAGCACCCAGCATCCGCTCCAGCCGGGCCCTCAGGGCGGAGGCCAGGAACGGGCTTTCGCCCGATGTCGAGATCGCGACCAGGAGCGGCTCCCGGTTCACGACGGCGGGCATGATGAACCGGCAGCGCTCTGGCCGGTCGACCACGTTCACCAGGATGTCCAGCCGCTCGGCCTCCTCCCAGACCCTGCGGTTGACCTCCTCGTCACCGGTGGCGTCGAAGACCAGCCGGGCGCCGGCCAGGCTCCCCTCCTCGAAAGTGGGCAGCTCTCGGACCGCGGCTCCTGCCGCCCGGAGCCCGGCCGACTTCTCTCTGGCCAGCTCGTCGGTGCCGAGCACGAGGCAGTCCTGGCCGCGCAGGTCCAGGAAGACCGGGTAGTACCTCAGACCACAGCCTCCTCGGCGTAGGCGGCGCGCAGGACGTCCGCCACCTCGGCACGGGTGAACTCGGCCGGCAGCTCCTGGCCGGAGGCCAGCAGCTCGCGCACGCGGGTCCCGCTCAGCGAGGCGTGCGCCTCGGCCGGGTGGGGGCAGGTGCGGGTGGAGGCCAGGCTGCCGCAGCGGCGGCAGAAGAAGGAGTTCTCGAAGCGGAGGATCTCGATGCCCAGCTCCTCAGGCGTGTACTGGTCGAAGATCCGCTGCGCGGCGTAAGTGTCGTAGTAGCTGCCGACCCCCGCGTGATCGCGGCCCACGATGAAGTGGGTGCAGCCGTGGTTGCGGCGCACTATGGCGTGGAACACGGCCTCCTTGGGCCCGGCGTACCGCATCCAGGCCGGGTTGGTCGCCAGCAGCACGCGCTCAGCCGGGAAGTAGCCCTCGAGCAGCGCCTCGTAGCAGCGCATGCGGACCTCGGCCGGGATGTCACCGCTCTTGGTCTCGCCGACCAGCGGGTGCAGCAGCAGGCCGTCCACGAGCTCCAGGGCGACCTTCTGCAGGTACTCGTGGGCCCTGTGCACCGGGTTGCGGGTCTGGAAGCCGACCATCGTGCGCCAGCCGCGCTTCTCCTTGACGGCCCTGACCTGGCTCGGGGTCAGGTCCTGCTCCGGGAAGCTGGTGGGCGGCCGGCCCAGCGCGGTCACCTTCCCTCCGAGCGCCAGCGACCCAGAGGCGCACAGGGCGGCCACGCCGGGGTGGGCGACCTCCTCCGTGCCGTAGACCGTCAGCGCCTCGGGCCGGTGGGGCGCCGCGAAGCCGCCGGCAACATCGAGGACCCCGATCGGAACGCCTTCCCGCCAGAGTCCGACGCGATCCCCCTGCGGCGCAGCGTTCACCCGCAGCGTGACCGGGACCGTGAAGGGCTGGCCGCCGGCCAGCCGGCCGTTCTCGATCACGGCGCGGTAGTCGGCCTCGGTCAAGAAGCCGTCCAGCGGGCTCAGGGCGCCCGATCCCAGCATGTAGATGTCGGCCGCCTCGCGAGGGCCCACGTCGAGGCGGGGGAGTCCAGCCGCCTCGGCCCGGGCGTCAGCCAGCTTCTCGCCCTCGATCAGCCGGGTGGGGGCGGCTCCGGCGATCACGCGTCGCCGCGCCAGCTCGCCCAGGATCCGGTCCGTCGACTGCTGGACCGTCTCCAGCTCGCTGTCCACCACCAGCTCCGGGTTGAGCGGTGGCTCGTAGGGGTCGCTGACGCCCGTGAAGTTGGCGAGCTCGCCGGCCAGGGCCTTCTTGTAGAGGCCCTTCACGTCGCGCCGCACCAGCTCGTCCAGCGAGGCCCGGACGTACACCTCGAAGAACCCGGGACTCTGGGCCCGGATCTCGTCGCGGATCTCCCGGTAGGGCGAGATCGCGGCCGCGATGGCCACGCCCCCGCTCCGGGCCACGAGCCGCGCCACGTAGCCGATCCGGCGGATGTTGGTGTCCCTGTCTTCCTTGGAGAAGCCGAGCCCCTTGGACAGGTGGGTCCGGACCTCGTCGCCGTCCAGGATCTCGACGTGGCTGCCATGGGCCCGCAGCTCCGCCCCGACCCGTTCGGCGAGGGTCGACTTGCCGGCGCCCGAGAGGCCGGTGAACCAGATTACGAAACCTCGACTCATGCTTCTCCCAGCCCCCAGCGGCGCTTGATCCGGCCATCGACAACTCCGAACACCCCGTCGATCGCGATCCCGACGGCGAAGATCACGATCATCAGAGCCAGGAGCTGCTCGGCGTCCGAGAACTCCCTTGCGAACTGCAGCCGCACCCCGAGCGACGCCTGGTGGCCGACGATGCCCAGCAGCTCGCCGGCCATGAGGCTGCGCCAGGCGAAGGCCCAACCCTGCTTCAGACCGCCCACAAAAGCCGGCAGCGCGGCGGGCAGGATCACGTGCCGGTACAGGCCCAGGCCGCGCGCGCCCATGGTGCGGCCCACGCGGATCAGGAGCGGCTGCACGTGGTCCACCCCGCTCAGCAGCCCGCCGGCGATCGCGGGCGCCGCGCCCAGCAGCACCACGAAGAAGATCGCCCCCTCGCTGAGCCCGAAGAGGAGGACCGCGAGCGGAAACCAGGCGATCGAGGGCATGGACTGGAGCCCGAGGATCGCGGACCCCACGTCGTAGAGGTCCTCGACTTCGTCCGCCGGCTGGCTGTCCGCCGCCAGCTCGCCGTCGATCCAGATCTCGTGGTAGGCGCGGGTCCTCGGCGTCAGCGCGCCGACCAGCCCCGCCACGAAGGTGCGCGCCTGTGTCCGCAGCTCGTCCTGCTCGGGCGCCGGGCAGCACATGATGTTGCGCTGCTGGTCGCCGCAGCCCCCCAACGTGGTCATCAGGGCGTCGTTGATGGCCCGGATGCCCGCGTGCAGGTCGCCCTTCAGGACCCCGTGGAGCTGGAAGTCCTGGCGAGTGGTGACCCGGAGGCTGCCGTCACCCCAGCGGCCGGCGATCTCGTCGTGGGCGAGGTAGCCCTCGGGGCTGACCAGGCCGCCCGGGATCCGGGTCCTGATCATCATCTGGTGGTGCTTGGCGTGGCCCCTGGCGCGGGCTTCGGCGCGCCGGTCGCGATCCTCCTGCTGGTAGACGCCGTGAAACTTCAGGATGTGGGCCGCCGGCTCCGTGAAGACAGGCGTGTCCTGGTCGAGCTCGGCCCTGATCGAGCCTCGGAGATGCCGGCTCTCGGCCTTTATCCGCTCGACCTTGGACTGGTCGTCGGGGAGTGGGGGAGTGGGGAGTGCGTTCATACCTGCTGGGTTCGGATGGACGGAGGATGCGGCCGGCCGGCGGGCCGGGAAAACGCGCTCGATGGGCTCTCACGCCCGGATCGCGTCAGCTACAGGAGCAGCTCGAGAGGCGCCCATAGTCGAGCTCGCGGCGGCGCGCGAGATACGTGCAGGCGAACTCGCCCTGGGGAGGCATCGCCCGACTGTAAGGGCGCGCGCTCTCGAGGGCAAGGGCTCCCTGTCCCCAAAATGACGGACCCGAACGCGCCGGTCGTACCTTTTGGGGACGCCGCGGGCCGCAGAATTCGCCGCGGCTCTTTCCGGTTTCACCCCGATGGCCCATTGGACGATCAGCGTGAACGGCGTCAGGGCGGCTCAGCAGCTGGAGCGGCTGTTCGGTGCCTTCGCCCGCCTCGGCGTGCCCGTGCGGTCCGGCCGGCTGGGCCACGGCCATGTGCACCTGGTCCTCGAACCGGGGGCGCCGACACGGCTCCTCCCGCAGGAGCTGGTCCGGCTCGGCTTCGACGCGGTCACGGAGCCCGGCGAGCACCTTCTCGAGGCCCTCTCCGAGAGGGAGCGCGAGCTCATGGAGCACCTGGCCGCCGGGCTCCAGATGAAGGAGGCGGCCCGCCGCATGGGCATCGAGACCAACACTGCGCGCGAGTACTGGGCACGGGTCAAGCGCAAGTGGGGGGTCAGGACCTTCGGCCAGGCGGTCAGCACCTGGATGACCGAGCTAGCGTCCGGGTCCGACGGCCACGGCGCAGCGGGTTAGCCAGGAAGTCAGCTGGCGCATCGATCGCGCTGAGCCCAGGCTGTTTCGGCTTGTGCTGGACCGGATCCCGGCGAATGTGTCTAGTGTGGGACGGGTGCCATCACCCACCAGGTCCCCCGCCCTCGTGTTCCCCAACGACTACGCCGAGCTCAAACGAAGGGTGACGGCCGCCGGTCTGCTGGATAAGCGGCCTGGCTACTACGTCGCGACGATGTCGGCCAACCTTGTCCTCGTCGGGCTGTTGGTCGCGGCCCTGGTGATCTTCCGCTCCAACCTGCCGATCCTGCTGGCCGTCGCGGCCGGGATGGGATTCATGGGCGCTCAGCTGGGCTTCGTGGGTCACGACGCCGGCCACCGCCAGATGTTCGCGGCGCCCTGGAAAAACGTGGCGGCGGGACTCTTCTGGGGCAACCTGGTCATGGGTATGAGCCCGTCCTGGTGGAACGACAAGCACAACGCCCATCACGGCAACCCCAACCACACCGATATGGATCCCGACATCGACACGCCGATCGTCGCCTATTCCGCCGAGCAGGCCCGCGGCAAGGCGCGATGGGCCCGGTGGATCGTTCGCCGCCAGGCCTACCTGCTGTTCCCCCTGCTCTCGCTGCTGGCCTGGAACATGCACTTGAGCTCGGTCGAGTTCCTGCTGAGGCGGCGCTCAAAGCGCACCCGCCCGGAGGTCGTGGCGAATCGCACGAAGTACCGCCGGATCGAGATCGCGCTGCTTCTCGTCCACCTCCCGTTCTACTTGGGCGGCCTGGTGCTCCTCCTCGGCTGGTACGCGATCCCGGTGATCCTGATCCACCATGCCGTCTGGGGCATCTACATCGGGTGCTCGTTCGCGCCCAACCACAAGGGGATGCCGATGCTCGACGATTCGAGCCAGCTCGACTTCTTCCGGAAGCAGGTGCTGACCGCGCGCAACGTCCGGCCCAGCGTCGTCCGCGACTACCTCTACGGCGGGCTGAACTACCAGATCGAGCACCACCTCTTCCCGGCCTGCCCGCATCCTCACCTGCCGGCGCTGCGCCGGCTCGTCAGACAGTTCTGCTCCGATGTCGGCGTGCCCTACCACGAGGTCGGCGTCGTCGATTCCTACCGCGAGCTGCTGGGCTTCCTGAACGCGGTCGGGCGCAGCCTCGACGAGCCACCGGCGGGCGTCTTCGCGGCCGCCTGAGCCGGGTTTCACCGAGGCGTCCGAGTTGTCCGCGCGGGAGTCGCGCCGCGTCCTGTCCGGTGCGTGAACCCAGGCGCGGCTGGCACACTGCATCGGTGACCTCCAGGGCCTGATCGGCCGGCTGGACTACTTGCACTGAGGGAATAGGAGGAGGTTGGGATGAGCTCGCCAGAGAAGGTCGCCCTGGTGACCGGGGCCGGGAGCGGAATCGGCCGGGCGGTCGCGCTGGCCCTGGCCGGTGATGGCTACTCGGTCGTCCTTGCGGGCCGCCGGCGGGAACCACTCGAGGCCACCGCCGCCGCCGGCGGCCGGATGCTCGCGGTTCCAACCGACGTCGCGGACCCGGCCTCGGTCAGCACCCTGTTCAGCCAGGTCCGGGCCGCGTTCGGCCGCCTGGACCTGCTCTTCAACAACGCGGGCCAGGGCGCGCCCCCGGTGCCCCTCGAGGACCTGGCCTACGAGCAGTGGAGAGCGGTGGTGGACGTGAACCTGACCGGCGCCTTTCTCTGCACCCAGGAGGCGATCCGGATCATGAAGAGCCAGCAGCCCAGAGGGGGCCGGATCATCAACAACGGTTCCATCTCGGCCCACGCGCCCCGGCCCAACTCGGCCCCTTACACAGCGACCAAGCACGCCATCACGGGCCTGACCAAGTCGACCTCGCTGGACGGTCGCAAGTACGACATAGCCTGCGGCCAGATCGACATCGGCAATGCCGCAACCGAGATGACCGAGGGGATGACGCACGGCGTCCTCCAGGCCAACGGAGCGACCGAGGTCGAGCCCCGGATGGACGTCGAGCACGTCGCCCGCGCCGTCCTCTACATGGCCGGCCTGCCGCTCGACGCCAATGTGCAGTTCCTGACGGTGATGGCGACCAAGATGCCGTTCATAGGGCGAGGCTAGCCAGCGCCTCGGCGGCGCCGAGGCGGCGCCGCTCCAGAAGGGCCGGCGCGAGGCGATCGATCGCCGCCCAGTTGGCGTCAACGAGCTCCTGGGCCCGGCGGCCGAGCTCCGCCAGTCGCTCTTCCGCGCCCTCCCGATCGCCCAGCCGCTTCAGCCACTCACTCACGATCGCGTCGAGGTCGAAGCCGTCGCCGTCCCGGTTGCGGAAGCCCGCGACCCGGGCCTCGGCCAGCGACCCGGCCAGGAAGGTGATTACGACCGACTCGACGAACGCCCGCTGGCGGGCGTCCAGGGACTCGCCGCGGGGCGGCTGACGGCCGGCATCGAACCAGGGTGGGGGCCGGAAGTTCGTGTGGCCGTTCCCGCCCTCCTGGTCGGGCAGGACGTCGACGTCGATCAGGTCCAGCCCCAGCAGGTGGCCCACGACGACGTGGCCGGCCTCGTGGTAGGCGACCTCCTCCGGCGTCGAGGCCCGGCCCCGGGGCGACTCGATCATCGGATAAACGTTAGCTACGGCCGATGCGGTCCGTTAGGCCTGGCTCCGCCAGGCCGTCTGAGTCCTGAATACAAGACGCGCACCAACCCTGTAAGCCCTCCAAAGGGAGGAAGGGTACTGGGGAGGAACCGCAGGTGCCTCCCCAGCATTTAGACTCCGCTCCATCGGCGACGCGCTGCTGTCAGTCCAGAGCCTGAGCCTCCGGTTCGGCGGAGTCGTCGCACTCGACTCCGTCTCCTTCGACGTCGCGCCGGGCCAGATCGTCGGCGTCATCGGCCCCAACGGGGCGGGCAAGACCAGTCTTTTCAACTGCGTCACCAGGCTGTACCGGCCCTCATCCGGGAGCATCCTGCTCGCAGGCAAGGAGCTGCTCGACTGCCGCCCGCACGAGGTCGTCAGGCAGGGCGTCGCGCGGACGTTCCAGAGCCTGGCCCTCTTCCAGCGCATGAGCGTGCTGGACAACGTGCTGGTCGGCGCCCACACGCAGATCAAGGGCGCGGGCACACTGTCTTCGGCCCTCATGCTGCCCCGGCAGCGGACGGCCGAGCGGGAGGCTCGTGAGCTGGCCCTGCAGGCACTGCAGGAGGTAGGCCTGCGCGGCCTCGCGGACAGCTACGCGGCCGGCTTGCCCTTCGGCCAGTTGAAGCGCCTCGAGCTGGCCCGCGCCCTGGTCGCCCGGCCCCGCCTCCTGCTGCTGGACGAGCCGGCCGGCGGTCTCAGCCACGACGAGCTTCGCGAGCTGAGCGACCTGATCCTACGGATCCACAAAGACTTCGAGGTGACCATCGTCCTGGTCGAGCACCACATGAACCTGGTCATGGGCATCTCGGACCAGGTGGTGGTGCTCAACTTCGGGCGCAAGATCGCGGGTGGCACTCCCGACGAGGTCCGCAACGACCCCGGGGTCATCGAGGCATACCTGGGGGCCGCGAGTGGCGCTGCTTGAGCTGCGCGGCGTGGCCGCCCGGTACGGCCACCGCCGCGTGTTGCACGAGGTCGACATGCAGGTGGAGGAGGGGGAGATCGTCGCCATCCTGGGCGCCAACGGGGCCGGCAAGACGACCACCCTGCGTGCCATCTCCGGCACTGTCACGCGAGAGGGCGAGATCAACTTCCTGGGCCGCTCGCTGCTGGCTCAGCGGGCCTCCGACACTGCTCGTCTGGGGATCGCCCACGTCCCCGAGGGGCGGGGCACGATGGGCCAGCTCAGTGTCCTGGAGAACCTCCGACTGGGCGCCTACATGCGCCGCGACCGCGAGGTGGGCCGCGACTTCGAGCGCGTCTACGACTACTTTCCGGTGCTGCGCGAGCGGCGCGGCCAGGCGGCCGGCACGCTGAGCGGCGGAGAGCAGCAGATGCTGGCCATCGGCCGCGCCTTGATGGCCCGGCCCAAGCTGCTCCTGCTGGACGAGCCATCCCTGGGGCTGGCCCCGCTCATCGCGAAGACCATCTTCGGGATCATCAGCAGCATCAACAAGGACGCCGGCACGGCGGTCCTCCTCGTCGAGCAGAACGCGGTCGCAGCGCTCGAGATCTCGCGCCGGGCCTACGTGCTCGAGGTGGGCCGCGTAGCGGTCAGCAACACCAGCGAGAAGCTCGGCCAGGACGACTCCATCCGGCGTTCCTACCTGGGGTATTGAGCGGGATGAGGGATTTCGTCGAGCAGGTGGTGTCCGGGCTTGCCGCGGGAGGCATCTACGCCAGCCTGGCCCTGGCCCTGGTGCTGATCTACAGCGCCATGGGCCTCGTCAACTTCGCGCAGGGCGAGTTCGCGATGTTCGCAACCTTCATCTGCTGGACGCTCCTTGTCTCCCTGCACCTGCCGTACGTGCTGGCCTTCGTCCTTTCGGTGGCCGCCGCCTTCGGGGGCGCGATGGCGATCGAGCGGGTGATCATCCGGCCGTTCGAGAAGGGATCGCAGCTGAGCGTGGTGATCGTGACCCTGGCGCTGCTGGCGGTCGTGAACTCGATGGCAGGCGCGATCTGGACCTACGTCCCCAAGCCGTTTCCATCGCCGTTTCCGACCAAGCCGATCGAGTTGGGCGGCCTCCTGTTCTCAATCCTCGACATGAGCGTCATCGGCGTCAGCGTCGTCGTGCTGATCCTCATGTATCTGCTCTTCAACTACACGAAGTTGGGGCTCGCGATGCGGGCCGCCGCGCTCTACCCGGAGGTCGCCGAGCTGCTCGGCGTGCGGACCGGGCTCATGCTCGGCCTTGGCTGGGGGCTGGCCTCAGCCGTGGGCGCGGTGTCCGGGATCCTGGTCGCGCCCAACCTCTTCCTGGAGCCGAACATGATGCAGGGCGTCATCATCTACGCCTTCGCCGCGGCGGTGCTGGGCGGTATCGACAGCCCGATCGGAGCGGTTGTCGGGGGCCTTCTGCTGGGAGTCGCGCTGGCCTTGATCGGGGCCTACATCCCGGTTCTGGCCGACCTCCGGCTGGCGATCACGCTGGGCCTGATCGTGCTCGTGCTCGTGGTCCGGCCCTCGGGCCTCTTCGGCCGCCACCAAGTGAGCCGAGTCTGATGCCCTCCTGGCAGCGGCTCGCCGCGGCGGGTCTGGTCTTGCTCGTCGCGCTGGGGTTGCCGTTCGTGGCCACGGGATTCCAGACGCTGGAGCTCTCCTACGCCCTGATCTTCGCGATCGCCATCCTGGGGTTGAACATCCTGACCGGTTTCAGCGGCCAGATCTCACTCGGCCACGGCGCCTTTATCGCCATTGGTGCGTTCGTGATGGCGATCGGCGTCCACCTCTACAACATCAATTACCTGGCCACGATCCCGGTCGCGGGCGTGGTCTGCGGAGTCCTGGGTTTCGCCATCGGGGTGCCCGCACTCCGCCTGGAGGGCATCTACCTGGCGCTGGCAACGTTCGCGCTGGGGGTGGCGACTCCGAACATACTCAAGAAGCCGACCAACATCACCGGCGGCGTGAAGGGCATCATCCTGCCCCCGGCCACGTCACCAGTGCCCGACCAGGTTTCCGACGAGCAGTATTTCTACTTCGTCTGCCTGCTGGTGGCGGCGATCCTGTTCTTCCTGGCCTGGAGCATCCTGCGCGGCCGCACGGGCCGGGCCTGGCGGGCGATCAGGGACGGTGAGCTGGCCGCCACCTCGTTCGGCATCAACATCGCGTCATACAAGACGCTGGCCTTCGCCGTAAGTGCGGCGTACGCGGGCGTGGCCGGCGCGCTCTACGGCATCGCGACCGGGTTCGTGAGTGCCGACGCCTACCCGTTCCAGCTCTCCATCGCACTCCTGGTGGGCGCCATCATCGGCGGCATCGCCTCGCTGGAGGGGGCCCTCATCGGCGGCCTCCTCAGCGAGTTCCTGCCCATCTACTCGCAGCAGCTGCTTTTCCCGATCAGCAAGCAGCTTGCGAACGCGGCCCCGGGCGCCACCCAGGGCCTTCTCCTGCTGGCCATAATGTTTCTCGCCCGAGATGGGATCGCTGGCGTGCTCAGGAGCGGATATCTGCGGCTTCGCCTGCGGCTGACCCGAGAACCTTCGCCAGTTGACACAAAGCAGCCTCCGCCCGCAGTCTGATACACCCGGTTCGGGCATTAACCGACACAGAGGGAGGAGACGAGCAAGTTGAGAAGCAAACGTATCGGCGTTGCCCTTGTCACGGCCGTGAGCTTCGTGCTGGCCGCCTGCGGCAACAGCAGCGGCGGCGGGACGGCCGCCAACACGGCCAGCGACGTCGGGGTGACCAAGGACTCCATCCTGCTGGGCAGCACGATGCCCCTCAGCGGCCCGGCAGCCGCCTACGGCACCATCGCCAAGGCGATGGACGCCTATTTCAAGTCCGTCAACGACGCGGGCGGGGTCAACGGACGCAAGATCACGTTCAAGTACCTTGACGATGCCTACAACCCGGCTCAGACCGTGCCGCTCACCAAGCAGCTGGTCGAGCAGGACCAGGTCTTCGCCATGGTGGGTGGCCTGGGAACCCAGGACCAGACCTCCGTTCGCGACTACCTGAACTCCAAGAAGGTGCCCCAGGTCTTCGTCTTCACGGGAGCGACCACGTTCTCGGCGGAGTTCAAGAAGTACCCCTACACGTTCGGCTGGCAGCCCGTCTACCAGGGCGAGTCGCTGATCTACGCGCAGTACCTGCTCAAGAACACGCCCAACGCCAAGATCGGCATCATCTACCAGAACGACGACTACGGGCAGGACTACCTCGCGGGCCTCGTCAAGGGCCTCGGTGACAAGGCCAGCATGATCGTCGACAAGGAGAGCAATGACGTTGGGGCCCCCGACCTCAGCTCGCAGATCCTCAAGCTGAAGGCGTCCGGGGCGGACACCTTCTTCGTCTTCGAGACCCCTTCGCCCGCGATCAAGTCGATCGTGACGGCGTTCAAGGTGGGCTGGAAGCCGACCATCTACCTGAACTCGGTGGCGGCACCATTGCCCTACGTCGGTGCGGCCGCCAAGGCGGCGGGCGACCCCAAGGCCGTGGACGGCATCCTGACCGTGTCCTACCTGAAGGACCCCATCGACCCCGCCCAGGCCAGTGACGCGGCCGTCCAGCAGTACAAGCAGTTGATGGCGAAGTACTACCCAGACGGCAAGATCGAGGACAGCTTCAACTTCGTAGGCTTCGCGGCCGCCTGGAGCACGGTGGACGTGCTGAAGAAGGCGGGCAACAACCTAACGCGGAAGTCATTGCTCGATGCGCTCGGCACCTTCAACGAGCCGGACAACCCCTTCCTCTACAAGGGGATCACGGCCAAGAACAGCTCCAGCGATCACTACACGATCACCCAGGAGTACCAGGCGAAGTACGACGCGGCGCTGGGCGACTACAGGCCGATCAGCCCGCTGATCGACGTGCGGGGCAAGATCAAGTTCCCGTAACCCGAAGCTGAACGAAGGGGCCGGGCGGCGCGCCCGGCCCCTTTTCTTTGGGGGTTGGGTCCGGCCGGCTGGCCCTAGGCCTCGGCCGCCTCGCCGCGGCGGGGGCTGCCTGGCCGCAGCGGCGCGCCGATGTCGTGCAGGAAGGAGAGGATCTCCCGGTACGACTGCAGGATCGAGGTCTCGTAGTAGGGCACGCCGCGATCGGCGCAGAACTGCCTGACGATCGCATGCGCCCGGCGCACGTTGCGCCGGGGCATGGTTGGGAACAGGTGGTGTTCGATCTGATAATTGAGGGACCCGTAGAGCAGGTCCGTGAGCGGGTGCGAGGCCACGTTGCGAGCGGTCAGCACCTGTGAGCGCAGGAAGTCCATCTCGGCCTCGGCCTCAACCTGGGGCATCCCCTTGTGGTTGGGCGCGAACACGGACGCCAGGTAGAAGCCGCCGACGCACTTCTGGATGACCACGACCAGGAGAGCCCGCCAGGGCCCGACCAGCACGACCAGCAGCGCCAGGTAGGCCAGCGCGTGGAGTGCCAGCCCGATCGCTTCCGCCCGGCGGTGGCGCGAGGGCCCGCGGGCGAGGAACCTCACCCCGGACACGTGCATGACCCAGCCCAGGCCGAAAAGCAGGGGGAAGAAGAGGTAGGCCTGGTTGGCGGCGATGAACCGGCCCAGGCCTCGCTTGTCGGCGGCCTGCTCGGGTGTATACGCGATCACCCCCACGCTGATGTCGGGGTCAAGCTCGACGTGGTTGGGGTTGCCGTGGTGGCGGTTGTGCTTGTCGACCCACCAGCCGTGGCTCATGCCGAGCAGCAGGTTGCCGGTGATGAAACCGATCACCGTGTTGGCGCGCCGGCTGGCGAACATCTGCTGGTGCCCGGCGTCGTGCAGCTGGAAGCCGAGCTGGCCTGACACCACACCCAGCATCCCCGCCGTCAGCGCCGTCACCCAGGGGTTGTCGACCAGGCCCAGGATCGCGAAGCAGGCCGCGAAGGCCAGCGTGTTGGTGGTCAGGAGGAGGACGTAATAGCCAGGCTGCTTGCGGAGGAGCCCGGCCTGCTCGACCAGGCGCTTCAGCTGCGCATAGTCGGAGGCGATGGCGGAAGTCGGCAAGACATCCACTCTGAGGGAGGGCTCGAGCCAATTGCAAATGGCGTCCGGCCGCACGCACGGTTCGTGCGTCCTGGCGGACGGCTCCCTCAAGACTTCCGCGCCGCCTTCACAAGGCGCTTAAGGCGTGGGGGAACCCCTTCGCGGTTCCCCCTCGTGCCCCTTCCGTGCTCCATGCCGCGTTTGGCGCGCGTCTGGAATTTGGGACTCAAGCGGGCCGGCGGAGCCGCCCCTTCCGGCGCCACAGGTCTGACGTTTGATCTAAACCTCCGCGCCGCCTTCACAAGGCGCTCACACGCGCCGGGCAGTATTGGCCGCATCGGATCTCGATCACATGGAGGTACATCGGAAATGAACGGACGACGCAGATTCGGGCTGCTGTGGGGGCTGATCACGCTCCTGATCGCCGGGGTGGTGGGCGCGATCGCTTACCAGGCCGGGGTGGCCACCCATTTCGCCTCGGGCCAGTACGAGGGTTTCGGCTTCTTCGGCCTGGTGCCGCTCCTGTTCCTGGGCCTGCTCCTGTTCGGACTGTCCAGGATCTTCTGGTGGCGCGGTCCCCGCGGCATGTACGGCGGGCACGGCCATCGGGGCGGCATGGAGCACAGGCTCCGGGAATGGCA
Source organism: Chloroflexi bacterium UBA4736 (assembly GCA_002404015.1). GTDB lineage: Bacteria > Chloroflexota > Dormibacteria > Dormibacterales > Dormibacteraceae > UBA4736. The sequence goes on from DHIW01000064.1 coordinate 14,065, forward strand.
CGACCAGGCTCACGGCCAGGTCCCGGCCGAAGGTAAGAAGTCCGACTCGTCACCCTAGGATGGCGGTCGTGAAGACCGTGCTGGTCGTGGACGACGAGCCGCAGATCCTGCGGCTCGTCCGCGACTACCTGGAGCGGGCGGGCTTCAAGGTGGTGACCGCAGGCGACGGCGTCGCCGCCCTGCGCACCGCCCGGACCCAGCACCCCGACCTGGTGGTGCTCGACCTGGGGCTGCCCCAGCTGGATGGCCTTGACGTGACGCGCGAGCTGCGCCGAGAGGGCGCCGTCCCGATCATCATGCTGACCGCCCGCGGGGACGAGTCGGACAAGCTGGTCGGCCTCGAGCTGGGCGCCGACGACTACCTGACGAAGCCCTTCAGCCCCAAGGAGCTGGTAGCGCGTGTCCGTGCGGTGCTGCGCAGGGCCGATGGCCTGCGCGCCCAGGACGACCTGATCCGGGTGGGGGAGGAGGTCGAGCTCGACCTCCCGCGCCTGCAGCTCCGGATCCGCGGGCGCCTGGTGGAGCTCACGCCGACCGAGTTCCAGCTTCTCGCCACCATGGCCCGCCAGCCCGGCCGCGTCTTCACGCGGGCGCAGCTCCTGGACGCGGTTCACGGCGTCGCGGTGGAGTCTTACGAGCGGGCGATCGACGCCCACGTGAAAAACCTACGGCGCAAGATCGAGCCCGACCCGCGAGCCCCGCGCTACTTGCAGACCGCCTTCGGGGTCGGCTACCGCTTCGCGGACCTGGCTCGTTGAGGCGGCGCCGGGGAAGGCCCCCCTGGTGGCCCGAAGACCAGCCGTTCCCGCCGCCAGGCGGGCCACCCTGGATGCGCGGCCGCCATCGCGGCCGGCTTCTCTGGCGGATCGCCGCCCTGCTGGCCGCCCTCGGTGTCATGGCACTCGCCGTGGGAGCCCTGGTCGTCTGGCTGCTGGCGGCGCTGTTCGGGCTTATCCCGGCTCCGGCGCCGGTTCGGATTCTCGGAGTGATGGGCCTGGGAGCGGTGGTGTTCGCTGTTATCGCCGGGCTGCGCGGCATGCGCAGGCTCGCGCTTCCCGTGGGCGACCTGGTGGAGGCGGCGGGCCGGATCGAGGCCGGCGACTACAGCGTCCGGGTGGCCGAGCGCGGCCCCCGGGAAGTCCGCTCGGTCGTGCGCGCGTTCAACTCGATGGGCGCCCGCCTGGAGGCCACCGACAGCCAGCGCCGCTCCTTCGTCGCCGACGTTTCGCACGAGCTGCGGACCCCCCTCTCGATCATCCGGGGCCAGGCCGAGGGCATCGTGGACGGCATCTACCCCGGCGACGCCGAACACCTGGCGCCGATCCTCGACGCCACTGAGACGCTCGAGCTGCTCGTTGAGGACATCCGCACCCTGGCGCTCTCAGAGACAGGCAGCCTCGCGCTGGCGCGCGAGCCGGTCGACCTGGCCGTCCTGGTCAACGAGACACTGGCCGCCTTTCGGGCGCCAGCGGCGGCCAAGGGGGTGACTCTGGCCGAAGATGTGAGCCGGGACGTGCCGGCCGTCGACGCCGACCCGGCGCGGATCCGGGGCGTGCTTGGGAACCTCCTGACCAACGCGATCCGGCACACGCCCGCGGGCGGGTCGGTGACCGTCGGGGCCGCCGGCGCGGGCGGACTCGTCACCATCTCGGTCAGGGACACCGGCGAGGGCATCCCCCTGGAGCTGAAGCCGCGCGTCTTCGAGCGCTTCGTGAAGAGCGCCGACTCGCGGGGCTCCGGGCTTGGGCTGGCCATAGCACGCGACGTGGTGGTCGCCCATGGCGGCCAGATCGAGCTGGGCAGCCTGCCAGGTGCGGGGACCGAGGTGCGCTTTACTTTGCCGCTGGCGTAGTCGTGTTCGGGATGGCGGCCAGCCGGCCGCGCAGCTCGTCAATTTTCGCGCGCGCCACGTCCAGCTTGACGTAGGGAAGCTGAGTGATGGCGAATTGCCACGTGTCGCGCCAGAGGTCTTCGTACAGGTGCACCCATGTCTGGTGGGCGACCAGCTCCTCGTTCGGCTTCAGGACGGACACAAGGCCGCCCGCGATCCCTCCCAGGAGTGAGGCCCCTCCGACGATCCAGCGTGCGGGACCCGGAAGCCTGTCCGCGGCCAGGACGGAGCCGCCGACCGCAGAAGCTATGGCGCTGAGCCCCGGCAGGACCCAGTTGAGTCCGCGAAAAGCGCCCCGCACTTTGCGATTGACGTGGTAGAGGGCCAGCCCCCTATCCGCCATCTCGACCATCTGGTCGCCTATGTCACGCCGGGGGTCGTCGTCGCGCGTACCATCCAGCGCCGTCTTGAGCCGTTCTGAACTTCTGATGGTGCTGGTCGGGCTCCCAGTCATTGCGCGGCTGGGGCAGAAGCCGCTTCATCCAGGACCCCACCGCCACGATCGCCATTTTGAAACCGCACAGCCCTCTGAGCAAATCGGACTGGGCGCCACCCCCAGGCGGCCCAACGGCTAGAGCCGGCTGCCGTCCACCGTTCCCGTCACGTTGCCGTCGGCGTCAACCTGGACGACGATCTGGAGCTGGACCTGGTCGCCCGACTGGGTAGCGCATTGGGCCACCATCGTCGAGCGCTGGATCTGGGTGACCGAGCCCGTGCAGACGGGCCCGGAGCCGGAGGGCCGCAGCACGACCGTGGAGTCGTTGACGACGAGCCGGTTGCCGGTCTGGGTCTGCCCGATCAGCCTCACCTGCATGCTGCCGCCGGGCGCGCCGCTGAGGGTGGTGTCGTACTGGAGCGCGGTCTGGGCGGCGCTCCCCTGGCGCTGGTAGCGGCCCTGCAGCGTGGACTGGAAGGGCAGCGGGAGGCTGCTGGCCACGACGGGTGCGGGAAGCCTCGAGCCGGTTCCGTGGCCGTAGTTGGCGGTCTGGTTCCAGCCCGGCTGCAGCGGCCCACTGAAGGCCCAGCCGCCGAGCAGCAGGAGCCCGACCCCGGCCACCGTGGCGGGTGCGAAGGCCCGCCGCCCCTCGCGGTCGGGACTGAGCAGCCGGGCCGCCAGGAGGGCGGCGACCAGGAAGACGCTGCCGGCGTAGATGTAGAAGGCCCAGGTGGCCTGGGAGTCGCTGCCGCTGCCGAGCCCGTGGACGACCACCGCCAGGTAGGCGGCAAACGCCAGGTAGTGGAAGCGGCGCCACCACGCAAAGCCTATCCAGCGCTGGATCCAGGAACTGGCGTAAAGAGCCGCCATCAAGTAGGCGGCAGTGACCCCCAGGCCGACCCAGAGCGGGCGGTAATGGGCGGCCAGTGGAACCGCGATCTCAGCCGGGGTGAACTTCATGAAGGGGTCGATGTAAAGGGCGACCCCATGAAAGAGCGTGAAGACGAGCGCCAGGATCGTCGCGAAGCGGTGAACCTCGTTGGTCACGAAGCGCGGGAGCGCGAGCGTGCGCCACTTGAGGCTGAGAACGATCCCAAGGCAGACCGACGTCGTGAGCAGCGCAAAGGCGACCAACCCGCTGGCGCGGGCGGCATACCAGGCGACCTGGCTCCAGTCCATCAGGCCGGCCAGGCCCCGACGCGGATCGGGTCACCGTCTTCTGGCACGAGGAGGCCGGCCAGTCCGCGCGCTCGGAGGAAGTCGGCGCCGGCGCCGGCGCCGAGCACGAAGGCGACCTTGGCCGCCACCTCCGCCTCCCCGCATTGTGCGGCGCAGACGCTGGCCGACCAGAGCCCGGTGTTCGCCGGCAGACCGGTGCGCGGGTCGAGAAGGTGGTGGCGGCGCAGCTCGCCCTGCTTCCAGGCGTGGCGGCCAATCCCGGACGTGGCCAGCGCCCCGGACCACAGCTCGACCAGCTGGCTGCCCGAGCGCAGCTCGACGGCTCCCGGCCAGGCCGCCGCCCGGGGCGGCGAGCCGTGGACGCGGACGTCACCACCTGCCTCGACCGCGGCCATCCGGTGGCCGGCGGCCGCCAGGAGCTCGATGGCCGAGTCCACGGCCAGCCCCTTGCCGATCCCGCCCAGGTCCAGGGCCGCCCCGACAGGGAGCTCGACGATCCGGGCCTGGCGGTCGAGCCGGATCCCGCGCCAGGCTCCGCCGGGCTGTGACGCGACCGCGGCGGCCGGCTGATCCGATTCCATCAGCTCGAAGCTGCGCTCGTAGCCGAGGGCGGCGAGCTGGGGCAGCAGCGTAGGGTCGTAGACACCGTCGCTGGCCTCGGCCGCCGACAGCGCAGTGGCGACGACCTCCGCCAGAAGGTCGCTCACGACCACCGGCGTGCCGGCGCCGGCGTTCAACCGGCTGAGCTCGCTGCCGGCCTGGAATCGACTGAGCCGCGACTCCCACTCCTCGAACAGGGCGCGCGTGAGGGGCAGCGCGTCCGAGCGGCCGGCCGCGCTCAGGACCGAGACCCGAGTGCCCATGGCAGGGAACTCGTCACGCCGCAGCGCGGCCGGGATCAGCAGGTCAGGATCGACGGGTTCTGAAGACCGGGCCGCTGGTTCCAGCCGAGACTCCTCCCTGGTTGCTGGGCTGGCCACCGAAAAAGCCGCCATCCGAGGTCGCGGGCTGGGCGGGAGTCGCTCCCTGGGTTCCGTCGGAGGGGTTCTGGGTCGCGGGCGTGGCTGCGCCGACCTGGTTCCCGGACACCAGCGTCCAGGCCACGCCGAAGGCCGCCGCGGCGCCCACCGCCAGCAAGAACTTCAACTTTCCGGCGAGCTGGTGGGCCGCCGCCTGCCGGGCGGTCGCGCTCACCGGATTCACCCTACCGAGGGCGCCTTAGAAACTCCTTAGAATCGCGCGGACGGTACATCCTGTTGGCATGTCGCTCGAAACCGAGCTGAAGCAGGTGCGGCGGCTGACCGGCGGCCGAGTCCACCTGGTGGTCGAGGCGGAGGGCGACCGCCAGGCACTCTGTGGCGCGGCGCTCGAGGCCGGCACGTATGAGTTGACCGATCGGCCCGCCGACTGCCGGAGCTGTCTGCGCCGGAAGGACGACCCGACCCGGCTCTCCAGCGCCTTCTTCGCCAGCGACCAGGGCAGCCGGCTGCTGGAACTCTCGCTGGAGCAGGCCCGCCGGCGGCCGCGCCGGCAGCCCGCGCCTGGAAAGCCGGCTGTCCCGCCGCCCTCTCGCCGAGCTCCGAAACCGGAGCCCGAGCCCGAACCCGAGGTACTGGGGGAGCTGTACACGGCCGGGTTCCGGCGCTTCGCCGAGAACACGTTCACCAGTCCGGCGGGCGTGATCGTGCACATGTCCGGCGAGCGGGTTGCGGACGTCACCTTCGAGGGTAGGATCCAGGTCCGGCGGTCGGGGGCGGCGACCGTCACGCTCCGCGCCGGCGACGTGGACCTGACCTACTCGGCCAAAGGCGGCAAACTCCTGGGAGTGTGCCGGAAATCCTAATAAAGAAAGAAACCCAGCGTGTGTGGAAGGCCCGGCTTCGCCGGGCTGTCTGAGTCCCACTTCAAATCGCTCACAACGGTGTAAGGGGCCAGAGAGGGAGGTAGGGTCTGGGGGAGGAACCGCGAGGTTCTTCCCCCGTCCTCAGAGGTAGGGTCCGGGGGAGGAACCGCAAGGTTCTTCCCCCGTTGTCCAGGGTTTGCCGCCGGTCGGGCCGGGGTAACCTCCGAAATGGGGAGGCTTATCCAGATTGGCGATCAGGCACGACTACAACGAGGAGCTCGAGGAGCGGCGCGGCCCGCGCCTGGAAGAGCTCGTGGCGGTTTCCGAGGAGCCCGCTGAGCCGACGAAGGCCGAGGACGAGGCGTCACTCGACGACTCCGTCCGCGCCTACCTGCGCCAGATCGGCAAGGTCAAGCTGCTCACGGCGGCCGACGAGGTCGAGCTGGGCCGCCTGATGGAGCAGGGATCCCTCGACGCCCGCCGGCGCCTGACCGAAGCCAACCTGCGCCTCGTCGTGAGCATCGCGAAGAAGTACGCCAACCGCGGCCTGCCGCTGCTCGATCTCATCCAGGAGGGCAACCTCGG
>DHIW01000064.1:20154-40716 GCA_002404015.1 Chloroflexi bacterium UBA4736
CCTGGTGGATCCGCCAGGCCGTCCAGCGAGCCGTGGCCGACCGCGGCCGCACGATCCGGATCCCGGTGCACAACTCCGACCTGATCACCAAGCAGGCCCGACTCGCCGACCGCCTCCGCCAGGAGCTGGGCCGTCAGGCCACCGACGAGGAGATCGGCCTGGAGATGGGCCTTGATCCCGAGCGCGTGCGGTGGCTCTTCTCGATCGCGCAGGAGCCGGTCTCCCTGGAGACTCCGATCGGGGATGGCGACTCCGAGCTCGGCCACCTGATCGAGGACGTCAACGCGGTCGACGCCATGAGCGCCGCGGCCGACACGATGCTGAAGGGCCAGCTCGAGTCGGTGCTGATGACGCTGAGCCCCCGCCAGAGGCGGGTTATCCAGCTCCGCTTCGGGCTGGTGGACGGCAAGGAGCACACGCTTGAGGACGTCGGAGCTCGGCTCGGCATGGGTCGCGAGCGCGTCCGCCAGCTCGAGCGCCGGGCGCTGATCAGGCTGCGGGAGACCGGCCGTCTGGCCGGCCTCGACGACAACCTCGTGGCGTAGATCTAGGCTCGGCCGCCAGGCCGGGGCGGTGGCCACCGCGAGGAAGATCCTGGTGATCTCCTGGATGATCTGGTCCGGTTTCGGAGGCCGAGGGCTGCGGAGCCAGTGCACGAGCAGCTCGTTGGTCGCTCCGACCAGCGCCAGCGAGGACAGGCTGAAGTCGCGTCTGGGGATCGCCCCCTGCCCTGCCAGCAGCTCGCTCTCCCGGCGGACGACCTCGGCGAACATGACCATCATCTCGCGCCGGTGGGCCTCCAGGTCCGCGCTCACGCCAACCGATTCCAGGAGGCAGACGCCGGCCCGCCTGGGGTCATCCAGCATCGCGTTCACAAGGCCCCGATCCCCGCCCGGGCTCGCGCGTTCGCCATTGCCGTTGAACCGCCCGAGGGCGGCTGCACCTGAAAGTTGGCGGGATGGGGCCCGATCTGCCAAGGGGGCTCTCCGATGACCCGCGCTATCCTGCCGGCGTGGACCGCGAAAAGGTGAGGGAGTGGTGTCTGAAGCGCCCGGGAGTGAGCGAGAAGACGCCGTTTGGCCCGGACGTGCTGGTCTACAAGGTGGGCGGGAAGATGTTCGCCGCCTTGAGCCTGGGTGGGCCGGGGGCCAGGGTCAGCCTCAAGTGCGACCCCCGGTTCGCCGAGCATCTGCGGGCCCGCTTCGCCGGCGTGACGCCGGGCTATCACCTCAACAAGCGCCACTGGAACAGTGTGCAGCTGGACGGCGGGGTGCCTTCAGGGGACGTACTAGAGATGCTCGGCCACTCGTACACGCTGGTCGTGGAATCGCTGCCGGGGCGGCTCAGGGACGGGCTTGGGGAGGAGCCGAAGGAAGCCGTCAGTCCGCGAGGTCGCCGCCGAGCAGGCCCCTAACCTTCATCGAGAGCTGGACCGGCGTAGTTCGCGACTTCACCAGGTAGTCGAGCGCGCCGAGGGCGAGGCCCCGCTCCAGCATCGCCGGCTCGCCGAAGTTGGACAGGATCAGGACCCGGGTGGCGGCCAGCGCCGGCTCGGAACGGATGCGTTCCAGGACCGTGAATCCCTCCATTCCCGGGAGCCGGAGGTCCAGCAGCACGAGGTCGGGACGCGCCTCGAAGACCGCGCTCAGGCCCTGCACGCCGTCGAAAGCCTGGATCACACGGAAGCCGTCCGAGGCGAGCTGGAAGCGATACATGTTGGCGATCGCCACGTCGTCCTCGATCAGCAGGATTGTGCGCGGGCGCTCGTCGGGAAGCGCGATGTCGGCCCCCGCCCAGAGCGGTACGGCGCCAGCGCCGGCGGGCGGCCAGGCGATCAGGAGGCGTCCGCCAGCGGCACGGCGAGCGTGAAGACGCTGCCCGCGCCAGGTCGAGATTGGACGGTCAGATCTCCCCCGTGAAGCCGGGCCAGCTCCCGGGAGAGGTAGAGACCCAGGCCGGTACCGCCGATGTGGGCGGTGGCCGCGTTCTCGATCCGGCCAAAGCGGGTGAAGAGCCGGGCCTGGTCCTCGGGAGCGATACCGATTCCGCGGTCGCTCACTTTCACCATCGCGAGTCCATTCTCCCTGGCCACGCTGAGCACCACCTCGCCGCCGGCGGGGGAGTACTTGATGGCGTTGCTGAGGAGATTGGAAAGGATGGTCCCGATCCGCTCCCGGTCGACCGCGACCGGCACCGACTGCTCGGTCGACTCGAACTCCAGCGGATGCTCCTGGTCAGCCAGGGGACGCGTCATCTGGACGGCCTCGCCCACGATCTCGCGAAGGTCGCCGGGCTCGATGTGCAGCTTGAGCCGGCCTTCCTCGAGGCGGGCGGCCTCGATCATCTGCTCGACCAGCGAGTGCATCTCCTCCGACTTCTGCTCGAGGATCGGCAGCACGTCTCTGACCTGGTGGCTGATGGGGCCCATGGACCCTGCGCCCATCATCGCAAGGTAGCCCCGGAGAACGGTCAGGGGACCCCGCAGCTCGTGGGAGGCGAGGTTCAAGAACTCAGTCTTGGTCCGTTCCAGGGAGGCGATGCGCTCGGTCAGGATCGCTCGGTCGAGCCCGGCGGTGATCGCGGTCGAGTACTGACGCAGCCGAGCGACCTCGTCGCTTCCGAACAGCGGCGTGAACGGCCCGGAGCTGACCACGAGCTTGCCGGTCCCTTCGTCGAGGGGCAGGTCGGCGACGATCGCGACACCGCCCCTGGCCTGGTCCAGCCGGAGCAGCCCCTCACCGGACTCCTGGGCGCGGGCCAGGATCGTCTCAGAGGATTCCTCCGAGAGGCCCCGGGTGGCCAGGATGATGGCGCGGCCGTCGCTGATAAGCCCGGCCTCGGCGCCGACGAGGCGGACCGCCCAGTCGAGCGCCTTCTCCGCCAGCGCCCTCCGGGTCGGGCTGAAGAGCAGCAGCTCCTGGATCGCCAGCCGGAAGCCCTCTTCCTCAGGCTCCCGCCAGATCCGGCGAACCCAGTTCGGGGCCGAGAAGCCGGCGAACAGCAGGGGGACGATCAGGAGAGCTATCAGCTGCGTCACGAGCGTCACCGTCTGGTTCTGGCCCACACCAGCCAGTGTCGGTATGAGAAGGATGCCGATCAGGCCGGCGTAGCCCATGCTCAGCGAGCGCAGCCGGGCGCGCTGGACCGCCGGCAAACCGCGCGAAGCGAGCCAGAACCGAACCGCCGGCTCTCCCACCGAGAGCGCCCAGACCAGTAATACGGCCAGCACTATGGCCGCCTGTAGCCGGCTACCGCCGCCGCGCGCCGGCAGCCCGATCACGATGGCCGCCACCCCGATGGCGGCGGTGGCGGCGATCGCGGCCAGGCGCCAGGAGCGACTCAGCGGGATGAAGGTGGCTCGGAACTCCAGGAGCGCATAGCCGGACAGCAGGAAACCGAGGATCTCGACGTCGACCAGCGCCGGGTTGGAGCCCGTCCAGGTCGAAATCCGGCCCAGGACGGTGATGGCCGCCAGGAGCCCCACTGCCAGCGCGACGAAGCCGCGGCGGCGGTTGCGTGTCCTGGTCCAGTCCCAGGCCATATACAGCCCGAGCGCTGCGAAAGCGGCCGTGACGAAGTACTCGAGGACTGTCAGGGCCTGGCGCATTGGATAAGTCAGTATGTAAGGAAACCCAGCTTCCTGTGAATAGCAAAACGTGATCTCGTCTCGGTGGCCGATGGTGAGCGCGATCAGGTCCGCTTGTAGATCGTTGCGCTGCCTAAAGTACGCTTGCGATGCTGGCCCCGGACATCTGCTGGAGGCGATATGAAACTGAGCCTGGTGCCGCGCGAGCGGCGATTCTTCGAGCTGTTCATCAAGCAGGGCTCGCTGGTGAGCGAGAGCCTCGACGAGTTGAGCAAGGGCCTACTGGAGGGCCGGTCCCGCCATCCCCGGCTGCGTGACCTGGAGCACGAGTGCGACGACGTGACGCACGCCATCTACGAGCTGGTGAACCGCACCTTCGTGACCCCCATCGACCAGGAGGACATCCTGGAGCTGGCGGCCTCGCTGGACGACATCGTGGACCTCGCGGAGGAGGTCGCGGACAAGCTGGACCTGTACCGCGTAAGCGAGGTCACGCGGCCGGCGCGCGAGGTCGGCGAGTGCCTGGCGGCGGCCGGGGTCGAGATCTTTCGCGCGATGGAGGAGTTGGAGGACTCGCGCGACCTGGAGGCCCGCCGGCTCGAGGTCCACAGGCTCGAGAACGAGGGCGACCGGATCAACCGGGAGGCGCTCGCCGAGCTCTTCTCCGACAAGGAGATGAGCGCGTCCGACCTGATCAAGTGGAAGGACCTTTACGACCTGCTAGAGAACACGATGGACAAGTGCGAGCACGTGGCGAACGTGTTGGAGCAGATCAAGATCAAGAATGCCTGAAGTCTTCCTGATCGTGACGATCGCAATCGCCGTGATCTTCGACTTCACCAACGGTTTCCACGACACGGCCAACGCGATCGCCACCTCGGTCTCGACGCGCGCCCTTTCACCTCACCAGGCGGTACTGCTGTCGTCGGTGCTGAACCTCGTCGGCGCGGTCGTAACGGTGGCCTTCTTCGGCTCCAAGGTCTCCAACACCATTGCCAAGCTCGTGGATTTCAAGGTCGGCCTGGCCGTGATCGTGGCCGGCCTGGTGGGCGCTATCGCCTGGAACCTGGTCACCTGGTACCTGGGCCTGCCAAGCAGCTCGACGCACGCTTTCATCGGCGGCCTGATCGGCGCCGCCATCGCCCAGGTGGGCGGCTTCGGAGGAGTGCGCTGGAGCTCCGTCCTGCAGACGGTGGGCGGCCTCGTCCTCTCGCCGCCGATCGGCTTCCTGGCCTCGGCCCTCTTCATGATCTTCATCTACCAGCTGGCCCGGAGCGGCCGGCCCGCCCCGCTGAACCGAACGTTCCGCCGCTTCCAGGTCATCACAGCCGCCCTCGTCTCGTACAGCCACGGGGCCAACGACGCCCAGAAGTCGATGGCGGCGATCGGCCTGGCGCTGGTCGCGACCGGCCACCTCCAGACGTTCGCGATCCCGCTTTGGGTCGTGTTCCTGGCCGCCTTCGCGATCGCCTTCGGCACCTACGCCGGCGGCTGGCGGATCATCCGAACACTGGGCTGGCGGATCTACAAGCTCGACCCCGCCACCGGGATGACCGCCCAGCTCATGGGGGCCACGATCATCCAGATCGCGACTGTGCTCGGCATCCCCGTCAGCACCACCCACGTGATCACGGGCTCTGTCATGGGAGCCGGCGCCCCCCGCCGGCTGACCGCGATCCGCTGGGGGGTCGGCGCCAACATCGTCACGGCCTGGATCCTCACGATCCCCGCCGCGGCGGCAATCGGCTGGCTCTGCTTCGCCGTTCTCCACACGGCGCGGATAGGCTGACGGGGTAGAGCGCCAGAGCGCCAGAGCGCCAGAGGGCCCTTTGCCGGCCACCGGCCCCATCCCCCCCGCTGCGGATAGGGCCGCATCCCGGCGAGCGGCCCTATAAACCCAAACAAGTGTGCTTAGCTCCTCGGCCAGAGCACCAGCTGTGTGCACGTGAAGCGGGCGAGCAGCTTGCCGGTGGCCTCCTCGCTGACCGTGGCTTCCCAGAGCTGCGTCGAGCGCCCGCCGTGGACGAGCCGGCCCTCGCAGAGGATGGGTCCCTCGCGGACGGTGCCGACGAAATTGGCCTTCAGCTCGAGCGTCGTGAAGCCGGAGCTGCCTTCCGGGAGGACCAGCCGGCAGGCATAACCACAGGAAGTGTCGGCCAGCGCCACCACGGTGGCGGCATGCAGGAAGCCGTTCGGCGCGTGATGGCGCTGCTCGACCACGAGCCGGCTCCTGATCCGCCCCGCCTCCGCCTCCACAATCTCGATCCCCAGCAGGCCGGGCAGGTGGCCCTCGCCGATCCGGTTCAGCTCGGCGACCGTGATCCTCGGTGTCTTAGACGACCTTGGTGGCCTCCAGCCCGAGGTTCACGCTCTTGCCGAAGCGGCCGCTGCCCATCTCCTCGCCGAGGTGATGGTGGTAGGGGACGCCGGTGAAGAGGTGATGGCTCCTGGTGGGGATCTCGCCATTCCCTGCCCACTCCTGGCGCTGCAGGGCCATATAGCCGTCCTGCTTCTCGGCCTTCAGGGCCTCCAGCAGGGTGCTCATCCCGTGGCCCATCGCATGCTGGCCGGCAAGGGTGATGAATATGAACTTGATGCCCAGCTGGGCCAGCTCGTCCCAGCTCAGTGGGTCGGGCTCGTTGAACCACTTGAAGGACGACGAATAGTTGAACGCGAAGCGCGCGTCCGGGAAGCGTTTCCGGATCTCGGAATGGAACTCCTCGGTCTGGGCGCGAGCGGCGGTCGGGAACTCGCACCAGAGCATGTCGGGCACCCCGCTGTCGAGGTAGCGCAGGCCGCGCTCGACCGCCAGCTGGAGGCCGCGGGTCGACTCCGGCGCCTCGGTGGCGGAGACCCCGTCCGTGCGGGCGATGATGATGAAGTCCTTGTTGCCGAGGTCGTCGGCCACGGCCCGCATCATCCGCAGCTTGGCCACCATCTCGTCGGCAGGGACGAGCGCCTTCCCAGCGATGTGGCCGCAGCGCTTGGGCATGACCTGGTCCTCGATGTGGGCGGCTGCCAGCCCGGCGTTGATGTACAGCTCGGTCGTGCGCTGCACGTTGAAGATGTTTCCGTAGCCGACGTCCATGTCGGCCACCACGGGCGGGATCTCGAGGTGGCGGGGCGCCACCTCGTGCTCGGGGTCGCCGACGGCCATGGTGAGCTGGAACTTGCGCAGCGCCGACACGATCCGGCGGCCGCCGTCCGCGATCTCGACGCTCGAGTAGAGGTCCATGTCGGTGGTGCCCAGGTGGCCGATCGCGAAGGAGTAGCCACTGAAGTAGACGGAGTCGAACCCGTGATACATGACCAACTCGGCCCCGTGGGGGTCGAAGACGCCCGGCCCGAAGACGTAGGGCTGCGATTCGAGCTTGGCCCTCAGCACTTTGCTGGGATGCGCCCAGCGAGACGCGGGGACTTTGAAACCCTTGGGGAGAAGCGGGGTTGCGACCAGCTCCATGCCTGCCTCCTTCACGTGCGGTTGCGAGCCGACCTGGTCGTCGAAGATAGGGTCAGCCGATTCATACCTCCCAAGCTATCAAAGCCTTCGATGGCACGAGATCGAATTCTCCGATCGACCTATTGACAGCCTCGATATCAGATTTCTGGGGCGGCCTTCGACAGCAGCTCCAGGAACGCCGCGACGATCCCGCTGGGAGGTCCCGCATCGCGCCGCCGCATGGCTACGATGCTGCGCCGCATCGGCGCCGCATCCGTGAGCTCCACCCGGGCGAGGGCGCCCGCCGCCACCTCCCGCGCGACCGCCGTCCGCGGCAGCAGGGCAACCCCCAGCCCGCGCTCGACCATCTTCTTGGCCGCCTCGATATTGTCGAGCTCCATCAGCCCGCGCAGCGTGACCCCCGCCGCCAGGAAGGCGGCCTGCGTGATCTCGTAGTAGCTCGAGGTGCGGTCGAACATGATCAGCTGCTCGGCGCCCAGATTGGCCATTGCCGCCCGTCCGGCGCGCGCGAACGCGTGGCCAGGCGCCACCACCAGCACGAGCTCCTCCTCGTAGAAGGGCTGGAGCTCGACGTCGGGGTGGCGGAGCGCGCGCCCCAGGCCCAGCTGCACCTCGTCCCGCAGCACCTGCTGGAGGACGTCCTCGGAGTGACCCGTTCGGACGGCGACCTCGACTCTGGGATGCGTCTTCACGAAGCGGTCGAGCACCCCCGGCAGGATGTACGTGCTGACGGCTGGTGCGGCGGCCAGCAGGAGCTGCCCGGCGGAGGCCGACTCGACCTCCTCGATCGCCCGCCGGCCGTCCCGCAGCGCGCGCACTGCGCGTTCGGCGAAGGGTTGGAACGCCCGGCCCGCGTCGCTGAGCCGCATGCCGTGCCGGGTGCGCACGAACAGGCGGTCGCCGATCTCGCGTTCCAGTGCGTGGAGGCGTGCGGTCAGCGTGGGCTGGGTGACGAAGAGGGCCTCAGCCGCGCGGCTCACGCTGCCGAGCCGGGCCACCTCCAGGAAACCTTCGATGTGCACCAGGAGCACGACTGCATCACCCCCTAGATAGTGATTTGCTCTATAGGGTAAGCGCAGATCGAGGGTCCAAGCCTATTTCTGGAGCGCGCTACCCTTGATCTGTGAAACGGGCGCGGGCCGTACTTGGCCTGATCATGGCGGGGGGCCTGTTCGCCGAGCTCGGCCACTCGCTGGCGTACGCACTTCGGAGGCCGGCCGACGTGCTCCCGACGGATCCGGCCCACGCCTACTTCCGGCTGGCCCTGGAGTCCGCGCTGACCGCGCTCGCCGCGGGCCTGCTCGTCTGCCTGCTGCTCCTCGGACTGGCCCGGCTCCTGCGGGGCCGGGTGCCCAGGTCGAGCCCGGGCTCCTTCGCGCTCCTGTTCACGTGCCTCCTGGCCGTCCAGATGGTGGTGTTCCTGGTCCAGGAGGGCGTCGAGTCAGGCGTGGCGCCGGGCATCGGCACGATCGCGCTTGGCCTGGTCGGCCAGCAGCCGGTGGCGCTGGCCGGCGCGCTGGCTCTCCGCTGGCTGTCCGCCCGCGTCCCGGCCGCCGTACGGGAGCTGGTGGAGCGGCCGCTCATATTGCTGGCCGAGCCGGCTGCCGTTCCAGCGCCTCTATTCGTTCAGTCGCCCGTCGGGTTCGCCCGGCGCTTCGCCGCGGCGGCCGCCTCCCGCGGGCCGCCCGTCTCCACCTGATCGCAACGTTCTGATCAGGCGCGCCCACCTCATGCGCGCATTCACGGGAGAATCCAAATTGAATCGCAACGGCCTGATCGTGGTCGTCGTCGTGCTCGTCATCTTTGTCGTGGCCGGCGGTGTCCTGATCGCGAAGAGCATCGGCGGCGGCGGCAAACAGGTGACCTACGACGTGACTGTCAGCGGCAACTCGATGACGCCGTCAGCCATGAGCGCCAAGCAGGGTGACACCGTCACCATCAACATGACCGGGGACAAGGTGGAGGAGGTCCACCTCCACGTCTACGACATCATGTTCCAGCTGGGTCCGGGCCAGACGGTCAGCCACACCTTCAAGGCGGACAAGACGTGCGGCCCCTGCGACATCGAGATCGAGGCGACCAGCACCGGGATCGGCGGCCTGACGGTCAAGCCCTGATGTTCCTGCATGCATTCGGGCCCCGCTACGACCTGCCGATCTCGCTTGCGCTCTACCTCTACGCGGCGGCCGGGGTGGTGGTGATCTCGTTCGTGATGGTCACCATATTCGCCGGCGACCGCATGGGCGATCGGGCGGTCCAGTATCCGCGGCGGCGAGCGCAGTGGCTCGACGGCATCGCCGCCTCGCGCGGGCTGCGAGCGGTGACCGGGACCATCGGCGTCCTGGCGCTCGCGGCGATCATAGTTGCCGGGCTCGTCGGGTCGACAAACCCGGCCCGGAACCCAGCCGAGTACCTGACCTGGATCTACTTCTGGGCCGGGTTCGTGATCCTGAGCGGCCTGGTGGGCAACCTCTGGGCTCTGTTCAACCCATTTGCCGCCATATACGACGCGCTGGTCCGGCGGCCCCAGGACGGCGCCCCGAAGCTGCCGGCGGCGCTCGGCATCTGGCCGGCCGTCTTCGCGTATTTCTGCTTCGCCTGCCTGGAGCTAACCTCGGGCCTGGCCAACCGGCCCTGGCTGGTGGCGACCGCGGCACTGCTGTATACCGCCGTCAACCTGATCGGAATGGCCGTGTTCGGCCGAGATGAGTGGCTGTCGCGATGCGAGGCTTTCACGGTCCTGTTCGACATCATCGGCCGCTTCTCGCCGATCGAGTCCGAGGCCGGCCAGGTCTACCTCCGGCCCTGGGGCACCGGGCTGCTCCGTCCCATGCGGGCGGGCTGGGACCGGGTCGTTTTCGTGATCCTGATGCTCAGCACGCTGGCCTTCGACGGCATCATCGCCACGCCGCTGTGGCAGAACCTGGCCGCCGACCTGGTGCCCTACTGGCAGCCCTTCGGCCAGTTCGGATTCTTCGCTCTGCGCACGTTCGGCCTGATCGACCTGACCCTCCTGTTCCTGGTGGTCTTCGTGTCCTTCATGCGCCTGGTCATGTACTTCGGCACCGTCAAGGTCGACGCCATGGCCACCATGACCGCCTTCGCGCTGACCCTGGTCCCGATCGCGCTCGTCTACAACGCCGCCCACAACTACAGCTACCTGCTGGTCCAGTCCCAGGCCCTGATCCCACTCCTGGCCGACCCCCTTGGGAAGGGCTGGAACCTGCTGCCGACCGCCGGCTACCAGCCCAACTTCGCCCTCGCCGGGGCGGCCACCGTCTGGTACATGCAGGTGATCCTGATCGTGCTCGGCCACGTGATCGCCGTGTACCTGGCCCACCTGCGCGCCGGGGAGCGCTTCCGCAACGCCAAGAACGTGCTGCTGAGCCAGTACCCGATGCTTCTGCTGATGGTGCTGTACACGATGACGAGCCTGTGGATCCTGGCCCAGCCGATCACCCGGGAGACCGGCTAGGGCTATTCCTCCCCCCGTCTGCGGCGGGAGGGCTGGGTGGGGGGCCTCAGGCTCCGCTGATGGTTTCCACGACGCCCGCCTCCCTACCTCCCCCCGCAGCCGGAGGGAAGGGTCCTGCTATCGCGACGCCTGAGCGCAGTCGGTAGGCGGCGGCCGCCCGCCGCCAGCAGACGGCGGTCGCCGCGGCGCAACCCGCCAGGGCGGCCAGGGCCACCGCCACGAACGCCCAGATCCCGGGCCGGCCGGCTGAGAGGCCGGGGCCGAGGATGCCCCAGTCCACGGTGAGGGCCGCGTTGAGCCAGCCGATCACCCCGATTGCCGCGAGGGCGGCCAGGGCGCCCCAGAGCAGCTCCGGCCGCGACATCTGGGCGGGGTCCCAGCGGTAGCTGCCGGGCACGCGCCAGCGGCGTGCGCGCCAGGCTACGAACACCCAGGCGGGGAAGAGGCAGGCCGCGAAGAAGGCCGCGAAGAAGGCGTCGGGCGCGAAGTCGACGGCGCCGGCCCAGGCGACCAGGGGCAGCGCCCAGACCAGGCTTGTCAGCCCGGCGAAGGCGGTCCAGCCGTACCGTTCGACAAAACGGCGAGCCACCGTGCGGACCCTACGCCGAATCGTCCCTGTGCAGCGTGAGCCCGATCGAACCATGCGCCGGCTTAGGGTCGCTGAAGACCTTGGCCCGCCCGTCCGAAGCTTCGGCTGACGTGTCCCAGAGCCGGTTCTGGGCCTCGAAGCGGACGCTCGCCAGCTGCGGGAAGCGGTCCAGCAGCCGTTTCCCCATCTCGTGGACGAGGTGCTGGATCGACATGCTGACGAAGTCGTCGAAGGTCCGGACCACCACGTCCTTGACCTGTTCGGACGGCACGTAGCCGGCCGCCTGTCCGGTCGCCCCGGTGGCAGGGTTCAAATACGACCAGAAGACGTCGAGGTAGACGTGGAGAGGCCGGTCCCGGCGCTCGGGCAGCGTCGTGTAGTCGTCGCGCACGAAGGCGGCGAACGCGCTGCCCGTCAGCTTGATCAGGCGCAGGTCCCGGCGGCCCGACTCGAGTCTCAGGGGGTGCGACCGGCCGGCTTCCAGGTCCGCCGTCGCGTAGTCGTCGCGGCGGCGGCCGAGCAGCTTGTCGCTGTGGTCCTGGAACGGGATCTCACGGCAGTGGATGGCGACCGACTGCATCTGCTCGTAGGTCTCCAGGAAGCGGCTGGCCAGGAAGGCCGCGAAGCCCTCGAGGGTGGCGCCGGAGTACTCCAGCGCCATCGCGTACACAAAGTTCTTCATGGTGTCCGTGGCGACCACGTTGCTGTTGTCGCCCTCGGTGTAAGAGGGCAGGAAGTTGTCGCCGAAGACCTCGACGGTCACGATCGCCGCGAAGAGGGTGTTGGAGCGGCCTGTGAAGTCGGATTCCGGGATTCGAGCGACCCCCTGCAACGGCGTCGCGTAGCTTCGATACACGGTGATCTCGGCCTTGCCGTAGCGGATGTCGTGCTTCACGAACGCAGCCTCGAGGCCGCGATGTCGACGATCGCCTGGAGACCGTCGGCCATCTCCTCCTCCCTCGAGCGCCCCAGCCGGCGCCGCATGACCTCGACGATCTCGGCCTTGGGACGGCCGTTCACGAACACCACGAATCGGAAGCCGAAGCGCGACTCGTACTCGCGGTTGAGCCGTTCCAGCTCGGGGAGGACGTCGTCCCCCTGCTCGGCGCGCGAGCGGGCCGACATGTTGGCCGGCCGCTCGCCGATCCGGGGATGAGCGTTCAGCGTCTGCACCTTCTCCTCCTCGGTGAGCTGCGGTACGAGACGGCGGGCCGCGGCCACCAGGTCCGGATGCGGGCCGGCCGCGGCCAGCCGGCGGGCCAGCGGGGATGAGACTTCGAAGAGCTCGGCGAGCTCAGGAGCCACGGTAGGAGCTGACACCGAAGGGCGAGATCAGCAGGGGGATGTGGTAGTGGCGCTCCTCGTCGAGGTTGACCAGAAACTCAATCGTCTGAAAGAGGTGCGCTCCGGCGAGGACGTGATCGCTGATGTCGAAATGGAGGAGATAGCCGCCCAGCGGGACCGGCTCTTCAACCCGGAAGCGACCGTCAGGCCCCGTCGTGCCATCCCAGCGGTCTCCGTCCATGTGGCTCAGCACGACGCGCACGCCGGCAACCGGCTCGCCGCGGGCCGTGTCCAGGACGTGGGTCGAAATCGTCGCCATCTTCATGAAAGACTCTTGTCGTGCTGCGGATCGCGGTCTCGGAACTGCTTTTCGCCGCCCGGTTGGAGACGGAGACCGCTCCCCGGACGGTCGCGGCCTTCCGCACCCTGCTTCCGCTGCGCTCCAAGATTATCCAGGCCCGCTGGAGCGGTGAGGCGGCCTGGATCCCGTTTGGCGAAATGGACCTCGGGCTGAGCTTCGAGAACGCCACCACCTATCCCGGTGCCGGCCAGCTCCTGCTCTACCCGGGCGGCTACAGCGAGACCGAGATCCTGTTCCCCTACGGCTCGACCCAGTTCGCGAGCCGGATGGGAACGCTGGCCGGCAACCACTTCGCGACGATCGTCGAGGGTGCCGAGCGGCTGCCCGAGCTAGGTCGCCGCGTCCTGCACGACGGCGCCCAGGACATCGTGTTCGAGGAGCTCGAATAGTCTCCGTGCTGATCCGGGGCGGCACCGTCGTCACGGAGGCGGGGGAGGCGAGGTCCGACGTCCTGGTCCGGGGCGAGCGCATCGAGCTGGTCGGCCCCGACCTGGAAGCCCCGGGCGAGGATGTCCTCGACGCCACCGGCCTGTACGTGCTGCCAGGCGTGATCGATCCCCACACCCACTTCGGTCTGGACACGGGCACCGGGCCAACCGCGGACGACTTCGCGAGCGGCAGCGCGTCGGCTGCCGCGGGCGGCGTCACGACTTACATCAACTTCGCCACCCAGCACCCCGGACAGGGTTTTGCGGACGCCATCCGGGCGGTCCGGGCCCAGGCCGACGGCCGCTCCCACGTGGACTACTCGGTCCATCTCAACATCACCCGGCTGGACGACGGCTGGCAGCGCGAGCTGGAGCAGGTGGTTGACGGCGGGGTCTCCAGCGCCAAGGTCTACACGACCTACAAGGACAGCGTGTTCTACGTCGACGACTGGACCATCTACCGCCTGATGGAACGCTCCGGAGGCGCCGGGATGCTGGTCCAGATGCACGCCGAGAACGACGACATGCTGCAGGGCCGGCGCCGGGAGCTGGAGGCCGCCGGCCAGACCTCCCTGGCGTTCCACGGAGAGTCGCGACCGGCGGTCGCGGAGTCGGAGGCCGTCGCCCGCGGCCTCTTCCTGGCTCGAGCGACGGGCAGCCCCATCTACTTCGTTCACCTGTCCAGCCCGCTCTCGGTGGACCTGGTCAGCGAGGGTCGGCAGCAGGGCATCGTCGCGATCGCGGAGACCTGCCCGCACTTCCTTTGCCTGGACGACAGCGTGTACCGCGGCCCGGACGCCGTCCGCTACCTGATGACCCCGCCCATCCGGCCGCTCGAGATGCAGCAGGGGCTCTGGGAACGGTTGAGCGCGGGAGCGATCCAGAGCGTGGGCAGCGACCACTGCGGGTATTCGCTGGCGCAGCGCGGTGACACCCCCAGCTTCACCCAGGTCTCGTCGCCCGGGATCCCCGGCACGGAGACTGTGCTGTCGCTGCTCTACAGCTTCGGGGTGCGGCCAGGTCGCCTCGACATGCCGGGGCTGGTGCGCCTGGTCTCAGCCAACCCGGCCCGGGTCTTCGGGCTCTGGCCCCGAAAGGGGCGGATCGAGCCTGGTGCCGACGCCGACCTGGTGCTCTTCGATCCCCACGCGTCGGGGGTGCTGGCCGACGCCGAGCTGCACAGCGCCGCCGGCTTCTCACCATTTGCCGGCCTGCAGCTGGAGGGCCGGGTGCGCAGCACCGTCAGCCGAGGCCGGCTGGTCTACGACCGGGGGGTTGTGCGCGCCGACCCTGGCTGGGGACGGTTTGTCGAGAGGAGGCCGTTTGAGCCCCTCGATCTCGGCTGAGCGGCTCCTTCGGGACCTGGAGGCGCTGGCCGCGATCGGCGGCCGAAGCGATGGCGGGGTGGACCGCCTGGCCGGCTCGGAGGCCGACCGCGAGGGCCGGCTCTGGGTCGCGGACCGGATGCGGGAGGCCGGGCTGACGGTGCAGAACGACCCGGTCGGCAACGTGGTCGGCCGTCCCCCGGGTCCGCCGCCGTGGCTCCTGCTGGGTTCGCACACAGACACGGTGCCCGCCGGCGGCCGCCTCGACGGCGCCTACGGCGTGGTCGCCGCGCTGGAGGTCGCCCGGGTGCTGTGGCACCCCCGGCTGGCCGTCATCGACTTCGCGGACGAGGAGGGCGCCGTCGGGGGCGGCGGCGTGACCGGCAGCACGGCGCTAGCGGGCTCGCCTGATATGGCCGACTTCGCCGCCTACCTGGAGCTGCACATCGAGCAGGGCCCGCGGCTGGAGGCGGAGGGCCTGGCCCTGGGCGTGGTCGAGGCGATCGTGGGGATCGACCGCTGGGACGTGACCTGGGTGGGCGCCGCCAACCACGCCGGGACGACGCCGATGGAGATGCGCCGCGACGCGGGCGCCGCCGCGGGCTGGCTGATGTTCCGCCTGCGCACCCTTCTGGCCGGGGTCGACCCCCAGATGGTCGGCAACATAGGCGAGATCAGGCTGCTGCCAGGAGCCGCCAACGTGGTACCCGGAGAAGCCCAGATCGTGGTCGAGCTCCGGGCGGATCGGAGGGCAATCCTGGACTCGGCCGCCGCGGTGCTGCGAGAGGCCGTGGCCGCCGCCGCGAGCGAATTCGGATGCTCATTCGAGATGAAACAGCGCTCGACCATCGAGCCTTCGCCGATGGACGCCGGCGTGGGCGCGATCCTGGCCTCCGCCTGCGAGCGGTCGGGGCGCGGCTGGCGACGGCTCGTCAGCGGAGCCGGCCACGACGCCGGCGTGATGGCCCGCAAGGTGCCCGCCGGCATGCTCTTCGTCCCCAGCCGGGGCGGGGTCAGCCACAACCCGGCCGAGCACACGGACGAGGGGCTGGTGGTGCTCGGGTGCCAGACGCTGCTCGAAGGTAGTGTCGAAATACTCAGCACACTGGAAAAACCAAGCACTTAGGCAATATTCTTCGGAATTCGTGTCCTAAACCCCTTGCATTTGGTGTACGGATGCATAAAATTCAAGCCATCCCGTAGGGGAAACCCACCGGGAGAGCGGAACGGTCCTGGGGCTCTCAAGCCAGGAGGGAGGCGCTGAACTTGGAAAATCCAAGGCCAGTGTAGGAGTCCAGGGGACCGGTTCTTAAGTGAACCTCACCCCCGCAGCCATGCTCGGTGGAGGAGCGAGGAGGGCAACCTTCTCGCTTCGCCCCGAGGGGGTGCTTCTCCCAGCGGTCGCCTTGCCAGCCCCCCGCCCTCTCCAGTCGCCCATGTACTGGCTGCTAGCATTCTGCGATGCCCATCTCCGAGGAGCTGTTAG
This sequence comes from Chloroflexi bacterium UBA4736, assembly GCA_002404015.1. GTDB lineage: Bacteria > Chloroflexota > Dormibacteria > Dormibacterales > Dormibacteraceae > UBA4736. The sequence goes on from DHIW01000064.1 coordinate 36,149, forward strand.
AGGTGTTGGCGTGTCCCAAGTGCCACGAGAAGGTCGAGCTGACGAAGGACGGCTCAGCCCTCGAGTGCCCCAAGGACCGGCTCAGATACCCGATCGTCGATGGCATCCCGGTGATGCTGATCGACGAGGCGGAGCACTTCTAGCCCGAGCGTCGCGGTCCGGCTGCGCGGCTGAGCGGCTCATACCGCGCAGCTGAACTGCTGGGTGTTGATCGCGGCCGTTCGGCCTACGCCCTTCTGGACGTCGGGCGCGATCTCCGCGTTCGTAAGCGCGTAAGCCTGGCCGGGGCTGCTGCTCGAGGCCGCGAAGACCAGGCCCATGACCCGCCCCTTCAAGTCCACCATCGGCCCTCCCGAGTTGCCGGGCCGGACCAGGGCCTCCACGACCCAGATCTGGCGGTCGACGAGGTTCTGGTTGTAGATGTCGCGCCCGCGCGCCTGGATGTCGCCGTCGAGGATCGCCGGCTCGATATCCTCGGCGCCACCGCCCGGGTACCCGATCACCGCGCCCGGCGTGCCGCGGGCGCCATCGGCTTGGGCCATCGGCGGCACGGTCAACGCGGGCGCGTATAGGATCGCGACATCGCGGTCGGGGTTGAATAGCACGACCGAGGCGGAGGCGCTGTTGCGGAAGCTGCCCTCCGACAGCCGCGTCCCCGTGGTTCCCGAGACCACGTGGGCGTTGGTGGCGAAATAGCCGCTGCCGACCGGGAAGGCGCTTCCGCTCACGACACCCCCACAGCCGCGGCCCTGCACCTTGAACGTGAGCTGGGCGGCCTCCCGCACGCCCGCCGTGTCCACCGAGGTTGGGGGCTGCAGGGGCGAGGGCAGCTGGGGCTGGAAGCCCGCGAACGGCTCCGGGAAGGGGACGCCGGCGATGGTCTTCTCCACGCCGGCCAGCACCGCGGGCGGACGGGGGAAGAAGAGGTCGAGGCGGCGCAGGATGGCCGATTGCTGAATCTGGGTGCCCAGCTGGGCGTTGGGCACCCGGTCCAGGCTCAGGCCGAGGAACCAGGCGACCGAGATCACCGCCACGCCCGAGAAGAGCGCGCCCAGCACCGCCTCGCCCTGGTTGCGGCGGGGTGGGCCCGCCAGCCACCGGCGCACCGCGTCGCCTACCAGGTAGCCGAAGCCGGACCCCAGGCTGCCACCAACGACCAGCACCAGCGCCGCGGCCAGCGCGTGCCCGACCTGGTCGCTGATGCCGAGCAGGTCCGTCAGGTGGGGTGCCACCGCCGCGCCGCCCACCACCCCGAGCACGAGCCCGACGTACTGGGTGAGCGAGAGCCAGAGGCCCCGCCGGTAGCCGTTGCCGATCCCGACGATGGCGGCGATCAGGATCGCGAAGTCGACGAGGTTTATGGGTCTAGGGTATCCGAGAGGTGTCGGCGGACATAATTAGGCGGTGATCGTCCTGGCCGGCGAGTGGGTCAACGCCAACCTCCTTTTTGCTGCCGCTTTCCTGGTCGCGGTGATCGGGGTCATCGCCCTCGGCTGGTACGTGATGCGAGGCGATCGCTTGAACCGCCTCAACGAGCCGTCAGGTCCCAGCGCCAGCCACGCCGATGCCGGGGAGCCGGCCGACAGCCACCACCAGGCGCACTAACGCCAGTCACCTGGCCCTTCGACCTCTCGGTCTATGCGGGGCTCGGCGCGCTCGTCTTCGGTTACGCGGCCCTCGCTCGGGACCGGCTGGACAACCGGCTCCGGCACCTCTACTTCGGGCTCGGCGCTTTCGCCATCTGGCTGGCGCTGGAAACGCCGCTCGACACCCTCGCGGACAACTACCTGCAGTCGGTCCACATGCTGCAGCACGTCCTGCTCGGCGTGGTGGCGCCGCCGCTGCTGGTGCTGGGCCTCTCACCGGCCATGGCGGCCTGGCTGCTGGACCGGGCGCCGGGCCTGCGCCGGCTGACCGAGCCCATCCCGGCCCAGGCGATCGCCGGCGCCGTCATGATCGCCTGGCACCTGCCCGCCCTTTACAACCTCACGCTGGCCGTCGACGCGGTGCACATATTCGAGCACCTGACCTTCATCGGGGCCGGGGTGCTCTTCTGGTGGCCGCTGGTGAGCGCCACCTCGGAGCAGGCGGCCTGGCGGCTCGGTGACGGCCTGAAGCTGCTCTACATCCTGGTCGGAACCCTCCCCCAGGACGGCGTGGCCCTCGTCCTGCAGTTCAGCCGCGACCTCTTCTACCCCCACTACGGCCAGGTTCCTCAGCTGGTGCCTGGCTGGACACCGGTCATCGATCAGCAGGTGAGCGGGGCGGTCCTGATGCTGGTCGGTAAGATGAGCTTCCTCGTGGCCGCGATCGCGATCTTCTTCCGGTGGATCGCCACCGGTGAAGAGGACGGGTCCCCGAATGCCGCGACAGCGGGACCCCTCCCTCCGCCTGCGGGGGGAGACGCTCCTATGTCAAGCGGCTAGCTCACTGGAGTGTGTGGCGGTTTGGCGCTGGTCGTCCCAAAGGCGCCGGTAGACTTCGTCTGAGATCCGGCGGCGGAGCGCTCGTAGAGCCTCCGTCTTGGAATGGCCGGCGGCGATTTGCTTGTCGAGGTAGAGCTTGCCGCGTCCGTTGAGGCGGACCTGGGTGATTGCGATTCGGTGCAGCGCCGCGTTGAGCTGACGGTTACCACCGCGGTTGAGACGGACTCGCTGCCGGCTTCCCGAGGAGGCGGGGATGGGTGCTGTCCCGTTGTCGCGAGCGAAGCGGGCGCGCGAGGCAAAGCGGCTCACCTCAGAGGTCTCGGCGACCAGCTTGGCAGCGGTCAGGGTGCCGCATCCCTGGAGCTTGAGCAGGCTCGGGGCGAGCTGGGCGGTCAAGGCCGCGATGCGGCGCTCGAGGGAGTCGGCTTTGGCAGTCAGGTCCTGAATCGCGACCAGCAACTCGGTGGCGAGCTCGGCGACCAGGCCCTGGTGCTTGGCCACCTCTTCGGCGACTGTCTTCCAGGTCGAAGCCTGGGTGAACGTGCGGCCTGGGACCCGGTAACCGGGAGCCAACTCATGCAGGTGCCAGTGAAGTCGGTTGATCTCGCGGGTGCGCTCCGCAACCAGATCATCGCGACGGTCGACCAGCAAGCGCAGCGCTCGGCTCGGACCCTCCAGCTGGGCCAGCGGCAGGTTGGGTTCCCTGAGCGCCGCCCGGGCCACGGCCAAGGCATCGATAGGGTCCGACTTGCCGAACTGGCGCGCCGAGCGGCGAGTTCCCGCCATCATCTTCGGCGAGACCCGGACCACTGCTTCACGGGCGCTCAAGAGGTCGTATTCGAGCCGCCGTGACACGTGCCGGCAGTCCTCCAGCGCCCAGCGCCGCTCTCGCCAGCGCTTGGCCCACTTCAGCACCTCGAGATGCCCGGCGGGGGTCGCCGCCACCGTCCGCGAACCGACTTCCCGGCCCACCTCGTCAACCGCTACCAGCGTGTGGGTCTGCTTGTGGCAGTCCGCACCCAGTGTCACGATGGCCTTGTCTCCTTTGCGGGGATAGGGCCTGGTCGGTGGACACGCCTGAGTCGGGGCGGTGCCACGCTCCTATGAAGTCACGCCGGCCGGCCCTTCTTACCTCGGCAGGTGGCGAGTCTCCCCAAAGCCACACGCGCCGCGGGCGGGTAGGAGGTGAGCCAACCCACCGAAGTGCCCTAAGCGTGACACTCAGGTTGGGAGGGGGGCGGAGCCCGGCCCTAACGCTCCCCACCTAGCCTCCCCTGGCAGGCGGGGGGAGGAATGGAACCGCTACGCGCGTGTGGGCACCGGTTCGGGGTCCACAGGCACGCCGCCTCTCAGGTCGCGCAGCGGCATGTGGCTCCGGACCGGCGGCACCGCCTCGAAGTTGTACGGAGGCGGCGGCGACGTGGTCGCCCACTCCAGCGTGTTGCCGCCCCAGGGGTCGTCGCCGGCCACGTCACCGTTGCGCGAAGACCAGATGACGTTGAACAGGAAGAGCATCACGCTGAACGCGATCAGGAACGAGGAGACGGTGATGAACATGTTGGTGGCGCCCCAGCCCTCTTCGCCGAAGCCACCCGGGTAACTGAAGATGCGGCGCGGCATCCCTTCGAGCCCGAGCGTGTGCATGACGAGGAAGGTGCCGTTGAAGCCGATGAAGAGCGTCCAGAAGTTCCACTCGCCCATGGTCTCGTTGAGCATCCGGCCGGTGATCTTGGGGAACCAGTAGTAGAGCCCCGCGAAGATCGTGAAGACGCTGCCGCCGAACAGCACGTAGTGCAGGTGGGCGACCACGTAGTAGGACTGGTGGAGCTGGGTGTCGACCGGCACCGAGGCCAGGTAGACGCCCGTGATGCCGCCGATCAGGAAGGTCGCCAGGAACCCGAAGGCGAACTTCATGGGCAGCTTGAAATCGATCGATCCCTGCCACACGGTGGCTATCCAGTTGAAGAACTTGATGCCCGTCGGCACCGCGATGAGCATCGTCATCAACATGAAGAAGCCCTCCACCCAGATGTTCATCCCGACCGTGAACATGTGGTGGGCCCAGACCGCCATGGAGAGGAAGACGATCCCGAAGAGGGCCGCCACCATCGATCCGTAGCCGAAGATCGGCTTTCGCGCGAA
>DHIW01000064.1:40960-124126 GCA_002404015.1 Chloroflexi bacterium UBA4736
CGGGCAGGATCATGATGTAGACCTCGGGGTGGCCGAAGAACCAGAACAGGTGCTGGAACAGCACCGGCCGGCCCTGGGTGGTGAAGAAGTTCGTGCCGAAGTTGCGGTCGAAGAAGAGCAGGATCAGCGCCGCCGCGATGGGTGCGCCAACCACCAGCAGCAGGATCGAGGTCGAGATCTGGGCCCAGACGAAGAGCGGCAGCCGGCTCAGCTTCATGCCCGGCGCGCGGAGCGCGATGATCGTGGTAAGGAAGTTGGTCGAGGCCATGATCCCGCTGACCGCCCAGATGAAGATGCTGAGTATCCAGAGGTCGACCCCGGTGCCGGGGTTGAACTTGAGCTCGGTCAGGGGCGGATAGCCGGTCCAGCCGGCGTTCAGCGCGCCGCCCGTGAAAAAGGCCAGGTAGTAGACGAAGAACGAGACCGGGATCAGCCAGAAGCCCAGCAGGTTCAGGCGCGGGAAGGCCATGTCGCGAGCGCCAACCATGATCGGCACCATGTAGTTGGCGATGCCGGTCATGAAGATGGTGACGAAGAAAAAGATCATCGTCACGCCGTGCGCGCTGACCAGCTGGTTGTAGGTCTCGGCGTCGAAGAACTTGTTGTTCGGCACCGACAGCTGCACCCGCATGCCCAGCGCCATGACCCCGCCGATCACGAAGCTGGCGATCCCCGTGAACATGTACATGATCCCGATCAGCTTGTGGTCGGTCGTGGTCAGCCAGATCGTGATCGGGCTGAAGAACGTCCGATCGTAGGCCTTGGGCCGGGGCGGGATCGCTATCGTTGCCATTGCGGTCTCTCCAGGTTATCTGCTGGGTGAGGGGCTTGGGCTGGGGCTGGGCTGGCTGGCGGCGGCCTTCTGCTTGGCGACCCACTGGTCGAAGGCGGCCTGGTCGACTGCCTGCACGCGGATCTGCATGGTGGCGTGGCCGACGCCGCAGAGCTCTGCGCACTCGCCTCGCCAGGTGCCGGGCTGGTCGATCTTCAACCAGTTGAAGTTGTCGTAGCCGGGCACGGCGTCCGTCTTGCCCGAGATCGAAGGCACCCACCAGGAGTGGATGACGTCGCGGCCCTGGAAGCGGAGTCGCACCGTCTTTCCGGTGGGGACCACCAGGGGTGCCACTTCCCCCGTGCTCACCCCGTCGACCTTGAGCGTGACGCCGCTGTTGCGGTAGTCGTACTGCCAGCCGAACTGGTAGCCCGTCACGGTGATCTCCTCGTCGTACTTGAACGTGTCGGCGCTGGCCTGGAAGTCATTGGTCAGCTCGACCATCGAGACTCCGGCGATCACCAGCACGATGACCAGCGGGATCAAGGTCCAGACGACCTCCAGGATCGTGCTCCCGTGGAACTGGGGCGGTATGAACCCAGGCGGCCGCTTGGAGCGGCGGAACTTGAGGATCGCCACCAGCAGGAGGATCTCCACGACCAGGAAAACCGCGATCGCGACCGGGCTGATGCCGACGTAGAGGTTGAAGATGTTGCGGCCGTTGGGAGAGACCGGGTCGGGAAAGATCGGCCGCAGGCCGCTGTCGGCGGAAGCGGAGCCGGCCAGGACGACGAGGCCCAGGGCCGCCAGGGCCGTCGCGACGCCCAGGATACGGAGCCGTGCGCGGGGCGGGCGACGGGTCATACGCCGAAAAGTATAGGCAGCCACCCTGGGCTGCTCGACTTCGGGCAGCCACCTCCGCGTTGTTAGAATCGCTCCCAGTGGCAACCGCTACGAAACCTCGCTACGTGGACACGGGGAATCCGGCGCTCGCCATCGACTGCCCCCACTGCGGGCTCCTGACCGCCCGCTTCGGCCAGTACTGCCGCAACTGCGGCTACTCGCTCTGGCCGAGCGCTCCCGTCGCCTCGGCCGCTTTCAAAGCCTGGCGTGATGCTTCGCCCGAGCGGGCCCTCGCCCACCAGTACGACCTCACGCTGCCCGAGCGGCCGCCGTACGTGCCGGCGGTGCCGCTGATGGACTACGAGGAGCGCGCCCGCCAGCTGGGCATCCACCTGTTCCCGACCAGCAACTACCCGATCCTGATCTGTATCGGCCTCTTCTTCCTGGCCCTGGCGGCGCCGCCCTGGAACATGTGGGTCCGCATCGTCTGCGGCGCGATCGGACTGCTGTTCTTCCTGATCGGGGTCGTGGGCTGGGTGGTGATCGAGGACACCAAGATGTACACGGAGTCGGTGGGCGGTGTCCACGTCCAGCCCGAAACGGAGGATCACCACTGATGTCACCCCAAGAAATCTTGGGATTTCTCGGGGACCCTGACTGATGGCTGTCGCCACGGTAGAGCGCGAACCGCAGATCAGCCATCCCGAGTATCCCGGCCTGCACGTCGGGATGATGGGCATGTACATCTTCCTGTGCTCCGAGGTGATGTTCTTCGGGAGCCTGTTCGCGGTCTATTTCTACCTCTTCGGCTCGCATCCGCTGGGCTGGCCTCCGCCCGACACGCAGCCGGTCCAGTATTGGCCGCTGCCCTTCATAAACACCTTCGTGCTGGTGTCCTCCGGCGTCACCTGTCACTTCGCCCTGGAGTCGATCCGGCTGCGCGGGGTGATGGGCCGCTTCGGCCTGGTCGGGGCGGGAATCCTGATCGTGCTCTTCATCATCCCGGAGCTGATCTCCGGCTTCTACGCCCTGACCGGGTCCGACCACGCAGTCTTCGACGCCGGCCTGGCGTTCTTCGGGGCGGTCGTGGCGGTGCTCGCTATCCCCTTCATGCTCGGCCGCGGCAGGGCCGGCGGCCGGGCCTCGTTCATCGGGCTCTGGATCGCCACCATCCTCCTGGGCGCCGCCTTCGAAGCGGGCCAGGCCTACGAGTTCATCAACGCCCACATCAAGTTCGGCGGCCTGAACGAGTTCGGCAGCGCCTTCTTCGCGATGACCGGGTTCCACGGCGCCCACGTCGCGGGCGGGCTGGTCCTGCTTCTCCTGGTCCTCGGCCGAGCGTTGAGAGGCCAGTTCGACGCCCAACACCACATCGCGCCTGCGGCAGTGACGCTCTACTGGCACTTCGTCGACGTGGTCTGGTTCTTCCTGTTCGGGATCCTCTACGTCGCCGTCACCGCGTTCTAGCGGATCAGCCTTCTAGGGGGAGGCGCTCGGGCTAGGGCTGCTGGGCGACGGGCTGGGCGGAGGGGCGGTGATCTGCAGGACCTCGACGTCGAAGACCAGCGTCGCGTTGGGCGGGATCGGCGAGGGGCTGGGCGGCGTCGCCCCATATCCGAGCGCGGAGGGGATCGTCAGACGGCGCTTGCCGCCAACCTTCATGCCCGGGATGCCCTCGTCCCAGCCCTGGATCACCTGTCCGGCGCCGATCTGCAAGTCGAAGGGCTGGCCGCTGTCCCGGCTGGAGTCGAACTTGGTGCCGTTGCTGAGCCAGCCGGTGTAGTGCACCTGGATCTTGGCGCCGCTCAGCACAACGTCCCCCGTACCGACCACCAGGTTCACGAACTGCAGGCCGTCGGGCAGCTTGACAGCCGTCTGGTTGGCGCCCTGGCTGAAGTCGTCCAGGCCGGCCACCGGGGTGGGCGTGGTCTGCTCGACCGTCGCAGCGGGCCCGTTGCCGGCAGTGGGGTCCGAGTAGCCGCAGGCGCCCAGGAACAGGGCCAGCCCGACGGCCGCCAGGCGCTTCACTGGGCCGCGATGTCGATCGACTTGATCTGGTCGCCAGGCTTCATGGCCGTCGCGACGTCCTGGCCGGAAAGCACGTTGCCAAAATGGTTGTAGACGCCGCCCGTGGCCAGGTGCGGCGCGTCGCCCAGCAGGATGAAGAACTGGGAGCCGCTCACGCCTGCACTGCTGGACGCCATGGCCAGCGAGCCTTTGACCCAGGGCGCGGCGTTCGTCTCGTTCGGCAGCTTGTAGCCGGGGCCCCCAGTGCCGTTGCCGAGCGGGTCGCCGCCCTGCAGCACGAAGCCGGCCTCCACGCGGTGGAACGTGAGGCCGTCGTAGTAGTGGTTCTGCGACAGGTAGACGAAGTTGTTGACGGTCACCGGGGCCGCCTTGGGATCGAGCTTCAGGACGATGTCGCCGCGAGCCGTGTGGATCGTGGCCGTGTAAGCCTTGCTGACGTCGATGATCGTGTCGGGGGGCGTGGTTCGTTCTTGCATGCAGGTACGGATGGCATTCTGGCAGGCGGGAGCCGCCGTCGCCGCCGGGACGCCGGTGGAGGTGGACGTGTCCGAACCGCCGCAGGCGAGCAGCAGGGCCAGGAGGGGAAGGGCCAGGAGCGGCCTCAGTGGACCGGCTCCCTCGCCCACAACGCGAGCACTGCGGCCAGTATGACCGCGAAGCCTGCGGCAACGCCCAGGGCGATGGGGACGCTCCCGAAGGCGGCCAGCCCGCCGGCCATCAGGGGGCCCGCGCCGAAGCCGATCGCGATCGCGCTGGCGCTGACGCCGAAGACCCGGGCCTGGACCTGGACGGGCGCCTCGAGCCCGATCATGCTCGCCAGGGCGGGGCCCAGCACGCCGTAGAACAGGCCCGCCGCGGCCGTCGCCAGCACGATCACCCCCACGTCCGGCACCAGCGCGACCGCGACCTCCGAGAGCGCCAGCAGCACCGCCGCGGCGACCGCCACCGACACGTAGCTGAGCCTGCGCACGAAGGCCGAGTACGCCACCGCGGCAAAGGCGCTCGCCAGGCCGGAAGCCGCGAAGGCCAGGCCGGTGACGCTCGCCACACCGCTCGATAGGTGGCCGAGCAAGCGCAGGACGAGCAGCGGCTGGAAGCCGCTGAAGGAGATCTGCAGCAGCCCCTGGCAGACGATCAGCACAGCCACGGCGCCTAGGGTGCCGGCCCCGGTTGCCCGCAGGATCGCCACGGCCGAGCCCTGAGGGGTCCCCACCTTTTCGATCGGCGTCTCCCGAACCACGATCAGCACGGGCACGACCGAGATGGCCAGCATCACGCCGGCGCCCACGAAGATCGCCCGCAGCCCGAACACTGAGGCCGCCAGCCCGCCGACCAGGGGCCCCAGCGCGCTGCCGACCGCGATCGAAGAGCTGAGGACTCCGAGCGCCCAGCCGACCCGGTTCCGGGGCGTCCCGGTGGCGACCAGGGCTGTCGCCGCGGCGACCGTGCCCGAGGTCGCGCCCTGGAGCAGGCGGAGGATCACCAGGTCGACGGGGCCCCGGGCAAGGCCCATCAGGCCGACCGTGAGCGCGCCGCCGATCATCGCCCGGGCCAGCATTGAGCGCCGCCCGTAGCGATCGGCCAGGACCCCCCAGAGGGGGCTCATGATCGCCTGCGAGAAGCCCGCCACCCCTCCCGAGACCCCGGTCCAGAGGGCCAGTTCCTGCGGCTGCTGGACGCCCAGCTCCTTCAGGAACAGCGGCAGGAAGGGGAAGGCGAACGAGAATCCGAAGATCGCGGTGAGTTCAGCGAACCAGAGCGCGGCGAGGTTGCGCTTCCAATCGACTTCGGGCGTCAACGCTGCCGGAGCATGTCGTACAGGCGCTCGGGCGTTACCGGCAGGCGGTTGACGATGGCTTCCGGGTTGCGGCGGCGAATCGCGTCCTCGACCGCGTTGGAGATCGTGGCCGGGACGGGGATGGTGCCGCTCTCGCCCGCGCCCTTGACGCCCTCCGGGTTCGAGTCTGTGGAGCCGTCCATTGAGACCACCCGGATGTCCGTTTTCATCTCCGGTGCGCTGACCATCGTGTAGTCGAGGAAGCTGCCGCTGACGAAGTTGCCGTCCGGCTGGTAGATGGCCTCCTCGAAAAGGGCGTAGCCCAGGCCGTGGGCCAGGCCACCGTGCATCTGGCCCATCATCGTCAGCGGGTTCAGGACGCGCCCGGTGTCGCAGACGATCACGTAGCGGAGGATCTCCACGCCGCCTGTTTCGGGGTCGACCGCGACGACCGCGGCGTGGCAGCCGCTGGAGTAGGCGCTGCCCTGCTTCGTGTCCCACTTCTCGGTCACATCCAGGCCGCCCTCCGGGATGGCCTGGGCGACCGGCAGCGACTTGGCGGGCGCCCCCCTCACGCTGATCACGCCGTCCTCCAGGACCAGATCGACGGGGTCGGCCTCGATCAGCTCGGCCGCGCGCTCCAGCAGCCGGCGGCGAGCCGAGCTGGCGACTGCGCTGGTCGCGTTGCCGACGTGGATGGCGCTCCGGCTGCCGGCCGTGAGCAGGGCGAAAGGCGTGCCCGAGGTGTCGCCCGCGGTGACCCGGATCCGCTCCAGGGGCCACCCCAGCCGGTCGGCCAGCACCTGGGCGGCGAAGGTGCGGTGGCCCTGGCCCTGAGGGGTCGAGCCGAGGAACAGGTGGGCGGTTCCGTCCCTGTCGAGGCGGACCCGGGCCGGCTCGCCGCTCCCGAACCCGCTGGACTCGACGCAGCAGGCCACGCCCACCCCGACCAGGCGCCCGTCCGGCTGCGCCTGCTGGCGGCGCACCTCTTCGTAGCGGACTTGCTCCAGCGCCGTCTCGAGCAGTCGCGGGTAGTCACCACTGTCGTAGACGATCGTGCTGCGGCCCTGCGGGAATCCGGTGTCGTAAGGCATCTGCCCGGGCTGCACGAGGTTCTTGCGCCGAAGCTCGGCCGGATCCATGTCGAGCTCGCGCGCCAGCCGGTCGAGCATCCGCTCGATGACGTAGTTGCCGAGCGGGCGGCCGCCCCCGCGGACGAAGCCGGTCGGGGCGGCGTTCGTGTGCACCACGTCCGCCTGGACTTTGAAGGCGGGCAGCACATAGGCCGACATCATGTGGGGGACGATGATGTCCGGCTGGGACGCGCCGGCCGCGCCGTAGGCGCCGATGTCGTGCAGGAGGCGGCCCCGCAGCGCCCGCAGGCGCCCGTCCGGGCCGGCCGCGATCTCCATCTCGAAGCGGCTGCCGTGCCCCATCACCGTGGTCGCGGTGTCCTCGCTCCGGCTGGCGGTCCAGCGCACCGGGCGGTGCAGGGTCCAGGCGGCGTGGGCCGCCAGCACCTCCTCCGGGTACACGGTGCCCTTGGGGCCGAAGCCCCCGCCGACGTCCTCGGCGATCACGCGCACCTGCTCCTTCTCCAGGCCCAGCCGCTCGGCGACCTGGTCGCGCACGGTGAAGACGCCCTGGGTCGAGGCCCAGACTGTCAGCCGGTCGTCTTCGCGGCGGGCTGTCACGACCCGGGGCTCCATCGCCGCGCCACAGATGCGGGCGGTGGTGAGCGTGGCCCGGGCGATCACGGAATCGCCGCTGAAGGCGGCGTCGGCATCGCCGTACTCGAATGTCTTGGAGCGGCCGATGTTCGACTCCATCCCCTCGTGGACACGCGGGGCCCCGTCGGCCAGGGCGGCCTCCAGCGTGCCCGCGGCGGGCAGCGGCTCGAGGTCGACGAATATCGCTGCAGCGGCGTCTTCAGCCTGGTAGGGGGTCTCGGCGACCACGGCGACGATCGCGTCGCCGACGCTGTTGACCTCGCCTGCGACCAGCACCGGGCGGGGCCGATCCTTCATGTCGGGAGGCAGCCAGTCGGTCAGGAAGCGGGTTTGCTCGGGCAGGTCGGCCGCGGTCCAGATCGCCACCACCCCGGCCATCGCGCGAGCCTGTCCGAGGTCGATCGAACTGACATGCGCGTGGGCGAGGGTCGAGCGCACGAGGGCCATGTGGAGGAGGCCGTCGAGCTTTATGTCGCCTGCGTAGTGGCCCTGCCCGGTGATCAGGGGCGGGTCTTCCAGCCGCCTCAAGGGCCGGCCGATCACCAGAGGCACGAAGCTAGAATAAGCAACCGGCCGGCGCGGGGGCGGCTAGCTCAGATGGGAGAGCGCTAGCTTGACATGCTAGAGGTCGGCGGTTCGATCCCGTCGCCGCCCACCAGTGCCCGTTTGGAGTTGGACGGGCCGCGGTACTCTCACAAGACTCGGATGAAGGCTTCGAGGCTGTCGTCGCTCCTCGTCATGTCTCCCTGCTGTCGGCGTGCGCTCCCGGAGGCCACAGTCCGGGCTCTTACCAACCGTCGAACGCCGCCGACATTCCCTCTGTCGCGGCACTGCAGGCGGTGGGCGAGAAGGTCTTTCCCTACCTCAGCAACTACCGCTATTACGTCGAGTGCGTGAACCTGCCGGAGAACGGCCGCGACAACCCCGGCCACAACGACTACAGCGCTTGCCCGGTCAGCACGACCTACCGCCAGCGATTGGACGCCAGCCAGACCAGGTTCATCTCGGCTCAGAACCCGTCCACGACGCGAACGATCGCGGTCCGGCCCGTTGCGGTGGGCGGGCTGGTCGATGTGGCGCTCTACAACGGCCGGATTCACGTCGACCTCCTGGTCAGGAAGGAGAACGGGCAACTCGTCGTGGACGACACTCTGCACAAGGGCGCCCTGGACACCTCCTCGGTTGCGGTGGCGTTCCAGCCCAAGCCCTCCCAAACCCCGAAGACCGCGGCGACGCCCGCCGCGGGGCCGCCGGCCGCGGATCCCGCTCGGGCCACCCGGGTCATCGACGTGCCCTGGTACCATCAGGCGTTCGAGCTCAGCTGCGAGTCAGCCGCTCTACGCATGATCCTCGCCAAGGAGGGGATCGAGAGCACCGACAAGCAGATCATGGACCTCATCGGCTACGAAACCCGGGGTCCGGTCCTGACCTCGACGGGTTTCCAGTGGGGCGATCCCTATACGGCATTCGTCGGGGATCCAAGCGGCAGCGAGGTCGCCCTCACGGGTTACGGCACGTACTACCCGACGATCCAGGCCGCGGCTGGGCGCCTAGGCGGGCACGTGCTGCAGGCAGGCGAGAACCTGACCCCTGCCACCCTCTACGGCGCGGTGCTCAACGGCCACCCGGCGGTGGCCTGGGTCACCTACCGGTGGGAGCCGGGCAAGCGTCAGGACTATGTGGCTTTCGACGGCCGCGGCGTCCCCTATGCCGGCCCGGTCGAGCACGCGGTCGCGGTGATCGGCGTGAGGCCGGATGCCGTGCTGATCAACGACCCCTGGAACGGGCAGGGCTGGATTGCGAAGCCGACCTTCGAGACGGCATACGCCGTCTACGGCCAGATGGCCGTGGTGCTCGACTGACGGACCTGCCGGCGGGATCGGCGGCCGACCTCTTAGCATGTCTCTGACAGCCCACAAGGCCCGTTCGTCTAGTGGACTAGGACGCCGGCCTTTCAAGCCGGAGATCGCGGGTTCGAAGCCCGCACGGGCCACCATCCACTCCAGACCGAAGGCCACTCGCGGGTGTAGCACAATGGCAGTGCGGCAGCCTTCCAAGCTGTTTACACGGGTTCGATTCCCGTCACCCGCTCCAAAGTGGCCGCCGAGGCGGTTTTGAGTAAGATGGGCCCTCGGGACGCGGGAGTAGCTCACTCGGTAGAGCGCAACCTTGCCAAGGTTGAGGTAGCGGGTTCGAAGCCCGTCTCGTTTAAGCGTGGGGGGACCTCCCCCCGCCGCCGCTGGCGGCTCCCCCCTGCGCTCCACTTGCCTTGTTCCCTGCTTCGAGCAAGCTAGCGTGTGGCTCCATTTTTGGGCCTTCGCAACGGTCTTCGAGCGAGCTGACGTGATCCGCTGTGCGTTTGGGACGCTGTCATCATGGCGACTGTGAATGAGCTGACCCATGACCAGCAGCCGCAGGGCTGGAGCGCGGGAGCCGCGGGGTACGAGTCCGCCTTTGCCCCCTTCACCGACATGTACGCGGCCGACGCGCTACAGCTTCTCGACCTGAAGCAGGCCGACCGATTCCTCGATGTCTGCGCGGGCACCGGTGCACTGGCGCTTCCGGCCACCCGCCTGGGAGCCGATGTAACAGCCGTGGACTTCGCACCGGGAATGGTTGCGCTACTCCGCGAGCGCATGCAGTCCGGCGGCCTCAGCGCTCGGGTCGACGTGATGGACGGTCAAGCGCTGGACCTACCGGATGCCTACTTCGATGCTGCCGCTTCCATGTTCGGGCTGATCTTTTTCCCGGACCTTGATGCGGGCATGCGCGAGCTCACCCGAGTGACGCGGCCTGGCGGGCGCGTGCTCGTGGGTGCGTGGGACCGCGCCCGCTTTCCCCTCTTCGAGGTCGTGTTCAGGGCCTTGGCACCCCTGGCGCCTACCCCACCTGACCGGTCTGATGTCCCGGTCTCCATGCGCCTCGGGGAGCGAGGGCCCTCACGGCCGCTTGCGAAAACGCGGGTCTGGTCGACCTCCAGGTCCACGAGGTGACCCACACGTGGGCGATGGATGACCCGGCGCACTTCTTCACGACCGTGCCCGACTGGTCCCCGCCCCTCCAGCCGCTGCTCGCGGCACTGCCGGCTCCGGCCATCGCCCGGGCCCGCGATGGCTTCGTCGAGGCTGTGCAGGACCTCTCGCGCCCGACTGGCGGCCTCGAAACCACCGCCCTACTGGCACTCGGCCGGCGCGCATCCACCTAGCCCCGGGTCGGGCCTCGGGGGTTCAGCCCCGTCAGGGCATTAGTTCGGTGCAAGCGATGTGGCTGAGTGCGTCGCCGCGGCCGCGAGGGCCTTCAGCTTGATGCACAGCCCGTTGGGCTATGGGATCGACTTCGGGACCAGCAACAGCGCGGTCGCCATCGCCTACCCCGACCGGGTCGAGGTGGCCCGGGTCCGGGTCGACCAGGTGGCGCTGATGCTGCCCTCCTACGTGTACCTGCACCGCGCCGGCCGCCGCCACGCGGGCGAGGAGGGCATCCGGACCTTCCTCAAGACGGGCAGCGAGCGGACCGACTGCTGGAAGTGCCCGCTGGCGCCCTACGGCTGGGACACCGACTGCCGCCAGTACCGCAAGGGGGGCGGCTGCAACGACGCCCGGCTGCTGGCGGGCGTCAAGCACGAGCTGGCGAAGCTTGGCTTCGCGGGCACCAACTCCTGGGCCACCGACTTCTCCGTGTCCGAGCTGGTCGCGATCGTGCTCCGCGAGCTCAAGCAGGCCGCCGACCGGGCCTCGGGCGCCGACGTCCGACGGGTGGTGCTGGGTCACCCGGTCGTCTTCGCCGGGCGGGACTCCAGCGAGCCGGCGGCGTCGGACGCCGCCGCCTTCGAGCGGCTGGGCCAGGCAGCCCGGCTGGCCGGGTTCGAAGCGGTGGAGTTCCTGGCCGAGCCGACTGCCGCCGTTGTCGGCGAGCGCTTTCACCGCGGCGTCGAGCTGGCCGTCGACTTCGGCGCCGGCACCTTCGACGTGGCGGTCATGGACTCCCGCTCCGGCTCGGCGGACGTAACGGGCACCGCTGGCGTGGCGGTGGGCGGGGAGATCCTGGACGGCGTCCTGTTCGAGAGCCTGATCGGCCCAGCACTGGACCTGGAGCGCCTTCCCAACTGGCTGTTCAACGAGATGCGCACGTCCAGCTCGGTTCGGCTGCTGATGGCAGACCCCGGTATCCCCGAGCTTCTCCACCGGCTGGGCGGGGAGGCCGCCGAGGTGGCCCGGACGATCCTGTTCGAAGGCCACGCGTACGACTTCTACAAGGCGATCGAGGCTGCCAAGATCGCCCTCTCCCGGCAGGAGACGGCTCGCCTCGCCTTCCCCGCGGTGGGGCTGGACCTGGTCCTCAACCGAGGCTCGTTCGAGACGCTCATCCGGCCCGAGCTGGACCTGGTCCGAAACGTGATCCTGCAGGGCCTCGACCGCGCCGGCGTTGGGCCGGCGGACGTGGATCGGGTGCTGATCACAGGGGGCTCGTCGCAGATCCCGCGCTTTCGATCCGACCTGGCCGAACTCTTCGGCGCGGAGCGGCTGGAAGAGCGCGACGCGTTCACGGCCGTGGTCCAGGGCCTGGGCGAGCGCGCCCGCCAGGTCTGGGGCCTCGGTTAATCTCTGACGCGATGGGGGGCCAGGTCATGCGGCTGGGGCCGCTGCAGGCCGAGAGCTGGGGCGACCCCGAAGGCTTCGTCACTTTCGGTATCCCCGGCCTGTCGGCCAACCTGCGCGCGTTCGACGTGATCGCGGCCGCCGTGGCCGCACCGGGGCGCCGGTTCGTGTCCCTCGACCTGCGCGGTCGCGGCCTGAGCGAGGTCACGCCGCCCGGCAGCTATGGCTGGGAGTCGCACGCTCGCGACGTGGTGGCGGCCGCCGACCTGCTGGGCGCCAAACGCTTCAATGTCGTGGGCTGGTCGATGGGGGCCTTCGTGTCGTTGGAGGTGGCACGCCAGGCGGGCGATCGGCTCGACCGGGTGGCGCTGATCGACGCGGCGGGTCCCGTGGACGAGGTGGTCAATCGGTTGGTTCAGCTGTCGGTGGACCGGCTGGACACCGTCCACCCCTCGCTGGCCGCCTACCTGGGGCTGGTGAAGGGGATCGGCACGGTCACGCCGTGGAGCGAGTACTGGGACCGCTACTTCGCCTACGAGCTGCAAGAGGTGCCGGGAGGCGTCAGCTCGCGCAGCCGCAAGGCAGCGGTCATGGAGGACTTCGACTACGGCGACCGGCGGGACGCCAGGATGCTCTGGCCGGCCCTGACGATGCCCGTCCTGCTGATACGGGCCGGACGTCCCATGCTGGCGGGCACCGGCGGCGACGTGGTGCGGCCGGAGATCCGCGACGAGTTCCTGGCGGCCGTCCCGAGAGTCGAGCACGTTGAGATCGACGCCAACCACTACAGCATCGCCTGTCATCCCGAGACCGCTGAAGCCCTGAGGCGCTTCCTCAGCTAGCAGGGTGTTTTCGACGATCTGCTAGAGGGGCTGCGCGTAGCGGACCATGCCGCCGTCCACGTAGTACGTGGACCCCGTCACGTAGGCTGCGGCGTCCGAGGCCAGGAAGAGCGCCACCTCGGCGACTTCCGCCGGCTTGCCCATCCGACCGGCGGGGATGATGCGGCCCAGCGTCGCCACCTTCTCGGGGTCCTTGAGTGTGGCCGCGTTGATCGGCGTCTCGATGGCGCCCGGCGCCACGTTGTTGACCCGGATCCTCAACGGCGCCAGCTCGACCGCGGCGTTGCGCATGAACATGCGGACCCCGCCCTTGGCCGCGCAGTAAGGCGCGAAGCCGGGGAAGGGGACGTCCTCGTGGACGGACGAGATGTTCACGATTGAGCCGCCCCGGCCCTGGTCGCGCATGACGCGGCCGGCGGCCTGCGTACACAGGAAGACGCCCTTCAGGTCGATCGAGACCATGAAGTCCCAGGTGGCCTCGTCGATGTCCAGGAGCGGCGCCGACCTCTCGACCCCCGCGTTGTTGACCAGCACGTCAAGGCTGCCCAGCTGGTCGCGGACGGCCTCCGCCATCGCCTTCACCTGGGCCGGCTTCGAGATGTCCGCCTCGTAGGCGATCGACCTGGCCTTGCCGCTCAACCGGGCGGCCAGGTCATGGGCCTCCTGCGCGTACTGCCGGTAGTAGTTGATGCAGACGCCGGCGCCCGCCTCCGAGAATCGCTCGGCGATCGCGTAGCCGATGCCGCTGCCCGCCCCCGTGATGATCGCGTTCTTGCCAGTCAGATCCATGCCAACAGCCTAGGGGCCAGAATTGGCTCGGAGATGACCGAGGTCAACTACGAGCGCGACGGAAACGTCGGGATCGTGACGCTGGCGGCGCCCCAGCGGCGCAACGCCTTCCGGCCGCCGATGGTGGTGGAGCTCCTCCGCATCTGCGATGAGATCGACCTGGATCCCGAGGTGGGCGCAGTCGTCGTGCGCGCGCTGGGCGAGTCGTTCTGCGCCGGCGCCGATCGCTCGCTGCTGGCGGACGCGAGCCGGGACCCGGCGGCGCCCGAGAACTTCCGAGGTCTCGGTCTCACCTACCAGGCCTTCGTCAGGGTCGGCGAGCTGCTGCCACCCACGATCGCCGCCGTGCGCGGGCACGCCGTGGGCGCTGGCGTGAACCTGATGCTGGCAACCGACCTGCGGATCGTGGCCGAAGAGGCCCGGATCATCACGCGGTTCCTGCACATCGGGCTCCATCCGGGCGGCGGCCACTTCACCCTGCTGGGCCGCTTGGCCGGCCGGGAGGCGACCGCCGCCATGGCCCTCTTCGGCCAGGAGGTGTCGGGCCGCCGGGCGGCCGAGCTGGGCCTGGCCTGGGAGGCGCTGCCCGAGGCCGAGGTGGAGCCGCGCGCGCTCGAGCTGGCCCGCGGGGTGGCCGGCGACCCGGAACTGGCGCGGGCCGCGGTTCGCTCGCTCCGACTCGAGCTGGGGCCGCCGGCGACTTCCTGGCCGCTGGCCCTGGAGGCTGAGAAGGCCGTCCAGATGTGGTCGCTTCGCAGGAAGGCCGAAGACTAGGCAGTCGAGTCCCGGTGATGCCGGGACAGCAGGACCCCTCCCTCCGCCTGCGGGGGGAGGAGGAGATGACATGCGGAGCGTCGCGACCACTCGGGGACCCGACAGACTAGGCGATCACGCCGGCCCGCCGCAGGTCGGCGATCCGGGCCTCGTCGTAGCCCAGCACGTCGCGGAGCACCTCGTCCGTGTGCTCGCCAAGGACGGGTGGGGCGGTGAAGTGAGAGCCGCCGTAGGCCGGGTAGTGGATGGACCGGCCGGTAATCCGGATCGGCCCCAACTTCGAGTGCTCAACCTCCGTCACCATGCCGCGGGCCTTGGCCTGCTCATGCTCCAGCACCTCTCCGACCTTCAGGACCGGGGCGTGCGGCACGTCGTGGGTCTCGAAGATCGACTCCCACTCCGCGATCGGGCGCTTGCGCGTCTCGGCGTTCATGAGCTCGTCCACCTCGAGGCGCCGGTCGACGCGTTTCTGGTTGCTGTCGAAGCGCTCGTCCGCCGCCAGCTCGGGCCGGCCGACTGCCTGGCAGATCTTGGGCCAGAAGCTCTCCCCGAGGTTGGCGATCACGATGTAGCCGTCGCTGGCGTGGTACGCCCCGTAGGGCGACACCGACGGGTGGCCGCTGCCCACCGGACCGGCGCTCTCGCCAGTCATGAAGTAGCGGCCGGCGTACTGCGTCAGCAGCCCCGCCATCGCGTCGAACATGCTCACGTCGACCATCTGACCGCGGCCGTCGCGCACCTTCTCGACCAGCGCGGCGAGCACGCCGATGGCGGCGAAGAGCCCGCTGCCCAGGTCGGCCATCGGCAGCCCCATGCGCATCGGAACGCCGCCCGGCTCGCCGGTCACGCTCATGGCGCAGCCCATCGCCTGCATGGCGACGTCGAAGGCGCTCCGGCCCGAGTAGGGGCCGGTCTGGCCGAAGGCCGAGATGGAGCAGTACACGACTTGCGGGTTGACTTCCTTGATCGCCGGCAGGTCCAGGCCCAGCCGGGCTGCCACGCCGGGCCGGAAGTTCTCGATCACCACGTCCGAGATGCGAGCCAGGTCAAGCGCGATCTGCCGCCCCTGGGGCGCCTTGAGGTCGGCGGCCAAGCTGCGCTTGTTGCGGTTTATGGAGAGGAAGTAGTGGCTCTCGCCGTCCTGCATCGGCGGCAGGTGCCGGGTCTCGTCGCCTTCGCCCGGCCGCTCGACCTTGACGACCTCGGCGCCCAGGTCCGCCAGCAGCATCGTAGCGAAGGGCCCCGCCAGCACCCGCGTCAGGTCGAGCACCCGGATACCGCGCAGGGGGCCGTCCACGAGGGGAGGCTACACTCCGCCCGAGGTGGACTTCACGCCGAGCGAGCTTCAGCGTTCGCTGCGCCACGAGGTGCTGGCGCTAGCGGGCCAGTTCGGATACGGCTACTGGCTGGAGCACGACCGCAGCGGCGAATACCCGTGGGAGTTCGTGCGAGCCTTCGCCGACCGGGGCTGGCTGGGCATGATCATCCCCGAAGAGCACGGCGGGGCCGGCCTGGGGGTCTCGGAGGCTGCGATCCTGCTGCACGCAGTGTGCGAGTCGGGAGCGGGCCTCTCCGGCGCCTCGGCCATCCACTTCTCCACGTTCCCGCTCTCCCCCGTGATCCGGCATGGCTCGGCCGCCATGAAGGCCGAGATCCTGCCGCGGGTCGCGCGCGGTGAGCTGCTGTGCGCATTTGGCGTGACCGAGCCCAACGCCGGCTCCGACACCTCGCGGATCGAGACCCGGGCCGAGCTGGAAGGCGGGCGCTGGGTGATCAACGGCCAGAAGGTGTGGACGACCAACGCCCAGAACGCCGAGAAGATCCTGCTGCTAGCGCGCACGGCGCCCCGCAGCGAGGAGCGGCCATTCGACGGCCTGACGCTGTTCCTGGCCGACCTCGACCGGGACGCCTGCGAGGTCCGCCGAATCGACAAGCTGGGGCGGGCGGCCGTCGACTCCAACGAGGTGTTCATACGCGGGCTGGAAGCTTCGCCAGAGCAGGTGGTGGGGGAGGTCGGCCGCGGCTTCCAGCATCTGCTCGACGGCCTGAACCCGGAGCGGATCGTGATCGCCATGGAAGCAGCCGGGATCGGCCGAGCGGCGCTCAAGCTGGGCGCCGACTATGCCCGCCAGCGGGTCGTCTTCGGGCGCCCGATCGGCCAGAACCAGGCGATCGCCCATCCGCTGGCGTCGGCCTGGGCCCGGCTGGAGGCGGCCGAGCTGCTGGCGCTCAAGGCGGCCTGGCTCTACGACCGCGGCGAGCCATGCGGGCGGGAGGCCAACGCCGCCAAGCTGCTGGCCGCCGACGCCGGCTTCGACGCCTGCGACACCGCGCTCCAGACGCACGGCGGATTCGGCTACGCCAGGGAGTTCCACGTCGAGCGGCTCTGGCGCGAGGTGCGCCTGGTCAAGATCGCACCGATCTCGCAGGAGATGGTGTTGAACTACCTCGCCCAGCACGTGCTGGACCTGCCAAAGTCCTATTAGTGACGGCTGTTATCAAGGGCGGTTGCGCCCACGACTGCCCGGACACCTGCGCCTGGCATGTGACCGTCGAGGCCGGGAGGGCGGTGAAGCTCGCCGGCGACCTCAGCCACCCCATCACCCACGGCGCCCTCTGCGCCAAGGTCAACAACTACCTGGACCGGGTCTACAGCCCCGATCGCTTGCTGCACCCGCTGCGCCGGTCGGGGGCGAAGGGCGAGGGCCGGTTCGAGCGGGTGTCCTGGGATGAGGCCCTGGCGGAGATCGCCGGCCGCCTTCAGGCGATCATCGCCGAGTACGGCGCGGAGGCCGTCCTGCCCTTCAGCTACGCCGGCAACATGGGCCTGATCCAGTACGCCGGCATGGATCGCCGCTTCTTCAACCAGATGGGCGCCAGCCGGCTGGGCCGCACCATCTGCGGCGACACCGCCAACGCCGGCGTGGAGGCGACGCTGGGCACGCCGACGGGGCTGCTGCCGGAGGACGTCGAACACGCGCGCTTCATCCTGGTGTGGGGCAGCAACACCCTGGTCACCAACCTCCACCTCTGGCCGTTCGTGCGCCGGGCACGCGAGCGCGGCGCCCGGCTCGTTGTCATCGACCCGCTGCGCACCCGCACGGCCGAGGAGGCCGACTGGCACCTGCAACCGCTGCCGGGCACCGACGCCGCGCTGGCGCTGGGGATGATGCACGTGATCGTTCGCGACGGCCTGCACGACCAGGCCTACCTGGACGCCTACACAGTGGGCTTCGATCGCCTTCGCGAGCGCCTCACGGAGTACCCGCCGGAGCGGGTGGGGGAGATCTGCGGGCTGCCGGCGGCCGACGTGGAGCGGCTGGCCCGCGAGTATGCGACTTCCCGCCCGGCCTGCATCAGGACCCTGGTCGGCCCCGAGAAGCACGCCTCGGGTGGCATGTCATTCCGCAACATCGCCTGCCTGCCGGCGCTGGTCGGCGCCTGGCGGGAGCGCGGGGGCGGCCTCTTGCACTGGACACGTTCGCTTTTCTCCGAGGCGTTGAACGTCCGGGCGGCCGGCTCGCGGTCGCCCAAGACGCGCGTCATCTCGATGATCCAGCTGGGCCGGGCCCTGACCGATCCCGAGCTCGCACCGCCCGTCAAGGCTCTGTTCGTGTACAACTCCAACCCCGCCGTGATCGCACCCAACCAGAACCTGGTGCTGGAGGGCCTGCGACGCGAAGACCTGTTCACGGTCGTGCACGACCTCTTCCTGACAGACTCGGCCCGCCACGCCGACTACGTGCTGC
Source organism: Chloroflexi bacterium UBA4736 (assembly GCA_002404015.1). GTDB lineage: Bacteria > Chloroflexota > Dormibacteria > Dormibacterales > Dormibacteraceae > UBA4736. The sequence goes on from DHIW01000064.1 coordinate 58,863, forward strand.
CGGCGGCCAGCTTCATCGAGCAGTCGGACCTGCTCTTCCCCTGGGGTCACGAGTACCTGGTGCTCAACCGGCCGGCGATCGCGCCGTTGGGCGAGTCCCTTTGCAACACCGACCTCTTCCGGCGCCTGGCCGCGGCCATGGGCTACGAAGACCCCATGTTTGGCGAGAGCGACGAGGACATGATCCGCGCCATCCTCACCAGCGAGCATCCCTACCTGTCCGGCATCACGTACGAGCGGTTGCTGGAGGACGGCTGGGCCCGCCTCCAGCTGCCGGCCGTGCGGCTGCCCTTCGCCGAGGGCGGCTTCCCGACCCGCTCCGGACGTTGCGAGCTGTACTCGGAGTCGCTCGCGGAGCGCGGCCTCGACCCCCTGCCTGCCTACGTGCCGCCGGCACCTGACCGGCACCCGCTCATCATGGTGAGCGCCAAGGGCCACCTCCACTTCCTCAACTCCTCCTACTCCAACCTGCCCCGCCACGCCCGCGCCGAGGGCGAGATGGCCGTGGACCTCGATCCGGTCGACGCGGCCGCACGCGGCATCAGCGACGGCGATCGCGTTCGCGTGTTCAACGACCGCGGAGAGCTCGTGGTCCCGGCCCGTGTGGGGGGCGGGGTGCGGGCGGGGGTGGTCTCCATCCCGCACGGCCGCTGGGGCCGGGGTGCCAACGCGCTGACCTCGGATGGGCTGAGCGATCTCGGCGGCGGCGGCGACTTCTACGGCACGCGCGTGGAGATCGAGCGGGCGACTCCCTAGCCCGGAATCGTGGCGGCCAGGTGCAGGCGGTCCCAGTCCGAGTAGGGACCGATCACGTGCACGATGCGGCGCAGCCCGGCCTGCTCGAGGAGGCTGGCCGCGATCGCGGCTCGGTAGCCGACCCCGCAGTGCACGGCCACCGGCGCCTCGCGCGGTAGCTCGTGGGCGTGGTGGGAGATCGCGGAGACGGGCATCCGCACGGCGCCAGGGACGTGGCCGTGGACCCACTCGTTCTCGTCGCGCGCGTCGACCACCGTCATGGGCTCCGCGCTGAGCACCCACCTCGCCAGGTCCTCCACGTCGGCGGTCTCGAAGGTGGTCAGCTCCCGGCCGCTGGCGGCCCAGGCGTCCATTCCACCATCCAGGGCGCCGATCACGTTGTCGATGCCGATGCGGCGCAGCTGCTTGGCGGCCTCTGCGTGCTCGGCGTCGCTGCCCCCGGCCAGGACGATCGGCCGCTCGCGGGGCACCACCCAGCCCACCCACGCGCTGAACGGACCCTCGAAGCCGATGTTGAAGCTGCCCGGGATGTGCCCGCGGTCGTACTCGCGCCCCCCGCGCAGGTCCACGATCGCCGCTCCCAGCTCCCGGTGCTGCTCGGTCTGGTCGGCCGTCAGCTTCTTCAGCCCCGGCCAGTGGCGGCCGAGGACGGGCGCGCCCAGCCGGTTCAGCGGCGACATCAGGCGGTAGTAGTCGGGGTAGGGGCCCTGGTGCAGAGCGCGGGCGATGAACGGCATCTGCTCGGTCGTGAGCAGAAAGGGGTTGGTCAGCCTCTCATGGCCCATCGTGCTCGTCCTCTGCCCGGACGTGGAAGCGCCGCAGAAGGAGCCGCCGCCGTGGGTGGGGTAGAGCGCGGCCGTGTCGGGCAGGTCGCGCAGCCGCACGTGGACGGTCTTGAAGGCCTCCAGGGCCAGGTGGGTGGCCAGGTGCGGACCGAACAGGTCGGTGCGGGCGATCGCGCCCACCATCAGGGCGCCACCCGAGAAGAGCGCAAGCACGTCGCCGTCCGGGCCGTGCAGCGTGTAGCTGAGGTGCTGCGGCGTGTGGCCGGGAGTGTGCCGAACCCAGATTCGGAACCGCCCGACCGCCAGTTCGTCGCCGTGCTCCAGGGGGCGGTGGGCATACTCGAGTCCGGCGCCGGCGGCGCTCGCGATCATGCTGCCGGTCTCAGCCTGGAGCTCCCGGGAGCCGGAGACGAAGTCGTTGTGGACGTGGGTCTCCAGGCTGTGGGTGATGCGCACGCCGAGTCGCTCGGCGCTCGCCAGGTACTGGTCGACGTCGCGCAGAGGATCGATGGCGACCGCCTCACCGGAGTCAGGGTCGGATACGAGGTAGGTGGTGTTGCCCAGCTCGGTCGCCTCGAAGAGGTCCACGCGGGGATCCGGGCCAGCCATCAGCTCCGAATAATGCTCCCGGTCGGGCCGGCGTGGGCCGAGCGGTCGGGGATTACGGCCGAAGTTGCTTGACCAGGATTGGTTGGGAAAGGGATGCTCCCGACGAGGCATCCCCTTGGTTTTGCGGTAGGTTCATTCGGCTGGGCCAACTGTCGGCGTGGCGGAACGGCAGACGCGCCAGATTTAGGATCTGGTGCCCGAAAGGGCGTGGAGGTTCGAGTCCTCTCGCCGACACCAGTCCAGGTTCTGGCGCGAAGGGGTCGGTTGGCGAGACCGCACCTCTCCGGACTCCAGCAGCCAGGTTGGCGGGTCTGACACAAACAAAATCGCCGGACAGGATGCGGCATCCTATCCGGCGATCGCCACTCTCCAGGGGCCTGAAGAGGTTAAGGCGCTAGATTTGCTGGTTCGTTACCAGGACACCCAGTAGGCGAAGCTGTCGAGGAAGTCGGCGCCGCTGACCACGGCCAGCGTGCTCAGGACTCCGAGCGCGGCCAAGACTTTTCGGGTGTTTGTCCAAGTCATATGAGTCAATTGCCCTCCCTTATTACCCCCGAGTACATCGGGTGCAGCGCGATTCTCGTTCTTGGCATGTTCAGGAACGGCTAAGATTCAATAAATAATTGTTAATTCCGTTGGTATTTCGGACCGACGATCAATTATCCGTCCCTGCCCACTCATCCGAGGGCAGCCAGCCCCGACAGTTGGGCGTCATCGCGCAAGTCGCGCCCAGAGCCGCCGTTGGAATTACCGCATGGTTATCGGGGTCGATCCCCGGACCGGGTGGGTAGGACGCGAGGTCGGCGGCTACCACGTCCTCAGGGCGCTCGGCGAGGGAGGCATGGGACTCGTCTTCCTTGCGGAGCATCGCCTTCTCGGCCGGAAGGCGGCGATCAAGACGATCCGGCCTGATGTCGCCCAGGAGCAGAACTTCGGCATGCGCTTCCAGGTGGAGGCTCGGGCGATCGCCACCCTGGACCACCCTGGCGTCGTGCGCCTGTACGACTTCGCCTTCGAGCAGGGTGTGCCCTACATGGTGCTGGAGCTCGTGCAGGGCCAGACCCTCGAGGATGTGCTCGAGAACACCGGCCGCCTGCACCCCAAGCGCGTGCTCGAGCTGCTGTGGCCGGCGGCGGCCGGCCTCGACCACGCCCATATCCGCGGTGTGATCCACCGCGACGTCAAGCCGGGCAACATCCTCCTGGCGGACGACGGTCGGACCCTGATGACGGACTTCGGCCTGGCCTGCCTGGCCGGGTTCACCCTGGCGACCGACCCGGATTCGTTCCTGGGCACCCCGGACTACATCGCACCGGAACAGATGAGCGACGCGGCCCTTGACGGCCGCGCGGATATCTACTCCTTCGCGGCTGTCATCTATGAGTGCGTCACGGGCCAGAAGCCCTTCCTGGGCAAGAGCTGGATCGAGGTCGCCACCCGCCGCCTCACCGAGCCCCCGCCGATCGCCAACGGCGTTCCCGAAGCCTTTGCCCGTTCGCTGGCCGCCGCCATGGACCGCGACCCCCTGCGGCGGCCGGTGCGGGCCACCCAGCTGATGGACGAGCTGGCCGGGGGCCTGGGCGGAACGGTCGTCGTCGGCCCGATGTAGCCGGCCCCGCCTGGGGTCCAGCCGGACCTCCTGGCGGTGGCACTCGAGGCGAAAGTCGAGGCTCGACCGGATGTTATTGTCGGAGCCCGCGCCGAGATGGCGGAATCGGCAGACGCGACGGTCTCAAAAACCGTTGGGAGAAATCCCGTGGGGGTTCGACTCCCCCTCTCGGCACCAAATACCCTCGGGGGCGCTTTCTCAAAGCCACCTCGAGAGGTAACTTGAGTTCAGAAACCGGCCGATACGGGCCGGTTTCGCCTTTTCTGAGGCCCCGTTCGGCGGGCCTCAGGGGAGACTCAAGGAGGTGTCAAGGTGCTGGAAAAAATCGATAAACCGTTGGACTCCTATCCGAAGCGGTTCCTCTTCGCCCTCCCAGCCTGGCTCCCATTAACCCTGCCCGGCGCTCTGCCGTGGCCTCACCGCTGGCTGCCGGCTGATCAGGGGGCGCAGCCCTCACTCTCGGGCGGCATTAGGTTTGAGCCGGCTCGGGAAGCTGGCTGCAATAACCCCATGCCCGGCGCCGTGGCCGTGGCCCAACCGTTGATTGCCTAACGCCCGGGCGATCCGGCCGGGCGCTGTCGCTGAATAGGAGTCTGGTTCAAACCCGACCGTTGGTTGCGCTCGCCTGGCCTCTTTTCGTCAATCCAATGAGGAGGCGGTCATGGTCTTCGGTATCGACAGTCATAAGGAAACGCTTGCGATCTGCGGCGTCGACGAGATTGGTCGCCAGCAGGCTGCGAAGGAGTTCCCGAACTCAAGGTCCGGACACGGCGCTCTCCTTGACTGGGCGCGCCAGCTGGGTGGTGACCCCGTCTTTGCGATCGAGGGCTCGGGCGGATTCGGCCGCGCTCTTGCCCTCTATCTTGCAGCTCACCGGCAGAGGGTGGTTGAGGTTCCACCTGGCCTCACCGCCCGAGAGCGTCGCCGGCTGCGGGCCCGGGGCAAGTCCGACCCTGGCGACGCCCTCGCGATTGCTCGGGTGGGCATCCGCGAGACTGACCTTCCGGAGCCGTCCAGCATCGGCAGGAGCCGCGAGATGCGGGAGCTGGTCGACTACCGGGAGCAGCTGGTGGGGGAGAGGACCCGCTGCGCCAATCGCCTGCATGCCGATCTGGTCGCGCTCTGCCCCGGTTATCAGGTCGAGATCAAGAACCTGGTTAGCAAGCGCTACCTGGCCAGGGCTGAGCTCATTCTGGCGGACAACTCGGCTATCCGGGCCGGGCTGGCCAGGCGCCGGCTCCAGGCCCTGCGCCGGCTCGATGTCGAGACTGCCGAGTTAAAGCAGGAGATCACTCGAATGATTAAGGCGAGCGGTACGAACCTCACGGCGATTACCGGAATCAGCGCGCTTGGCGCCGCCCGAATCCTGGGCGAGGTAGGCGACGTGCGCCGATTTGTCTCCAAGAACCATTTCGCATCCGCGACGGGTACCGCTCCGGTTCCGGCCTCGTCTGGGAGCGTTCGGCGGCACCGACTCAACCGCGGCGGGAATCGACGGCTGAACCGGGCGATCCACACGATCGCGCTGGTCCAGGCGCAGATTGATCCCCGAGGTCACGCTTATGTGCAGCGGCTCCGCGCAGATGGCAAGACTTGGCGAGAGGCGATTCGTTGCCTCAAGCGCCACCTGGCGAATGTGATCTTCCGCGAGCTAATGGCCGAAAGGGCTGCTCAGTGAGGGCGGCCGGTCGGTTAAGCGACCGCCAGCATCAGCGAGGGGTCACCGAACGACCAGGCCTGCCCTCGCCAAAAGACCCAGTGAGGTCCGGACGTTGTCCTCTGTCATCGTCTAGAGCTGGAGGCAACCCTTGTTCTGCACCAACCAACCAGCGACGACCTGACACAAGGAGACGCCAATGCCAATTACTGAGAAACAGGGAGGCGCGAAGCGGAAGGCCACCGACTACGCGCTCGCCATGGGCATCGCGATCGGCGCCTCGAACCGCATCATGAAGTCGACCCACCCCTCCTGCCGCCGCTCGAGCCCTGCCAGTACCGCCTGGGACTCGTCCATTGTCAGCCCGTGCCTGGTGAGGATCTCCAGGACCTCCCGCTCCTCGAAATCGCGCTTGTTGACGATCTCGTCCTCTTCGCGCTGGCGCTCGCGGCGATAGTGGTCCGACTCGCCGCGGGCGGCGAGGAATCCGCCGAGCCCCATCGCTATCGACCCGGCAGCCACCTCGGCCAGGCCGGCCGCGACCACCAGATGGGGGCTCGCGATGGCGCCTGAGATGCCGGCCGCCAGCGCAAACGGAACCGTCAGGCCATCTGACATCCCGATGACGACATCACGGACCGCATCCCCTGCCGTGAAATGGCCCTCGACATGGTGCAGCTTGGGAAGAACCCTGGTACTCATCTCGTCTGCCTCCGGAGGTGGGATCTAAGGTCGCCTATGAGTATCGGCAGGCGGTAAACCGTCAGCTCCAGGGCAACACCACCGATTGCGACGAGGCCGATCGCGGCGAGCCAGAGCAAGGGGTCGGGCAGGTCGATTCCAAACAACCGGGCGGTGGGCCCGAAAAGCCCGGCGCCTACCAGTCCGGCGATCATTGTCACGATCAGCGCCCGACGGGCAGTGGTCAGGGGACGCGCGAGTATCGCCAAGATCCAGATGCCGAGGCCGGCGAGCACGACCGTGGCCGACGTCCGCGCCTCATCGAGGGTGACTCCCTTTTCGCCTAGCGCCAGGTAATAGCCGCTGAAAGTGCAGAGTGCGGCGATCGCCCCGGCTGGCAGTGCGAACAAGGCGACACGCCGAAGAAACCCCCGCCGCACGCGTTCTGCGCTCGGGGCCAGGGCAAGGAAGAACGCAGGGACCCCGATCGTGAACGCGGCTATCAGCGTCAGGTGCCGAGGGAGGAAGGGGAATGGCAACAGCCAGATCGCCGTCCCCAGCCCAAGCAGGGCGGCATAGGTTGTCTTCGCGACGAATAGGCTCGCCAATCGCTCCACGTTCGCGATCACGCGCCGCCCCTCCTTGATGGCCCAGGCGATGGTGCCGAACTGTCCGTCCAGCAGAACGAAGGCGGAGACGGCGCGGGCGGCCGTGCTGCCGGTACCGACGGCGACCGCGATATCGGCGGCCTTGAGAGCCAGAAGGTCGTTGACGCCGTCCCCGATCATCGCGACCGTCCGGCCCTCCCCCTGCAGACGCCGGACGACCTGCTCCTTCCCCTCAGGCGAAACCCGTCCCGTGACCGTCACTCCCGGTTGACCAGGGCCGCCTGCCGGTAGCCGCAAGCCGGCTACCACAGCCGCGACCGTCGCCGGGTGGTCGCCAGAGAGCACCTCAACACCGACTCCCTCCTCGATCAGCCGGCGGAGGACCTCGCCCGCCTCCGGGCGCAGCCCTTCGCGGAGCACCACCAGTGAGATGGGTCTCGGCGGCTCTCCCTCACCACCTTCTGAGCGTCCGAGGAGCAGCACGCGGAACCCACTGCTGGAGAGCTCCGCTGCTCGCCGGGCATGCATGCTGCCGGTTGGGAGCAGGACATCGGGGGCTCCGAGTACCCAGGTTCCGCCGCCCTCGAAGGTGGCGGATGCCCAGCGTCGGTCAGAGGAGAAGGGCACGCGGCTGAGGAGCGCCCACGGTGGTGGGGATGGGAGGGCCTGCGATATCTGGGCAAGCTCACCCTGAGGCTCGGCCGCGACCAGCGCCGCCAACGCCAGATCACCACGCTCGCCGTCCGCGAGCGGATCGAGCCGGTCAAGTCGGAGGGTCCCATCAGTAAGGGTTCCCGTCTTATCGATGCAGACCACATCGGCGCGCGCCAGCATCTCGACGGCGGCGAGCTCCTGGACGAGAAGGTTCCTGCGTCCGAGCCGTACCACGGCTGTTGCCAGCGTCAGGCTGGTGAGGAGAACGAGCCCTTCCGGAACCAGTGTCACCAGAGCGGCGACTGAGGCCCGGGCCGCGTCTGGTACCGAGACTCGCGCCAGCAGCTGGGAGCTGACGATCACGATCGCCATCGGAACGATCAGCCAGGTGATCACGCGAAGGATGCGGTTGATGCCGACCATGAGGTCCGAGCGCACGAGCTGGAAGCGCCGGGCTTGGAGAGCGATAGAACTTGCATAGCGCTCGTCACCGACCTGGGTGGCCAGGCAGAGCCCCGCGCCGGACATTACGAAGCTCCCGGCTAGGAGTCGGTCCCCGAGTGCTTTCAGCACCGGCCGGGCCTCGCCGGTCAGCAAGGCTTCGTTGACCTCCATCCCAGTGGTGGCGACGACCTCCCCGTCGACCGGAACCTCCTGGCCCTCGACCAGACGGATGACATCACCCAGCACCACCTGATCGGTCGGAATCCGCAGTTCCCGCCGGTCGCGGACGACCGCGACCATGGGGACTTGGACCAGCGCCAGCCGGTCCAGCGTCCACTTGGCTCTCAGCTCCCCGATCACGCCGATCGCCGAGTTGACAACGAGGATCAGGCCGAAGAAGGCGTCCTGAAGGGGGCCCACCACGAGAATCACGAGCAGCAGGCTGCCCAACAGCGCGTTGAACCGGGTCAGCAGGTTGGCGCGCAGGATCTCCTGGACCGACCGGCTGGACGGCGTCGAACTCCTGTTGGCCTGGCCGTTGGCCAAGCGCTGCGCGGCCTCTTCGCTGCTCAGCCCGGCAGCGACGGACTGCTCCGTGTCCGCGGGCAGTGGCGTGATCGTCGCCTGCATGGCGACTCTAGCCCGTCGTGGTTCTAGGGGCTGTGGCCGGGGCCCCGCTCGTCACCGGTTGCTCTGCGCTCTTCGAGCCAGGGTTAGAGACCAGAAGCACGGGGCGGGTGCAGTGATGCGAGAGTTCGTGGCTGACGCTTCCAAGTAGCAGTTCTGCGAGTCCGCCTCGGCCCCGCCGGCCGACGACGACGAGATAGGCCTGTTCCCGCTCCGCCAGGGCCTCGATGACCGCGGCTGGAGGACCCGTTTCGGCGATCATTCTGTACTCCAGGCCGGAGTCGACGAGGGGCCGGCACCACTCCGTTCTGAAGTCGCGCTTCATCTGGCGCAGCTCGTCGAGGCTGAAGTCCGGCAGGACCATGCGTTCTCCGTAGAAGGCGCCGTAGGTAACGGATTGCGCGGCTGGAACTGCGAAGACCGCGACGATCTCGGCCTTCAGCGGTCGAGCCAGGCCGATCGCATAGCCGAGGGCGGCGCCGGCGTGCTCGGAACCGTCCAGCCCGACGACGATCCGCTTGACGGCCGGTCCGATGGTTGTCATCTCATTCCAATTTCAGACCGACGGTCGTTCCGGGGCCATTGCCGATGGGACCCTTCGGGGCAGGCCCAATGACGGGTGCCGAGGGTCGAGCGACGCCATCTTCGAAGAGCGCCAGATACTCCTCATCCTCCTGAGCCATATGTAGGCGCAGGACTGCGTAGAGCCCATACAGGGATCGCCGCAGATCAGCTAGCTGACCTTTGGTGAGCTGACGCGGCTGGTCTGCCAGGCGCCCGATGTCACGGACGTAGGAAGCGATTTCGGCGTGCTCTCGGAGCATGACGCCGGTGGGATCGCCACCACCCATGGCCTTGGCGACCAGCGGGTAGAACGCCGCGCCTTCGGCGGCCTCATGCGGCAGCAATCGCTCGACCAGTTGGCGATGAAGGCTGCGTAGTTCGTCTTTCAGCTGGCCGGCGGCGATGTCGCCGACCGCATCGGCAAGCTGGCGCATGACGGCGAGCAGCGGCTGAAGCTCGTGGTGCTCTCTGCTGACCTTCGCGTAAGCCTCTTTCTCAGTCTCCGTGGTGCTGTGTCCGGGTTGCACGCTGAGGGCGCGAAGCGCGTTGAGGATCACCGCCACATCAATCGCCTCCTGGAAGATGGCCCCTGCCACCGGAGGCAGCCATCCGATCGCGGCCACCACCATCGCCGCTCCCGAGAGGGCCATCCCTGCGACCACGCTCTGGCGGGCTATGCCGACCGCGCGCCGGGCGATGCTCATGGCCTCAACGACGCGTTCCAGGCGATCGACGACGATCACCGCATCTGCCGCCTCCGATGCGGCCGTCGCCCCCCGGGCACCCATGGCCACGCCGATCTGGGCCGCCGCCAGCGCCGGCGCGTCGTTGATGCCGTCGCCGATCATCGCCGTGGGCGCCAGCCGGCTCTCACGATGCACTGCCTCAACCTTGGACTCCGGCGAGTGCTCCGATAGCACGAGGTCGGCGCCGACCAGGGTCCCCACCGCTTCCGCAATCTCTTGCCGGTCTCCGCTCAAGATGACGATCCTCTGGACGCCGATCCGACGGAGCTCGCGGACGACCCGCGGCGCGTCGGGCCGAACCGGGTCCTCCAGCGTCAGCGCGCCGCCGAACTTCCCATCAACCGCGATGAAGACCGCGGTCGTGCCCTCGTATTCGGCGCGCTCCCGGAGTCGGACCACGTGCTCTGGAACCGGATCGCTGCCGGCGAGCCAGGAAGCCTTGCCGAGTGCGACCCTCCTGAGTCCCACTCTCCCATGAATTCCGGCCCCGGCAACCTCCTCAACCTCCGTCGGAAACTGGAGGGAGAGGCCTCGCTCGCGCGCACCCTGGACGATCGGCGCCGCGAAGACGTGTGGTGACAGCTGGTCGAGCGACGCCGCCATCCTCAGAACGTCTGCCGGCTGCCAGTCTCCGAAGGCCTCGATCGACGCCAGCCGGGGCGTGCCAGCGGTGAGTGTCCCGGTCTTGTCAAAGACCACCGTCCGTGCCTGCGCCAGCGCCTCGAGAGCGACTCCGCCCTTCACGATCACTCCACGGCCGGCAGCGCGGGAGATGCCGGCCATGATGGCGACCGGGGCCGCCAGGATCAGAGGGCAGGGCGTTGCGACGACCACCACGGCTAGGGCTCGAACCGGGCTGCCGCTGATCAGCCAGGCGAGCCCGGCGACTCCGAGCGTGAGAGGCAGGAACCAAAGAGCGTAGCGGTCGGCCATCCGGACGAAGGGGGCCTTTGAGGCCTGGGCCTCCTCGACCAACCGGACGATGCGGGCATAGGTGCTCGACTCGGCGGTCGCCACGGCGTGCATGTCGAAAGGAGGTCCCGCGTTGACCACCCCGCTGTGAACCTGGTCGCCGGCAAACCGCTCGACCGGTCGGGCCTCGCCCGTCAAGGCGGACTCGTCCAGGACGGCGCTGCCCTTGCTGACGACACCGTCTACCGGTACGACTTCGCCCGGCTTCACAAGCAGGACATCTCCGCGGCGTACCTGTTCGAGCGGCGGCGACACCAGCTGGCCGTTTTCGTAGCGATGGACGACCTGGGGAGCCCTGGCGACGAGGGCGGCCAGCTCCCGCTTTGCCCGCCCGCCGGCGAAGCGCTCGAGGGTGTCGCCCCCAGAGAGCATCACGGCGATAACGGCGCCCGCAAGCTACTGGCCGAGTGCAAGCGAGCCGGCCATCGCGAGCAGGGCGATCAGGTCGACGCCGAATTCGCCATGCCTCAGGTCGCGGGCTATCGACCAGGTCAGGGGCAGTAGGGCGATCACTGTCGTGGCACCCCACGCGACGCCGGCGGCAGCGGGCAGTCCGAGCAGCCAGAGCGCCAGACCGACGCTGATCCCCAAGACGGCCAGAGCGAGGACGATCTCGGGTCGCCCGGCGATCGCCAGCGGGATCTGGCCGCGGCGCCGGCCCGACGAGGTCGGCGCCTTCACCTTTCCTTCGGTTGCCGCAGCCGGAGACGCTGGGATGTGCCGGCCGGTCATTCCAGTCAGGCTAAGCGGCTACCCGAGACCTTCACAGAGACCATCGACCCGAAGCCTGGGGGACTCGGGACCCTGGATTCGGGTGCTTGATCAGGCCACTCTGGGATGGTGAACAAGCAGATTCTGGTTGCGTTGGATTCGGGTCAGGCGGCCCGGTCAGCGCTCAAGCTGGCGGCGCGCCTGGCAGGTGCGCTGGATGCGAGCCTGGTCCTCGTTCGCGTGCTCTCCCCCACGGAAGCCGAAAAGCCGGTCCGCGAGGAGTTCGCGGCCGCCGGCACGGAGCTGGCGGCTCAGGGGATCCGCGCCCACTACGAGCTGACGACGGCAAAGCCTTCGGCGGTGCCCGATGAGATCCTGGACCTCGCCGCCGCCTTGCCCGCCTACTTGATCGTGATGGGGTCGCGCGCCCGTCTGGCGGTGGCCGACCTGCTGTTCGGCAGCGTCAGCGCCCAGGTGATCTCGCGATCCGCGTGCCCGGTGCTTGTGGTCCGCCCTGGCGACGGACAGAGTCAGGCAGATCCACGATTGATCTTGCTGGCACTGGAAGGGGATGAAGGGTCCGAGCCGCTGCTGAACGTGACCGAAGATCTCGCGCGCGCCCTGAAGGCAGCAGTCCAGGTCGTTCATGTTTCCTATCCGGGCGGCGATCAGCTAGAGCGTTCGCTCTACCACGCACGACAGACGCACGGCGAGCAGGCGCTCGCGAAGGCCGTGAAGCGGCTGCGCGGAGCGGGTCTTGAAGCCACCGCTGTCCAACTATTCAACCGTGATGGGATCGCGGCTGAGCTCGCGCGACACGCGGAGGATGTGGGCGCCGACCTGATCGTCGTCGGCCTCCACGAGGAATCTCGACCCGAAGAACGTTTCCTTGGGACGCTGCCACGCTCCGTGATTCGTCGTAGCAAGCGCCCAGTCCTGATCGCCAAAGAGCATCCAGGAAGGTAACGATCCGATGAAGCACGCGTGGACGCGAGTTCCCTTGATCCTTCTCGATGGATTGCTCGGCCTGACAGCGGCCTGCACTGCCACAAAAGGAGAGCTGAGATGTCGACTGTGATGAGGTCCGTTTACATCATCAGGCAGTCGGCACTTGGGGAGGCGAGGGTCACGCGGCTGAGCCGCCTCTCCCTCTGGGTGTCGGGGGCGTTTGCGTTTGTGTCGGCAGTCGCCGCTGCGGCGACCTTCTTCGTGCCGGGGGTCTTGCGCGGACCTGCGGTCATGAACGGCTCAGCCCGCGGTACTGCGCTGGTTGCCGTCGTCATTGCAGTCCCGACCCTTCTGACGTCGATGCGGTTCGCGTCTCAGTCGTCGATCCGCGCGTTGGTCACGTGGCTCGGCTCCATCGTCTACCTCGTCTACAACTCATTCCTCTTCCTCTTCATGTCCCCGTTCAACAGGCTCTTCCTGGTCTACGTCGCGATGCTGTCACTTGGGCTCTGGTCGGCGGCAACGCTCGTCAGCCAGATCGACCTCGGCCCGTTCCGCGATCGCTTCTCGACGAAGCTGCCGAGGCGCGCCTTGGCCACCTACGCGCTGGTGGTCGTGGGCCTCAACACTGTGGCCTGGCTGGCGACAGTCCTTCCGGCCACGTTCGCTGCTGGCGAGCCGGCGTTTCTCGTCGGGACCGGCGTCACCACCAGCGTGCTCTATGCATGGACCTGGCGGTCTGGCTGCCGCTCACGGCAGTTGCCGCGGTCTGGCTCTGGCAGGGAAGGGCGTGGGGCTTCCTGGTCTGGGGCGCGATGCTGAGCTTCTTTGCGATCGAGGCCGTGGGTGTCGCCGTCGACCAGTGGTTCGGGCATTCGGCGGACCCGGCGTCGTCGATCGCATCGGCTGCCGCGGTACCGATTTTCGCGGTCGTCGCCATGGTCAGCCTGGTGCCGCTCTACTTCTACTTCCACAACCTGGACCAACCGCTCCCATGAGCTCTCCCTTGCTGATCGAAGCGGCAGACGGTCCAACCGGGATGTCTGCTTAGCGAGGTTGCGGTGGTCACCGTCGCTGGTACCCAACGGTGCTGGCAAGACGACCGCGATCAGCCTGATGTTGGCGTTGCGCCGGCGCGGGTACGCCGGTAGTTAGCGCCTACCATCGCGCAGATTGCCTTCAATGTCTGTGCGAAGTAGCCTGGGACTGCGGCGACGAAATGACCCTAACAAACGGTATCGGGACCGCTGGTTTATCACCGTTGTTCGGCCAATCTGAACTCAAGAACACGCGACGGTCTCAAAAACCGTTGAGGGCAACCTCGTGCGGGTTCGACTCCCGCTCTCGGCACCAACTTGTCTGATCTATAAAAAGCTTGAATAGCTGGCCCGGCAGCCTGGCCAGGGTCGTCTCCGGCTGACTGACAATTCGACTGGCAGCCGGGCAGGCTGAGCGCCGTCCACCTCAAGGCGGAATACGATCGCAAAGCGAGCCAACGGCTGGACAACGATCGTCGTGGCCGAATCGGCTCGCGCGCATCATCCTGACGAGGATGACGGCAGCGATTCAGCCCGCCGCAACCAGCGCTTCGCGAGTTGCCAGAGCATGCGCGTCCGAAGGGGGACGAACGATCATCGTCACGCTCGCCAGCGAGATCCAGATCGTTGAGGCCACAAAGGCGACGAAGGCGCCCGGACCGAATGCCATTGGCACAGCGGCCAGCAATCCGATAGCCGCCATGGCGCCAGACCAACCCAGCCACGCCGGAAGCGCCTTGAAGCGGAGGATCGCGGTGGCGGCGGCGGCGATCATGAGGGCGGTAAGGGGCCAGGTCAGTACAAAGGAGAACGTGTTCATATCGGTCAGAGCCGCCGCCAGCTGCGGGTCGAACCCTTCGTGGGCTCGATAGGCAAGTGCGAACGCCGCCGGTAGGGAGGCCAGCTTCACGGTAACTGTGGTCAGGCCGGCTCCGAGGGTCACGTTGGAGAGCCACGGCAGACCGCCCTCTCGGAGCCGGAGGGCCGCCGCCAGGACACCGATGAAGACGACCAGGCTCAGCAGGGCGAGGATCTCAAGGTAGGCGCCCGTCCAGTTCACCCCGCGCGGTCCAAGGCTGCCGCCGACCCACTTTGCGATGTTCGCTCGCGAATCTCCAACACCCACGCCCCCGCCTCCGCCGCGGGCCAGTCCCAGCGCCACGTACAGCACTCCGCACGCCGCCGCCAGTCGCCACGAAAGTCGTTCGCTCATCATGCCGGGAGACGCTAAAGACGCTCGCCCAGCATCACCACCGCATCAGGGCGGATTCCATGCCCTCCTCAAGGTGGAGATCCGGCGGACCGGTCCCCTCCTGCGGGCGGATGCATGACAGGCCGCGGCAGTGTTGACTACGGGTGTGCTCGGCTGGACCCGCCGCGATCTCCGGACGATCGCCCTGTACGACCTGCTTCCCGCTCTGGCCGTCGCGGCCGTCGCCGCGGTTGACGTCGCGCAGTGGACAGGCAGCCGGCAGCCGACTGATGCGCAGCGGCTGTCGTACCTGGTGGTTTCGGTGCTCGGCCTCACCGGCCTGTTGCTGCGTCGCCGAGCTCCCCTCGCGGTGCTCGTGGTCCTCGCGGTGCTCTTCAAGGCCTGGGGCCTCGTCTTTTTCCCAGGAGACGTCCAGATCCCGTTTTCCCCTGTCCTGATCATTCTGGTCCTGGGGTACAACACTGGAGCGCACACGCGGGGCCGGCGGGCCCTCGTAGGCGCTGTCGTTCTAGCCGTGTTCGTCGCCTCTGGGATCTGGGTTGTGGTCCAGGGACGGCAGCGGCTGGGCGACACCCAGCTGCCGTTCGGGGTGGTTATGACGGTCGCGTGGTTGATCGGCAAGGGCATGCAGCGTTACAGGGACTTGACAGCATCGCTACGCGCCCAGGCACTACAGCTCGAGCAGGAGCGCGATGAACGGGCCCGGCTTGCGGTCGCCCTTGAACGTGCGCGGATTGCCCGCGAGCTGCACGACGTGATCGCGCACTCGGTGAGCGTGATGGTGGTCCAGGCGGCCGCCGAACGAAAGGTGCTTGGCCAGGACCGCCGGCAGACGGTGGAAGTGCTCGAGATGATCGAGCGCACCGGCCGGCAGGCCCTGGTCGAGCTGCGCCGTATGCTCGGCGTGCTCCGCAAGACGGAGGAGCGGCTGCTCCTCGCGCCGCAACCTGGACTGGATGATTTGGACAACCTGCTCGAGAAGGTTCGCGAGGCAGGACTGCTCGTCGACTTCCGCGTTGAGGGCAGCCGTGTGCGGCTTTCTGCCGGCGTCGAGCTGTCCGCCTACCGGATTGTGCAGGAGGCGCTGACGAACACCCTCAAGCACGCGGGGCGCGCACACGCCGAAGTCACACTCCGCTACCTCGCGGACAGCCTCGAACTGCAGGTGACCAACGACGGTGGCGCGGCGGTCGATACGGGCTCAAACGGCGGCCACGGCCTAGCCGGAATGCGAGAGCGGGTCGCAATGCTGGGAGGCTCGCTGCACGTGGGGCCACAGCAACGCGGCGGCTTTTGCGTCAGCGCGAGCCTGCCGTTCGACGGGTCGCGAACGTGAGCGTGCGCGTGCTGGTCGCCGACGACCAGGCGCTCGTCCGAAGCGGCTTTCGAAAGCTCCTGGAAGCCGAAAGCCATATCGAAGTCGTCGCCGAGGCGGCGGACGGCCTCGAAGCGATCGAGAAGGCGCGCCTGCACCGGCCGGACGTCGTCCTCATGGACATCCGCATGCCGCGCCTGGATGGGCTGCAGGCTACGGCGCGCCTGCTTGCCCTGACCGCCCCGCCACCCCGCGTCATCGTGCTGACGACGTATGACCTCGACGAATACATCTTCGACGCACTCAAGGCGGGCGCCAGCGGGTTTCTCCTCAAGGACTCGCCGCCTGAGGAGCTCATCTCAGCAATTCACGTGGTGGCCGCGGGTGAAGCGCTGCTGGCGCCCGCCATAACCAGGCGCTTGATCGAGGCTTTCGTGAGCGTGCCCCGCGTATCCCGGGAGGCCGAGAGGCAGCTCGGTAGCCTGACGCCGCGGGAGGCGGAAGTGCTGCATCTGGTAGCGCGCGGCTTGAGCAATGCGGAGATCGCGGCCGAGCTGCACCTCGGAGAGGCAACCGTCAAGAGCCACATCGGGAACCTGCTGATGAAGCTGGACCTGCGTGACCGGGTGCAGGCGGTGGTGTTGGCCTACGAGAGCGGCCTGGTGACTCCTGGTAGTGCGCCCGATCAGAAGATCCAGCGCAGCTCGCGGCCCGCCAGCCGGGAATAGCAGCGTCAAGCATTCGCGGCTCCGGACCGCTGGGCAGGGCCATGTTCGTTGCCGCCTACGGCGGATCGTGAGCACCGTGGCCGGGCAGGGCTGTCGGCGCCGGCAACAGCGCGGCCAAGAGCAGCTCGACCACTTCGTCGGCAAAGCGCCTGTCCAACCGTCCGGTCCGCAGCAGCAGCCGGTAATAGATAGGCGCCACCAGCATGTCCAAGGCGGCCTCGATCGGGGTGGTCTCGGCGATCTCGCCCCGGGCGATGGCGCGCTTGAACATCTCCAGACTGGTGTCTCGGAGCGGCCGGATCACACGATCGCGGAAAGCGACGGCGAAGTCCGCTTCCGCCTGCGCCTCCCCGATGAGCGCCGCCATCACCGGGCCGAGCGTCGGGCTGCTGAACGCCCGAGCCATTGCCCGGGCGCGGGCGCGCAGGTCGCCGGCCAGTGAGCCGGTGTCAGCCCAGGGGATCTGCTGGCGGACGTCCTCCAGGAAGGTCTCCAGTGCCAGCTGCGCTTTGGACCGCCACCAGCGGTAGATGGTGGCCTTGCTCACGCCAGCCCGAGCGGCGACCGCGTCGATGCTCATCTCACGCAGGCCTTGCTCGTTGAGAATGGCGCCCGCGGCAGCCAGGATGGCAGCCTTCACCGATTCGCTCCGGGGCCGGCCTCGCCTTGCTGGAACGGTCCCGGCGCTCATGCTGGTCGATTCTAGTCTCAACAAAACGGAACGACCAGTTTTCAAAGGCGGGTCGGCCGTCAACTCTACCCAGGCGCGGCTCGGAGCTCGGTTAAGGAAGCGCGGTCTGCGCCCCCTTGAGGGATCGCAGGCGGCGGACCACAAATGTCCCAACCAGAAGCGCGATGGCGACCGCCAGCAGCCAGTAGGTCTCGCGATGGAGCCTGAGAAATGCCTCGACGCGTCCCCCGTAGACGACGCCGATGATCAAGAAGACGCCCGCCCACGTGGCGGTCGAGATCGCGACCGACACGGCAAACAGTGGATACGGCACCCGGAGCACACCTGCCGCGACGGTGATCGGAACCCGAAATCCCGGGATATGGCGTCCAAAGATGATGGCCAGCACGCCGTAGCGGGCGAACCAGACCTCAGCTCGGTCCAGTCGCCCGGGCGTCAGGTGCATCAGGTGCGCGACCCTCGTCTCCGCGAGCCGCCGGCCCAGCCGCCTCGAGACCAGGTACAGGTTCGTGGCGCCGAGGACCACGGCCAGGATCAGGCCCAGCCAGGCGGCCAGCAGGATGGGGAGGGTGTGCGGCACGTGCGCACCGACGTACATCACGAACACATCGCCGGGCGCCGGCAGCGGTATTCCCGACTCCTCGATGTAGAGCGGGCCGAAGGCGGACAGGTGACCCTGCTGATGCACGAGGTGTCGGAGCCATTGGGTTCCAGCGCCGAGCGCGTCGGGAACATCGCCCTCCACGACGGCGGACACGAAGACGGCGAGCCCAATCAAGGCTGCGACCGCGACCATGCCGGCGATGGTCGCCGGTCGAGTGCGAAGGCCGCCGGCGCCTCGCGCCGCCGTTTGCGCCCCGACCGCGGCTGCCCGCTCAGAGTGGCCCATCGTCGCTACGCCGCTGGGCCTCTGAACATGGGTCCCACTCTGGCCGCGGTTTCTAACGCCACTCCAAAACGAGGGAATCAAGTTGCCCAGGGCCGCGCTGGGGGGGCGCCGCAATTTCTAAACGAGGTTGACCTGACGATTTAGCGCCCAGTCATGTGCGAGCTCGAGCATCACCTTCAACGGGTGCCGCGGTGCAGCCGACATTCATGGAGCCAACCACATGTGGGATTGGAAACGTAAGCTCGCGACGGTGGCGGTGCCGGCCGTGCTCGGCGTCGGCGCGACCGGGGTCATTGCCCAGGCCGCCGGACCGGCAACCGCCAGTGCGCCGACGACCGTCCAGCCAGCCGCCCCAGCCGCGCCGGCGGAAGCCCCGGAGCCGGCCACCGGAACGGTTGAGGCCAGTGAGCCGAGCCTGCCGGGCGGGGGCCACGCAGATCCGCCAGGCCAGGTCGACCACCAGTTCGACGGTGTCGAGTAGGGCCTTAACTCAGTGGGTCGGGGGGCGGTCGAGCTCCCCGACCATCCCGGCGGCCGATCATTAACCGGCAGCCGACCCGACAGCAGCGGCCTGCGCCGCCGCGAGCCGCCCGCGTCGGGCGGAGCGGGCGGAACGGCCTCTAATCTGCCTCTAAGGAAACAATGCTAGCGTCGACGATCGACTTGAACCACCTGGCTGTGCCCTCTCGGATGCCAATCTGGCCCCACCCTGGACCCACCCCATCGGTCTGGTCGACGCCGAGGGCGAACTACGCCCTCTTCGCGGTCAATGCCGTGCTCATCGTCGGGTTCTGGTGGCTCAGCTCGGGCTTCGAGATCACCCGTACGGCGTCCGACGCGTTCAACGGCCTCGGCCGGGTCACCGGCCTGCTGGGAACCTACCTGGTGCTCTGGCAGCTGCTTCTGATGGCGAGGCTGCCCTGGCTCGAGCACGCCTTCGGGCTGGAACGGATGGCGGTCCTGCACAAGTGGAACGGCTACCTGGCCATCTCGCTGCTGCTCGGTCACGGGGTGTTCCAGACCCTCGGCTACCAGCTCGGCGACGGCAAGGACGTCGCCGCCCAGCTGGCGGACTTCATCCAGAGCTACCCGGGACTCCTAGCGGCGATCGTCGCACTCGCAATGTTTCTGGCGGTCGTGGTCGTGTCGGTGACCATCGCCCGCCAGAAGCTGGCCTACGAGACCTGGTACTTCGTTCACCTTTACGCGTACCTGGCGGTGCTTCTGGCCTTCAGCCACCAGTTGGCGACAGGGGTCGACTTCGCCGGCAACGCAGTCTTCGTCGTCTATTGGTGGCTGCTCTACGCGTTCGTGCTCGGTTTCCTGGTGCTCTACCGGGTGGTCGGGCCGCTGTTTGCCTACAAGCGCCATCGTTTCCGGGTTCAGTCAATCGAGAAAGAGGCTCGGGGCGTCTTCTCCGTTTACGTCGGCGGCCGGGAGCTGGACCAGTTCGAAGCCGACGCGGGCCAGTTCGCGATCTGGCGCTTCCTCGACCGCAAGCGCTGGTGGCAGGCCCACCCGTTCTCGATCTCGGCGATACCCGACGGGCGTCGACTGCGGATCACCGTGAAGAACATCGGTGACTTCACGAGCGGCGTGCACACCCTGAAGCCAGGGACCCCGATCCTCCTCGAGGGACCTTTCGGCAAGTTCACGGAGCGACCCGCGAATCGGAAGGTCCTCCTGATCGCCGGCGGCATCGGGATCACGCCGATCCGCCCGCTGGCGGAGGAGATGGCTCTGGACGGCTTCGACGTCCGGCTCCTCTACCGCGCGCACGCCCAGAACGACATCGTTTTCAGGAAGGAGCTCGATGCGCTGGCGGAGGCACACGGCGTCCGCGTTGACTATCTGCTCACCGAGAGCGCCCCTGGCCGGCTCGACCGGGAGGCCTGGTTCGGGCCGAACTCCCTGGCACGACTGGTGCCCGACGTGGCCGACCGCGTCGCCTACGTGTGTGGTCCGAAAGGCATGATGAGCGTGGTGATCGACTCCCTTAAACAACTCGGCGTCCCCCCGCACGAGATCCGCTCGGAGGTCTTTCGCCTGCAGTGAGAAGAGCCGTCGTCGTCACCGGCATCACCGTGGTCGGAGCCGCCTGGCTCCTGGCGTACAAGACCGCTGCGCACCCGTCCGGACTGGCGGCGAACGCGTCTTCACCAACCGACCAACCCAGCGTGCAACCCAGCCCGGACAGCTCCGCGACGGCCGCGCCGACGCCCTCAGCCGCGCCGGCCGCTACCGGGACCTTTACAGGTCACGACGTTCAGAACCGCTTCGGAGACGTGCGGGTGCAGGTGCAGATCGTCAACGGCCGGATCACGGAGATCAAGGCCCTGCAGCTGCCGAGCGACCGGGCGGAATCGGCCTATATCAGCCAGGTCGCGGGGCCGCTGTTGCGAACGGAGGCGCTGCAGGCCCAGAGCGCCAAGATCGACGTCATAAGCGGGGCCACCTACACGAGCTACTCCTATGCCCAATCGATGGAGTCCGCGCTCCAGCAGGCACACATGGGCTGACCCGGTTTGGGCGTAAGGGCAACGATCGAGGTGATGGGTATGCCGGTCACCATCGATGTCCGCGACCGGACCGGCGAGGCTCATATGCTCGACCCGGCCTTCGCCGAGTTCCAGCTGCTGGATGGCATCTTCAGCCCATTTCGGCCCGACAGCCAGGCGAGCCGTATCAACAGCGGCGCGTTGAGGATCGAGGACGCCGGCCGGGAGGTCACTCGTGCCGTAGAGATCGGCCGAACGTACGAGCGCGCCACCGATGGCTACTTCTCCATGTGGCTGAACGGTCGTTTCGATCCCTCGGGCTTGATCAAGAGCTGGGCCATCGATCGGGCCTGCTCGATTCTCGAGCTCGCGGGAGCGCAGAGCTACTTTGTCGACGCGGGCGGGGACGTACGCGCGCGAGGCGGCAACGGCAGCGGCGAGGCCTGGCGAATTGGTATCCGCCACCCGGTTGAGCGGGACCGGGTCGTAAGGATCGTCACCGGGCTCGACCTGGCGGTAGCGACCTCGGGCACGTATGAGAAGGGATTGCACGTGATCAATCCGCGAACCGGCCAGCCCGCCGGCGAGCTGATCAGCGCCACGGTGCTAGGAGCCGACATCCTCGCGGCGGACGTGTACGCAACCGCGGTGCTGGCGATGGGTCACGCCGGCCTCGATTTCATCGAACGGGTTCCCGGTTATGAGGCGTACGTCATCGGGTCAGATCTTCTCGCCGGCCGGACGGGCGGCTTTGATTCGTTTTGCGTTGCCGGCCACCTGGCCGATCACAAACTCGACTCGGATCCCCAGCTACGAACACGAGGGCGGCGACAATAGCGAGGTGTCTCAATCCGGTGTTGCCCGCTCCTCCCGCCTGGCCGCCGAATTCGAAGCCGTCCACGATGCGTTCATCCGGCTGGTCGAGTCGCTGACCGAGGACCAGTGGCACCTGGTCGGAGTGAACCATCCCAAGCGTATGAACGATGAGGACGAGGGCCGCCCGCTGGGCGTGATCGCGCACCACGTCGCCACCTCGGGGGACTGGATCATGAACCGGATCCAGGGCATTCTCGAAGACCGGCCCCTCCAGCCTGTCGATTTTCGGGAGGTCAACGCGAAGCACGCTGATGAGCACGCGGAAGTGACCCGCAAGGAGGTACTGTCGGTACTCCGCGAGGGCGGCCCTCGGCTGGCCGCGGCCGTTCGAGCCATCCCCGACGAACAGCTGGATCAGGCGCGGGACACTCCCGCAGGGCCGATGTCGATCGCGCAGCGGGTCGAGATGGTGCTGATCGGACACATCCAGGCCCACCAAGGTTCCATCGAAACAACGATCGCGCCGGGGTAGCGCTAGCGCGGATACGTTGGCGGGACTTTCAGGTACACTCTGCGATGCGCTCGACAGGGGCGCGCTTCGCCGACGAGTCCTCCTTCTTCTCGAACGGACCCGCGACGTTGGTCTTATCGAGTTCGAGAAACAGGAGATCCTGCAAATGCAGAACGGAACCATCAAGAAGCTAGTATCCGATCGCGGCTTCGGATTTATCGCAGCCGAAGACGGCAAGGAGTATTTCTTCCACCGCAGCGGGACCGAAGGCGACTTCGACAGCCTGCGCGGCGGCGAGTCGGTGACCTTCGAGGTCGAGCCCAGCCCCAAGGGACCCCGGGCCGGTCGCGTCCGGGTCGCCTAGAGCACTCGGCAAACCAGGGAGCCTCCGCCGGCGAGAGCCGGCGGGGGCTTTTTTGTTTCACGGTTCGCCCTGGCGAACAAACGGTTACCTGGGCTTCACCACTTGCGCGGACACTTGGGATCCGGCGCCCGACCTTGATTAAATGAGGCCAGGTGTCGGCGAGCCGTTTGCGGGAGGCCACCACGAGGACGCTCTACCGGGAACAGTCCAGCCGGCGATTTGAGCAGCTGTGCCGCCTCACCGGGCTCTCCAACACGGCGCTCGCGCAGGTCCTGAAAGAGAAGCTGGATCGGGAGACACTGACCCGGCAGACGCTGAGCGGCTGGCGCTCGGGCGATCAACCGGTACCCACCGAGGCCTTCTACGCCGCCCTTGAACTGGCGGGCCCCGACGCCCTCAGCTTCATGATTCGCGAGTTCGAGGACGACGTCGCCCAGCATTTCGCACGCAGAGCCAATCGCACCCAAGACAGCTAAGCCCGGATTCGCCAACCCCCATACCGGGTAAGATTGTCCGTGAGCCCGCCTTTCGGGCTTGCCCGCTCTGGTCCTCTCTCCCCGTGAAAGCAACGGTGTCCGGTAGGTCGCGGCAGTAATTCAAGCAAGAGAGGGGATAGGAGTCTTCAATTGGCAACCTTCGCCGAGGCGGGCGTAAGCGCCCGCACCCTGGCCGCTTTAGCGCGGCTCAACATCGATTCGCCGGTTCCCGTCCAGGAACAGGCCCTCCCCGCCCTCCTCGACGGCTCGGACGTCGTCATCGAGGCGCCCACCGGCTCGGGCAAGACGCTCGCGTTCCTGATCCCGCTGGTCGAGGGCATCGGCGTCGCCGGCCCGGGCCCGCGCGCCATCATCGTGACCCCTACGCGCGAGCTCGCGATGCAGGTCGACAGCGTCTTCCAGACGCTCGACCACGGAATCCGCACCGCCCTGCTTTACGGCGGGATCGGCTACGCAACCCAGACCAATGCCCTCAAGCGGGGCGTGGATGTGGTCATCGGCACCCCCGGCCGGATCCTCGACATGATCGGCCGCAAGCTGCTCTCGCTGAGCCGGATCGAGTACCTGGTGCTGGACGAGGCTGACGAGATGTTCGACGCTGGCTTCGCGCCCGACGTCGAGCGGATCATCGGGATGACGTACGAGCCGCAGACCGTGCTGGCCTCAGCCACCATGCCCGAGTGGGTCAGCCGCATGATCGAGCGTCACCTCCACGAGCCCATCCGGATCCGGGTCGAACCGGACGAGGAGTCGCTGCTCGAGCACGGCCTCGTAAGGGTCGACCGGAACGACAAGCTCCAGACGCTGGGCCGCCTGCTGCGGGGCCATGATGGCTCCGCGATCGTCTTCGGCCGCACCAAGCACGGCGTCAACAAGCTCAGCCGCGACCTGCGCCAGTTCGGAATCAACACGCTGGAGCTGCAGGGCAATCTCTCTCAGAACGCCCGCGACCGCACGATGGCCGCCTTCCGCGACCAGCGCGGCCGCATCCTGGTGGCCACCAACGTGGCGGCGCGAGGCCTGGACGTCAGCCACGTCGGGCTGGTGATCAACTACGAGCTTCCCGACTCGCCGCAGTGGCTTACCCACAGGATCGGACGCACCGCCCGGATGGGTGTGAGGGGCCGGGCCCTGACGTTCATCACAGGTGACGATCACATCCAGTGGCGCAAGCTGCGGAACCAGGGCGCGCCCGAGTTGCCCGAGGTGGACGTCCGGCACCTGATCGATGAGGGTGGCTGGCGCTACGTCGAACGAGGAACCGAGGTCCCGATGCACGCCCCGGCCGCCGTGGCGCCCATCCGCTGGCATTCGGACCGGAACCGCCGCCGCGGCCCGCGGCCCGCTCGCCGCGCCAATCCAGGCGCGGCCTAGGACCGTCCAAGAAGAGAAGATGGCGCCGTAAGGGCGGGCTCCGCCCGCCTGGTTGAGTCCGTCTTCCAAACGACCGGCATCTGCTGAGAGAAGGGGGGCTCGTGGGGGAAACACCCTGTTTCCCCCACGTTCGTTAGTAAGTCGTGCGGCGACCGCGGAAGAAGCCGACCAGCCACAGGACGACCAGCGCGATGATGGCCAGCCAGACCAGGTTGACGGCGGCGCCGGCGGCGTGGAAGAGCAGCCAGAGCACGAACAGGACAGCAGCGATGACGAGAAGGGCGTGAATCACTTTCTTTCACCTCCTTGGTTATTAATCATGATATTAACTCTATAACATGTAGGGCTTCCGCGCAACCTGGTTCGGCTGGCCGTTCTTACGAATCGTTGACATCAAGGTGATCCCCAGAATGGCCCCAGTAGGTTCAATTGGGGCATGAGTTTCGCCGGGCCCATCGACGAGCCCGCTCCCAGCCCGGTTCCGACCCCGACGCCGAAGGTGCGCAGGCGGGTCAGCCGGCGGACCGTGCTGGGCGTCGCAGTCGCCGGCGGTGGCGGCGTTGCCGCGATCCGGCTGCTGGGCCTGACCGATCGGCTCGGCCGCCTGTTGCCGGGCGCCCAGCGAGCCGGCTCGCAGACGGATTGGGTCTCACCGCTGGGCAGCGAATCGGCCAAGGTGGCCCACCTTCTCCGCCGCACCACGTTCGGAGCCACCTCGGCGGAGCTGGAGAGCTCCTTGTCGGCCGGGTTCTCGAAAACCATCGACCGCCTCCTGGAGACCGCGCCGGCAGCGCCGCCGCCGATCCCCGGCGGGACCGATCCCAGCCGGCTGAGCCGCCTGAGTGCCGGCCAGCTGCAGCAGTGGTGGAGCGACCACATGCTGACCACGGCCACGCCCTTCGCGGAGCGCCTGACTCTCTTCTGGCACGGCCACTTCACCAGCGACTACCGCAAGGTCGGCCTGCAGAACCCCTACGTCTACTGGCAGAACCTGACCTGGCGGGACATGGCGCTCACCGACCTGCGCTCGATGCTCATGCGGGTCACCAGCGACCCCGCCATGCTGCGCTACCTCGATCTCGCCACCAGCACCGGCAAGGCGCCCAACGAGAACTACTCCCGCGAGCTGATGGAGCTCTTCACGATGGGGTCGGGCAGCTTCAAGGAGGACGACGTGCGCGCGGCCGCCAAGGCGCTGGCCGGCTGGGTCGAGCCCAAGCCCGATCGCAGTGTGACCGTGGTCCTGGACGCCAAGAACAACGTGACCCGCCCGTACCCGGTCTGGGACAAGCCGGCGGTCGGCGCGTTCGACCCCCGGCGCGCGTTCGCTGGAGGCAGCTTCGCCTTCCTGGGCAAGACCGACCGCTTCGACACCCAGAAGGTGATCGACGCCATCCTGGCCCAGCCGGCGACCGCCCCTTTCATCGCGGGTAAGGTGGCTCAGCATTTCGTGAGCACGCGGCCTGACGCCGGCTACGTCAAAGGTCTTGGCGACACCTTCCGGAAGAGCAGGTACGACGTCAAAACGCTCTTGAGAGCCGTCTTCACCAGCCCCGAGTTCCTTGCCGACCAGAACTATCGCGCCCTGGTCAAGTCACCAGTCGAGTTCATGGTGCACACGCTGAAGGCGCTGAACGCCCCCCAGTTGAGCAAGCTGGTCGCCGCCGGCGGCTCGAACATGGGCCAGTCCCTATTCGACCCGCCGGACGTCGGCGGCTGGCCCAACAACGAGGCCTGGATCTCGTCCAACACCGTCGTCGCGCGCGTCAACTTCGTCAGCACGGCGATCGCCGCGCTGAAGACGCTGCCGCCCGCGTCCGACGCGCACAGCCTCCATCTCGACTCGACCCTCAGCCCGCCGACGGCGAAGCTGCTGAGCGGCGCCACAGATGACAAGACCCGCTGGTTCCTGACGTTAGCCAGCCCGGAATTCCAACTCAAGTAGGTGATACCCGGCAATGACTGAAGAGATCGGCATCAACCAGCTCAAGCGGCGCGACTTCCTGAAGGCGGGCCTCGTCTTCGGGGCCGGCGCCGCGGGCCTCGCCGCCGGCTACGCGGCAGTCCCCGACGCCTTTGCGCGCGCCGTGTACGCGGCCAAGCAGAACGGGGCCTCCAACGACCACGTGCTGGTGATGATCCAGCTGGCGGGCGGCAACGATGGGCTCCGGACGGTGATCCCTCTGACCGACCCCAAGCTCCACGACATGCGGCCCAGGCTGGCGGATATGTCGGTCGGTCAGGCCCTTCCGATCAGCAAGGACCTCGGGCTCAACCAGAACCTGAAGGGCGTCAAGTCACTGTGGGACCAGGGCAAAGTCGCCATCGTAGAAGGCGTCGGCTATCCAAACCCGACCTTCTCCCACTTCGAGTCGATCCGCATCTGGGAGACGGGAGACCCCACGCGGCGCCAGGTCGACGGCTGGCTGGGCCGCACACTGGCCAGCGCCTACGACTCCTTCGGCCACCCCCTGACCGGCTGCGCCTGCGGCACCACCGACGTGCCGGGCGCGCTCCGCGACCTCCAGGCCACGCTCACGGTGATCAACAACCAGAAGTCATTCGGCTTCACCGGTGGCAGCGAGGTGGAGGCCGCCGTGGGCGCACTGTACAAGGGCACCCCGGGCATCTACGGGGCCCTCTTCGACACCGCCATCGCGACTGCCACCGACACCGTCGCGACGCTGCGGACGGCAGGCTCCCAGTACCAGCCGGCCGCCACCTACTCCGACAACGCCAAGCTCGTGTACTCGTCCAAGAATCAGCTCGCCCAGGCCCTTCAGCTGGCCGCCGAGCTGATCGTGACCGGCACCGGCGTCAAGCTCCTGCACGTGACGCTGGGCGGCTTCGACACCCACTACACCGAGCTGAACCGCCACGACGACCTGATGGGCTACCTGGACCAGGCCGTGAGCGCCTTCTACCAGGACCTGAGCGCGCACGGCGCCGCGAACCGGGTGCTGGTGGCGACCTGGTCCGAGTTCGGCCGCCGCCCCAAGGAGAACGCCAGCGGCGGCACAGACCACGGGGCGGCCGCGCCGCTGATCCTGATCGGGGACCCGGTCAAGGGCGGTATGTACGGGCAGGCGCCGAACCTCACCGACCTGGACCCGACCGGCAACCTCAAGTACACGGTCGACTTCCGCTCCGTCTACCAGGAGATCCTGGGCGGCCACCTGGGGGCGGATCCCAAGGAGATCCTGGGCGCCAGCTTCGAGAAGCTGGGCTTCGTCAAGAACCCTGTGGGGAGCTACTAGGGATGCCCTCCTGGCTGCTGAAGTTCGGGGCCACCGCCGTCACCATGCTGGCCGCGGCCGGCTCGGCGGGATACGTCGGCGCCCACGTCAAGAGCGGCGCGGCGCCCCTGCATCCGTCCGTCGTCGGGAGCGCCACCCACTCCACTGCGCCCAGCGGCCAGCTGACGTTGACGCCGAGAGTGAGGAGCAGCAACGTGGGGGCGGTGACCTCCACCTATGCCTCTTGACCTGGAGGAGCTCCGTCTCGAGGCGCTAGGCACCACCTGCCATCTGCTCGGGATCGGGCTGGAGAAAGCGGCGCTGGCCGAGGCGGCCGCGGCGATCGCGGACCTGAATGGCCGCCTGTCGCGCTTCCTGCCCGACAGCGAACTGTGCCGTTTCAACGCTTCGGCCGGCTCCTGGACGGACGTGAGCCCGGAGCTCGAGGCCCTGCTCCGGCTGGCGCTCGACGCGTACGAGCGCAGCGGCGGCCTGGTCCACGCCGGGGTCCTCGAGCAGATGCTGGCCATCGGCTACACGCGCCCGCTGGCCCAGGGACCCACGCCGGCCCTGCCGGCGGCCCCGGGCCGGCTGCCGCCCCTGCCGGACCTGCTCGAGGTACAGAAGGGGCAGGCCCGGGTGCGGGCGGGCACCGGGATCGACCTCGGCGGCCTGGCCAAGGGCTGGATGGCCGACCGGCTCGCGGAACGGTTGGGCGAGAACTGCCTGGTGAACCTGGGCGGTGACCTGTTCGGCCGGGGCGGGGGCCCGGAAGGCGAGGGCTGGCCGGTCAAACTGGGCGAGGTGACCGTGCTGCTGGGCGACCGCGGCGCGGCCACGAGCGGGACCCGCCGGCGGCGCTGGACAGACCGCGGCGAGGAGCTGCACCACCTCATCGACCCCCGGACGGGTCGGCCCGCCCGGAGCGACCTGACGGAGGTGGCGGTGATCGCCGCGAGCGGCGCGGATGCCGAGATCGCGGCCAAGACGGCGCTCCTGCTGGGCTCGGAACGGGCGGCCGGCTACCTGGCCGCCAACACGGACGGCTGGTGGCTCAGCTGATGGACACTGATCTCTTCTTCTGGATCCTCTCCCGGGTCAGCGGCCTGGCTTCGTTCGCGGCGCTCTCGATCTCCCTCCTGTCCGGCCTGGCGCTGCGCACCGCCGTGCTCGATTGGCTCGGCAACAACCGCACCATGCGCTCCCTGCACGAGTTCACTGCGCTCCTCTGGATCCCGCTCGGATTGCTCCACCTGGCCACCCTGCTGCTCGACCGCACCGCGCGCATCAGCGTGTTGGACCTCATCGTCCCTTTCCGGGCGCCTTATGGGACGCTCGCGATCGGCCTGGGGACGCTCGCCCTGGAGATCTTCATCGTGGTCGCCGTCACCGGGTGGCTGCGCCGCCGGATGGAGACGCGGACCTGGCAGTCGATCCACCGCCTGTCCTATCTTGGCTTCGCAATGCTCTTCCTCCACGCGGTGCTCGGCGGCAGCGACTTCAGCGACCCGGTGGTTTCCGCCCTGACCTGGTCGGTGGCCGCAGCGCTCGGGCTGTTGACCATGGCTCGGGTGGTCTGGGGCCGCCTGCCGGCGTGAGCGGCACCCGCGTATCCCCAATACGCTTTGCTCCGGTTCTCGTAGCCGCCTAGGATCTGGGCCGCCTGGCCACCGAATCCCTCGCCGACCTCTTTCAACACCCTGCCTAGCGGGCTGAGCGCAGCGCCAGCACGCGCTCCCGGAGGTGGGCCTCGGCCTCCAGCGGCTCGTCGATCTCGCCCCGCTCCCGGTGCCAGAGCTCCATCGCCAGGTCCAGCTGGGCACGCTGGAGGCGGGCCAGGTGTAGGTAGGCCGCCAGGCCGCTCCGGGCGAATACGCTGAGCCGGACCTGCAGGCGCAGCCAGGGCCGCGTCAGTAACGGCACCTCCTCGGGGAGCACCGTCCCGCTGCCGGAGGCGGCCTCGGCCTCGAGGCTGCGGGCCAGGCCGCGGCCCTCGGCCTGCAGGCCCATCGCCAGCAACAGCAGGACGGCGGCGGTGAAGGGACCGTCCATGAACAGGGTCCGCAGGTGCACCTCGACCACGGCGAAGGCGCTCTGGGAGATGGGGTAGAAGCTGACCCAGGCATCCCAGGCGAAGTGGGCCGCGATGGCGACCAGGAAGCCGCAGGCGATGGCGATGATCCGCTGCCGGCGGTGCGGCAGCTGGCGCGCGATCCCCAGGCCGGCGCCTATCAGGGCCGTGTACGTGGCGTGCCCGAAGAACAGGCCCAGCACCTGCCGGATGTACCACTGGGCGGCGGCCGCGGAGGCCCCATTGCCATCGCTCGAGAACACCGCGTAGAGGTGCGTCATGTAGCCGATCGACTCCATGAAGTTGAAGCCGAGGCCGACGGCCGCCCCGTAGACGATGCCGTCGACCACGTCGTCGAACTCGGAACGCATGACCAGGTAGAGGAGGACGACCGCCACGCCCTTGGCGAGCTCCTCGAAAATCCCAGCCGAGTAGCCGTTGGAGGCATCGAGCGCGGGGCCCGGGACGATGAGCCGGACCGCGAAGAAGTCCCAGTAGGTCTCGGCCCAGATCACCAGGCCGGTGGCGACCACCGCGCCCCAGACCACCGCGACCAGCACCAGGCGCCAGGGTTCCTTCTCGTTCCGGTCCAGCCGACGGAGCACGAAGAGCCCGAAGGCGGTGGTGGGCACGCAGGCGAGCGCGCAGGCGAAGGCGACCCCGGCGCCCGCTCCCAGCGAGAACGTGAAGACGTCGATCACCAGCAGCCAGCCGACCAGCGCGAAGCCGGCCAGGATCGCCGCCCGGATGAGGTCCGACCGGCGCTGCCCGGCAGGTCGCGCCAGCCCGCGCAGGGCGAAGTAGCCGGCTGCAACGGCCAGCGCGACGGCGGGCAGGCCGAAGAGGGTGGCGCGGGCGGGCAGTCCATCGGTCACGACGCTGAGCAGCGAGCTGACCAGGAGCGCCAGCAGCGCCAACCCGCCGATCAGGGCGGCCAGGAGGTAGCGGCTGGGCCGCCAGCGCCGCGGGTAAGCCGCCAGCATCAGGCGCCGGTGTCCACCAGCACCGTTTGGCGGGCCAGCACCTCGACGGGCTGGCCTTGCGAGTAGCGGAGGACGACCAGTCTGTAGTGGCCCGGCAGATTGTGCCTCGAGTCGGAGGAGCCGCGCTCGACGACGACGGCGTGGTCGGCGGCGAGCGTGCCCGCCCTGGCGGGACCGACGCCTCCGACCGCCTGGTCCAGGCTGTTGTACCAGCGCGCCCCGACGACCATGTCAGGAGGCAGCGAGCCCCAGTCCACCTCGGCCGCGAAGGCCTGGTCTCGGCCAAAGATCCGCCTGGGGTCGCCCGTCGTCCGCCCGGTCGTTGGGCCGTAGACGTAGACGCCGACAATGCGAGCCTGGGTGCCCGTGTGCTGGCCGGGCGGCGCGAACGCCAGCACGTCGGCCAGGCCGGCCACCAGGATCAGGACGCCGACCAGTCCGAGCAGCCGGATCGTCGTGTAGAGCGGGCGGACGTCGTCCGCGGCCTGGACCATCGCTCATAGGCTACGGTCCGAGCTCCATGGCCGGCCGAGGCTCTCCCGGAGGGCCGCTCCGCGATTCTGATCGCAGCCTGATGGCAAGGCGCCCCCGACAGGACTCCCGCAGAGTCAGCGATACGCTGCGTGCGGCCCCAGATTGTTCCTGGTGAGACTGCTCGTGGTTCCGGCGGATGGGGCGATCCAGCTGCGATGAGATTCCTCGTAGCCGCGCTGGGCGATGGCGTGAACGTGCTCCGCCGGCTGCGGCGCGATGTCGCCACCCACCGTACGCCGGTCGTGATGATCAGCGCCGACGACACGCCCGCCCAGGCAGAACGAATGCTGCTTGCGGGCGCCCAGGCCTACCTGGCCAAGCCTCTCGAGGTCACGCTGGTGGTGAGCGCAATCGACGAGGCGATCCGGGTTCCAGCCGGGCCGCCCGCGGAATTACCCGCGGCCGGATAGGTCCGCGCACCCCCGGGCGGCTTTGCGTCAGCGCGGCGCGACATCAGAGTTACTATCCGCCGGCCCATGCCCATCCCATACGGGGAGTTCCGGCACAAACACGTTGCCGGCCAGGCTCCTTCGTCGGTCGAGTTGGTGTCGGCACGATCCGGTCCTATTGGCGGTGGACTGAGCTCAGCCCTTGGTTTCCAGCTTGCGGAGGATGTCGAGCTGGGATAGCTGCAGCTTGTCGATCGCCTTCGTCAGCTCATGGATGGCCACCAGCGTTTCGTGGTCGGCTTCGGCGCGGGCGTCGTTGGCCAGCTGGATTACGTTCTGGCCGACGATGATCACCGGCAGCAGCACCAACTGGAGGAAGGTCTGGGCGATCCAGGCGACGATGATTATGGGGCTGCGCGACGCGATCGCCGCCGGAAGGGAGATGAGGGTGAGCGCGGCGAAGGCATAGGCCATCCACATGGTGCCGACGGTCTTGGTGACTCTCAGCGCAAGCCAGGTGTTGAATCGGCCGACGGGACCGGTGCCGTGCACCTGGCTGTGGACGTCCTTGCTCAGGACCAGTCGGGGCTTGTGGGCTTGTGCTTGCTCGGTGCTCAAAAGGGCTGCTCCTTGTGGCAGCCATGGTGCTGGTCGTAAGGCTTGCCAGCTCACTCTGGGTCAGTAGCCGAGGCGACAAGAACCCCGCGGCCGGGAAGCAGCATTTGGTGCGGCGGAGAGGAGTTGAACCTCCACGTCCTTGCGGACACTAGCTCCTGAAACTAGCGCGTCTGCCATTCCGCCACCGCCGCACGGAGCCGACGGTCAAGTATAGGTGAGCGACAGGGGCGTTCCGAAGAAGCCGGCCAGTCGTTCGGCATCGCGCCGGATCTCAGCCTTCGCGGCGGCGGCGAGTGGCCCGAACGGCGTGACAGCCAGGTGGAGCGCGCCGCGCTCGACCTTGTTTGCCAGCTTTATGGGGTCAAGGGTGCCCCTGTTTGGGTCGGAAAAGGCTAGTGTCTAGCGCCGGTAAGCAGAACTTTGTTTCGTAGACGTAAGCCTGATCAGCCTCCCGGGGGACACGTCCCTCACCTCGAGGTGCCGGTACCTGAGGAACCCAAGCCGGACTGGCTTGTAGAGCAGACGGAAGACAAGACCGTGCGCTCCTCCGTGGCGCGCCCGCGCTACGAGGACATGGAACCGCCCTCCTGGCTTGCGCCCACCCAGCCGACGAAGCGCGAGTGGTCGCCGGCCCGCGACCGCACTGAGGCCGCTGACGAGCTGCGCCAACACCTGGAGGACCAGCGACGGCGGATGCGCCGATCGCTGCTCTGGCTGCTCATCATCCCGTTCCGCTGGCCGCTGGCGATCGCGCAGGCCATCTTCCAGATCGCGCGCAGCCGCCAGCCGGTCGACCTCAAGCAGTTCGAGGCGGAGTCGGTCGGCTACGTCGTCGAGCAGGCACCCTCGGTCCACCCGACGGCCCCGCCCCGGGCGCCGCGCCCCACGCTCGCGGCCGCCGCCCCGGCCCCGCCGTTCGCTCCGCCGGCCGCGCCACCGGTCGCACCGCCCGCCGCTCACGCGCCGCCGCAGGCCCCGACCGTGCCGCCCCTGGCCGTCGAATGGCCGCCCGAGGTGAAGGCCGCCCCGCCGACAGCGCCGACGGTTCCGCCCCTACCCGCGCCGCCCGCTCCGGCGCCGCCGGTGGTCGAGCCGGTCGCGGCTACGACGCCGCCCATCCCGGCGCCCCCGGTGGTCGAGTCGGTCGCGGCTACGACGCCACCCATCCCGGCCCCGCCGGTGGTCGAGTCGGTCGCGGCTACGACGCCACCTGTCCCGGCCCCGCCGGTAGTCGAGTCGGTCGCACCCGCGCCGCCCGTTGTGGAGGCGCCGGCGGCGGCGGCGCCGGCCCCGCAGGCCCCGCCGGAACCCGTCGGCGAGAAGGGCGTGGAAGGTGCACCGGCCCACCGCGCCTGGGAGCACTTCCGCCTTCCCGGCTCACCAGGGGCTCTGCCCCCGGAAGCGGAGCCTCTGGTCGCGGCCAAGCCCAGTGTGCCCGCCCCTGCGCCCGCGCCCCAGGCCGTGCCGGTCCAGCCGGAGGTGGTCGCCCAGCCTGAGCCTGAGCCGGTGGAGGTGGTCGCGCCGGAACCGGAGCCGGAGCCCATGCCCGAGGCGGAGCCGGCCCCGGTCGACATGCCGCTCACGTACCCGGAACCGGTTCCCGCGGCACCCAAGCAGCCCCGGCTGCGCGTGATCAAGGGTCTCGCCTCGGCGGTGATGGAGCGTGCGGGCGAGATCCAGAACCGGAAGGACCAGCAGCGCGAGCAGGAGCGGGCGCAGATCCTGGCCGCCGTCCGGGCCATGAGCTGGCACGGCTATCAGTCGATGGTGGCGGACATCTTCCGCTGGGAGGGCTACGAGGTGACGGCGGCGGAGGGCCCCGACGCCGACGCGATCGACATGGAGGTCAGCCGCGGCGTGGAGCGGATGCTTGTCAACTGCCAGCTCCGCGAGCTGCAGGACATCCCGATCGAGCCCCTCCAGGAGATGCACGCGATCGCCGCCCGCAACGGCGCCAACGGCGCCTTCCTGCTCACGGACGGCAGCTTCTCAGAGGCATCGGTCACCTTCGCCAGCGACGCCGGCCTCGTCCTGATCGCCGGCGACACCCTGGTCGACCTGGTGATCCAGCTCACCCTGGGAGCCGAGGAAAAGAAGAAGAAGTCGAAGCGCGGCTTTGCCGACCGGCTGCGCCGCACCGGCTAAAAACGACGTGGGGGCAACAAGCTTGTTTCCCCCACGAGCCCCCTTCCCTCAGCAATTCTCGGTCGGCGTTTCCGAGACGGACTCAATCAGGCGGGCGGAGCCCGCCTTTACGGCGCCATCTTTTCTAGTTCTAGCTCGCTACGAATAGCGTCTGCCACGCCGCCTCGATCAGGGCCGGCGTGAGGCCGGGGACCTGGCCCCGAGTGGCCGCCACGTCCACCAGCCGCTCCAGCAGGTCGCGGGGGTGGCTGCCGCGCATCGGCTGGCCGCCGTAGAGCGTCCGGATCATCTCGAGGGCCGCCGGCGGTCCGGGCGCCACGTTCAGCCGGGCCCGCTCGCGCTCGAAGATGCGCTGGTACGACTCCCAGGTGGGATCGGGCATCAGGACCTTGTACGAGAGCCGGCGCAGGTAGGCTTCGTCGAGGAGCTCGGCCGGGCTCATGTTTGTCGAGAACGTCAGCTGGCACTTGAACGGCACCTCCGCCTTGCGTCCGGAGCTCGAGAAGTTCATGAAGTCGACGCCCTGCTCGAGCGGGACCAGGAGCCGGTCGAGCACCTGCTTCGGCGTGACCTTCTGGCGGCCCAGGTCGTCGATCAAGAAGACGCCGCAGTTGGCCTTGACCTGGAGCGGCGCCTCGTAGCTCCGGCTGCCCGGCTCCCAGGTCGGTTCCAGCATCTCCAATGCGAACTCGCCGCCGACCTGGACCAGCGGCCGCTCGACCAGGTGCCAGCGGTGGTCGCGGGGCTGCTCGCCGTGCATCCGGTGGACCGCCGGGTCGAAGATGCGAACGACCTCTCCCTCCAGGTCCAGCGCCACCGGGACCAGCACAGGCCCACCCTGCAGGGCGACCAGCCGCCTCGCCAGCGAGGTCTTGCCGTTGCCTGGTGCGCCGTACAGAAAGAGCGAGCCCCGGGAGTTCACGGCGGCTCGGACCGACTCGACCACGCCGGGCGGCACCTCGAGCCCATCCAGCGCGACCGCGACCTGGTCCGGAGTCAGCGTGCGCTGGGCGCCGCTCTCCGCCACCGCGGCGCGGTACTCGGCCATCGAAACGGGCGCCGGCCCCACGTAGCGCGTGCCGGCGGCGCCCATCTCCTCCGCCCGCTCGCGGCCCTGCGTGGTCACCGCGTAGGCCATGCGCTCCGGGAGCGGCCGCGCCGTCCAGGGGCCCTGGCCGCTGGCGAAGCCGAGGGCTTCAATGAAGTTGGCGGCCGCCAGGGCTGAGAGCGCCGACTCGATCGCCCCAAAGGGGACGGCCATCTGCTCGGCAATCTCGAAGGCGGTCAGCCGGATGCTGGTCGTCAGCAGCCGCAGGACCATGCCCTCGACGAGGGCCCGGTTGAGGACCGGGGCGTCGTGGGCGGGAGCAACGGGTCGTGCCGAGTTGGGATGCGGCGCGGGCGCCGGCGAGGGCGCGTCGATCTGGCTCAGGACGGCGTCGATCACCCGCTGGCGGAAGCGCGCCCGGTCGGCCCGGTCCGGCGCCTCGCCCTCCTGGCGGCGGCTGATCCAGTCGGGCACCACGGAGAGCACCACGGTCTGGCCGACCAGGACCTTGAGCTCGTCGGGGGCGGCGGCGGCCACCCGGATGGAAACGCGCGCCATGTAGCCCTGGGCCTTGACGACGGACCAGCTGCGCTCCCACGCCACCTCGCCGCGGCCCTCCCAGGTCTGGCGGATCGTGTGGTCCACCACGAGCCGGACGTCCTTGCGGCCCTGGTAGCGGCGGCGCAGCAGCTCTGTCATGTCCTTGTCGACGTCGTCGGCCGTCATATTGGCCAGGTTCAGCGAGCGGTCGCTGACCGCCGGCCGCGCCTTGATCTCGCGGATCGTGCCCGCGGTCGCAGCCAGAGCCTTGAGCACTGCAGCATGCCGGGTGCAGAAGGGAGTCCCGTCCACGAACGCCACGTGGTGCTTGCACCACCAGCTGGTGCAGCGCATCCCGGTGGCGTCCGTGTACGAGCACTGCCAGCCCTCCTTGCCGTCGCAGTCGTGATGGCCGCAGGCGCCCTTGTGAACGTCGTCCGCGATCGGCGCCTGGATCGGCTGGGGGGGCGCGGCCTGGGGCGGGGGCGGGATCTCAGGCCGGGTCCCGCTGCCGAGCAGCGCGCCGGAGAACTCCTCGCAGCTCTGGAAGCGGTCGGCGGGGTCCTTGGCCATCGCCTTCACAATCACGTCGAAGACCGGGCGCGGGATGGCCGTCGAGGGGCGGGGCTGGTCGAAGACCTGGCTGTGCAGGACAGCCGGCATGCTGCCGGCGAACGGAGGCCGGCCATGCAGCAACTCGTAGAGGATGATGCCCAGCGCGTAGATGTCGGCCCGGCCGTCGACGGGGTCTCCCCTGACCTGCTCGGGCGACATGTAGGCCGGCGTGCCGACCATGCTGCCGGTGGCAGTCAGGCTGGCCGAGTCGTCCAGCACCTTGGAGATCCCGAAGTCGGTGATCTTGGTCTTGCCCTGCGTGGAGATGATCACGTTGTCGGGCTTCAGGTCGCGGTGGACGATCCCGCGCACATGGGCGGCGCCGACGGCCGACAGCAGCTGCTGGATCAGGTCCTGGGAGACCGCCAGGGTGAACCGGCCGGACTCGTTCAGCCACCCCCGCAGCGTGCGGCCCTCCACGAACTCCATCACGATGAACAGCGCGCCCTGGTGGGCGTCGAAATCGTAGATGCGGACGATGCCGGGGTGGTTGAGCGAGGCGACGGTGGCCGCCTCGCGCTGGAAGCGGGCCCGGAAGGATTCGTCCCTGGAGTAAGTCTCGGCCAGGACTTTGATCGCGACCGGCACGCCCAAACCGGGGTGCATGCCCCGGTAGACGACGCCCATGGCTCCCCGGCCGAGCTCCTCGGCGATCTCGAAACGGCCCAACCGGCCTAGCGCTTGATCAGTCACTCTCTCCCCGTTTTCCGCGGAAGCGAGTATGGCGTGTCGGACCCCCCTTCAGGGGCGCTTACGACCGGTTTTGCGGAGTCGTCTCAGCCTCTTTGCGCCGTCGCGGCCAGTCCCTCGTCGATGGGCTTGGCGTCCGCCCGGAGCACCTTCTTGTCGAACTTGAGAGTGGATGTCTTCGGGATCTCGTCGATGAAACGGACCTCGTCCGGCAGCCACCACTTGGCGACCTTGTCGGACAGGAAGTCGCGGATCTCGTCGGCGGTGATATCGCCCTTGCTCTCGGGGCGAGCCACCACGTAGGCCACCGGCCGCTCCGACCACTTGCTGTGGGGCAGGCCGACCACCGCCGCCTCCAGGACCTTGGGGTGGGCCATGATGGCGCCCTCCAGCTCCACTGAGGAGATCCATTCGCCGCCGGACTTGATGACGTCCTTGGTCCGGTCGACGATCGTGACGTAGCCGTCCGGGTCGATGGTGGCCACGTCGCCGGTACGGAACCAGCCGTCCTCGGTGATCTTCCCCGGGTCGGCGTTGTTGTGGTAGGCGCTGGCGATCCAGGGGCCCCTGCACTGGATCTCGCCGAACGCCACGCCGTCCCAGGGCAGCTCATTGCCTGTCGCCAGGTCCGCGATGCGCATCTCGACGCCGATCGACGGTGTGCCCTGCTTGAGCCGAAAGGCCAGCTCCTCGTTTTCGGGGATCCAGCTGCGGACCGTGCTGGTGCTGCCGATGGGGGAGGTTTCGGTCATGCCCCAGGCATGCAGGATCCGGAGCCCGGCGGCATCCATCTGCTCCATCAGGGAGCGGGGGACGGCGGAGCCGCCGCAGAGGACCGTATGCACCTTGGGCAGGCGGGCGCCCGACTGCTTGATGACTCCCAGCATGTTGATCCAGATCGTGGGCACGCCGCCCATGATGGTGGCGCCTTCCTGGTCGGCGAGGTCGAGGATGACCTGGCCGTCGCCCATCCAGCGGTCGGGGAAGATCATCTTGCAGCCGACCATGCCGGCGGCGTAGGGCAGGCCCCAGCTGTTGGCGTGGAACATCGGCACCACGGGCAGGAGCACGTCTCGTTCCGAGAGGCCGATCACGTCCTTGGAGGTCACCGCCAGGGAGTGCAGGAACTGGGATCGGTGCGAGTAGACGACGCCCTTCGGATGGCCGGTCGTGCCGGACGTGTAGCACATGGCCGCGGCCGATCTCTCGTCGAGCTCCGGCCAGGCGAACTCGGGCTTCTCGGCGGCCAGCAGGGTCTCGTAGTCGAGCATCTCGCCGAGGTCGTGCTCAGGTAGGGGGCCGCCGTCGTTCATCACCAAGATGGTCTCGACGGTCGGAAGCTTGCCGGCCACCTTGTTGAGGATCGGGATCAGGGTCTTGTCGACGATGATCACCTTGTCGCCGGCGTCCTTGATGGTGAACTCGAGCTGGTCGGGGAAGAGGCGGAGGTTCAGGGTGTGGAGGACCGCGCCCATGCAGGGGACCGCGTAGTAGGCCTCCAGGTGCCGGTAGTTGTTCCAGGCCAGGGTGGCGACCCGCTCGCCCTCCTTCACACCCAGCCTCCGGAGCACGTTGGCGAGCTGGGTGGCCCGCTGCGACATGTCCCGGTAGCTGTGGCGGTGAACGCCCTCCTCGCGCTTGGTGACGATCTCCTTCTTGCTGAATAGACGCTCGGTCCGCCACAGAACGTGCTGGATCGTGAGCGGGTAGTCCTGCATCAAGCCTTTCAATTCCTTACCTCCGAGGCGAACGATGCCCCAAGGGCCGCGGGTTGGCAAGTAAATGCCGCAAAGCAGGCGAAAAGTTGGCGCGCTTTGAGTAGCATCCAGGCCTATGTCCCAGAGGGGGGTCGCCGATCTCCACCTCCATACAGACTTCAGCGACGGCTGGCCGTCGCCCGAGGACGTGGTGGACCGCGTGGCCCTTCGGACCCGTCTCAACGTGATCGCGATCACCGACCACGACACCATCGAGGGCGCCCTCTACGCCGCCGAGCACGCCGCCAAGCGACGCGGACCCCGCCGGGTCCACGTGATCGTCGGCGAAGAGGTGTCGAGCCGGGACGGCCACATCGTGGGCCTGTTCCTGGCGCAGCGCGTGCGGCCGGGCATGTCGGCTGCCGCCACGGTCCATGCGATCCACGAGCAGGGCGGCCTGGCGATCGCGGCCCACCCGTTCTGGCGGACCCAGCGGCAGGCCCGTGGCAGGCTGGTGCACGGGGTGGGCTGGCTGGCCGGTGAGCTCGAGTTCGACGCCATCGAGGTCGAGAATTCGACCCCCGGCTTCTACCTTTTCAACCAGATGGCGCACCGCCTGGCCGAGGCCACCGGTGCGGCTGTCGTAGGCAACTCGGACGCCCACATCCTCGACGCCATCGGACGGGCCCACACCAGCTTCCAGGGAACCACCCCGGAGGCGCTGCGGCACGCGATCGTGACGGCCGCCACGCGCGCTCACCGCTCTCGCTACCGGCCCCTGGGCCTGGTCCGCTACGCGGCCTGGGGATTCAACCACCAGCGCTACAGCCTCGAGGTATCCGCGGCGCAGTAGCCGGTGGTCGCCGGCGACGCTCGCAAGTAAGCCTCGGCCGAGTCGTTGGGCGTCGGCGAGGAGAGAGGGTTGCTCAAGACCCGGGAACTGCCAGCGCTCGGCGCGGGGCAGCACAGCACCGTCCGGCGCGCACTCGCGACCGGCCGGGGACGCATCGCGTCCGCCGGCGTCGCCATGGCGCTTGCCGTGGTTGCCGCCACCTTCGTCCTCGGGCGCGGACCGGGCACGCTGGTCTGGCTATCCAGGGGCTCGGCGCCCTCCTGGCTGCCATTCGCAGGCTCCGGTCTGAGCTGGGTTCCCTACAGCCAGGAAGTGAGCTGGCTGCCCTTTGGCTCGCGGCCCTCGCAGGCCCACCTGGCCTCGGTCGTGACCAGCCCGACGCCGACTCCGACGATCGCCACGCCAGAGCCGACCGC
The DNA here is from genome assembly GCA_002404015.1 of Chloroflexi bacterium UBA4736. Lineage (GTDB taxonomy): Bacteria > Chloroflexota > Dormibacteria > Dormibacterales > Dormibacteraceae > UBA4736. Next base: position 99,001 of record DHIW01000064.1, read on the forward strand.
GCCGCCCACGGCCGCTCCGACGCCTGTGCCTACCGAGGTGCCGACCCACCTGCCGACCCCCATCCCAGTCGTCAAGCCGAAGCCGACCCCCACGCCAACCCCGGAGCCCGTCCACACGCCGACGCCAACGCCCCCGCCGACACCGTCGCCGACTCCGACCCCGTTCGTGTCGGTCCTGCTGGCCAGCGACAATTTCGAGTCGGACCCGGTCGGACCCATCACGGGCACGACGCAGGGTCCCCTCTACATGAACGGCACCGGCCAGTCGATCGCGATCGATGGCACTCACGTCCTGGTGACTGCGGCGGCGTCCAGCTCGACGGCCCCCGATGTCGACGTGCTGGGCGATCCGGCCTGGACGAACTACACGGTCAGCGCCTCGGTCAAGCCCCTGCAGAGCAGCGCGGCCATGGTCGTGGCCCGCTACGTGGACTCCACCCACTTCTACGCCTGCGGGTTGAACGGTGGCGTGCTCTGGCTGGGCAAGCTCTACGGCGGCACCTGGTACAACTTCTCGACCAGGCCCTTCAGTTACGTGGGGAGCACCTGGTACACAGTCAGCCTGACGGTGTCCGGCGACACGCTGACCTGCACCGTGACGGACCCCGCGACCAGCGCCACCGCCACCACGGCCGCGACCCAGAACTACTTCAGCAACGGCCGGGCGGGCGTCGTGTCGATCGGCTCGGCCGAGTTCGACAACCTGTACGTCCGCAGCGCTCCCTGACCTGGCTGCGGCCGAACCTCTCTAGCGGATCAGGGTCACCTGCAGCTGCAGGCACTGGCTCGTTATGCTGCGGCCCTGGGCGTCGAGGTTGCAGGCGACCAGGAAAACCGGGCCCGGCTGAAGCTCGGTCGGCACGGCGGCACTGATCGAGAACGAGCCGTCCGGCTTCACGTCGACCCCGCTGCTGAAGGGGTGGACCACGTTGCCGACCTGGATCCCCACGTTGGCCGGCTGGGCCGGGTTGAGGCCGCGGCCGCTGACCGTCACGTTGCCGCCGATCTTGAGCGGGGAGGCCGGCTCGACCGAGACGAACCGGCTCGGAGCGACGGACGCGGTCGGCCCCGGCGAGGCGTCTGAGGGGCCCGGCGTCGGGAGGATCCCGATCGCCGCCGGCTGGCCCCCCCGGAGCATGTAGGCCGCGGTCCCGCCGCCCAGCAGCACGATCACAGCAGCGGCCGCCAGCGCGAGCACCAGCAGCCGCCGGCGCGGCTCGTCCGAGGGTGTCTGGGCGGCCGGTACCGACGCCGCGGCGGGTGGCGCCAGCAGGGGCATTGCATCGGCCGCGAGTCGGCCACCGAGCGCCGCCTGCAGCGCCGAGGCGAAGCCGACGCACGTGGGCCAGCGCTGCTCGGGGTCCTTGGCGAGCGCCCGCAGGACGACCGCGTCGACGGCGGGGTTCAGGTCGGGATTGATGGTGGAGGGTGGGGTGGCGGGGGTCTGGACGTGGGCGTAGAGCAGGTCCATCGCCGAAGCGCCCTTGAAGGGCAGGCGCCCGGCCAGCATGGTGTACGCCATCACGGCCAGGCTGTACTGGTCGGTGGCGCCGGTGAGGTCCAGCCCGCGGGCCTGCTCCGGCGACATGTGGGAGGGGGTGCCGGAGACGATCCCGGTCATGGTGATCGAGTCGCCGGTGAAGAGCTTGGCCAGGCCGAAGTCGGCGAGGACGGGGCGGTAGTGCCCGTCCAGGAACACGTTGGCCGGCTTCACGTCGCGGTGCACGACGCCCTGCGAGTGGGCGTAGTCGAGCGCTTCGGCGAGCGGCAGGATCAGGGAGGCCACCGCCTGCTTGGCGGAGGCTGGGCCAGGCATGTGGCTCTCCAGCGAGCCCTTCTCCATGTACTCGGTGATCATGTAGGGCTGGCCGTCCTGCTCACCGAAGTCGAAGACCGTGAGCACGTGGGGATGCCGCAGCCTCGCCACCGCCTGGGCTTCGCGCTCGAAACGGGCCATCTCGTCGCCTCGCCGCCCGAAGTTCAGCAGCACCTTGATGGCGGCCCAGCGCTGGAGCCGGGGATGGTAGGCGCGGAAGACCAGGCCCATGCCGCCGTGGCCGAGCTCCTCGCGGATCTCGTAGCCGCCGACATGGGCTCCTAGGGCGATCTGGTTCTGAGCCATCGCGGGGCCGACTATAAGGCGGCGAGGCCCGCGAATCGCCTGCATAGGTACACGTTGGGGTGAAGCTTTAGGGTTACCGACCCCTCCCTATAATTGGCGTCCTGCGCCCGCTTAGCTCAATGGATAGAGCGCATGGCTTCGGACCATGAGGTTAGGGGTTCGAATCCCTTAGCGGGCAGGTGCCCGGGCTCGCCCGGCACCCAGCTGGGCGGCTGGCGGAACTGGTAGACGCGCACGTTTGAGGGGCGTGTGGAGCGATCCATCCGGGTTCGAGTCCCGGGCCGCCCACCACCCGGCCCGGACGGTAATTTGGAGGGCGTATTAGCAGGGTAACGCGCCTTTCACCGCCTTTGAAGTGCCGCGTTACCCGGACAATGCGGCCCTTTGGACCGCTCTCAATGCGTGCTCCGCCTAGGCCCGGGTCCGATAAGCGATGATTGGCGCCTCCACACTTCCCGATTCCTGTCAAGGAGGTTGGCCGCCATGCCCAAGTACCTGCTCCAGGGTTCATACACTCCCGATGGCGTCAAGGGCTTGCTCAGAGACGGTGGAACAGGACGCCGCACCGCCATCGAAGGCGCGCTGGGCGCGCTGGGCGGCAAGCTGGAGTCCATCTACTATGCCTTCGGGGACACCGACGTGTTCGTGATCATCGAGGTTCCCGACAACGTGTCCGCCGCGGCGTTAGCCCTGGGGGTGGGCGCCACCGGCCTGGTGGGCGTCAAGACCACGGTGCTGCTCACGATCGAGGAGATCGACCAGGCCGGGAAGACGACGATCAACTACCGGGGACCGGGGGCCTGACGCGGTCTCCCAGCGCGGCCGAGCTGGACCCGGTGACCCAGTTCCCGGCCCTCTACGAGCGGGAGTACACGCCGGTCTACCGGACCATCCGGGCGATGGTCCTGGACCCGGCTGAGGCCGAGGACCTCGCCCAGGAGACCTTCGTCCGCGCCTACCGGGCGCGCTCCCGCTACCGGCCGGACGCGCCCCCCGGAGCCTGGCTGCACAGGATCGCGGTGAACACCGCGATCTCGCACCTCCGGCGCCGGAAGCTGCAGCGCCTGCTCCCGGTGCGGCTCTACGAGGCGCCGCGCGATCGCGACCACGAGCGCGCGGAGGCCCGCACCGTAGTCGAGCAGGCGCTGGAGGGGATGAGCCCGCGCTTGGTCGCGGTCGTCGCCATGCACTACGTGCACGGCTACACGCGCGACGAGATCGCGGCCGCGATGGGAATCCCGGCCGGAACGGTGGCCAGCAGGATCGCCAAGGCGATCGCGTTGATGAGGAAGAAGATGGAAGGCGGCGACCCGGTTAGCGAGCCGGCGCGTTCCAGGGTATGAGCGAAGTGCGAGACGAAGACATTCACGGACAGCTGCGGGCCGAGATGGGCGCCTGGCACCCCGAGAGAGGTGCGGACCTGCGCGATCTGATGCAGCGTGTCGAGCGCGAGGCGATGCGGCCCGTTTTCCTGGCCTCCCTGGCCGGGACGGCCGCCCTGGCGCTGGTGTTCGTTCTTTGCGTGGCGATCGTCAGCCTGCCCTCTCTCTTCCCGGGCGCCGAGGCGATCAGGGCCCACCTGCTCGGCGTTCCCTCGATCCGCTGACGGGTCCACGCCAGCATCGAGGCGCTTTCCGGTCGGCCGGCCTGGAGGTCGGTCTAGAAGAGCCTCACTTCCTCGCCGATCCCCTGCTCCCGCGCAGCGCTCAGGACGGTCGTGGCTGCGGCCAGGTCCCAGAGCGCCAGGCCGTGCGACTCGAAGATGACCGTGCGCTGGCCGGCCTTCACGTCCGCTTTCCCGGCCAGGACGGCGCCCAGCTCGACCGCGCGGTCGAAGTCGAAGCCGGCCTGCAGCAGGTCGCCGCTCTCCAGCCTCGCCGTCTCCAGCTGGTCCACCACCACCGCGTCAGCGCTGTTGACCAGCTCGGCCGGCAGCTCGGCCCGGTTCGGAAAGTTGGAGCCCGCCCCCACGACCAGCGCCCCCGGCCTGACCCAGGAGGCCTCGAATACCGGCTCCGCACTGGGGGTGATGGTGACCACCACGTCGGCGTCGCTGACGGCCGCCTCGGCTGACTCCGCGGGCGTCGCGCCGACCTCCCTCGCGAAGGCCGCCCTCCGTTCGGGGTCCCGGCCGAACACGCGCAGCTCCCGGATCTCCAGGGCGTGCTTGAGAGCCAGGACCTGGGTGCGCGCCTGCCAGCCGGTCCCGATCACGCCGACCGTCTTGGGACCGGGCGGGGTCAGGGACCGGGCGGCGACTCCGGTGGCGGCCCCGGTCCGGAAGGTGCCCATGCGGTCTGCCTCGACAAGACCCACCGGCACCCCCTCCAGGTCGTAGACGAGGACCAGGAAACGCGCCTTGCCACCCGCGACGGTGTAGCACTTCAGCCCGGACACGCCGCCGCCCGGCCAGCTGGCGAACATCACGTTCAGCACGCCGCCAGGCGGAAAGACCCGGCGCCGGGGTTGGTTCTGGGCGTTGCCCTCACCGAGGTCGCGCATCGCGGCCTGGACGGCGTCCATAACGAGGTCCATGTCGACGAGCCGCTCGACGTCCGCCTCATGGAGCAGGACTGCCACGTCCGTGAGAATAGCGGCATGCAGTCGCCCGGCTCGCTCCAGATCGGCCTCATCGGGCTTGGCACGGTGGGCTCCCAGGTCGCCGATCGGCTCCTGAACCACCGCGACTCGCTGCGCCGGCGCAGCGGCATGGACCTGCAGCTGGCGCGCGTGCTCGTCCGCAGCCGCTACACGTCGCGCGCTTTCGCGGTGCCGCCGGACCTCATGACCACAGACCCCGAGGCCATCCTCGGCGACCCCTCCATCCAGGTCGTAGTCGAGCTGGCGGGCGGCGAGGAGCCGGCCCGGAGCTACCTGGAGAAGGCCCTGCGTGCCCACAAGCACGTCGTGACAGCCAACAAGCTCGTGATGGCCAAGCACGGGCCCGCGCTCCTCGAGCTGGCCGGCGAGATGAACGTGGACCTCTACTTCGAGGCTGCCGTGGGTGGCGGCATACCGCTGATCAGCACCTTCAAGGTGGACCTGCTCGCCAACGAGATCGAGCGCATCGCGGCCGTGATCAATGGGACGACCAACTTCGTGCTCGGCCGGATGGCCGCCGAGGGCCTCGATCTCGCTGCCGCGGTCGCGGAGGCCCAGGCCCTGGGCTACGCCGAGGCGGATCCCAGCGATGACATCGGCGGCTTCGACGCGGCTTACAAGCTGGCCATCATGGCCTCCATCGGCTTCGGCGCCCGCGTCCACCCCGACAGCGTCTACACCGAAGGCATCGGCGGAGTGGAGGCGGTGGACTTCCGGTACGCCCGCGAGCTGGGCTACGAGATCAAGCTGCTGGCGTACGCGGCTCGCGCCGGTTCCCGGATCGAGGCCAGGGTGCATCCCGTCCTGGTCCCGCACGGGCACCCCCTCGCCGCCGTCGAGGGCAACCACAACGCGGTCTACATCGAGGGCGACCTGGTGGGCCAGGTCCTGCTCCAGGGCCAGGGCGCGGGCGGCCGGCCCACCGCCTCCTCGGTCGTCGGCGACCTCCTCGACCTGGCCAGCTCGATCCGGCGCCAGGTGCAGACGCGCGTCGCCTTCACCTTCGACCCCGACATCGAGGTGGTGCCCATGTCCGAGGTGATCGCGCGTGCCTACTTCCGGAGCACCGTCGCCGACCGGCCGGGCGTCCTGGCCGCGATCTTCCAGGTGTTCGGCGAGGAGGGCGTCAGCATCTCGAGCGCAATCCAGAAGGAGGCCTTCGACGCGGACGGCTCGGCCGAGTTCGTGGTAACGACCCACCCGGCACCCGACGCCGCACTCCAGAAGACGCGCGAACGCATCGCCGGGCTCGACTCCGTACGCCGGGTTTCAGCGTTCCTGCGGGTCCTGTAGCAATGGGCGTGATTGCCCGCTATCGGGAGCGCCTCCCGATCACCGACGCCACGCCCCTGGTGGACCTCCAGGAGGGCTCGACGCCGCTGGTGCCCAGCCGCAACATCGGCCCAGCGCTGGGCTTGAAGCGCCTCTTCTTCAAATACGAGGGTCTGAACCCGACCGGCTCGTTCAAGGACCGCGGCATGGTGGTCGCCGTAGCGAAGGCGATCGAGGCGGGTCACCGGGTGCTGGTCTGCGCCTCCACCGGCAACACGTCTGCCTCGGCTGCCGCCTACGCGGCCAGCCAGAGGCTGCGGGCGATCGTCGTCGTGCCCGCCGGCGAGATCGCGATGAACAAGCTGGCGCAGGCGCTCATGTACGGCGCCAAGGTGGTGCAGATCCGGGGCAACTTCGACGCTGCCCTGGCAACGGTCCGCGAGCTGGCCGAGAACTACCCGGTGGCGCTCGTCAACTCGGTCAACCCCTATCGGATCGAGGGCCAGAAGACCGCCGCCTTCGAGATCGTTGACGTCCTCGGCGACGCCCCCGACTACCTGGTCCTGCCGGTTGGCAACGCGGGCAACATCACGGCCTACTGGAAGGGCTTCAAGGAGTATCGGGCCGACGACCGCTCCACGATCCTGCCGCGCATGGTGGGAGCGCAGGCCGAGGGGGCCGCCCCGATCGTGCACGGACGGGTGGTGGAGAACCCGAGGACGGTGGCGTCCGCGATCAAGATCGGCAACCCGGCCAGCTGGGAAGGCGCCACCACCGCCCGCGACGAGTCGGGCGGGATGATCGACGCGGTCACCGACACCGAGATCCTCCAGGCCCAGATCCGGCTCGCCTCCACCGAGGGCCTCTTCGCGGAGCCGGCCTCGGTGGCGCCGCTGGCGCTTCTCGTGCGCCTGGTGCAGCAGGGCAAGATCGAGCGCGACTCGACGACGGTGGTCGTGCTTACCGGGTCGGGCCTCAAGGACCCTGAGGCGGCGCTGGGCAACGTGGAGCCGCCGATCGAGCTGGACGGGGACGCCCGCTCGCTCGCCAAGGCGCTGAAGCTGTGACCCGGGTCCGGGTGCCCGCCTCGATCGCCAATCTCGGGCCCGGCTTCGACGTGCTGGCCATGGCCGTGGACATCTGGCTGGAGGTGGACGCCCGGCCGGCCAAGGTGCCGCAGTGGACCTTCGAGGGGGAGGGGGCCGAGGTCCTGGCGGCCACCCCCAACCCGCTCTCCAGGCTGCGGATGCGCGGCACGGTGGTCAACGAGATCCCGCTCGGCGTCGGGCTGGGCAGCAGCGCCGCCGCCCGGGTCGCCGCCCAGGCCTTGCTGGGCAACTCCGCACCCTGGCTCGCCGCCGCCGAGGAGGAAGGCCACCCCGACAACGCCGCCGCGGCCGCCCTGGGCGGAGTGGTCATGGTGCTCGAGGAGTACGCGCAGCGGCTGCCCACGCCCGACCTGGAGGTCGCGCTGCTGGTCGCCGACGACCCCCAGCCGACCGAGGCCGCTCGCGCGGCCTTGACCGGCCCGGTTTCCCGCGCGGACGCCATCTACGACCTGGCCCGCCTGGCGGCGCTGGTCAACTCCCTGCATACGCGCGACTACTCCGTGCTCACCGAGGCGCTCGAGGACCGCCTCCATCAGCCCCAGCGCCGCCACCTTTACCCCTGGACCGAGGCGGTGATCAGCGCGGCCCTGAGCGCCGGTGGGCTGGGCTCTGCCATCTGCGGCGCGGGCCCCAGCGTCTTCGCCTTCGCCAGGCGCGGCAGCGGCCACGAGGTGGCCGAGGCGATGGCCAACGCCGCCGAGGGCAAGGGCCGGCCGCTGGTGACCCGCATCGCCGACGCCGGGCTGCGGGTCGGATGATCGTCCAGAAGTACGGCGGCACCTCGGTCGGCAGCGCGGCTCGCATCCGGCGCGTGTCCGGGCGGATCGCGGACACCGTTCGCGGCGGCACCCAGGTGGTGGCCGTCGTCTCCGCGATGGGCCACACCACGGACCGGCTGATCGCCCTGGCGCGCCAGGTCAACGCGGAGCCGCCGGCCCGCGAGCTCGACATGCTGGTGGCCAACGGCGAGACCATCACCGCGCCGCTGGTCGCCATGTGCCTGCAGGGCATGGGCGTGCCCGCCGTCTCGCTGACCGGTATGCAGGCCGGGGTGCGCACCAGCGCCCACCACAGCCGGGCGCGGATCCTGGACGTCGATCCCAGGCGCCTCCGGGAAGCCCTCAAGCAGGGGATGGTGCCGGTCGTGGCCGGCTTCCAGGGGGTGAGCGAGGACCTGGAGATCACCACGCTGGGCCGAGGCGGCTCCGACACCACGGCCGTCGCGCTGGCGGCCGCGCTGGGCGCCGAGGCCTGCGAGATCTACACGGACGTGGACGGGATCATGACGGCCGACCCCCGCGTCGAGCCCCTCGCGCGCCTGCTGCACTACATCTCCTACGAGGAGATCCTCGAGCTGGCCGCGGTCGGGGCCCGAGTCATGCATCCCCGGGCGGTGGAGATCGGCGAGCTGTACGCGGTGCCCATCCACGTCCGGTCGTCGTTCCACCGGCGCCCCGGTACGATGATCGTCGCCGACGTGCCGATGGAGGAGAGGAACCGGGTCCGTGGAGTCGCCTTCGAGAAGGAGGTGGCCAAGGTCACAGTGATTGCCGTGCCCGATAAGCCGGGGATCGCGGCTGCCGTGTTCGAGCCCCTCTCCGAGGCCGGGATCTCGGTGGACGTGATCGTGCAGAACATCTCGACCGGCGGTCAGACCGACCTCACGTTCACGATCGCCGAGTCGGAGCTCAAGCGGGCCCTGCTCCTGGTCGAGCCGGCCGGCGCGGCCATCGGGGCGGGGGGCGTCCACTGCGCGGGCGACCTGGCCAAGATCTCGATCGTCGGAACCGGCATGCTGGGCACCCCCGGCATCGCCGCCCGGATGTTCAGGACGCTGGCCGGGGAGGGAATCAACATCGAGATGATCAGCACGTCCGAGATCCGGATCACCTGCATCGTCGCTCGCGACAGCGTGGAGAAAGGCGTCCGGGCCCTTCACAAGGCCTTCGAGCTGGACCAGGACGCGGCGTAACCGGTGCCCGTCAACGTCGCCCTGGTCGGGCCCCAGGGGTCCGGCAAGACCACGCTCTTCAACGCCCTGACCGCCGGCCGGGGTGCGGACGGCATGGGTATGGTGGACGTGCCGGACGAGCGGCTGGGCCGGCTGGCGGCGGCCGTGAAGCCGAAGAAGGTGGTCCCGGCCCAGGTTCGGGTGTACGACGCGCCACCCGGCAGCCGGGCCCAGCGCATCGCCGCGGCCCGCGAGGCGGACGTCGTCCTGAAGGTCGTCCGCTGCTTCGGGCCCGAGCCCGATCCGGCCGGCGACCTGGAGGGCATCGAGCTGGACATGGCCCTCACCGACCTGGCGACCGTCGAGAGGCGGCTGGAGATCGTCGAGAAGGAGGTCCGGCTGGGTCGCGCGCTGGACACGGTCGAGCTGGAGGTGCTGCGGCGCGCGAAGGCCCACCTGGACCAGGGCCACGGCCTGCGCAGCCTGCACCTGGACCGGGAGTCGGCCGAGCATCTGAAGCCGCTCTTCCCGGTCTCCATAAAGCCCGAGGTGGTGATCCCCAACATCGGCGACGACCTGCTGCCCGACGGCGGTGAGCTCGCCGAGCGGGTGCGCCGCCTGGCCGCCGAGCGAAACAGCCCGACCCTCGTCGTCAGCGCCCAGCTTGAGCTGGAGTTGGCCGAGCTGGATCCGGCCGACGCGGCCGAGATGCGGGCCACCTATGGACTCGACGCATCGGCGCTGGGCGCCGTTGCCCGGGCGGTCTGGGAGGCGGGAGGCCTGATCACGTACTTCACGGCCGGCGAACCCGAGGTCAGGGCCTGGCCCTGCGAGCGGGATGCCCCGGCCCCCGTGGCGGCGGGCGTGATCCACTCCGACTTCGAGAAGAGCTTCATCCGGGCCGAGGTGACCTCGGTCGACGAGCTGGTCGAGGCCGGCTCCATGGAGGCTCTACGGGCGGCCGGCAAGCTCCGGATCGAGGGCCGCGAGTACCGGGTCCAGGACGGCGACGTGGTCTTCTTCAGGGTCGGCCGCTAGGGCCCTCCGCCCCAGCTGTGGGCGGCTGGCGGGCCTCAGGCCGCGACAGCAGGACCCCTCCCTCCGCCCTGCGGGGGGAGGGACAGCTGACCGCAGTCGGGGACCGGCTAGGGCCGGAACTGGCCGATCAGCATTACGACGCCCAGCAGCACCGTGAGCAGGGCGGCGGCCAGGCTGAGGTATCCGAAGAAGGCGTGCAGGCGCGCCTCGGGCACCGGGTCGGGGATCGCGGGAAGGAGGTCCTGGGAAGCCCCCGGGAGGGGTGTCGGGGGTACCGCCTGGAGCTCGGGAGCCGAGGCCCCTTCATCGACCGGGGCGGTGAACGGCCGCGGGCTGCCGGCCCGGCTGCGGGCCTCTGCGATCCGCTTCTGGCGCTCCTCCCGGAGGGAGTCGTAGAGCGACGCGCGAACCCGCGAGCGGGTCCGTAGAACGAACGCCGTGGCCACCACTCCGATGGCGGCGATCAGGGGGGCGACCCATACAAGCAAAGCTGCCGCATTATCCCGCCAAGGTCCCGCCTTCGACAATCTCCGGAGGCCGCACGGAATGGGTGGCTCGGACGTTATTGACGACAGGGACAAAGGGTGACGACTAGCGAAATCGGCGGCCGGACCATCGGCCAGTACGAAGTGATCGAGAAGCTAGCCGAGGGAGGGATGGCGAGCGTGTACAGGGCTCGCCAGTCCATCCTCGGCCGCGATGTCGCGCTCAAGGTGCTGAGCCGCGCCCTCGCCGACGAGCCGGGCTTCCTGCAGCGGTTCGCCAACGAGGCGCGGACGCTGGCGCGCCTCGACCACCCCAACATCCTGCCCGTCTACGACTTCGGCAGCTTCGGCGACGTGACGTTCATCGCCACCCCGCTGCTCACCGACGGCACGCTCGCCGACCGCCTGGACAGGGGTCCCGTCGACCTGGCGACCGCCGTCTCCTACCTGACCCAGATCGCCGACGGCCTGCATCACGCGCATGCGGTGGGCGTCACCCACCGCGACCTCAAGCCGAGCAACGTGCTCCTGCACCGCGACGGCCGGGTCCTGCTGGCCGACTTCGGCCTGGCCCGGGTCTACGACCAGACCTCTCTGACGATGACCGGGACCGCCCTGGGGACGCCTGGCTACATGGCCCCTGAGCAGGCCCTGGGCGGCGAGGTGGACCAGCGCGCGGACATCTACGCACTGGGCGTGGTCGCCTTCGAGTTGCTTGCCGGCAGCCGCCCCTACCAGGGTGACGGCCGCGAGATGGTGATGGCGACGCTGCAATCGCCCGTCCCGTCCTGTCACGATCGCAACACCGCCATCCCCGTCGAGGTCGATGCGGTGCTCGCCCGCGCCCTCGCCAAGGATCCCAAAGACCGCCCGACATCCGCGCTCCAGTTCATCCAGGAGCTGAACGCGGCTCTGGCCCCGGTGGTGAGCCCGGGCGGCCTGCCCAGGCTCCCTGATGAGACCACGGCGCCTGGCTCCTGGAATGGGGTTCCGGTCGAGAAGACCTCGTCGCGCCCGCTTCCCACGGCGCCCTTCGACCTGAACATGACCTGGCCCGAGATCACCCCGACCCCTGCCCCCGCCACCCCGACCGGCCAGTCCGATGAGATCACCGGCGTCCCGTTGACCGACCGCAAGCGGCCCATGGAGGTTCTCGCGGACAAGGGCATCGCCCACGTCGAGGCCCAGGGCCGGACCCTGCTGAACACCCACTTCTCGAACGCATTTCACGCGGCCACCCATATCGCGGGCGACCGCTGGCTCGACCTGGTCACCAGCTCTGGGCTGCCATACGCCATGACCGATCCCCCGGACGACGGCAACCGCACAACGCCGGTGCACGAGCTGGCCTGGCTCAACGAGGCGGTCGAGCTGACGTTCGGGTCCCACGCGCCCGAGCAGCAGCGCCGCTGGGGCGGGCTCACGATGCAGCTGGAGATCGAGCGCACCGCTGCCCTCTCGAGTTATCGGCGCCGGCTGCGGATCCTGCCCGCGGGCCACCAGCGCCGGCTGCGCGTGCTCCTCGAGGCGTTCTGCGACCGGCTCGACAACGTCCGCGACGAGAAGCTCCACAGCTGGGTGCAGATCGACCGTGACGAGTTCTGGCTGGCGGTGCAGGGCAACCCCTATGTGTTCGGCAAGCGCAAGGCCCACCCCTCCTGCCACGCCATCGTCGGGCAGCTGGAAACGCTGCTGCGCTGGATCGGCCTCGCCAACGACTGGTTGGTCCAGGAGATCGAGTGCGGCTGCGTGGTCGGCTCGTCCGACTGCGTCTTCGCGATCCGCGCCGCAGATCGCGCCTGATAAAAGCGGAATTGGTCCGGTTCTTCGGCCAGACCTCTTAGGATTTCTGTCCGAATGAGCGATCTCCGCTTCAGCCCCGCACACCTCTGGGCTCGCCTGGAAGGCGAGGAGGCCGTCGTCGGTGTCTCCGATTTCCTCCAGGACCAGCTAGGCGACATCACGCTAGTCGAGCTGCCCGACTTCGGGGACGTGCTCCGCCAGTCGCGGCGAATGGGCCGGCTGGAGTCGGAGGAGAACTCGGCGCCGCTCGAGGCGCCCATCAGCGGCGAGGTGCTCGACGTCAATGGAGAGGTGCTGGAGGCCCCCGACCTCGTCAACTCCGATCCCTACGGGAGCGGCTGGCTGCTCCGGATGCGCCTGGACGATCCCTCGGAGCTGGCGGAGCTGATGTCCGAAGAGGAGTACCTGGAGCTTACGACCTAGCAGGCCGCTGAAAAAGGAATCGACGGTGCTTCGGCGCCCATGCGGCCACCGAATCCATCGCCGACCTTTTTCAACACCCTGCTGGAGGCTCGGCCGGCTTTTCGGCGGGATCTCCGGCTCCGCTAGCCTTGTAGTCCTGATGCCCGACTTCGATCTCACCGTGATCGGCTCCGGCCCCGGCGGCTACGTGGCGGCCATCCACGCCGCCCGGCTGGGCGCCAAGGTCGCGATCGTCGAGCAGAAGGCGAGCGAATGGGGCGGCACCTGTCTCAACTGGGGCTGTATACCCACCAAGGCCCTGATCCAGAGCGCCGAGGTGTTCTCGGCCGTGCGCCGGGCCGGCGAGTTCGGGGTGAAGGTGGGGGAGCCCGAGGTCGACTGGCCGGCGATGCAGGCGCGCAAGGACAAGGTCGTCGCCGGCATGCGGCAGGGCGTCCAGGGGCTGCTGAAGGCGAACGGCGTCGAGATGATCGTCGGCCGGGGGCGGCTGGCGGGCGGCCGGCGGGTGGCGGTTGACGGCCGGGAGCTCGAAGCCGGCCACGTGCTGCTGGCGCCCGGCTCGGTGGTGGCGCTGCCGCCGCTGCCAGGCGCCGAGGCGGCCCTGACCAGCGACACCATCCTGGGCCTGAAGGAGCTCCCCAGCCGGCTCGTCGTCATCGGCGGGGGGGTGGTGGGCATGGAGTTCGTGGGCATCTTCAGCCTGCTCGGCTCGAATGTGACCGTGATCGAGATGATGGACCAGCTGCTCACCCCTCTCGACCCGGACGTCGCCGGGCGTTTCCAGCAGCTGATGGCCAAGAGGGGAGTCGAGTTCCACCTGGGCGCCAAGGTGGAGGCGATCGAGAAGGCCGGCCCTGGCTTCCGAGTCAGGTTCTCGGGCGGCGAGGTCGAGGCCGACCAGGTGCTCGTGGCCACCGGCAGGAGTCCCAACACGGCCGACCTCGGACTCGAGGAGGCGGGCGTCGGCCTGGACCGCGGCGCCATCAAGGTCGACCCCCACCTGCGCACCTCGTTGGAGGGGGTGTACGCCATCGGCGACGCAACGGCGATCTCCATGCTGGCCCACACCGCCTCCTACCAGGGCGAGATCGCGGTGGCCAACGCGCTTGGCGAGAAGCTGATCAGCGCCGACTACAGCGCGATCCCGGCCTGCATCTACACCGACCCCGAGATCGCGTTCGTGGGCCTGTCCGAGGCGCAGGCCAGGGCGGCCGGAGAGGAGGTCAAGGTCGGCGCGTTTCCCTTCTCGGCTTTGGGCCGGGCCATGATCCTGGGGGAGACGGCCGGCCAGGTGAAGGTGGTCGCCGATGGGTCGGGCTACATCCTGGGGGTGACGATCATGGGACCGCGGGCCACGGACCTGATCGCCGAGGCCGTGCTGGCGCTCCACCAGGGCATCACGGCGGCGGAGCTGGCCCACGCCGTCCACGCCCATCCCACGCTGCCGGAGGCACTTGCGGAGGCCGCCCTGGACGTCGACGGCCGGGCGGTCCATATCGCGCCCCGCAAGCGCTGAACTGGTAGACAATCGCCGGCTGTGCTGAGTACGCTGGCCGCGCCATGAACGACGCGGACGGCCCGTCGATCGGCCACCTGAGGACCAAGCACCGATCGCTCGCGGTCCAACACAAGCACCCGGTGAACGTTGCCCACTACCACCAGGCGACGTTCGCACAGCGGCTGGCGGACCGGACGGCGAACACGATCGGTTCCTGGCCGTTCCTGATCGGCCAGTCCCTCTTCATGGCGGCCTGGATCGTGGTGAACGCCGTCGGGGTCCTGGCCCTCCACTGGGACCCCTACCCATTCATCTTCCTGAACCTGCTCCTGTCCTTCCAGGCGACCTACGCCGGGCCGGTTCTACTCCTGGCCGCCAACCGGCACGCCCAGAAGGACCGGCTGACGCTCGAGCACGCCGCCCACGAGGCTCACGAGGGTGGGGAGCGCATCCGGAAGATCCTGATCCAGATCAAGGAGAACACCGACCTCACCAACCAGATCCTGTCGGAGCTGGAGGCGGCCGACGCCGCGCCCCAGGGCAGTCGAAGCTGATGGCTGTCGACTCAGGGGCCGATCAGAAGCAGAAGCGGCGCCACGCCCACCCCGTGAACCGGCTGATCCACGAGGAGGCGACGCTCAGAGAGCGCGTCGCCGACCGGACCTCGGCCGTCATCGGCTCCTGGCGGTTCCTGATCATCCAGAGCGCCCTGATCACGCTGTGGATCTGCTTCAACGTCTTTGCCCTGGTCCATCATTGGGATCCCTACCCCTTCTTTCTCCTCAACTTCGCGTTCAGCTTCCAGGCCGCCTTCACAGGCCCGGTGCTGCTGCTGGCCGGCAACCGCCAGGCCCAGAAGGACCGTCTGATGCTCGAGCACACAGCCGAGGAGTCGGAGACCAGCGAGAAGACCACGATCGAGATCCTGGAGGAGATCGAGCGCAACACCGCCTGTACGCTCGACGTCCTCAAGCGCGTCCGCGCCCAGAGGCTGGGCCAGAAGGCCTAGCCCTGCCGTAGCAGGCCGTTGAAAAAGGAATCGACGGTGCTTCGGCGCCCATGTGGCCATCTCCGTTGTTGGCTCCTGCGATCCTCGCGACGCGTATCTCCAATACGCTTTGCTCCGGTTCTCGGAGCCGCCTAGGAGCTGGGCCACCTGGCCACCGAATCCCTCGCCGACCTTTTTCAACACCCTGCTAGCCGATCCCGAACGCGCGCCTGGTGGCGCGGCGCATCAGCAGGTAGAGGACAGGGATCCCGACCAGCAGCAGCGACCACACCGCCGCCACCAGGACCGCCACCGTCCAGCCCCACGTGGTGCGCCGGCGCAGCCCGAAATAGGCCGCCGCGTGCAGGACTGCGGCGACCGCGTAGAGCGCCAGGCTGAGTGCCAGAGCGAAGCTCGCGAAACCGGGGTCGTTCATGCCGGGGAAGTTGACGCCGGACTGAGTGATGTACACATGGGTCCCGTTCGGTGCCACCAGGTAGGCGGCGGCGCGCGCACACGTGATCAGCCAGTACACGGCGCCGCCCGCGTACAGCCAGGGCAGGAGCGCCAGGCCGGTCGCCGTGCGGGTCGGCTCCTCAGGATTGAAGGCAGGCGTGCCCGGGCTGGGCGGCGCCAGGCCGGTCGGCGGCGGGATGGCGCCCGGCCAGCGCTCGGTGCCGCAGCGAAAGCAGAAGCGGTGGCCGGTTTCCAGCTTCTCTCCGCACTCGATGCAGTAGCCGGTGCCGTGCAGGGCCAAGTCGCCGCGATTATCTCAACCAGGCTCCCGAATACTGCGCCCGGGGTTGACAAAGACTACATGGCGGGGTATAACTTGCTCCGGGACACAACATATCGTAGCCAACGTCTTAGTTTGTTGGTCCCACGGCTCAGCAACAGGCAGGCGCACGCAGCAACGTCGCAGCCCACGTCCCCGAACAGGTCACACCACCGCCTGCCTGTTCGCATCCCCTCACGCAAGGCCCGGATTCGGGCAAAGCTGGGCTCCCGGTAAACTGCCACCCGGAACCATGCCGCGCAAAACCAAGAGGAAGGCCGGAAAGCGGCCTAACCGCCCACCCCTGACCGGCACCCCGGCGTCAGCGGCGCGTCCGCAGTCGGCCGCGCCCACCAGGGTGGGGGGCGACCAGGCGCTCGTCCGCTCGGTCGAGATGTCGCTGGCGCCGCGGACGGGGGCGCCCCGGCGGGGCGGCCGCATCGTGCTCGAGGACGCCGATCCCGCCATTCCGCTCGACCGGGTGCCCTACTTCACCCGCGACCTGGCCCGGCTCGGCATCGTGGCGGCGGTCATGGTCGCCCTGCTCATCGGGGGCGCCCAGCTAATCCCGCTGGTGATCAAGTAGGCCCGACCGAGATCATCCTGGCCGCAGGCGTCGTCGCCAGCCTGGGCCTGGCCGCGATCAGCCTGCGCCGCTCAGCCGACCTCGCCCGCCGCCTGGAGCGCCGGCCCCGGGGGGAGCCGGCGCCGGCCGGCCCGCGGGCCCTCCAGCACGTGGGGGTCGTGCGGTTCAATCCCTATCACGACACCGGCGGCGACTATTCGTTCGCGGTCGCGCTGCTCGACGCGGGCGGCGACGGGGTCGTGCTGACCGGCCTCTATCACCGGGATCGCTGCCGTGTCTACGCCAAGCAGGTTCGGGCCGGCGAGGCCGAGCAGACTCTCACCGATGAGGAGCGGCAGGCCATCCGGCAGGCCCTCGGCTAGCAGGGCTGCTGGGGCTCCGGCCGAACCTCTTCGGGGGCGCCCCCTACACTCAGACGGTGCGGGTCATCCTGTTCACCGGCAAGGGCGGCGTCGGCAAGACCTCGGTCGCCGCCGCCACCGCCATGCGCTGCGCCCGCCTGGGCTACCGCACGGTCGTTATGAGCACGGACCCGGCGCACTCGCTGGGAGACTCCTTCGACATCCAGCTCGGGCAGACCCTGACCAAGATCGGGGACAACCTCTGGGCCCACGAGGTGTCGGCGCTCCACGAGATGGAGCGGCACTGGAAGAAGCTGCACGAGTACGCGGTCCACGTCTTCGCCAGCCAGGGCCTCGACGACGTGGTGGCGGAGGAGGTGGCCAACCCGCCCGGGATGGACGAGGTGGCCTCGCTCATGTGGATCAAGCACTACGCCGAGCGCGACGACCACGACGTGATCATCGTGGACTGCGCGCCGACCGGCGAGACGCTGCAGCTCCTGATGTTCCCGGACGCGGCGCGCTGGTGGCTGGACAAGGTCTATCCCTGGGAGCGGCGCGCCATGAAGCTGGCCCGCCCGCTTCTGCAGCCGATGATGGACGTGCCCCTGCCCACGGACGAGGTCTTCGCCTCCATCAAGGACCTGCTGCTCGACATCGAGGGCATGAAGCGGGTCCTCACGGACAGCTCGGTCACCTCGATGCGCATCGTGCTGAACCTGGAGAAGATGGTCGTCAAGGAGGCCAAGCGGGCCTTCACGTACCTGAGCCTTTTCGGCTACGTCACCGACGCCGTGATCGTCAACCGGCTGCTGCCCGAGGGCTTGCAGGACGACCTCTTCCGCAAGTGGCAGCAGATCCACCAGCGCTACGCGGGCGAGGTCGAGGACTCCTTCTCGCCGCTGCCGATCCTCAACGTCCCGCTGTTCGACGAGGAGGTGGTGGGGGAGAGGATGCTGCTCAGGATGGCGGACGCCATCTACGGCGAGCGCGATCCTGCCGAGCGCTTCTATGAGGGCAGCTCCCAGCGCGTCGAGAAGGTCGGCACCGAGTACGTGCTGAGCCTCAAGGTACCGTTCGTGGACCGCTCGGAGATCGACCTCTCGCGCCAGGACGGCGAGCTGTTCGTGACCATCGGCAACTACCGGCGGGAGATCGCCCTGCCGCGCGTGCTGGCGCAGCGGGAGACGAGGGGAGCCACCATCGAGGACGGCGAGCTCAAGATCAGGTTCGGCAAGTGAGGCGGGACAACGAGCGCTGGCTCGAGGTCGCCAGCGAGCTGACCGACCGGATCGGAGGCCTCGTGCGGGACGTGATCCCGCCAGACGCTCAGCGCCACCTCCTGAACGCCCAGCGGGAGCTGTTGACCGCGCTCTTCCTGATCTACGAGCACCAGGCGGGAGCCCGTAGATCGTCAACGCCCAAGAAGCGCGCCGGTCGGCGCCCAACCGTTGCCCCGCCGAAGTCGCGCGTCAGAAAGATCGAGATCGACTAATTCGTGTTCGGCGACCCCATCCTCTTCCTGATCGGCGCCTTGTTCCTGGTGCCTGCCGTCCTGGTGGCCATCCCAGCACACGAGCTTGGACACGGCTTCGCCGCCCTCTTCATGGGCGATCCCACGCCGCGCAACCGCGGGTTCCTGCGACTTCAGCCGCGCCTGTACTTCAGCCCCTACGGCCTGCTCGCCGCGTTCCTCGCCAACGTGGCTTGGGGCGAGCCCGTCCCGGTCAACGAGTACCGGCTGGCCAGCGTCGGCCGCAAGCTCGTATACGCCCTCGGCGGGCCGGCGGCCAACCTCGCCGTGGCCGTGGTGACCGGCCTGGCCCTCCGCGCGCTGGGCGCGATGGGCGCCTTCCCCAGTCTCGGGAGCCTGGCCCAGCCCCCACTGGGCCTGCTCACGACGGCGATCTACGCCATCTACTTCCTGAACCTGGCGACCTTCGCCTTCCAGCTCCTGCCCATCCCCGGGCTGGACGGCTGGCGCGTCCTCGAGGCCCTCCTCCGGAACCGCAACCCGCGCTTCTTTTTCGACGCCTGGGCGAACCGGCAGACGATCTGGGTGGTCTGCGCCCTGGTCGTCTTCTTCGGCCCCGTACTGCTACGGTTCAGCGTCCTTGGCGCGGTGGTCGGGATCTTCTTCGAACCGGCCGCGGCGATAATCCTGGGCAGGTGCACCGTGTACGTCAGCCTTCAGCCCTGCCCGCTGTAGGTACGCTCCTGAACGAGGCCGGCTACGTCCGGCTCAAGGAGCTCTACCCGCACAGCCTGCTGGCCGACGCCGTCCGCGAGGAGCTCGCGTCGGAGCGCTCGACAGGACCTCGGGAGGCAGCCCAGAGGCTGGCCGCCGTCGAGGAGCGGCTCCGGGACTGGACGGCGCCGCGGCTTCGGCGCGTCATCAACGGGACCGGGGTCGTGCTCCACACCAACCTGGGCCGGGCCCCCCTGTCCCGCTCGGCGGCGGCGGCGGTGGCAGAAGTGGCGGCGTCCTACTCCAACGTCGAGCTGGACCTGGAGAGCGGCCGCCGGGGCGACCGCCATCTGCTGGTGGCCGACCTGCTGCGCCGGCTGACAGGGGCCGAGGCCGCGCTCACCGTCAACAACAACGCCGCCGCCATCACGCTGGCGCTGGCGGCCCTCGGGCGCGGCCGCGAGGTGATCGTGTCCCGCGGCCAGCAGGTTGAGATCGGGGGCTCGTTCCGGATGCCGGACGTGATGCGCCTGTCGGGCGCGCGGATGGTCGAGGTCGGCACGACCAACCGCACCCGCGCCGCCGACTACGAGGCCGCGCTGACGCCCCGAACAGGCGCCCTCCTGCACGTCCACACCTCCAACTACAGGGTCAGCGGGTTCACCGAGAGCGCTTCGCTGGCCGAGCTGGCCGAGCTGGCGCGCGGGCGCGGAGTGCTGCTGATCGACGACCTCGGCAGCGGGGCGCTGGAACCGATTGCCGACGAGCCGACCGTGGCCGAGTCGCTGCGCTGGTCGGACGTGGTCACGTTCTCTGGGGACAAGCTCCTGGGCGGACCCCAGGCGGGCATCGCCCTGGGCCGGACGGAGCCGATCCGGAAGATGGCCAGGCACCCCCTGGCCCGCGCGGTCCGGATCGACAAGATGACCATGGCGGCCCTCGAGGCGACGCTCCGCGAGCGGCTCCTCGGCAAGCGCTCGCCGGTCGCCCAGATGCTGGCTGCCTCGCTGCCGGAGCTGAGGCGGCGGGCTGCCTTCGCCATGGTGAAGCTCCTGGAGCGCGGTGTGGCCTGTCGCCTGCTCGAGGCGGAGTCGGCGGTCGGCGGCGGCTCGCTGCCCGAGCACGGGCTGGCGACCGTCGTCCTGGCCATCGACGGCCCGGCCTCGCGCCTGGCGGCCGCCCTGCGCCGCGGTGATCCCCCGGTGCTCGCGCGCATCGAGGCGGACCTTTGCTGCGTCGACTTTCGGACCCTCCTGCGCGGCGAGGACGAGGCGCTCATCGACGCCGTGGAAGTCGCTGTCGGATCACTGCGACGGTGAGCTTCGTAGTCGGCACGGCCGGCCACATCGACCACGGCAAGTCCACCCTGGTCCAGGCTCTGACCGGCATCGACCCCGACCGGCTGCAGGAGGAGAAGCGGCGGGGGATGACCATCGACCTGGGCTTCGCCTACCTCACCCTGCCGAGCGGGCGCCTGGTCGGCATCGTGGACGTGCCCGGGCACGCCCGCTTCATCCGCAACATGCTGGCCGGGGTCCACGGCCTGGACTCGGTTCTCCTGGTCGTCGCCGCGGACGAGGGTGTCATGCCCCAGACCGTGGAGCATCTCGAGATCGTGGACCTGCTGGAGATCAGGCGGGGCCTGGCGGTCTTGACCAAGGTCGACCTGGTGGAGCCGGACTGGCTGGAGCTTGTGACAGCCGAGCTGGCGGAGACCCTGGCCGCGACCTCGCTGGGTGGCGCCCCGATCCTGCCCGTCTCGGCGCTCACGGGCCAGGGAATGGTGGAGCTGAAGGCCGGCCTGGACGCGCTCCTGGAGACGATCCCTGCCCGGAGCGACCGCGGGCGCCCCCGCCTGCCGATCGACCGGGTGTTCTCGATGAGCGGCTTCGGCACGGTCGTGACGGGCACCCTGGTGGACAGCTCCCTGAAGGCCGGCGAGGAGCTGGAGGTCCAGCCCTCCGGCCTGAGGGTGCGGGTCCGCGGGCTCCAGCAGCACAACCTGAAGGTCGAGGTCGCCACACCCGGCAGCCGGGTCGCCGCCAACCTGGTGGGGGTCGAGAAGGACGGTCTCGCCCGGGGCGACGTGCTGGCCCGCCCCGGCCAGCTGGGCTCCACGCGCCGGATCGACGCCTCGGTGCGCGTGCTGCGAGACAGCCCCCGAGCGCTCCGCCACGGGGCTCGGCTGCAGCTCCACACCGGGACGGCCGAGGTCGCCGCCCGGGCGATCGTGCTGGCGGCGGACGAGATCCCGCCCGGGGCCTCGGGCTGGGTCCAGCTCTACCTGGAGCAGCCGATCGCGGCCGCCGCCGGCGACCGCTTCGTGCTTCGGCTGCCGTCGCCCTCGGCCACCATCGCCGGGGGCTCGTTCGCCGACGTGGCGCCCCGCCGGCACCCCCGCCACGACGTGCGCATACGGGAGTCGCTCGAGCGGCGGGCCTCCGGCGATGTGCTCCAGGAGGAGCTTCGAAAGTACCCGCGAGGGATCACGGAGGCGGCGCTCCTGAAGGCCACGCTGGCGGAAGGTGCGGACGTCGCGAAGTTGCAAGCGGTCCGGGCCGGGCAGTGGCTGTTCGCTCCGGAGGCCTGGGACGCCATCTCGCAGCGGGCGTCGCGTGAGCTGGCCGACTATCACCAACGGAACCCGCTGCGGCCTGGGATGCCGCGCCAGGAGCTGAGAAACCGGCTGGGCCTGGCCGCGCCCGCCTTCCCGGCCGTGCTGGCGGCCCTGGTGGGCGAGAACCTCCTGGCGGAGCGCGGCTCCGGACTGGCGCTGCCGGCCCACAAGGTGGAGATCGACCCGGCGGCCGGCGGGCCGGCCGCCAGGCTGGTGGAGCTGCTGGGCGCCCAGCCCTACGCGCCGCCCTCGCTACCGGAGGCCCTACGCGAAGCGGGTGCGTCGCCCGAGGTGCTGCGAGCGCTGGTGCAGCAGGGCGAGCTCGTGCGGCTGTCGGAGGAGATCGCGTTCACCAGGCAGGCTTACGAAAGCGCGGTCGGTTTGGTGCGCGAGATCGTGGCCTCTGATGGCCAGGTCACGGTGGCCTCCCTGCGGGACCGGATGGGCGCCTCCCGGCGGCCGGTCCTGGCGCTGCTGGAACACCTGGACGCGCAAAAGATCACGCGCCGGGTCGGCGACGAGCGGGTCCTGCGCTAGGTCTAGCCGACCACCGACAGCGGCGCCTGCGCGGGCTCCAGCGCGATCGCAAGGACTTCGCTCACGTCGCTCGCCAGGTGGATCCTCACCTCCTGGCGCACCGCCTCCGGAAGATCGTCGAGATCGGCCTCGTTGCGCTTGGGGAGGATGACCTCCTTCAGGCCCGCCCGCTTCGCGGCCAGCACCTTCTGCTTGACGCCTCCGATCGGCAGCACCTTGCCCTGCAGGGTGACCTCACCGGTCATGCCGACCGTCGAGCGGACCGGCCGCCCGCTGAGCAGGGAGACCAGGGCCGTGGTCATCGTGACCCCGGCCGAAGGGCCGTCCTTGGGCACGGCGCCCGCCGGGACGTGGATGTGGACCGCGCGGTCACCGAAACCGTGCTCCAGGCCGAGCTCGTGGGCGTGCGAGCGGACGTAGGAGAGCGCGATCTGCGCCGATTCCTTCATGACGTCGCCCAGCTGCCCGGTCAGCGTCAGCGTGCCGCCGGTTCCCTTCTCCGACGTGGGCATGGCCGTGGCCTCGATGAAGAGGACGTCGCCGCCCGCGCCGGTCACGGCCAGTCCGGTCGCGACGCCCGGCACCGCGGTGCGCTCGATGATCTCCTCGAACTGGAAGCGGGGCCGGCCCAGGTGCTCGCGAACCATAGCCGCGTCGATCGTGACGGGTGCCGTGGCCTTCCCGGAGTCGACCGCGGTCGCCACCTTGCGCAGTAGCTTTCCGAGCGCCCGCTCCAGCGAGCGCACGCCGGCCTCCCGGGTGTAGTCGGCGATCACCTTCTCGATCGCCTCGTCCGTCACGGCCGCCTCGCTGGCGTCCAGACCATTGCGCTGGAGCTGGCGGGGGACCAGGTGCTGGCGGGCGATGCCGAGCTTCTCCTCCTCGGTGTAGCCGTCGAGGCCGATCAGCTCCATCCGGTCCAGCAGGGGCCCGGGGATGGTGTCGGCCACGTTGGCGGTGGGGATGAAGAGCACGTCCGAGAGGTCCAGGTCGACCTCCAGGTAGTGGTCCCGGAACGTGTTGTTCTGGGCCGGGTCCAGCACCTCCAGGAGCGCCGACGAGGGGTCGCCGCGCCAGTCGGAACCGACCTTGTCGATCTCGTCCAGCATGATCACCGGGTTCTTGGTGCCAGCCTCCTTCAGGGCCCGCACGATGCGGCCCGGCAGGGCGCCGACGTAGGTGCGGCGGTGGCCGCGGATGTCGGCCTCGTCGTGGATGCCGCCCAGCGAAACGCGCGCGAACTTGCGGCCGAGGGCGCGGGCCACCGACTCGCCGAGCGAGGTTTTGCCGACGCCGGGGGGCCCGACCAGGGTGATGATCGCACCCGACCCGCGGCTGCCGACCTCGGGTCCGAGGCCCTTCTCCTGGCGCCGCTTGCGGACCGCCAGGAACTCGATGATCCGGTCCTTGACGTCGTCCAGGCCGGTGTGGTCCTCGTCCAGGATCTGGCGGGCCAGGACCAGGTCGAAGTTGTCCTCCGAGCGGACGTTCCAGGGGATGTCCAGCATCCAGTCCAGGTAGTTGCGGATCCAGCCGTACTCGGGACTCTGCTCGCTCATGCGCTCGAGCCGTTCGAGCTCGCGGTCGAACTCCTTGCGGACGCTTTCCGGCATGCCTGCCGATTCGGCCCTGACCCGGTAGTCGCCGGCGACGTCCGAACCGCCCTCGCCGAGCTGCTTACGGATGGCCTCCATCTGCTGGCGGAGGAGGAACTCGCGCTGGGTCTTCTCCATCCGCTCGGAGACCTCGCTGCGGACCTGGTCCTTCAGGCTGAGCTCGCCGAGGATGTCCTTGTACCAGCCGACCAGCTTGGTCAGCCGCTCTTCGACGGAGACGGTCTCGAGGACCTCCACCTTGCGTTCCTGTGACAGGTCGGGCGAGTAGCCGGACATGTCGGCCAGGTGCCCGGGATTCTCGATCGCGCGGAGCACCTGGGCGATCTGGGGCACGCCGCGTAGGTCGAGGATGTTCTCCACGACGGCGCGATACTGCTGCGCCAGCTCGCGAGCCTCGTCGCTCCACGAGGTCGGGTCGGGTCGCGGCTCGACCTCGGCCCAGAGCACTCCGCCCACGTCCGGCGTCACCTCGCCCAGCAGGGCGCGGTGGCGGCCCTGGACGACGGCCACCTCGGTTCCGTCCGGCAGGTTGCCGCGCTCGTCCACCTTCGCGATCGTGCCCACCGTGCCGTAGCGGCCGCCCACTCGGGGCAGCAGGAGCACGAGGTTGTCGCCGGAGCGGGCCGCGGTGATGGCGGCGCGGGCGTCCTCGGACTCCAGGGGCACCGTCGCGCTCATCCGGGGCAGGACGACGGCTTCGGTCAGGGGCAGGACGGGAAGTCGCTGGGTGTCTGACATCTGTCTCTTGTGTATCTCCAATTGCTGGGCTTCTATTTCGTCAGCCCATGACTGAAAGTACCCAGACCCGCGACAATGAAAACGTGATGAGGGAGCTCCGCTGCGGCGCCGGCCAGATGCGCTTCTTCGCTCTGGTCGGCAAGCGCTGGACGCTGGCCATCCTGGCGATGCTGATCCAGCGCCCGGCGCGCTTCAGCGAGCTCGCCAGGGCGGTGCCCGGCCTCTCGGAACGGGTCATGAACGAGCGCCTCCAAGAACTGGTCGAGGCGGGCCTGGTGGAGCGCCGGGTGGACCCCGGGCCCCCGGTCGCGACCACCTACGCGCTGACGTCGCGCGGGGAGCGCCTGCGCGCCCCCCTCCAGCACCTCATGGAGTCGGCAAGTAGCCTTTAACAGGGTGTTGAAAGATGTCGGCGAGGGATTCGGTGGCCAGGTGGCC
>DHIW01000024.1 GCA_002404015.1 Chloroflexi bacterium UBA4736
CTTCAGGCTATCGGTTCACCCCGCGAATCGGTAGATCGTGCTCGCATCGGAGTAGTAAAGGACGTGGTCAGGGCTCTCCTTGATGTCGAGCTTGCACTGGGGTAGCGCTGCCGCCACGGACTGGGGTCCCTGGTAGATGCGGCCGCCGGAATTGAGGGTGCAGAAGACAAAGTGGCCGGCGTAGCCCGCCGGTCCGGATGCCGAGACGTAGGTGGCGCCGGTCGGCACCACGGTGCTGGCCTCGCTGCTCCAAAGCGGCCCCAAACCGGCGCAGCTGGATGCACTGAGCGGGTGGGAGTACCCGTAGCAGGTCGGCCAGGAGTAATTGCCGCCGGCGGTGACGTCGTAAACGGTGTCATACCCGGTCGACGGGCTGCCGGCCTCGCCAGAGGGGCCGTTGTTGGTGACGAATATCTGACCGGTGGGTGAGAAGGCGATCCCGAAGGGGTTCCGCAAGCCCTTGGCGTAGACCGGGCCGCAGAGGTTGCCTGGAGGCAAGCTGCCATCCGCACGGTAGCGGAGGATCTTGCCCCGGACGTCGCAGCTGTTCTGGGCCGCCGCCGCGGTGTGGTTGTCGCCCAGCGTCACGTAAAGCATCCCGTCGGTCCCGAAGGCGAGACGCCCTCCTTTGTGGCAGCAATCGGAGCCGGTGGGGAGGTTGGCGACGATCGTGGTCCGGCTAGTTCCCTTGCCGGCGCAATCGGTCCATCGCACCACCGTCTGGTGCGCGTAGTCGGGCTCTGAGTAGATCGCATAGACAAAGCGGTCCTGGGCGAAGCTCGGGCTGATCGCGAGCCCCAGCAGACCCCGTTCGCTGTAGCCGCCGCCAGGTTGGGTGGTGACCGTCGACACGGCGGCGAAGTCCTGGGCGGCGCCGCCCTGCCAGACCTTGATGGCACCGCCTCGATCCGCCCAGAACAACCTGCCGTCGGGAGCGAAAGCCAGCGCCACCGGGAAGGCCGCCGAGATGTTCCCGGCCGGGGACCCTCCGGGGGCGACGCAAGGCGAGGCCGCCGACTGCGAGGGCGAGGGCTGTGGGGATGGGCTATGGGCGACCGGTGGCAAGGGCGATGGCTTGACCGCGGTGCCGCCAAAGGTGCAGCCCGCCAGGGCCACCACCAGTGCCACGGCGCCAACCGCGGCCGCGGCCTGGATCGACATCCGACTCGGAAGGTCAGGGCGCATCAACCCGAGGTTAGCGACTGTGGCCGACCGTCGGCGCCGCGGGTCAGGTCGCGATTCGAGCCAGTGCCTCCTCATGCAGGAGGCGGTTGCTGGAGAGGACGGTGCCCCCGGCGGCGGTGCTCACCCCCTTTAGGTCGGTGAATCGGCCACCGGCTTCCTCGACGATGACCTTCAGCGCGGCCAGGTCCCAGAGGCTGACCTCTGGCTCGACGGCCAGCTCCAGGCTGCCCTGGGCCACCAGCATGTGGTGCCAGAAATCGCCAAAGCCGCGGGTGTGCCCGACCGCTTCTACCAAGTTCAGGAACTGCGCCATGCGGCCGGCGGTCTCCCACCCCTCGAGGCCGGAGTGAGACAGCTTGGCCTCGGCCAGGTCGGCGATCTTAGAGACCGCGATCCGCTCGCCGTCGGCGAAGGCACCCTCGCCACGAGCCGCATACCAGCGCCGCCCCAGCGCCGGGGCCGAAGCCACCCCCACCGCTATGTCTCCATCGGCCTCCACGGCCAGCAGGGTGGCGAAGACAGGGATGCCACGGATGTAGTTCTTGGTGCCGTCGATTGGGTCCACGATCCAGCGCGTCTGGGCGGCGGCGCTGCCGCGGGCGCCGAACTCCTCGCCGATAAGCGCGTGTTCAGGGCGGGCAAATGCCAGCCGCTCCGCCACGACCCTCTCTACCGCGCGGTCAGCCTCGGTCACCGGCGTCATGTCCGGTTTGCTCTCCACCACCAGGTCGCGCGCCAGGAAGTGCCGCATGGTGATGACGTCGGCGGCGTCGGCGAGCTCCATGGCCAGCTCCAGGTCGGGGTTCATGCGGAGGATTGTCGCTCAGAATCGCCATTGGCCCGCCCCACGGGCCCGCCCTATAGTCAGGCCATGGCGGTGAAGCGCGCCCTCGCCCTGGCGGGGGCGATGATCACCCTGATCGGAGGCGCCCTGGGGACGGCTGCCGCCACCCCGTCGGCGTCGGCGTCGCCGAAGCTGATCAACTGGGCCAAGTGGCAGCCCCTGCAGGGAGTGTTCGACCTCGGCCTGCAGCGGGATGGGGCGGGACTCATCGCCGAAGGCACCGAGCTGCTCTTCACAATCAGCCCGCCTGGCACCATCGCCGCCATCAACACTGGCAGCAGCTACCAGGGTGTCCCCGGCTTCGAAGCGTATTTCGCGGTGTCCGCGGGCGAGCCGGCCGCGGGGACATGCCGCTTCCAGCCCGGAGGCATCTACGTCATCAACCCCCGGGCGTCAAAACAGGTATTGGAAGTTGATCCCAACACCGGGCAGCCGCTGCTATTCGCCACCGTGCCCGGCGTCGATTCGCTCAACGGCATCAGTTTCGACAGCGGTGGCAGTTTCGGCGACCACCCGCTCCTGGTGACCGGCCCCGGCGGCGGCCTAACGGTGGTCGCCGCGATCGACTGTCATGGGGCCGTCACCGTAATCACCGACAAGGCACCACGAATGGAAGGCGGCATCAGCGTCGCGCCTGACACCTTCGGCGCCCACGCCGGGGAGCTGATCACCACCGATGAGATCAGCGGCGACATCATCGGGATCACGCCGAGCGGCGCGACCTCTACGCTTGTGAACCTGGCTCATCCCGCCGGCGGGGACCTCGGCGTCGAGAGCAGCGGCTTCGTGCCGCGCGGTTTCCTCAAGAACGGCGGCTTTGCCTACCTGGCCGACCGCGGCACCGCCAACAATCCCCACCCGGGTACCGACAGCATCCTTCGCCTGACCTCGGCCCAGCTTGCGGCTGCGGGAGTTCTGGAGGGCGACCTCGTGACGGCCACTGAGGGAGGCGGCTCAACGGTGGACGTCACCTGCGCCGCAACCTGCTCGCTTCGCCTGATCGCCGCGGGCCCGCCCACGGGCCACATCGAGGGCCACGTTGTCTTCCTGACCAACCAGCCGGGCCAGGCGCCAGCCGCCGAGACGCCACCGTCGCCGACCACGCGCAGATTCAACCCCGCCGGCCTGGGGCTGGCCGGGATCGTGATCTTGCTGGCCGCGGTGCTCCTGGTGGTCCGGGCTCGGCGAGCGGCCTAAGCGCTCAACGCATGGCGCCCGGCCGCGCCGGGCTCAGCCAACCGGGCACCTCGTCGGAGCTGAGCATCGACCCGGCCAGCAGCCGCGCGCAGTTGAAGGCGAAACCCATGCCGTGNNGGTCGGGGTGTCGTCGTAGCCGACCTCGTCGGCCAGCGCCCGGTGCCGGAAGCCGCCCACCAGCACGCGCCGGTCCGCCAGCTGGCGCCAGTAGACGAAGCCGGAGTCGGTGTACACCGGGCGGCCCGCGACCGGGTCGGCGCCGGCCTCAGTCGCCAGCATCTGCCCCCGGACCGGATCGATGGGGATCTCGGGGTAGAGCTGGCGCATGTAGCCATTGGTGGCCAGTACCACGGCTCCGGCAGCGAGCTCACCAGCAGTGGTGTCGACGCGGACCCCGGACGCCCCCGGCTCGATGCCGGTCACCTCGACGCCGTCGGCGATGGTGGAGGTTGCCATCGATGCGATCGCCGCCACCGCCTCGACCGGCTGGAGCTCGCCGTCGACTGCGTTGAGGAGCCCTCCCAGCCTGCCGCCGTTGGGCCTCCAGGCCCCGGGCAGACGGTCCTCGGCGAGCAGCGCCGCCGACCGCTGCAGCGCGGCCGCCTCCTCCGCTGAAGCCGCCAGGGTCCAGCTGCCAGCGCGCTTGTGACCAGCCCTCCCCGCCAGCGCCTCGCCGAGGCGGTCGTGGTTCTCGAGGGTGAAGGACCAGATCTCCGCAGCCACCAAGCGACCGTATTTGTCGACCGCTTCGGCGTAGTTCGAGGCCACCCCCGCCAGGACGAAGCCGGCGTTGCGCCCGCTGGCACCGGCGGCCAGTCGCGAGCGCTCCAAAAGTAGGACGTCGGCGCCGCCACGCCCCAGCCAGTAGGCGAGGCTGACACCGGTGATCCCGCCGCCGACGACAACGATATCGGCATGGAGGGGCAGCGAAACCTCCGGCTGTCGAGGCGCCTCTCCCCAGACGGGGATGCCGATCATCCGAGTCGCCTAGAAATGGATGCCCCGCATCAGTTGGGCCAGCGCCAGCCCTTCGATGCCGACCTCCTGCTTGGCGGCATCCTCTTCGCCGTCCTTCTTCTTGCCACCGGTCTCGGGGAAGAGGTGGTAGGCGCCGGTCATGATCAGGTGCAAGAACCCGGGCGCGGTGACGTCGACGATCTCGCCCAGCTTGCCCAGGCGCGTACTCACGTCCTGCGGGCGCTTGAGAATGGCCTCGACCACCATCTGGGCGGCCTCGTCGGCCTCGATGATAGGGAACGCGGAGTAGAAGCTGGTGGGCGCGATCATCGGCGTGCGCACCAGGGGCATGTGGATGTTGGTGACCACGATGCCGTGGTGCGCGACCTCGGACGCCAGGCAGCGGCTGAAGCCCTCCAGGGCACCCTTGGAGGCGACGTAGGCGGCGAACCGCGGCGGGAAGGCCTGGGCGCCGATCGAGGAGATGTTGATGATCTGGCCCCGGCCTCGCTCCATCATCCCGGGGAGCACGCCCATGATCAGCTTGATGGCGCCGAAGTAGTTCAGCTGCATGGTGCGCTGGAAGTCGTGGAAGCGATCGAAGGATTCCGCCACCGCGCGGCGGATGGAGCGGCCGGCGTTGTTGATCAGGATGT
>DHIW01000006.1 GCA_002404015.1 Chloroflexi bacterium UBA4736
CTTCCAGATTCCGGCCGTGGCGGCGCCCGAGGTGGCCGTGTTGACGGCCAGTGCGGGGCTTCCAAACACCGCTATCAGCATCGGCGCGGCGACTGCAAGTGCGGCTCGCGCTAGGACCCTCATCGGTTAGGCCCCCCGAGGAGGCGCCGCGGCGCGCGCAACTTCGGGGCGCGACGCAGCCAGACGGGTGAGAGGTGTGTCATGTGATCACGACTCCTTCCGGGACAGAGTCACAAGCCCGCCGACGCGGACTCGGGCGCCCCCCCGATTAGCTATGCAGTCGTTACAACGAGGTCGGGGCCGGCATCTTGCGAAGTCCGGGCAGCTAAGCCGGGGGCATCGATAGCACACTTGCTTATAGCGGCGCATCCGAGTGGCCCGGGCTTAGGGACCTGATCCGACGAGGAAGCTGAGCTTTCAGCGCGGCGCGGCCGCACTCCCCAGGCCATGGACGTGTAGCCTGCCAGCTCGCCCAGCCGGAGCACGCCGACGGCACTGCGATGACCAGCCTGCGCCGGGCCCCGGTGCCATCTTTGGCGCCGCTCGGACACGGCGGGTGGTGCCTCCGCTCTCCTTAAGTCCTCTCGATAATGGCGTGGTGAGTGAGCAGGGGCGGGGCGTGTGGGGGCGGGTTGCTACCCGCACCCGCACCTTGTTCTCGGAGGGGCTGAAAGCCCTTGGCGCGCCCCTCGGAGACGGGTTCTACGAGCAGCTGGAGGAGCTGCTGGTGGCGGGCGACGTGGGCCCGAGGCTGGCTGCCAAGATCAGCGAGGGCGTCCGCGCCCGCCGGCCGGCGTCTGTGGAGCAAGCGCGCGCCGCGCTGGAGGCGGAGCTGGTCGCGGCCATGTCGCAGAAGCCGCGGGGCCTCTTCATCGACGCCAAGCCGGCCTGCGTCCTGCTCTACGGCGTCAACGGCGCCGGCAAGACGACCACCGTGGGCAAGGCCGGCCACCTGCTGAAGGCGGACGGCTTCAACCCCCTGATAGTGGCGGCCGACACCTACCGGGCGGCGGGCATCGAGCAGATGCAGGCCTGGGCTGACCGGGCGGGCGTGCCCTGCTTTGCGGGCCGGCCGGGCGGCGATCCCGCCGCGGCCGTCTTCGACGGGCTGCAGATGGCGTCCGCCCGCGGCCATGGGGTCGTCCTGGTGGACACCGCGGGCCGGCTGCAGACGCAGCAGAACCTGCTGCAGGAGCTGGCCAAGATCGGCCGGGTTGCCGCCAAGGCGCTGCCGGGCGCTCCGCACGAGTCTCTGCTGGTCCTGGACGGCAACCTGGGCCAGGGTAGCCTGGGCCAGGCCCGCGGCTTCAACGAGGCGCTTCCGATCAGCGGCCTGGTCCTGGCCAAGATGGACGGCACGGCCAAGGGCGGGGCGGTGGTCGCAATCGAGAACGAGCTGGGGATGCCGACGAAGATGATCGGGGTGGGGGAGGGCATATCCGACCTCGCCCCGTTCGACCCGGCCAGATTCGCGGCGTCCCTGTTCGGCGGCGGAGACTAGCGTGGGCCTGGCCGACCCCCACTGCCACACCACGGCCTCCGACGGGATGGCCTCGCCGGCCCAGCTGGTTGCCGGCGCCAGAGCGGCCGGGCTCGACCTGATCGCGATTACCGACCACGACACCATGCGGAACGCGCGCGAGGTGCGGGAGCGGGGGGAGGAGGCAGGCCTGGCGGTCGTCGAGGGCCAGGAGATCACGACGCGCTGGCCCGCCCAGACCCACCTCGTGGGTTGGTTCCTGGCCCATCCGATCCGCAGCGGCCTCTCGCTGGAGGCCACGGTCGACGCCATCCACGCCCAGGGCGGGCTGGCGGTGATCCCACACCCGTTCATGCCCACCTACTTCGCCTCCTGCCAGCCGGCGATGCTGGCCCGGCTGATCGCGGACCGCCGGCTCGACGGCATCGAGGTGCTGCACACAGCCCCCATGACCTCGGGCCGGCGCCGGCAGCTGGCGGTGTTCTATGAGGCGCACCAGGACCGGTTGGGTGCCGCCATCGGGGCCAGCGACAGCCACTTCGCCGGTCACGACCTCGGCCGCGCCATGACCGAGTTCCCCGGCTCCGACGCAGCCGCCTTCCGGCGGGCGGTCGAGGAGCGCGCCACGGTGCCCCGGGCGGGGCGCCGATCCCGGGTTCCGGCCGCGCTGGCCGCGCGCCAGCAGGTGCGAAGCCTGCTCGAGCTACCCCTGCGGCGGCTGACGGGCCAGCTCTAGCAGCGCCTCGTGCACGGCGGCCGGCCCGGCCAAGATGTCGCCACCCTCCACCCAGTCGGGGCCGCCCTCCCAGTCGCTGACCTGGCCGCCCAGCTCCAGAATCAACGCGGCGCCGGCGGCCAGGTCCCAGGTGCCGAGGCCCAGCTCGAAGAAGCCGTCGAGGGTGCCGCCCGCCGTCCAGGCCAGGTCGAGGGCGGCGGCCCCTGCTCGACGCAGGTCCTCGAACCGGGCCAGCGCTCCCTCCAGGACCGGCCGGTAGCGCAGCATCCGCTCCTTTCGGCGGAAGGGAAAGCCGGTGGCCACGACGGCCCGGTCGGGGTCCCCGGGCCCCAGCCGGGGCAGGCGTTCGCCGTTGAGCGTGACACCCAGCCCGCGGCCGCCGGCAAACTCGAGGCCCAGGAAGGGTCCCAGCACAACGCCCAGGACCGGCCGGCCCGCCTCCAGCAGGGCAACTGAAACCGCCACCACGGGCAGGCCGCGGGTGAAGTTGGTCGTGCCGTCGAGAGGGTCGACCGCCCACATCGTGGCCGCCCGCGCGCCACCCGCCTCCTCGGCGAGGACCGGGACGCCCGGCGCGAGGCGGGCGAGTGTCTCCAGGATGGCCGCCTCGCTGGCCCGGTCGGAGGCGGTCACGTAGTCGCCAGGCGCCTTGGCCTCCATGGCTCCGCCGGGCCGCGGCAAGCCGGACTCGAGGAGGACCCGCGCACCCGCCCGGGCCGCCGAAAGCGCGACCTCCAGCAGGGCTAGTGTGCCGCCCTGGACACTTAGCCCTTCTCCAGGCCGAGCCCGAACATAGCCTCCAGGTCGTGGGCCGAGAACTGCTGGAAGGCGACCATCGTGTTCGTTCGCTCGATCCCCTCCAGCCGGGCCAGCTGCTTCGTCACAACGTCGGCCAGCTCCTCGTGCTGGCGGACCCGCACGATCGCCACGAAATCCCACTCGCCGGTCACCGTATACACCTCGGCGATGCCGCTGGTCTCCGCCAGCCGCGGGCCCAGGTTGGAAAGTCCCTCGCGTGTGGCCTTCACCAGCAGCACAGCGGTGACCACCGTGCGAGTCTAACGCGGTGCCGAAGTTC
This sequence comes from Chloroflexi bacterium UBA4736, assembly GCA_002404015.1. Taxonomy (GTDB): domain Bacteria; phylum Chloroflexota; class Dormibacteria; order Dormibacterales; family Dormibacteraceae; genus UBA4736. The sequence goes on from DHIW01000006.1 coordinate 3,295, forward strand.
GTCCGCGATGATCCTGAGAGCCCGGATCCCGGCTTCGCGGAGCTCTATGGCTCTCTCCCCGACGCCACCGACCTGGAGCCCTGGCTGGCCTGGTGCCGGCAGGCGCGGCCCCCGGTCCTCTACCTCGGGATCGGGGCCGGCCGGCTGGCCGTGCCGCTGGCCAGGGCCGGTGTGGAGCTGGTCGGGGTCGACGTCCATCCGGGGATGCTCCAGCACCTGCGGGGGCGGGACCGGGACATCGAGCTGATCCGGTCGCGGATCGAGGACCTGGACCTGGGACGCGCCTTCGACCTGGTCGTCGGGCCCTCCAGCATCCTGTCGTCGGACGAGTGCCTGGCGGCCGCCGCCCGCCACTCGTCGCGACTGCTGGCGATCGAGCTAATGAACCCACACTGGGTGCTGGCGGGACCCCATCCCTCCCTCCGGTTGGACGGCGACCGGCTGGAGGTCGACTACCCGGGCGGCTACACCCAGCAGGCCGAGTACCTGCCGCGCTGGCCGGAGGACGCCGACGGCCGGCTCGAGGCGCTCGGTCTCGACCTGGTCCGCCTCTTCGGCCACGGCGACCTCGGCCTGGAGGAGAGCCCGACCTACTACGCGCTCGCCTCGAAGCGGTTGCGCAGCGCCCAGATGCCGTCGACGTAAGGGCGGCTGCTGGGATAGATGCCGTGCTTCTGGACCGCGGCGGCTCCCTGATAGTAGGCCGCCAGCGCCAGCTTGGGGTCGCCGAACTGGTCGAGGTAGCGACGGAGGAGAGCGGCGCCCAGGCGGGCGTTGTCGCGGGCGTTCTGAAGGTTGGCCGGCCGTCCCAGCAGGGCCGGTCCCGCCCAGGCCCCCGTCCCCGGGGTGATCTGCATCAGGCCGACGGCGCCCGCCGACGAGACCTTGGACTGGTTCCAGCCGCTCTCCCAGTAGGAGACCGCCAGCACGAAGCTCGGCCGGAGGCCGCGCTCCCGAGCCGCCGCGATCAGGAGGTCGCGCGCCGCGGACGCTGGCAGTGGCGCGGCTGCCGGCGCCGGCGCGGGTGGGGCTGGGGCGGCGGGGGCAACGTCCAGCAACTGGCCGGCGTATATGCGGTCGGGGTTGGCGATCCGGTTGCGCACCACCAGGGTGTGCACGGACACCCCGGAGCGCTGCGAGATCGTCCAGATCGAGTCGCCCGGGTGCACGCGGTAGGCGGCGGCCGGGGTCGCGAGGGCGAGCGCGGCCGCCACGGCGAGCAAAAGCGAGATGGCGACTTTTGGGAAGTGCATTAGACGGAACACCATGCCTTGTCGGGCGGGTCCAGGTCAACCACTCCGTTTCGACGGTGAGTTGTTCGCGCAATGACCTCGCCTTTCCGCGCGCCCGGCTCGATTCTTCCCACGTGGGCGTCTGGGGCGACTGGCGGACGCGGCGCCGGCTCGACGCGGAGAGACGCTCCGAGGCCACCCGCCGGGTCGCCCGCGAATGCCTGCTGAGCGCTCCCCGCGAGGAGATCGAGGCCGTCGTCGTCCAGCATTTCCGGGGCCAGGGCTACGAGGTCCGGCACTGGGAGTTCGGGGGTCGGCTCGACCTGGAGCTGATCACCGACGGGTCGACCGTCCTCCTCCAGCTCCAGAACTGGCGCGAGATACGGATGGGCGACAATCGGGTGGCCGCCGTGCACCGGGCCGGCATCGCGTTCGGCGCCGTGCGGACGATCCTGGTCACGGGCGGCACGTTCACATGGCTGGCGGAGCAGCTCGGCGGCAAGCTCGGCGTCGACCTCCTGGACGGGGACGCCCTGCTCCGCATCGCGGCCGCCCAGAAGCGGACCATCGGCGCCGGCGCGCCTCTCCGCGTGGCCTAGCAGGCCGTTGAGCACCCTGCTAGAGCTCCGGATCCCCAAGTTACGGTATCCTGTCAAGGCATGGGCCTTGACACTCTGCGGTCCCGTGAGCGCCACGTCGCTCTCTTCGAACGCTACGGCTCGCTGCTGACCGACCACCAGCGAGAGATCCTCGACCTCTACCTGGGTCGGGACTGGTCGTTGGCTGAGGTCGCTCAGGCCCGGGAGACCTCCCGGGCCGCGGTCCACGACCTGGTCCGCCGCGCGGCCCAGTCGATGGAGGAGTACGAGACGCGCCTTGGGCTCCTCGCGGAGCGGGCCGCGATGGCGCGCGAGCTGGGCGAGGTCAGGCGGCGGCTGGTCCGCCTGGAGACGCGGCTGGGAGTCAGCGCCTGATGTTCGAGAGCCTCAGCGACCGCTTGGGCGCGGCCCTCAAGAAGCTCACGGGGCGCGGGGTTCTGCGCCCCGAGGACGTGGAGGCGGCCCTGAAGGAGGTCCGCATGGCGCTCCTCGAGGCCGACGTCAACTACAAGGTCGTGAAGGAGTTCGGCGAGAAGATCCGGGCGCGGGTGACGGGCGCCGAGGTCAGCCAGAGCCTCACCCCTGCCCAGCAGGTGGTGAAGGTCGTGCACGAGGAGCTGGTCGACCTGCTGGGCGCCAACTCGGACGGCCTGCACTACTCCCCCGAGCCGCCCACCGTGCTGATGCTGGTCGGCCTGCAGGGTTCCGGCAAGACCACGACCAGCGTCAAGCTGGCGCTGCTCGGAAGGCGCGACGGTCGGCGGCCGATGGTGGTCGCCCTGGACCTCCGCCGGCCGGCCGCGGTGCAGCAGCTCCGCACCTTGGCGGAGCGCGAGGGCGTCGACTTCCACAGCGGTTCGGGACCGGTCGAGGAGATCGCCCGGGAGGCGCTGGCAGCGGCCTCGGCCGCGGGCGACGACCTGGTAATCCTCGACACCGCCGGCCGCCTGCACGCCGATGCTGAGCTCATGGACGAGCTGCGCCGCCTGCGCGCCGCGATCCCGGTCAGCGAGGCCCTTCTCGTCGCGGACGCCATGACCGGCCAGGAGGCGGTCAATGTCGGCCGGGCCTTCCATGACGCAGTCGACGTGTCGGGCGTCATCCTCACCAAGCTCGACGGCGACGCCAGGGGCGGCGCCGCACTCTCGCTGCGCTACGCGACCGGCCAGCAGGTGCGGTTCGCCGGCGTCGGCGAGAAGCCGGCCGACCTGGAGGTGTTCCACGCCGACCGGATGGCGTCGCGGATCCTGGGAATGGGCGACATGCTCAGCCTGATCGAGAAGGCCGGGCGTGCGGTCGACCCCGAGGCCGCCAAGCAGGTCGAGAGGAACCTGCGCTCCGGCCACCTGACGTTCGACGACTTCCTGCTCCAGATCCGGCAGCTGAAGAGCATGGGCTCGGTGGCCAGCGTGATCGACATGATGCCCGGGGCCGGCCAGCTTAAGGGCCAGATGGGCGAGGCCGATCCCGAGCTGCAGGTCCGCAAGATGGAGGCGATCATCCTCTCGATGACCGCCCGGGAGCGGGCCCACCCAGACGTGATCGACGGGAGCCGCCGGCGCCGGATCGCCAGCGGCAGCGGAGTCCAGGTCGCAGACGTAAACCGGCTGCTGAAGGCGCGCGAGCAGATGCAGCAGCTGGTGAAGCAGTTCGCCACCCCCAAGGGCCGTGCCCGCGGCGGGCTCGGCGCATTCGGCCGCCTGCTCGGCGGCTGACAATCACAGGAGGCATGCATTGGTAAAGATCAGGCTGACTCGGAGAGGGGCCAAGAAGCGGCCCTTCTACCGGCTCGTGGTTTCGGACGCCCGCTCACCGCGGGACGGCCGGTTCATCGACCAGCTCGGCTACTACGACCCGCTGACCGAGCCGGCGACCGTGAAGATCGACGAAGAGAAGGTGGCGAAGTGGCTCAGCCAGGGCGCGCAGCCCTCCGACGCCGCCCGCAGCCTCTTGAAAAGGGAGGGGATCCTTGAGCGATACGCAGCGGCCCGAAAGTCGGGATAGGCCGGGGGGCTTTCGACGGGCCTTCGGGAGCGGCGGCGGCGGCGGCGACAGAGGCGGCTCCGGCGGCGGCGAGCGCGGGGGCGACCGGGGCGGGTTTCGGCGCGGCTACTCGGGTCCTCCGGGGCCGCCGGTGGACTACCGAGGCCTGGTCGAGTGGATCGCGAAGTCGGTGGCGGACAAGCCGGACGAGGTCGACGTCAACGCGGTCGAGCGCGGCCACGGCACGGTCGCTCTCAAAGTGAAGATGGCCGACGACGACGTCGGCCGCCTGATCGGCAAGGCGGGTCGCAACATCGAGGCGATCCGGAACCTCGTGCGAGTGGCTTCCCTGCGCGAGCGCAAGCGGGTGTTCGTGGACCTTGCGAACACCAAATGACGCGATGATCCGCGTCGGCCAGGTCGCAGGCGCCTTCGGGGTGGACGGAGCTGTCAAGGTCGTGCCCTTGACAGATTTCGACGACCGGTTCCAGCCCGGTGCCGAGCTGATCGTGGAAGGCGAGACCCACCGGGTGGAGTGGAGCCGGCGCCGGGCGCCCGGGCTGGTGGTCAAGCTGCACGGCCTCGACGACCGCACCCGCGCAGCGCTGCTCCAGGGCCGCTACCTGGAGATACCGGAGTCGGCCGCCCGCCGGCTGCCCCCTGGCAGCTACTACGCGCACCAGCTGGTCGGCCTGCCGGTCGCGACCCAGTCGGGCACCGAGCTGGGCGTGCTTTCGGACATCCTCGAGCGTCCGGCCAACGATGTCTGGGTGGCCCACCTGGGCACCATCGAGCGGCTGATCCCGGCCACCCGCGAGGCGGTGGTCGCGGTGGACCTGGAGGCGGGCCGGATCCTGGTGGCTGACTGGCTGCTCGAGTTCGAGGAGGTCTGACCTCGGTGCGCTTCGACGTCGTCAGCATCTTCCCGGACGTGTTCGAGCCCGCGTTCCGGCAAGGCGTGGTCGGCCGCGCGGTCGCCGCGGGCCTGGTCTCGCTCCACGCCCACGACCTGCGCGCCTACACCCACGACCGGCACCGGCAGGTCGACGACATGCCGTTCGGCGGCGGCGCCGGGATGGTTCTGAAGCCGGAGCCGATCTTCGAGGCGGTGGAGGCGATCCGCACCCAGAACCCCGGTCCCGTCATCCTGATGGAGCCCTGGGGCGAGCCTCTGACCCAGTCACTGGCCGCCGAGCTGGCCGGCGAGCCGGGCCTGGTCATCGTCTGCGGCCGGTACGAGGGCGTCGACGACCGGGTCCGTGAGGCGCTGGCCGACCGCGAGGTCTCGATCGGCGACTACGTGCTGAGCGGCGCCGAGCTGCCGGCGATGGTGCTGATCGACGCGGTGGCGCGGCTGGTGCCGGGAGTCGTGGGCGACGAGGAGTCGCTGAAGCAGGACGTTTTCACGTCTGCGGCCGGCGGGTTCCCCCAGTACACGAGGCCGGCCGAGTACCGAGGCCTGAAGGTGCCGGCAGTCCTGACGTCGGGAGACCACGCGGCGATCGCCGAATGGCGGCGCCGCGAGGCGCGGTCTAAAACCAAGAGAATCACGGAGAGAGCGAAATGAACGTCATCGACGAGCTCGAGCGCGAGCAGCAGAAGGAGTCCGTCCCCGAGCTTCGGCCGGGCGACACGATCAAGGTCCACGCCAAGGTGGTCGAGGGGACGCGGGAGCGCATCCAGGTCTTCGAGGGCCTGGTGATCAGGGTCACCGGCGGGGGCCTGCGCCGCAACTTCACGGTGCGCCGGGTGGCGCACGGTGTCGGCGTGGAGCGGACGTTCCTCATCCACTCGCCGCGCATCGACAAGATCGAGGTCCTGCGCCATGGCGAGGTGCGCCAGGCCAGGCTCTACTACCTGCGCGGCAAGGTGGGCAAGGACGCCCGGATCCGCGAGCGCCGCGAGCCGGTCGCCCCGGGGAGCGCCAAGGCCGCCAAGCGGGCCAAGGCAGCGCAGTCCGAAGTCGTCGCTGACAGCTAGCAGGGCTGCTGTTCTGGCGGCGAGGCAGGTGCCCTTAACGACCTGCCTTGCCACTCGCCTGAGCCGCCAGCTAGGCTGCTGTCCGTGAAGAAGCGCCGGACTCGCCGCCCGCTCCTGTGGGCCTCCGAGAAGGTCGCCCAGGAGATGGGTTTCAGCGTCGTGGCCGGCATCGACGAGGTCGGCTTGGGCCCGCTCGCCGGCCCCGCGGTGGCGGCGGCGGTGGTGCTGCCCTGGCGGGCCCGGCTGCCCGGCCTCAACGACTCCAAGCAGCTCACAGCCGAGCAGCGCGAGCGGCTGGACCGGCAGATACGCCGCCTCGCGGTGGCGTGGGGGATCGGCGTGGTGGAAGCCTCCCAGATCGACAGCGGCGGCCTGACCCGCGCCCGCCAGCTGGCGATGACGGGTGCCGTGAACGCCCTCGCCGTGTCCGCCCAGTACCTGCTGGTGGACGCCTGGGACGTGCCCGACCTGCCGCTCCCCCAGATGTGCGTGGTGAAGGGCGACGCCGTTTGCGCCTCCATCATGGCGGCGAGCATCGTGGCCAAGGTCCACCGGGACCGGCTCATGGTCGAGTACGACGGCCTCTACCCCGGCTACGGGTTCGCCCTCCACAAGGGCTACGCCACGCCCAGCCACAAGCGCGCGCTGCGTGCGCTGGGCCCCAGCCCCATCCACAGGATGTCGTGGGCGCCGATCCGAGAAGTGCTGGCGCTCAGCACCGCCGCCGTCTAGGCCGCGCCGGGGAGGCCGCTGCCGCGAGCTTCCTCGAGAGGCTCGGCTACCGCGTCATCGGCGCGGGCTTCCTGGCCCGGCGGGGCGAGCTGGACCTCATCTGCCGTCACGGGGAGCGGCTGGTCCTGGTCGAGGTGAAGACGCGCAGCTCGGCGGCGCTCGGCGCGCCGGCGGAGGCGGTAGACGCGCGCAAGCGTCGCGCCCTGGGCGCCGCGGCGGCCGAGTACCGGGCGCTGGCGGGCTGGCAGGGCCCGATCGAGTTCGCGGTGGTGTCGGTTCAGGGTGACGAGCTGGAGCTGATCGAGGATCCCTTCTGAAACCTAGTGTCCTGGAACCAAAGTTC
>DHIW01000112.1 GCA_002404015.1 Chloroflexi bacterium UBA4736
AGGGAGGATGAGGATCCGACCCCGGAGGTTGGTCGCCGGTCTGGCCTGCGTCCGGCGCGCCGGACCGTGAGGCGCTGAGGGAATGGCCGCGCCTCACATCGTGGTGCTGCTGAAGGACATTCTCGATCCGGAGCTACCGAGCAGCCGATTTCGCGTCGACCGGGAGGCGAGGCAGCCCGCCGAGGGCCTGGGCCCATCGATCCTGGGGCCCTTCGAGCGCAGCGCCCTGGAGCTGGCCCTGAAGCTGAAGGACGCCGTCGGGGCGCGCGTCACCGCGCTCTCGGTGGGCGATGGAGGCGCCGTCGACGGCTTGCGCAAGGCTCTGGCGGTGAAGGTCGACGAGGCCGTCCAGGTGAGCGTGGGGCGTGCGGCCGACCTCGACTCCGGGCGCACCGCCGAACTGCTCCTGGCCGCGCTGGGACGGCTGGCCGACGTGGACCTGGTGCTGGCGGGCAGGCAGGCCGGGGACTGGGACCACGGCCAGGTGGGGTATCTGCTGGCCGAGGGGCTGGGCTGGCCCTGCGTGGGACTGGTGCGCCAGGTCTGGTTTGACGACGACCAGCTGCGGGTACGCCATGACCACGCCGGCGGTCAGCAGGTGGTGTCGATCGAGCCCCCCGCGGTCCTGACGGTCACCAACGACGACGCCCTGCTGCTGCGCATGGCCCGGGTCAACGACCTCATGGCCGCACTGAGGAGGCCGATCACGCGCTGGGATGCCGCCGAGCTCGGGGCCGCCGCCGGCGCGGGCCCGGGGCTGGAGATCGCCGACCTCTGGGTGCCCGAGCACGAGTCGGTCTGCGAAATCATCGAAGGTGATGACCCCTCGGACATCGCCATCAACGCCGTCCGCAGGCTGCAGGAGCTGAAGTTGTTGTGAGCGCGGTGCTGGCCGTGGGCTGGGGCGATGGCGCCCCCGACCGCCCTGGATCCGAGGCTCTTGGCGGGGCGGTGGCCCTGGCGGCCCAGCTCGGGGTGCCGGCGCTGTACGCGAGCCTGGGCGATCCGCCCGAGCCCGGCGCCGAAGCCGCGGCCGCGAGCGGCGTCAGAGCCCTGGCGGTCCGGGGCGGCGCTGGCGATGTGGAGTCGCTGACCGCCCAGATAGCCGCCCTGATAGAGGAGTTCTCGCCCCTGCTGGTGCTGCTCGCGGGTGACGACCGGGGCGGTCAGCTGGCGCCACGGGTGGCGGCCCGGGCGGGCGGGGTCGGGGTCAACAACGCCACCTTCGTCGAGGTCCGCGATGGCAGGCTCCACGTCACCCGGCCGGTGTTCGGCGGCAAGGCCCTGTGCCGGCTGGTGCCGCTGCGCTTCCCGGCCGTGGTCAGCCTCAGGTCGAGGACCTTCGAACCCGCGGTGGCGGCGCCGGGGGGCTCGGTCGAGAGCCGATTAGTTGTCGTTGAGACGCGGGTGAGGGTGATCGAGCGCACTCCCGCGGCGCCCGAGGATGGCCGGCTGGAGGACGCCCGGGTGGTCGTCTCGGGCGGCCGTGGCATGGGTGGGGCAGAGGCTTTCTCGGGCCTGGAGAAGCTGGCCGGCGCCCTCGGGGGCGTGGTCGGTGCCTCCCTCGCCGCGGTGGACGAGGGTTGGGCGCCCCCCTCCCGCCAGATCGGGCTCACGGGCAAGGTGGTCAGTCCCGAGCTCTACGTCGCGGTCGGCATCTCGGGCGCGAGCCAGCACCTGGCGGGACTCGCGTCCGGGGTCATCCTGGCCATCAACAACAACGCCAAGGCCCCCATCTTCGAGTCCGCGCAGCTCGGCCTGGTCGGTGACGCCAAGCTCCTGGTGCCGGCTCTCATCAGCGCCCTGCAGGCCGCCCGCGGTTGATCACCGTGGCAGTCCTCCTCGCCGCTGAGCCAACCAGGCAGATCCAATGGGGCGTCAGCGCGGCAATGGTCGACTTCATGTACGCGAGCATGACGCTCGCCCTGCTGATCTTCGCCTACGGCGTCTGGCGGCGCGTTAGCGTCTGGCGGTTGGGACGGCCGGCGGCGCGCTTCGACCGGCCCCTGGAGCGCCTTTGGCGGATGCTGGGCGAGGTCGTCGGCCACACCCGGCTGGTGCGTGACCGAGCTGCCGGCATCGTCCACTGGCTGGTCTTCTTCGGCATCGCGGTCCTCTTCATGGCCACCGTGGTGGTCTTCATCCAGAACGATCTCGGCATCGGCATCATGCACGGTGCCTTCTACCTCTACTTCCAGAGCCTGGCCGTGGACGTTTTCGGCGTATTCGCGATCGTCGGTTTCGCCGCCTTCTTGGTCCGGCGTTACGTCGCCGGCGTGCCCCGGCTGGGGCCGAGCGAGCCCGCCGACGGCCTGCTCGCGGCCGCCCTCCTGCTCATCCTCTGCACCGGGTACCTGCTCCAGGGATCGCGCCTCGCCGCCACCCATGACCCCTGGGGCCTGTGGTCCCCGGCCGGCTACCTGGTCTCGATCCCCCTCGGCCGGCTCTGGTCCCCGGCCCAGCTGGAGTTGGTCCACGGCTGGGTCTGGATCCTTCATGTCGCCCTCTGGCACACGGTGCTGGCGGTCATCCCCTTCACCCGCCTCTTCCACATCGTGTTGGCGCCCGTCAACCTCTTCTTCCGGCCCCTGGGCGCGCCCGGAGTGCCGAGCGCTGTGGACTTCGAATCTGAGGCCGCGATCGGAATCCCGAGCGCGCTGGATCTGACCTGGAAGCAGCTCATGGACCTGGATGCCTGCGTGGCCTGCGGCCGCTGTGAGGCGGTCTGCCCGGCCTTCGCCGAGGGCAAGCCACTGTCGCCTCGCAGCGTCGTGCTGGATCTGCGCCAGCACGTTCGAGAGAATTCCGGCGTCCTGCGTCGGGCCCGGCGCGGGGACGTGGCCGAGCGCGTCCGGCTGACTCGCGAGCTCCCTCG
>DHIW01000040.1 GCA_002404015.1 Chloroflexi bacterium UBA4736
ATGACCGTTACGGTCCACTAGCAGGGTGTCGAAGGAGGTCGGCGAGGGATTCGGTGGCCAGGTGGCCCAGCTCCTAGGCGGCTCCGAGAACCGGAGCAAAGCGTATTGGGAATACGGGTCGCGAGGATCGCAGGAGCCAACGACGGAGATGGGCCGCATGGGCGCCGAAGCACCGTCGATTTCTGTTTCGGCGGCCTGCTAGTGTCGCCGTACACGCTGGCCCAGCTGGTCGAGGTGGCGGTGTTCGCGGGCGTCTTGCTTTACGGGGTGCTCGGCCACTACCCCACCATCGCGGTGCTGGGGGGCGGCCTGCTGATCGGAAAGGCCGTGCTGAACATCCTCGCCACCGAGGGCGGCACCGTGTACCGGCGTTCCGTGATCGGCTACGGGGTGGGCCTGGTCTTCGTGGTCGTCGGGATCCTCGCCGTCCGCTTCCTCGGCTGAGCGCACCCCCGGGAAACAAGGGCGCCGATCCGCAGTTCCTACACTTGCAGTGATGTCGCTCCAGACGGCCGCGGGTTCCATCACGGAGCTCATCGGCAACACTCCGCTGCTCCGGATTCGGCTCTTCGAGCGAGAGTTCCCGAGCCTGGAGGTTTACGCCAAGGCGGAGTGGTTCAACCCGGGCGGATCGGTCAAGGACCGCGCGGCGCTGGCAATGATCGAGGACGGGGAGAGGCGCGGAGCCCTGACCCCTGACAAGGAGATCATCGACTCGACCTCCGGCAACACGGGCATCGCCTACGCCATGGTGGCCGCCGCGAAGGGCTATCGGGTCAGGCTGGTCATGCCCGCCAACGTCAGCCAGGAGCGCAAGCAGCTCGTCACCGCGTACGGCGCCCAGGTCGTGTACTCGGACGGGATGGAGGGCTCCGACGGCGCCATCCGCCTGGTGCGGCAGATGATCGCCGAGCAGCCGGAACGCTACTTCTACCCCGACCAGTACAACAACCCCGCCAACGCGCTGGCGCACTACAACGGCACGGGGGTCGAGATCCTCGCTCAGACGGGCGGCCGGGTCGGCATGTTCGTGGCAGGCCTGGGCACGACCGGCACCTTCACCGGCACGGCCCGCCGGCTGAAGGAGCACGACCCTGGCATCCGCACCATCGCGGTGCAGCCGGATGACGCCTTCCATGGTCTCGAGGGCCTGAAGCACCTGCCGACCGCGATCGTGCCCGGGATCTGGGATTCCGGCGTGGCCGACGAGGTCTGGGGGGCGCCGACCGAGCCCGCCTACGAGCTGGCCAGGGCGCTGGCCCGGCAGGAGGGGCTGCTGGTCGGCCACTCCTGCGGGGCGGCACTCTGGGCGGTCCGGGAGCTGGGCCGGCAGGGGGCGGCAGGGGTGGTCGTGACGATCTTCCCGGACAGCGGCGACCGCTACCTCTCGACAGGTCTCTACCGCTTCGGCCGGTCCGCGGTCCAGAAGTGAAGGCCAGCCGCGAGGCGATGGCCGCGGTGAACGCCCACGCGGAGGAGGGCTATCCCTACGAGGTCTGCGGGATGCTCATCGGAGCCAACGGCTCGGGCCGCGTGACCCAGACCAGGCGGGTCCGCAACACGGTGACGGACCGGGCCCACGACCGTTACGAGATGGACCCGCTCGACCAGATCCGGATCCAGCGGGAGTGCGACGACAGCGGGCTGGAGATCCTGGGCTACTACCACAGCCACCCCGACCACCCGGCCCGAGCCTCGATCACCGACGCCCAGCGCTCCTGGGCCAACATGGTCTACCTGATCGTCTCCTGCGCGAAGGGCAAGGTGGAGAACGCCAACGCCTTCGTGGCGGTGAAGGACGGCGGCCCGATGCGGGACGAACCCCTCGAGGTGGGGTAGAGCTCCCCGCGCTCCGCGACACCGGCTGAAGCGCTCTAGGCCAGGGCCGGGGCGGCGGCGGCCGCGAGCTGGTGCCGTCGAGCCAGGTACTCGGGCACTGTCGCCATCGGCGGCCGTTCCCAGTCGGCGATCTCCATGACCTCTAGAAAGAAGCGGTCGTTCGTGTAGTGGATCAGCTTCATCGAGCGGTTGACTTCCTCCAGGAGGTGGATGCGGTGGCGGTCGCCCAGCCGCTTCAGGGTCACCTGCATGATCGCGAACGCCATCTTGGTCAGGTCGAACAGCTCCTGGTTGCGGTGGATGCGCACGCCCAGGTCGGTCTGGGCGATCCGGTTCAGCCCGAAGCTCTCGAGGATGTCGATGAGGTGGCCCATCTCGACCCCGTACCCGGTGAAGAAGGGCAGCTTCTCGAGGAGCTCGCGACGCCCGGCGTACTCCCCCGAAAGCGGCTGCAGAAGGCCCGACAGCTCGGGGTAGAAGAGGTTGATCACGGGTCGGGCCGCCAGCTCCGTGACCCGGCCGCCGCCCGCCGTCTGGAGAGCGCCCCCGAAGTTCAGCGGCCGGCGGTAGAAGCCCTTCACGTAGCCGATCCGGGGGTCCGTGAGGAGCGGGCCGACCACCCCATAGACGAACTGCGGGTGGATGTTGGAGATGTCGGTGTCGCACCAGGCGACGATGTCGCCGTGCATCAGGTGCAGGCTCTTCCACAGCGCCTCGCCCTTGCCGGCGAAGGCGCCCAGCTCAGGCATCACCGACATGTGCTCGACCACCGGCACCCCCAGCTCCTGGGCGATCCCGATGGTGCTGTCGGTCGAGCCGCTGTCGATCACGACGATCTCGTCCAGCAGGTGGTGCCGGTCCATCAGCTCGTCGCGCAGGATCCGGATGATCTTGCCGATCGTGGCCGCCTCGTTCAGGGTGGGCAGGCCGAGGCTGATGGTCAGGCCCTGCTGCCGCTTCAGGTCGACCAGCCGGCGCACGTCCCGGAACTCCCGGGAGTGGAACGTGTTCTCGGCGAACCACTTGTCGACCAGCGAGGACAGCTCGAGCTGGCGGCCCAGGATCGGGTGCGGCGCTGACTCGGGGTCGCTGACCTGGTGCATGGCGGCGCGCGCGCTCTTGGCCAGGATCACGGTCCCCTCCAGGCGCCGGACCGCCTCCGTCAGCTGGGAGCCGACCAGGATGGGCGAGCGGGCAGTCTCCGCGTAAGCGCCCAGCACCACGGCCTGATGCTCACCCGCCGCCTCGAGGATGGCCGCGTTGGGCTTGACCGCCTCCGCCTCGATGACGTTCGCCTCGCGCGCACCGTGCTCCCGAAGGAGTTCCTGGAACTGCCCCTGGTCCCGCTGCCGGCGCTCGGGCGACTGCCGGGGGTCGTAGACGTGGAGGACGGTGAGCGCGGCTTCCCGAGACTGGGCCAGCGCGACGGCCACGCGCAGCGCGAGCGCGGCACTGGGCCCTCCGCGAACGGGCACCAGCACGTCGCCGCCGGGGAAGGGCCACTCGCGATGCTCGGGGTCGGGCCGCACCAGGATCAGGTCAGCCGGCGGGTTCGCTATCAGGTCTTCCAGGTTGCGGTCGACCAACCGGCGGGGACGGCCGAGGCCCGGCCACTCGAGGACGATCAGGTCGACCGCGTTCTCATAGGCCGCCTCCCGGATGCCCTGTGCGATGTTGTGGGCGACCCGGACCTGGACGCCCAGCCCGGCTCGCTCCCGGCCCTCCAGCCCGGTGATCCGCTGGAGAAGGGCGCGGTAGCGGCGGGCCACCGTCACGCTGCCGGCGATCGGCTTCCCAGGCGGTATCTCGACCACCCCCAACAGGTGCCCGCTGCCGTTCTCGCGAGCCATGATCGCCTGCGCGACCTCGAGCAGCCCGGAGGCGGCCTGGGCGCGCGTGATCGGGATCAGCAGCCGCGTCTTACGCTCGGGCAATGACGGCCTCCGTGCGCTTCATGACCGCCGGCCAGGTGTACTCCGTCAGGACGCGCCGGCGCAGCCGCGCCGCCCGGCCCCGCAGCGCCGACTCGACTGCTTCGGCCACCTCCGCCGAGCCCCCCGCCGCCGGAAAGGTGTGGAGGCCGCCGCCACCCACCTCGCGGAGGACGGCGAGGTCGGTGCACACCAGTGGTGCGCGCGCCAGGCCCGCCTCCAGCACGGGGAGGCCGAAGCCCTCCGCCTCGCTGGTGACGAGGATGGCGTCCGCCAGCCGGTACAGCTCGTTCATCATCCGGTCGTCGACCGGGTGGCCGCCGCCCGCTGCCGGGTGCTCGTGGAGGAATTGCACGACTCCATCTAACCCGAGGCGGGCCCGCAGCTCAAACAATTCTCTTGCGTAGGTGGCGTTGTCGGCCGAGTGGGGGCCCAGGGGACCGCTGATCACGACCCGCAGCCCGGCGTGGCGCTCCCGAAGCCGTCCGGCGGCCTCGACCGCCAGCTCGAGGCGTTTGCGGCGCGTGATCCGAACCGGGACGAGCAGCATCGGGTCGGCCGCCTCGAAGCCGGCGATCCGGGCGAGGGCACGGGTGGGCCCGCTGAGACCCAGGAAGCGTTCGGCGTCGATGCCGTTCGGGATGACGGGCAGTCCGCGGGCGGGCACGCCCAGGATGTCCGCCAGCTCCCGGCGCCGGAGCTCTGAGATCGCCACGTATAGCGCTCCGGCCTGGGGATCTCGAGTCAGGGTGTAGGGCTCCCGGTCGCGCTGGAACTCCGCGTAGCGCGGGTTGGCCCAGGTCAGGTCGTGGGTCCAGGCGATGAGCGGTTTGCCCACCTGGGTCAGCGCAGCCGTCAGCGGCAGGTTCAGGTGCAGGGTCAGCGCATTGTGGGCGATCACGACGTCCCGGTCGGCCAGCGGTGCTTTCAGGCCGGCGAGGATCCTGGCTTTCAGGCGCGCGAACCGCCCCGGGTCGGGCTCGTCGCGCGCGAGGGCGTGGGTCAGCGCCTCGATCTCCGGGTGTCGCGAGTCGAGCTCGGGGACGAGCTCGGCGTCACCCCGGCCCGCGATCACCCGCACGTCGTAGCCGGACGCCCGCAGCTGACGCGCCTGCTCGGCGAGGATCGCCTCCACGCCGCCGACCACAGGGGGCACCGTGTAGTGGACCAGGGCCACCCGGCGGCGCCGGGCCGGCCCCCGCGCAGGGGTGCTCAGGCGGGAAGCTCCAACCGCCTGATGGCCTTCGGCTTGTGGTCCACCAGCACGCGCGGCGGTCCGCCCGCGGTGGCGTCGATGGTGAAGTCGAGGTGACCGTCCGCGATCTTCATACCCTCCACCCGCAGCGTGCTGTACAGCGGCGTCGCCAGGGGATCGATCCGGGCCGTTCCGTTGAAGAGGTCCGCCTCGACACCGCACAGGACGCGCAGAAACTGGAAGAGGGAGCCGGCGCCCCAGGCCTGCGGGCTGCAGCTGACCAGGTACTCACCGGGCCCGGAGTGGAAGCGCCGGTCGCGCGAGAAGCCGCAGTAGAGCTCCGGGATGCGGTCGTCCGAGAAACGCATGCTGGCCTCCAGCACCGACCGGGCGACCAGCTCGGGTTCCTCGCGGAAACCGTAGCGGCGCATGCCCGCGGCGATGATCGAGTTGTCATGGGGCCAGACGGAGCCGTTGTGGTAGCTCATCGGGTTGTAGGTGACCGCGTCGGTGGAGAGCGTGCGGACGCCCCATCCGGAGAACAGGTCGGGCGACATCAGGCGGCGCACCACGTGGGCCGCGCGGCGCCGGTCGGCGATCCCCGACCACAGGCAGTGGCCCGGGTTGCTGCTGATCGAGGGCACCTGCGCCTTGTCCCGGTCCAGGGCCTGGGCGTAGAAGCGCTGCCCGCTCATCCAGAAGAGCTCGTTGAACCGCTTCCTGAGGGCCGTCGCCTCAGCGTCGAGGCGATTCGCCTCCTCCGACCGGCCCAGCTTTCGGAAGATGCGGGCGAGTCCCGATTTGGCGTGGTAGACGTAGCCCTGCACCTCCACCAGGGCCGCGGGCAGCGGCGCCAGGGAGCCGTCGGGCATCGTGAGCGAGTCCCAGGAGTCCTTCCAGCCCTGGTTGCGGACGCCCAGATTGGAGCGCTGCGTGTACTCGACCAGGCCGTCCTCGTCCATGTCGCCGTAGCGGTCGATCCACTCGAGGGCAGCGATCACGTTGCCGGAGAGCTCAGTCAGGAGGTCGACGTCGCCCGTCCAGTCGAGCAGCTCGACGAGCAGGACCAGGAAGAGCGGGGTCGCGTCCACCGTGCCGAAGTAGGGGGTGTGGGGGATCTGCTTCAGGTTCGCCAGCTCGCCGAAGCGGATCTCATGGAGGATCTTGCCCGGCTCCTCCTCGCGGTAGGGGTCGACCCGCTTGCCCTGGTGCTCCGCCAGGTAGCGCAGGCTGCCCCGCGCCAGCTCGGGGTTCAGGCCCAGGCACTGGAACGAGGTCAGCAGCGCGTCGCGGCCGAAGGGCACCGCGTACCAGGGCACTCCGGCGGTGGGATAGAGGCCGCTGGGCGTGTCGTCGCAGAGAACCCGGAGATCCTCCATGCTCCGCCAGAGCAGCCCGCCGTCGAGGGTCTCGTTGTCGGTCTCGAAACGCGTGCACAGCGAGTTCCAGGCCCGGTACGTCTTCTCGGCGGCCTCCAGCGCCCGGTCGAACTGGAAGTCGGGGTCGGGCTCCTCCTCGCCGATGCTGGGCAGGATGTCCACCATCATCACGAAGGTCTCCTGGGGGCCGAGCCGGACCGCGGCGCTGGCCTTGCCCGCGGTCAGGCGGGGCACCGGGTCGAACACCACCTCGGTCTCCCGGTGGACCTCGTCGAGGCCCCGGTACCGGAAGATGAGGCCGGTCTCCGTGATCTCGACCGGCTCGCGCTGCCCGAGCATGGGCAGGGGATGGTAGCCGCGGACCTCGAAGATGTCGAGGAAATCGGCGTCGAAGCGAATCTCGAGCTCGACCTCGATGGAGTGGCGGTTGCAGTTCTGCAGGCCGATCCGCTCGTGCAGCCCCTGGTGGACGAAGCGGGTCCGGCGCAGGCTCAGGCTCTGGCGCGGGATGCCGAGACCGCCGTGGCCGGCCTCGAGCATGGGGTTGACCAGCTGGAAGTTGGCCACGTAGGCCTGGCCGACGCTGTTGTTGAGAAGGATCGGCTGACGCCCGTTGATGCGCAGCTCGAAGGTCGAGAGGAAGCGGGTGTCGGCCCGGTAAAGTCCGAGCCCGAGATCGTTTCCGGCCGGGACGTCGCCGTTGATGTCGGAGACCACGAACACGTCGTTCTGCTTGAGGATGACGCGGTCTTCGAGCACCCCTTCGATTCTATGGGCCTGGACAGCAACTCACTGCGATTGGCTTGCCCAAGATTTGAGTTCGGAGCCGATCTTGATTTCCGCCCCGCGCGGGCGCACAATTTCCTGTCTCCAGCCTAGTAATCCCAAGCTGGGCAGAAAGGACTTAGGATGACTGTTGACGTGCACGACAAGATCTACGAATCAGCTGACGCCGCCTGCCGGTCATCGGCCGCCGCCTGGACGAGCGTCTACGAGTTCGCGGTCCAGAGCAACGACAAGAACCTGTGGGTGGTCGAGGAAGCGGTCTGGACGGCCTACGTCCAAACCTGCGGCGTCCGCAACGCGGCCCTCGAGCAGCAGCAGGCGGACCTGGCCGCGAGCCGTCAGAGGGGTCGCGAGAGCGCCCTGGCCCGGATGCGGGCGAGCACCCCGGGTCCGATCGCTGCCGCCACCGCTACCGCCGCCGCTGAAGCCGAGGCTCCAGCTCCGATCCCGGAACCCGTAGCCGTGGAGGCGCAGGTGTCGGGCGACTCAGAGCAGATGCCGCAGGCGCCTCCGGCCGCGCCCGCGCCGCCGCCGGCGTCCGCGGCTCAGCTCTCCAGCCCGCAGTCGGCGTGGGAGCGGGCCGAAGCCGCCGCCCTCGCCGCCGACCAGGGCGTGAACGGGGTCACCCGCTAGGGCCTACCCGCCGAGCGGGTTTAATGGGCGGGTGAGCCGCCCCATCGTCGCCCTCGTCGGCCGTCCCAACGTGGGCAAGTCCACGCTCTTCAACCGCCTGATCGGCCGCCGCCAGGCGATCGTGGACGCCCAGGCCGGGCTGACCCGGGATCGCCTCTACGGGGTGGCCGACTGGAGGGGCCGGGACTTCACGGTCATCGACACAGCGGGTCTCGAGCTGGAGATGGACGACACCTCGCAGCGGGCGATCGAGGCGCAGACCAGGGTCGCCATCGAGGAGGCCACCTTGATCGTCTTCCTGCTGGACGTGCGCCAGGGCCTCCTGCCTGTGGACCGCGACATCGCCCAGATGCTCAGGCGCTCGGGGCGCCCGATCGTGGTGGCCGCCAACAAGGCCGACAACCCGGGCCAGGAGCACTTCCGCGGCGAGCTCCACGAGCTGGGCTTCGCCGACCTGGTCCTGGTCTCCGCCCAGCACGGCATCGGGGTGGACGATCTCCTGGACCGGGTGCTGGAGCTGCTGCCACCCCCCGAAGAGGAGGCCGCGCGCGAGGACGCCACGGCCCGGCTGGCGATCATGGGACGTCCCAACGTGGGTAAGTCGTCGCTTCTCAACCGGCTGCTCGGCGACGAGCGGGCGGTCGTCAGTGACGTCCCGGGCACGACCCGGGACCCGATCGACACGGAGCTCCTGTTCGATGGCCTCCCGGTGGTGCTCGTCGACACTGCCGGGATCCGCCGCCGCTCTTCCGCTCGGGACCGGCTCGAGCATTTCAGCCTTCTGCGCGGCATCAAGGCTATGGATCGTGCCGACGCGGTCCTGCTCGTGATGGACGCGTCCACGGGCGTCCTCAGCCAGGACCAGCATGTCGCCGGCTACGCGCTGGAGGCGGGGAAGGGGCTGGTCCTGGTCGTCAACAAGATCGACCTGCTGGAAGGGCCCGAGAAGAAGGCGGCCGTGTGGGAGAAGACACTCCGCCACGAGTTCCGCTTCGTGCCCCACGCGCCCGTTGTGACAGTCTCCGCAAAGAGTGGAGAGGGGCTCCAGAAGATCCTCCCGGCGGCCCTCGAGGTGGTCGGCCAGCGGCATACCCGGATCCCGACCAATGAGCTCAACCGGTTCCTGCGCGAAGCCTTCCTGCTGCGGCCTCCGCCGAGCTTCAAAGGCAAGCGTCTCAACCTCAAGTTCGCCACCCAGGCCAACTCCGAGACGCCCACCATCGTCCTTTTCGTGAACGACACCAACCTCCTCCACTTCTCGTACCGCCGCTACCTGGAGAACCGCCTGCGGGAACGCTTCGGCTTTGCGGGCAACCCGATCCGGATCGTGCTCCGCGCGGGCTCACCCGAGCGCCGTTGATCCTGGCCACGGTCCTCCTGGCCGCGGCCGGCTACCTGGTCGGGGGCATTCCCACCGGCGTCCTCGTCGGCCGGCTGCACGGAGCGGATCCGCGCGAGGTTGGCAGCGGCCGGGTCGGGGCCACCAACTCCTTCCGGGCGATGGGCTGGCGAGCCGCGGCGCTGGTGGCTCTCGGCGATCTCACCAAGGGCCTGGTGATGACGCTGCTGGCCAAGCGCTTTACCGGCGGCAGCCCCCTGGAGGTGGGCGCGGTGGCGCTGGCCACAGTCGTCGGCCAGGTCTGGTCCATCTACCTGATGGGGCGGGGAGGCCGCGGCGTGGCGACCTCCGAGGGGGTCGCGCTGGCCATCTATCCGCCGGGCGCGCTGCTGGCGGGGCTGGTGCTCTTGCTCGTGATCCGGGCCGGCCGGCTGGTCTCGCTGGCCTCGCTGCTGGCCGCGGCCACATTCGTCGGCGCTGTCGCGCTAGGTGTGCGCGACAGCGGCTGGACCCTGCTGGCCGCGCTGCTCTGCCTGGTCGTATGGGGGGCCCACCTGGACAGCATCCGGCGGCTGGTGGCGGGCACGGAGAGGCGAATCTGAACGACGCCTCGGCGGCGAGAGCCAGCCGCGCGTTTACATTTCGATCACCCTATCCGGACAGTCCCCTCACAGAATGCTGATGACATGACGCGGTGGTTATCACCATGAGCGGTCAAAAGGTCCTGATCGTCGACGATGAGGAGCACATCATCGAGCTGGCGCGCCTCTACCTGTCGCGGGAGGGCTACCAGGTCGAGGGCATCGCCGACGGCGCCCTGGCCCTGGCCAAGTTCGGCCAGATGAAGCCCGACCTGGTCGTGCTCGACATCATGCTGCCCGGGATGGACGGACTGACGATCTGCCGGGAGATCCGCAAGCTGAGCCAGGTCCCGATCATCATGCTGACGGCCCGCGACGAGGTCACCGACAAGGTGGTCGGTCTTGAGCTGGGCGCCGACGACTACCTGACGAAGCCGTTCCACCCCCAGGAGCTGGTGGCCCGCGCCAAAGCGCTCGTGCGCCGCGCCCAGGCGGAGCCTGACCAGCCCCGGCTGGTGCGCGCCGGGAAGCTCGAGATCGACCTCGAGCGGCACGAGGTGCGATACGGCGAGGCCCGGGTCCAGCTACGGCCCAAGGAGTTCGACCTGCTGGCCCTGCTGGGCCGCCACCCCGGCCGCGTCTTCCAGCGCAGCGAGCTCCTGGACGTGGTCTGGGGTTACGACTTCCCTGGCTATACGCGGACGGTCGACGTCCACGTCCAGCAGCTGCGCGAGAAGCTGGCCAACGGCGGCGTTGTGGACCCCACCGTCCAGACGGTCTGGGGGGTCGGCTACAAGCTGGAGCTGGACGCCCCCTGAGCCTCCGATTCCGCCTGCTGCTGGCGGCCATCGCGATCGTGGCCGTGAGCCTGCTGCTCAGCGGCACCCTGACCTGGGTCCTGGTCCGCCAACTTGAGTTCGACAACGCCCAGAAGTTCCTCGACCAGAGCGTGCTCGTGTACTCGCAGCGGATCCAGACCCACGAGTGCCTGAACCTGGCCGTGCTGCCCAGCGGAGTCTGCGCGCCCAACAACCAGCGCGGGCTGGCGACGACCGGGCAGTTCACACTGGACCTGGGCGACATCGCGTCCACGCTCGGCAGCGACCGGATGCTGCTGATCGACAAGAACCGCCGGGTGGTCTACGACAGCCAGGACGCCGGGGCGGTCGGGGCGCAGCTGCCGGTCACGAAGAGCACCGTTTTGAACCAGGTCCGGGTTGACGAGGCCAACCTGCTGCTCGGCGACGGCCAGTACATCGGCGCCGCCACAGCACTCTCGGCGAAGCACCCCGACCCCATGGGCGCCCGCTTTGTCGTGCTCGCCCGGCCGCGGGTCGAGATCGCGGCCAAAGCCACCCAGGACCTCGTGCCGCCACTGCTGGAAGCGGGCGGCGTGTCGCTCTTGGGAGCCCTGATCGTCGCCCTGCTGATCGGCCGGGCCCTGGCCCGGCCCCTGCACGAGCTGGGCTCCGCCGCCGAGGACATCGCGGCCGGGAACTACTCGACGCGGGTGCGGTCGACCGGCGGCGACGAGATAGGGGTGGTCGGTTCGGCTTTCAACCGCATGGCTGAGGCGGTGGAGCGGGCGCGGACCCTGCAGCGCGACTTCCTGGCCAACGTCTCGCACGAGCTGAAGACGCCGCTGACGAGCCTGATCGGGTTCAGCCAGGCGCTGATGGACGGCAGCCTCAGGACCCCGGAGGAGCAGCGAAGGGCGGCCACGATCCTGCACGAGGAGGCCGAGCGGGTCCTCCGGATGTCCCAGGAGCTGCTCGACCTGGCCCGAGTGGAGTCCGGCCAGCTCTCCCTGCACATACAGCCGGTCGACCTAGGCGTCCAGCTCCAACAGGAGATGGACATGGTGCGCGCCCGGGCCGAAGCCCGCGGGCTGATGCTGCAGCTGGCGATGCCCGCCTCCCTGCCCCCGGTGCAGGCCGACCCGGAGCGGCTGCACCAGATCCTCGACAACCTCCTCGACAACGCGGTCAAGTACGCCCCTGAGGGTTCCGAGGTGCGGGTCCGCGCGGAGGTCCGGGAGGACCAGGTGGAGACCTCGGTGCGCAACCCGGTCGGAACCCACCGACCCGACCCCGATCGCATCTTCGACCGCTTCTACCGTGGCGACCCCTCGCGAGCCTCGGCGGCGGGCGGGGTGGGCCTGGGACTCGCGATCAGCCGGGAGCTGGCCAGTGTCCAGGGCGGCTCTCTCACTGCCCACCTGGACGAAGGCGGGGACCTGGCGATGCGGCTGCTGCTGCCGGCTGTCCCCGACCAGCCCGCGCAGCCCGCCGAGACGCCGAGACGCGCGACCGACCGCCTCCGCCTGCGGCCGGAGCCCCGCGCTTAGGATCGGGCTTATAGCGGGGTGCTGGTCGCCGGTTTCGCCACCGCCGGGCTCTGTACAGAGCACCGGGAGTGGTACAGCCGAGAGGCGCGACCGCTCTAAGCTGTCGGGTCCCCGAGATGCCTTCAGAGCAGGACCCTCCCTCCGCCTGCGGGGGGAGGGAGGAAGGGGGGCGGAGCCGACTCCTAACCGAATCAGTTGGGCGCAGGCCCCGGCACATGAGAGCGTGCCGCGATGGATCCGGCAAAACTACTGGGTCGAGCGGAAACCATCAGCGCAGCCTGAGGCCCCCCACCCTGGCCAATCGGGGCGTGCCCTCAACA
>DHIW01000001.1 GCA_002404015.1 Chloroflexi bacterium UBA4736
ACACCAGCTCGCGCGACGTGACCCTTCGTGAGCGGGCACTGCGCATGGTCAAGGAGGCGATCGCCGAATCCGGCGGCGAGCGCCACGGCGTAGTCACCCGGATCGCCATCCAGTTGGGGGTTGGCAGCGAGTCGCTGCGCCATTGCGTGAAGCAGGCCGAGATCGATGGCGGTCGCCGACCCGGGGTGACCACCGAGGAGCGTCAGCGGATCAGCGAGCTGGAGCGAGAGAACCGCGAGCTGCGGCGAGCCAACGAGATCCTCAAGAGCGCATTTTTCGGCAGGTTCAACCCATCGACGCAAGGCTCTTGGCCAGCGTAGCAGCTGGAGTTGCGAAGCCCAGGGTCTTTCGTGGTCGACCATTTAGGCGCTGCGCGACGGCATCGAGATCTGGTTGACTGTGGACAGAGAGATCGGTCTCTCGCGGGAAGTACTGGCGCAGTAGGCCATTGGCGTTCTCGTTGGAACCTTGCGTATTCCGACGGTAGTGGCCCAGCCGTTCCGATCGAAATGGCCCACCTGTTCCGACGGTAATGGCCCACCCCGGTGAAGGAGGCAGAGCGGGCGGCGGCGTGAGGTGAGGAGGGCGAGGCACTCTCCATCGAATAGTCCCAGCAGACGTTCGAGGAGACGCCGATGCCCCGACCCCGTATCGCCATGCGCAAGATTCGCGAAGTTCTCCGTCTGGGCCGTGGCGAAGGCCTCAGTCCGCGACAGGTAGGCGCGTCGCTGGCGCTGCCCCGGATCAGCGTCCGGCGCTACTTGGAGCGCGCCCACCTGGCCGGGGTGAGCTGGCCGCTGCCGGAGGGGATGGACGACCAGCAGCTGGAGCGCTGGCTATACGCACCGCCTCCGCCGCCGGGCGTGACGCGGCCGTTGCCGGACTGGTCGGAGGCGCACCAGGAGCTGCGGCGCAAGGACGTCACCCTCCAGTTGCTGTGGCTTGAGTACAAGGAGGGAGCGCCCGACGGCTACCAGTACAGCCAGTTCTGCCGCCGCTACCGGGAGTGGCAGCGCCATGTCGACGTCGTCATGCGGCAGGAGCACCGCGCCGGCGAGAAGCTCTTCGTCGACTGGCCGGGGGCGACGGTCCCGATCGTCAACCCGATCACCGGCGTGATCACGCCGGCCCAGATCTTCGTCGCCGTGCTGGGGGCCAGCAACTACCTGTACGCCGAGGCCTTCCCCTCCCAGGAGTTGGCGCACTGGATCGCGGGCCATGTTCACGCCTTCGAGTTCTTCGGCTGCGTGCCCAGGATCACGGTCTGCGACAACCTGCGAGCGGGCGTCACCCGGGCCCATCGCTACGAGCCGCTGCTCAACGCCACCTACCGGGAGATGGCTGCCTGGTATGGGGTGGCGATCATGCCGACGCGCGCCTACAAGCCGCGCGACAAGGCCAAAGTCGAGGCCGGCGTGCTCATCGTCGAGCGCTGGATCCTGGCCCGACTCCGGCACCGCACCTTCTTCAGCCTGGCCGAGCTCAACGACGCCATCCGCGAGCTCGTCAGCTGGCTGAACGAGAGGCCCTTCAAGAAGCTGGACGGCTGCCGCCGCAGCCTCTTCGAGGAGCTGGAGCGGCCGGCCAAGCGGGCCCTGCCGGGGCAGCGCTACGAGTACGCCGACTGGAGCGTGGCCAAGGGTCAACATCGACTACCACATCGAGGTCGACCGTCACTACTACTCGGTCCCCTACCAGCTGGTCGGCGAGCGGGTCGAGGTCAGGTTGACGGCCTCGGTGGTGGAGGTCTTCCTGCGCCACCGCCGGGTGGCCAGCCACCTGCGCGGCTTCACTCGCGGCCGCCACACCACCGACCCCGCCCACATGCCGGCTTCGCACCGGCGCCATCTCGAATGGACCCCCAGCCGCATCGAGCGCTAGGCGGAGAAGACCGGGCCCTCGACTGCCGAGCTGGTCCGCGGCGTCATGGAGTCCAGGCCGCACCCCGAGCAGGGCTACCGCGCCTGCCTGGGCATCCTTCGCCTCGGCAAGCGCTTCGGGGACGAGCGCCTGGAGGCGGCCTCGCGACGGGCGCTGGCCACCCAGGCCTTCAGCTTCCACTCGGTCGAATCGATCTTGAAGACCGGGCTCGACCGCCAAGCCCTGCCCACGCCCGCGCCCGCCGCCCGACACCGCCGCCACGAGAACGTGCGCGGCGCCACCTACTACCAGTGACGAGGAGGTCACCATGCTCACCACGCCGACTCTCGACAAGCTCCACTCCCTCAACCTGATGGGCATGGCGCGCGCCTTCAGCGAGCAGTTCGAACGCGCCGACTACCAGACCCTGACCTTCGAAGAGCGCCTCGGCATGCTCGTCGACCGCGAGGCTCAGGACCGCGAGAACCGGCGCCTCCATCGCTACCTCAAGGCGGGCTCGTCTGCGCAGCCAGGCCAGCGTCGAGGACTTGGACTTCCGGCGCCCCCGCGGACTCGACCGACCGGCCGTCCTCAGCCTGGCCGAGTCGCACTGGGTCACCGCCCACCGCAACCTGCTGGTGGTCGGCCCCACCGGCGCCGGCAAGACCTACGTCGCCTGCGCCCTCGCCCAGGCCGCCCTCCGTCAGGGCCACACCGCGCTCTACCTGCGCGCGCCGCGCATGCTCCAAGACCTCGGGCTGGCGCGTGCCGACGGGCGCCTGCCGCGGCTGATGACCGCCTGTGCCAAGGTCGGGGTGCTGGTCATCGACGACCTCGCCCTGCGTCCGCTGACGCCGGAGCAGGCCGCCGACCAGCTCGAGGTCATCGAGGACCGCTACCAGCTCCGCTCCACCATTGTCACCAGCCAGCTCCCGGTCAGCGAGTGGCATGACGCGCTCGGCCAGCCCATCATCGCCGACGCCATCCTCGACCGATTGGTCCATAACGCTCACCGCATCGAGCTCCGCGGCGATTCGCTGCGCCGCCTCCAAGACGGCGAGCAACCTCAGTCCGGCAGCCCGGCGGAGCCGCCGCGCGCCACCGAGGAGCCTGTGGGTGCCGAGAACCCG
>DHIW01000106.1:0-22287 GCA_002404015.1 Chloroflexi bacterium UBA4736
CACCAGGACTTCATCCAGATCAACACGACCAACATCCTGTTCGTCTGCGGGGGCGCGTTCGACGGCCTCGAACGGATCATCGAGCACCGGATCGGCCGCAAGTCGATCGGCTTCGGGGCCCCTTCGACCAAGCTGGCCAAGCAGGAGAAGACCGAGATCTTCTCCCACCTGCAGCCGGAGGACCTCCTCAAGTACGGCTTCATCCCGGAGTTCATCGGCCGGCTGCCGATCACGGTGACGCTGCACCCGCTGGACGAGAACGACATCGTGAAGATCCTTACCGAGCCCAAGAACGCGCTCGTGAAGCAGTACCACAAGTTCTTCAACCTGGACAACGTCGAGCTTGTCTTCGAGGACGGTTCCCTGGATGCGATCGCCGAGAAGGCTGTGGGCCGCGGCACCGGCGCTCGGGCCCTGAAGTCGATCATCGAAGAGGTGCTCCTGAACACGATGTTCGAGATCCCCTCGCGCCCGGACATCAAGCGCTGCATCATCTCGGCCAAGTCGATCCGGGACCGGGCGGAACCGGAGTTCGAGTACGCGGAAGAGGGCGACAGCCCGCCGCACGTCGTCGGCGAAAGCGCCTAGGCCGGCAAGTAGCCCGGGAGCCAGCAGCTCACGGTGTGATAGCGATCGCCTCGACCTCGATCCGCATCTCCGGCCGGAAGAGCGCTGAGACCTGGACGGCGGTGCTGGCAGGCGGGCGCGCCGTGTTGACGTACTCGTCGCGGACCTTCCGGATCTCGGGCAGGTCGCGGACGTCGAGCAGGAAGTAGGTCAGCTTGACGACGTGCTCGAAGGTGGCTCCCGCCGCGGCCAGGCTCAGGCGCAGGTTCTCGAACACCTGCCGGGCCTGGGCCACGATGTCCCCGGCGCCCACCACCTCGCCGGCGGCGTTGAGAGCCACCTGCCCGGCCACAAACACGAGACGGCCGCTGCCGCTCGCAACGTGGCTGTAGCCGGGCCCGGGTGCGACGCCCTCCGGAGCTGTGATGAAGGTCAGGTCCTCGGTCATGGATCGACTCTAGTTCCTCGACCGAGGGGTAGATTGGTCGCATGAGGAATCTGCAGGGGCGCTCGGCGCTTTTGACCGGGGCTTCCAGCGGCTTGGGGCCGGTCATCGCTCGGCGGCTCCACCGGGAGGGGGTGCGCTTTATCCTCAGCGCGAGGCGGAAGCCCGAGCTGGACACCCTGGCCCGCGAGCTGGTCGGATCACGGGTCATCCCGGCCGACCTCAGCCGCCGCGGCGAGGCCGAGCGGCTCGCCTCCGAGGCCGGTCCGGTCGACATCCTGATCGCCAACGCCGGCCTGCCGGCCACCGGCGAGCTCGTCAGCTTCGAGGTCGAGGAGATCGACAACGCCCTGGAGGTGAACGTCCGGGCCGTCCTCGTTCTGACCCGGCTGCTGCTGCCGGCCATGCTCGAGCGCGGCTCCGGGCACGTGGTGCTGATGGCCTCGATGGCCGGCCAGGTGCCCGGCCCCAGGAACTCGGTCTACAACGCCACCAAGTTCGCGCTCCGTGGCTTCGGCCACGCGCTTAGGGCAGAGCTCCACGGCAGCGGTGTGGGGGTTTCGGTCGTGAGCCCGATCTTCGTCACGGGCGCGGGCATGTTCGCCGCGTCGGGGTCACGGGCCCCCGGCCGCGAGGTGTCGGTTGAGCGAGTGGCGGAGGCCGTATTGAAGGTGATCCGCGAGGACCGCTCTGAGATCACCGTGGCGCCCCTCGGCATGCGCCTGGGCGCCCGGATCCCGATGGCCTTCCCGCAGGTGATCCACACCTCGCTCTTCCGAAGTTCGGGGGCGATCCCGAAAGAAGCGATCGAAGCCCAGCGCCGCAATAGG
This sequence comes from Chloroflexi bacterium UBA4736, assembly GCA_002404015.1. Lineage (GTDB taxonomy): Bacteria > Chloroflexota > Dormibacteria > Dormibacterales > Dormibacteraceae > UBA4736. The sequence goes on from DHIW01000106.1 coordinate 1,843, forward strand.
TGAGTTGAGCCGGCGGGTCGAGGGACCGGGTCAAGGCCGAAGAGGGCCCGGTCAGAGCCCGGTGCCTTGACGCGGTCGTTCCGGGGGGTGTCCCCCCCAGATAAAGCGCGATGAACACGCGGCACACCCGCGCTAACGCGGGATAGGGGACCCGTTCCGCGGTTCTTGGCGGCGCCTGAAGGCTGGCTGTAGACTGACGGCACCCATGCGCCGCCAGCTAGTACAGGTCAACGTCCGCCGGCCGGCGCGCGCCCTCTAAGCCGGGCTGAGCCGACCCGCGCCGGCTGCAGTCGATCCCGCCCGAGGTAGCAGCACGCCCGAATGAGCAGCGACCACGCCATGCCGTCCGCGTTCGACCCCCAGGCCATCGAGGCCGGCTGGTCCACGCGCTGGGAGGCGGCCGGCCTCTTCCGGGCGGACGCGCAGAGCCGCAAGCCGAAATTTTCGATCGCCGTGCCGCCGCCCAACGTCACCGGCGAGCTGCACCTCGGCACCGCGCTGAACGGGACGATCCAGGACGCCTGGAGCCGCTACCGGCGCATGACCGGCTACGAGGTGCTCTGGCTGCCCGGCACCGACCACGCCGCGATCGCCACGCAGAACGTGATCGAGCGCCAGCTGGCCGACGAGGGTACGAGCAAGGAGGCCCTCGGCCGGGCCGCCTTCGAGTCGCGGGTGGAGGAGTGGTACATCAGCGTGGGGGCGACCATCGTCAGCCAGTACCGCGAGCTGGGCGCCTCGCTGGACTTCAGCCGGCTCCGCTTCACGATGGACCCCGCCTACGTGCGCGCGGTCCGCACCGCCTTCGTGCGCTTCTGGGAGCACGGCTGGCTCTATCGGGGGCCGCGGATCGTGAACTGGTGCCCGCGCTGCCAGTCCGCCATCTCCGACCTCGAGGTCGACTGGCAGGAGCACACGGACATCCTCTACTCCATCCGCTACGAGCTCGAGGGCGGCGGGGACGTCGTGATCGCCACCGTGCGGCCCGAGACCATGCTCGCCGATACCGGCGTGGCCGTCCACCCCGACGATCCCCGCTACCGGGGCCTGGTGGGCAAGTTCGCGATCCTGCCCCTGGTAGGCCGCCGGCTGCCGATCATCGCGGACGAGGCCGTCGAGCGGGATTTCGGGACCGGCGCCCTCAAGGTCACACCCGGCCATGACGCGCTCGACTACGAGATCGGCGAGCGCCACCATCTCGAGCTGATCAACGGCATGAACCCGGACGGCACCATGAACGTGCCCGACCTGCCCCAATACCACGGTCGGCCGGCCGTGGAGGCGCGGGCCCTCGTCGTCGCGGACCTGGAGCGGGCCGGCTATCTGGTGAACACCCAGGAGTACGTGCACGAGGTCGGCCACTGCGACCGCTGCGGCACGATCCTCGAGCCGCTCGTCTCCGAGCAGTGGTTCCTCTCGATGAAGGAGCTGGCCGCCAAGGCCGTCGCCGCCAGCGAGCGCGGCGAGGTGCGCTGGCACCCGGACCGCTACGAGCGGACGTACCTGGACTGGCTGCGCGGGATCCGCGACTGGTGCGTCAGCCGGCAGCTCTGGCTGGGCCACCGGATCCCCGTGTACACGTGCGTCGACGGCCATGTCTTCGCATCGGTGGACGAGCCAGACCGCTGCGGCGAGTGCGGCGAGGCGAGCCTGACGCAGGACCCCGACGTCCTGGACACCTGGTTCTCGTCCGCGCTCTGGCCGTTCGCGACGCTGGGCTGGCCGGACGACACCGAGGACCTGCGGGCCTTCTACCCGACCTCGCTGAACGTGACCGCGCGGGAGATCATCAACCTCTGGGTGAGCCGCATGATCATGACCGGCCTCGAGTTCATGGGCGACGTGCCCTTCCGAGACGTGGCCATCCACTGCGTCGTGCAGACCGCCGACGGCCAGCGCATGAGCAAGTCCAAGGGCAACGCCGTGGACCCTCGGACGATCGTGAGCACCCACGGCGCCGACGCGCTCCGGGCCTGGGCCGCATCCGTGGCCATGTCCACCCAGGACGTGCGCTTCGACGAGAGCCGGATCGAGGGCTTCAAGCGCTTCTCGAACAAGCTCTGGAACGCGACCCGGCTGGTGCTGAACTCGATCGGCGCCGAGCGCCTCGCCACGCCGTCGCCGGAGGCTGTCAGCAGCTTGATGGACCGCTGGATCCTGTCTCGGCTCCAGGTCGCGGTTGAGGCGGCCACCCGGGGAATCGAGGACTTCGCGTTCCAATCCTCCGTGGCCGCCCTCTACGACTTTGCCTGGCACGACTTCTGCGACTGGTACCTGGAGGCCGCCAAGCCCCGCCTGCGGGACGGTGACCCGGCCGCCCGGGCGGTGTCCGGCCATGTGCTGGATGTGCTCTTCCGGGCGCTTCATCCCTTCATGCCCTTCGTAACCGAGGAGCTGTGGCACCGGCTGCCCGGAGAGCGCGACTTCCTGGTCCGGGCCGCCTGGCCGGAGGCGGACGCGAGGTTCTCGGAGCCCGATGCCGAGCGCCAGGTGGCGGAGCTGATCGGACTGGTGGAGGAGATCCGGGCTGCGCGCCGGGCGGCTGGGGCGCCGCCCAAGGGCGGCCGCCTGCTGCTCGAGTCGGAGATGGACGGCGAGGCGTTGGCGCTGGTCGCCGAGATGGCTCGCGTCGAACCCGTGCCCCAGCTCTCCGGGCCCGGCCTCGCCCTCACCCGGGCCGCCGTGCGCGTCGAGTTCCCCGTGGCGAGCGGAGGCGACGGTCGGCGGGAAGGCGAGCTGAAGCGGCTCCGCGCCGAGCTGGACCGGGTTGAGGCCAAGCTCGCCAACCCCCAGTTCCGGGCGAAGGCCCCGGCTGACGTCGTGGCCAAGGAGGAGGCGCGGGCGGCCGAGCTCCGCGACGCCCTGGGCCGCCTCGGCGGTTAGGGCGCCCGACTTAAGCTACCCGCTTGATGCCGGCGCAGAGCCTTCTTCTCGCTCCCGCTCTGCTGGCGCTGGCGGCCCTGGTGACCTGGGGCCTGGGGCTGGCCCGGCTCCGGGTGGGCAGGGAGATCGGATCGATAGCCGCCTGGCTGGGGCTGGCGGCAGTGGCCGCCAGCTGGATCGCGGCCGGCCGCTCGCCCGTCGAGCTCTCGCCGGGGGTTCCGGCCGGGATCCCGCTCGATCTCCGGCTGGACGCCGTGGCCTTCGCCTTCAGTCTCTTCATCCTGGTGCCGCTCGCCCTCCAGTTCACGTTTCAGACCCGCAACTGGCAGGAGTCCGGTGTGGCCGCCCTGGCGGCTTCCGCCGCGCTCGTGGCGGTGCTTTCCAGCAGCCTCGTGCTGACGGCGCTCGGGCTGGGGACCGCCGCCAGCCTGGTGATGGCCCAGCTGCGCCAGGAGCACCCCCGGGGCACCGAGGTGTACTGGGCGGCGCTGATGGCCGCCTGGCTGCTGCTGCTCTGGGCTGGCGCCACCCTCGAGGCGGTGAGCGGGACGTCCGGCTACGGCGCCGTCCCGGTGGGATCGCTGCAGGTGCCGGTCTTCCTGCTGCTGGCGGCAGCCGCCGTCCTCTGCTCCGGCCTGCTGCCCTGGCGGACCTGGGTGGGCGAAGTCTGGGAGCGCCCCCGCTTGCAGGCGGGCACGCTGGCGCTGGCCATCCTGGTGCCGCTCGGCTTTTACCTGCTCGTCCGGGCGTACGCGATCGGGGCCGGCCACTGGCCGAGCCCCGCTCTGAACCTGGCCCTGGCGGCGCTGGGGACCCTGACCGCCCTGGCCGCCGGGATCCGCGGCCAGGCTGCCAGGACCCGGCGCGGCTACCTGGCCGAGGTGCTCCCGCTGTCGGCCGGCCTGTCGCTGTTCGCCCTGAGTCTCGGCACGCCGCTGGGCGTGGCCGCGGCGGTGACCGGGCTGGCCGCCGGCGCCCTGGTGACCGCTCTGCTCCCCCTGCTGCCAGACGGCCCACGCGCGGACGCCTGGCTCGGCCTGGCGGTGGTCGCCGGGCTGCCACCCGGCGTCGTCTTCGCCGCTCGCCTGATCGGGCTGGAAGCGGGGTTCGAGGCTGGGGCCGTACCCGGGCTGCTCGCCATCGCGGCGGCTGGGGCCTGGCTGCTCGGGTTCGCCGGCGCGGCCCGGGCGATCCGGCTGCCGTCGCTCGGACGCGGGGCGGAACCGGGCGGTTCGGGTCCGGGGACGCTGCTTGCCGCCGTCGCCGGGCTGGCGGGTGGGGCGCTGCTCGGCGCCCTCCTGGCCTATATCGCCGTACCGGCGGCAGCCGAGGTCGTGAGCTTCCCAGTCTCGGCTGTGGGCGGCGGCGCGCTCGCGGTGCAGTCGGCTTCCGGTTCCTGGCCGGCCGTCACCCTGGCCACCCCCCTGCTGGCCATCCTCCTCGTGGTCGCCCTGCTGACGCGGCCGGCCTGGACCGCGCCGAACCAGGAGCCCGAGCAGTCGCCGGCTCCGCTGTTCCGCGTGCCGTGGAGCGCGTTGAGCGAGCGCGCCTGGGCTCGCCTGGCTGAGGTCCGCCTGCCCGCCGACTACCGCAGCCTGCTCGACCCGGCGCTCCTCGAGAGCGCCGCCAGCCGCCCTCGCCCCTGGCTGTGGGCTGCCATCGTGGCCGTTCTCGCCTTCGTGGTGACGCGCTGATGGAGCTCCTGGCGGACCTGGGCGCCGCCCTGGCGTGGGTGGGCGCCAGCCTGCTCGTGCTGTCCGAGGCGCGGCGGGGAGTGGCGCTGGGCCTCGGTATCACCGCGCTCGGTATCGGGCTGCTGGCCGGCGTGGAGCGCGGCCTGCCGGCGGCGGCCGCGCTCGGGGGCGGGGGCGTGCTCGCGGCCGCCCTCCGCCTGCGCGACGGCGGCCGTGGCTGGGGTGTGCTGCCGCCCGGCTCGACGCCCCGCGTGATCATGTCGCTCGCCGCGCTGCTGCTGTCGGCCCTTGTGGGCGGGTCGATGATGACCGGGCCGGGCGGTGCCGGCCGGGTGGCGGCCCTGACCGTCGGCGGACTCGCCTGCGCCCGGTTGCTGACAACCCACCGGCGGGCGTCGGCGCTGTCGGCGGCGGCCGCGATGGCATTGGCGCTCGGGCTCGTGGGCACCGCCGCCGGGGCCTGGGTCGCCGGCCTGGTGGCTGTCGGCCTCGGCGCGATCGGGGCGGACGACGGCCTGGAGGCGCCCGCATGACCGGGACCGGGGAAGCCGCGCCCTCGGTCGGCGGCGGGCTGGCCACCGGGCTTCTGGGGTTGGCCGGCGTCGCGGCCCTGGGGCTGGTGGTCGCGGGCGTCGCCCTGCTGCCAGCCGGGTATGTGGTGGCGCCGGCCGCCCCGGCTCGGGCGCTGCTGGTGGCGTGCGGGGTCGCCCTGCTGATCGCGGTCGGCCTGGCGCCCAGGCGGGTCAACCGGCCCGCTCTGCTGGCCTCGGGTCTGGCCGGCCTTGGCGCCCTGGCCGCGGTCAGCGTGGCCCCCGACCCGATCCTACTGGCAATCCTTCTGCTGCTCCTGGCCGCCGGCCACTCCACGCTGCCTGGGCTCCGCAGCTTCCCCAGCCGGATGCGCGGACCCGGCTTCAGCGCCCTCCTGCTCGGCCTCGGCTGGCTCCTGACCCGGTCGGATGGCCAGCCCGCCGCCGCCAGGCTGGGCGCCCTGGTCTTCGTGCTGGGCCTGGCCGCCGCCGCCGGTCTGCTGCCCTTCGCCCAGGAGCTGGAGCCGCGCGAACCGGTGCCCGCCTCCAGCCTCACCTGGACAGCCTTCTTCGGGCCGGCGCTGGCGCTCGTCCTGCCGGCCCGCGTACTACCATCGCTGACGCCGGACACCGTGCCGGTCTACTCCGCTGTCATGATCGGGCTGGGCCTGCTGAACCTGCTCTGGGGGGTGTTCGGGGCTTGGCGCGCCACCGACGAGATCGCGGCCTGGCGATTCTCCTTCTTCGCTGATTGGGGGCTGGTACTGGTCGGGCTGGGGCTGCTCGTCAAGGACGGCGAGGCCGCGGCCTACCTGGTCCTGCTCTCCGTGGTGCTGGTGCGGCTGCCCCTGTACCTCTGGGCCCGCCCGGTCCTGCTCGGGCGGGAGCCGCCCCACATGGGGCCGATCAACCTGCTCCTGGCGGCCGCGCTAGCCGGCGCCGCCCCCTTCTCGGGTTTCAGCGCGCGACTGCTGGAGCTCCGCGCCGCGACCCAGCTGGGCTGGCCGCTGGCGGCGCTGCTGATAGCAGCCATGCTGCTCTGGCTGGCGCACGCATTCCGGCTCGCGCGCAGCCTGGGCCGGCCCCGCGGCCGGACGGCGATCGGCGTTGGACTGGCGCTGGCGATCAGCCTCGCCCTGGGCCTGGCCCCGGGCGTGTTTCTCAGGGCGGGCGGCCTGTAGTGTCCCGCTCCGGAGCGGGACACTAGAAATGCCCTGGACAGACCTCGGCCTGCACGCGCTGGCGCTCCTCCTCTACCCCGGCCTGGTGGCGCTGGCGGCGGCCGGCCTGCTGGCCGAGGCCGGCGCGGCCTGGGCACTGGTGCCCGAGCGGGGCGGCCTGCTGCCGGCCGCGCGCAGCATGCTGGCCGGCCTGGTGCCGCGCACCGGGATGCGCACGCTGCCCCCGCTGGCGGTGATCGCGGCTGTGCTCGCGCTGCTCGCGGCCACCCAGGTCGCGGCGCCCCTCAACCCGGTGCCGGCGCCCGAGCGCAACCTGCTCGTCGCCGGGATGGCTCTGGCGGCCACCGCCTGGCTGACCTGGGCCTGGGGCTGGACCCGGCCCCAGATCGACCCCGGTCTGCTGCTCCTGGTCCAGGTCTGCTGGCTGGTGGCGCTGCTGACCCCCGCCATCGTGCCCGAGAACCTTCGCCCCCAAGTCCTGGGCGCGGTGGTGGTGCGCCAGCTGCTGCCGCTGAAGATCGCGGCCACGGTCCTCTACGCGCTCTGCCTGCCGGTGCTGCTGCAGCTGATCCACGAGTCGGCGCCGCAGGGCCTGCCGGGCGCGTCGGGCCGCGGCCGGCCGGGCCTCGAGCAGGCCGGCTTCAGCGTGGTCAGGGTGTTGCTCTGGCTGCCCTACTGCGGCCTGTTCAGCTCGCTCTTCTTCCCGCCCGTCGGCGACGACCTGGCCGGCGCCCTGCGCTTTGCCGGTACGACCGTCGGTGTCGCCGCGCTCTCGATCGTGCTCGCGGCCAACCTGACGCGCCGGCCGGCGGCCGCCACGCGACGCCTCTACGTGCGGCTGGTGGCACCCTTCGCCGCGTTCACGGTGCTGGTCGCGATCCTGACCGCGATTCTCTCGTGAGCGCCCATATATAGCGGCTAACCGCATACGGAGCTGCTATATCAGGTGTAAGATCACCGCCACCAACCGTCTTTCCCTCGTCCTCGCACACGTCCTGGTAACGCTTTGAACGTACTCAACTCCGTGCTCGGCATCTGGTCGAGCGATATGGGGATAGACCTCGGCACGGCGAACACGCTGGTGCACGTCCGCGGGCGCGGCATCGTCCTCGACGAGCCGTCGGTCGTGGCGGTGAGCAAGCGGACCGGCCAGGTGCTGAGCGTTGGGTCCGACGCGCGCCGGATGCTGGGGCGCACGCCGGCCGACATCGTCGCCATGCGCCCCCTCAAGGACGGCGTCATCGCCGACTTCGAGCACACCGAGCAGATGATCAAGTACTTCATCGCCAAGGCCCACAATCGGGACTGGCACATCTCCCACCCCCGCGTCGTCCTGGGCGTGCCCTCCGGCGTCACCGAGGTCGAAAAGCGCGCGGTCACGGACGCAGCGACCAGCGCCGGGGCCCGCGAGGCGCACCTCATCGAGGAGCCGATGGCCGCCGCCATCGGCGCCGGCTTGCCGATCCAGGAACCCGGCGGCTGCATGATCGTGGACATCGGAGGCGGGACGACCGAGGTCGCGGTGATCTCGCTCGGCGGGGTCGTTGCCTCGGACTCGGCGCGGGTCGGCGGCGACGAGATGGATGACGCGATCGTCCAGTACGTGCGCCGGAACCTCAACCTCATGATCGGCGAGCGCACGGCCGAGGACATCAAGATCGCCGTGGGCTCGGCCTTCCCGTCCGCCGAGGAGAGCGTCTTCACGGTGCGCGGCCGCGACCTCGTCAGCGGCCTGCCCAAGGTCGTGGAGATGACCACGGCGCACGTGCGGGAGGCGCTTTCGCCGGTCCTGGTCGAGATCGTCCACTCCATCAAAGAGACGCTGGACGAGACCCCTCCCGAGCTGGTGAACGACATCATGGAGCGCGGCATCACCCTCTGCGGCGGCGGCGCCCTGCTGGCGGGCATCGACCAGCTTGTCGCCACCGAGACGCTCATGCCCGTGCTGGTGGCGGTCGATCCGCTCACCTGCGTCGTGCGCGGCACCGGCCTCGTCCTGGAGGAGCTCGACACGCTGCGCCGCGTGCTCGTCAGGGAGCGCCGCGTCAGGGCGCTGCGGTATTGATGCGAGCGGGGAGCGTTCCGGGGGGGTGTCCCTCCAGATAAGACGCAGTCAAACCCGCTCGACGGGCTTCTTCGCGTCCTGGGCGGCGGTCATGGTCACGCTGGTCCTGGCCAGCCAGCTGCCCTTCCTGGCCGGGCCCCGCGGCGCGGTCCGCGGCCTGCTCGCACCGTTCGAATCCGCGTCAACCGCGGCGGTCGGCGGGGCGGGCGCAGCCCTCTCCGTCTTCGGCGACATCGCGTCTCTGCGCGCCGACAACCGGCGGCTCGCCGAGCGCAACCGGCACCTGGCCGCGGAGCTGGCCCTGCTCCAGGCGGCGGGGCAGGAGAACGACTCGCTGCGCCGGGCCCTCGACTTCCAGCGCGGCTTCGGACACCGGACGGTGGCCGCGTCCGTGATCGGCCGCGGTCCCGACAGCTTCACGCGCTCCCTGACGATCGACCGCGGCTCGGCCGACGGCGTCCGCCCCGGCATGGTCGTCGTGACGGGGGCCGGACTCGTCGGCCGGGTGCGCGAGGTGGCCGCCCACTCCGCCAGCCTGCAGACCGTCGCCGACCCCACCTCGCGCGTCAACGCGTACGCCGTCCAATCCAACCTGGAGGGCACCGTCAGCGGCGGGCCCGGCCCGCTCCAGATGTCCGTGGTCCCCCGCCCCGACGTGGTGGCCAAGCCGGGCGAGTGGGTGTTGACGTCGGGGATCGGCGGCAGCTACCCGCGGGGCATCGCCGTCGGCCAGGTGGTGCGCTTCGAGCGCCGCGACTCGGCCACCTCGGAGCAGGCCGAGCTGGCCTGGGCCAACGACCTGACGGCGGTGAGCTCGGTCCTCGTCATCACGGACTTCCTGCCCAGGTGAGGCTGCTGGCAGCGGTCGCAGTCCTGCTCGGCGCGACCCTGGTCCAGGTCACCCTGGCCGGCCAGGTGGTGCTGCTGGGTGCCGTGCCCAACCTGGTCCTGCTCGCGGTCGTGGGCTGGAGCTGGCTGCGGGGTCCCCGAGCCGGCCTGCTCTGGGCGCTGCTGGGTGGCCTGCTCCTCGACCTGGCCGGCTTCGGACCCCTGGGCGTGCACGCCCTCGCGATGCTCGCGGCCGCCTATGCGGCCGGCTGGGTGGGCGGGGCGCTCGATGGTCGGCTCTGGCTGGTCGCGCCGGCCGCGGCCCTGGCGACCGCCTGCTACGGCCTCGTCATCTTGGGCGCGGCCGACACGGTGGGCCACTCCCCTCTCCAGGCGGCCGATGCGGCCCCCCTGGTCGCCGGCGCCTCGCTCTACGACGCCGCCCTGGCGCCGCTGGCCGTTCTCCTGCTGGCGCGTCTCGACCGCCGCCTGCCCCTGGTCGCGGCGTGATCGAGGCCGGGCGCTGGGTCAGCCTGTCCGGCGTCGAGCCCAAGCCGCGCTGGTCGAGCCGCCTGATCGCCTTCGTGCTCATCGTCGCGGTCAGCGTCTCCCTCCTGGGCGTGAAGCTCTTCCAGCTCCAGGTCGGCCAGGGTTCCCGGCTGGCGGCGCTGGCCCTTGACAACCGCGTTCACCGGCAGCTCCTGTACGCCGATCGCGGCATCATCTACGACCGCCACGGTGTCCAGCTGGCCCTCAACCAGCCCGCCTGGAGCCTGCGGGTGGTGCCGGCCGGGTTGCCCGCTACCGCCGCCGCCAGGGCCGAGGTCCTGCGCCAGGTGGCCCTCCTCAGCGGGCGCCCGGGGACCGAGATCCGCGACGTCCTGGCCAAGGCGCCCGACTTCTACGCGCCGGTCACCGTCCAGGAGAAGCTGACCGCGCAGCAGGCGCAGGCGGTGGACGAGCGCTTGCCAGGCCTGCCCGGGGTCGAGCTGGACAGTCGGCCCGTGCGCACCTACGTGGACCCAGCCGACTTCGGACATGTCACCGGCTATACGGGCCGGGTGGACGCCGCCGACCTGGCGCGGCTGGCGAGCCAGGGTTACCAGGCGGACCAGAGTCTCGGCAAGACGGGCGTCGAGGCCGGCCTGGAAGCGCTGCTGCGGGGCAAGGACGGCTGGGCCGACCAGGAGACGGACGCCCAGGGCCAGGTCGTCAAGACGGTCCGCTCGCAGGCCCCCGTCCCCGGCCAGAACGTCTATCTTTCGATCGACGCCAACCTGCAGAAGGCGGTCGCCTCCTACCTCCGCGAAGGCATCCGGAAGGTGGGCCAGAAAGCGGGCGCCGCAATCGTGGTGGATCCCCGCACCGGTGAGCTGCTGGCGCTCGTCAGCGAGCCCGGTTTCGACGCCAACGCGTTCGCCGGCGGGATCAGCACCGCCCAGTACCAGAAGCTCGTCCAGGACCCGGCCAAGCCGCTCTACGACCGGGCCGTGAACGGCCTCTACCCGCCCGGCTCGACCTTCAAGATGATCACCGCCGCCGCCGCGCTGGAGCAGGGCAAGATCAACGCCGCGAGCGTGCTGCCGTGCCCGGCCGCCATCCAGTACGGAGGCTGGACCTATCACAACTGGGCGGGCTACGACATGGGCGCCATGGGCGTCCAGAAGGCGATCGCGGTCTCCTGCGACACGTTCTTCTACAGGGCGGCGGACCTGGTCGGCGATAAGACGCTGGCCGCCTACGCCCGCGCGTTCGGGTACGGCCGGGCGCCCAGCTTCGAGATACCGGGCGCTTCCGCCGGCCTCGTACCCGACGAAGACTGGCTGGCCGCCAACTGCACGGCGGGCCAGGACTGCCGGTGGAACCCCGGGGAGACGCTGACGATGGGGATCGGCCAGTCCTACCTGCTGACGACGCCCCTGATCCAGGCCATGTACGTGAGCGCGGTGGCGAACGGCGGCACGCTGCGCAACCCGACCCTGGTGCACCAGGTCCAGGACGCCGCCGGGAAGGTCGTGGCCAGGCTGCCGGCCGCCCCGGTAGGCCAGGTGCCCGTCTCCCCGGGGAACCTGGCGACCGTGCGCCAGGGCATGCACGACTGCCTGCAGGCGCCCTACGGAACCGGCTTCCTGTTCAGGAACGACAAGTTCAAGTACGACGGTGGCTGCAAGACCGGGAGCGCTCAGTTCGGCGGCTCGGGGACCGACCTTCCGCTGGACGCCTGGTTCACGTTCTTCTCGCCCTTCGACAACCCCGAGATCGCGATCGTGGTCCTGGTCGAGGGCGGGGGCGAGGGCCACGACACCGCCGAGCCGATCGCGGTCAAGATCGCCGACTACTACTACGCGAACCGGGACAAGATCCGGGCTTGACCCGAGCCGGGCGCCTGCAGCGCTTCGACCACCTCCAGCTCCTGCTGACGGGTGCGCTCTCGGGGCTCGGCCTGATGACCCTCTTCTCCGCCTCCGGCGTCGCCTTCCACCGCCAGCTGGTTTTCCTCGTCCTGGGCCTCGGGGCCTACGCGGCGGCGGCGAGCTTCGACTACCGGAAGCTGCAGAAAGCCGCGCCCGCGCTCTACGGGGCCTGCCTGCTGCTGCTGCTGGCGGTAACCGTCGCCGGCCACGTGAGGCTGGGCGCGCAGCGCTGGATCTCGCTCGCGGGCGTGCCCGTCGAGCCCTCCGAGCTGGGCAAGCTGCTGATGCTGGTCGTGCTGGCGGCCTTCCTTTCGAGCCGGCGCCGGCTCGGCAACCGCGAGATCCTGGCCAGCTTCGGCCTCGGGCTGCCGCCTGTCCTGCTGGTGCTGTTCCAGCCGGACCTGGGGACCTCCATCGTGTTCCTCTGCCTGCTGCTCGGGATGCTCTTCCTGGCCGGCGCCTCCCGCCTGCACCTGGCCGCCATTGTGGCCGGCGCCGCGATCGCGTTCCCGGTCCTGCTCCGGCTCCTGCACGGCTATCAGCGGCAGCGGCTGCAGGTTTTTCTGGACCCCTCGAAAGACCCTCTCGGCGCGGGCTACAACCTGATCCAGGCGCGGATCGCGGTCGGCTCGGGCGGCCTGTTCGGTCAGGGCTGGCTGCACGGTCACCAGGGCAGCCTCGGCTACGTCCCCGAGCGCACCACGGACTTCGTGTTCGCCGTCTACGCGGAGCAGTTCGGGCTGGTCGGCTGCGTGCTCCTGCTCGCCGTGTTCACGGCGCTCGTCATCCGGCTCGCCCGCTCGGCCGCCGTGGCCTCGGACCGCTTCGGCCACCTGCTCTGCGCCGGTATGGCCGTGATCCTCGGCACGCAGGTCGTCCAGAACGTCGGCATGAACATCGGCGCCACGCCGATCGCGGGGATCCCGCTGCCGCTCATCTCCCACGGCGGCTCTGCCACCGTCGCGTTCCTGGCCGGACTGGGCCTCGTGCAGTCGGTGATGCTGGGGAGGCGGGCGGTGCTGCACCAGGAGTCGCGCCCGCTCGACAGCTACCTGCTGGGCGAGTCGGGCACCGTCCGGCTGCCGATGTAGGGAATCCCTTCCTGTACAATCTCCGATCGTGCCCAAATCAGAGGGATCGCTGTCGGCTGTCGTCGTCAGCGGAGGCAAGCAGTACCGGGTGTCGCCGGGCGACCGGATCCTGGTCGACCGGATGAAGGGCGAGCCGGGCGCCGAGTTCGTGATCGAGCGCGTCCTCATGGTCGCCGAAGGCGACGACCTCAAAGTGGGCGCCGAGGCCCTGAAGGGCCTGACGGTCACGGCCAAGGTGATCGGGCACAGCCGGGGGCCCAAGATCGACGTCCTCCGCTACAAGTCGAAGAAGCGGGTCCGTGTCCACAGGGGCGCCCGCGCCGACCTGACGGCGATCGAGATCCTGAGCGTGGGCGAGGCCAAGACCAAGGCCAAGGCAAAGGCCGCCAAGCCGGAGACTGCTGACAAGGCGGAAACTACGACGGCGGAGACCGCGACGGCGGAGACCGCGACGGCGGAGATGCCCGAGCCCGCCGTCGCCGACGACAAACCGAAGCGGGCGCCTCGGGCCAAGAAGCCCGCGGAGCCAAAGGAAGAGAGCGAGTAATGGCACACAAGAAGGGAGGCGGCTCCTCGCGCAACGGCCGCGATTCCAACTCTCAGCGGCTGGGCGTGAAGGTGTACGGCGGCCAGGCGGTCGAGGCGGGCGCCATCATCGTGCGCCAGCGCGGCACTCCCATCACCGCCGGACCCGGCGTCGGCGTCGGCCGCGACCACACCCTGTTCGCGCTGGTGACCGGCCAGGTCGTCTACGAGCGCGTCGGCAAGGACGGTCGCCGCGTGTCCGTCTCCGCGGGCTAGGCGACCCCTAGCCCCTGCCAGGGCGGCTCGCCGCCAATGTCCCCGGAACAACGCGGCTCCTTCGTCGACTCGACGCAGATCCACGTGCGCGCCGGGCACGGCGGCAACGGCTCGGCCTCGTTCCGCCGCGAGCCCTTCATCCCCCATGGCGGTCCCAACGGCGGCGACGGCGGCCGGGGAGGCTCCCTGATCGCCTTCGCCACCACCGAGGCGTCATCGCTCAACAGCTACAGCAGCCGCCGATCCTGGCGCGCCGAGGACGGCAAGGCAGGCCAGGGCAGCCTCAAGGCCGGCAAGGCGGGCGCGGACATGCGGCTGCCCGTACCCCCCGGCACGCTGGTCTTCGATGCGGCCGACGGTCGCCTGATCGCCGACCTGGACCACGAGGGCGCCGAGGCGGTCGTGGCCTTGGGCGGCTCGGGCGGGCGCGGCAACGTGCACTTCAAGAGCTCCACCAACCAGGCCCCGCACCAGGCCGAGCCGGGCCGCCCCGGGGAGGAGCGGGAGGTCCGGCTGGAGCTCAAGCTGATCGCCGACGCTGGGCTGGTCGGGCCGCCCAACGCGGGCAAGTCCTCCCTCCTGGCCGCCATCTCGGCCGCGCGGCCCAAGGTCGGCGACTACCCGTTCACTACGCTCGATCCCGAGCTCGGGGTAAGCGAGCTGGCGGGCGGCGCGCGGATCGTGGTCGCAGACATCCCGGGTCTCATCGAGGGGGCGGCCCTGGGAGCCGGGCTGGGCCTCCGATTCCTTCGCCACGTGGAGCGGACACGAGTCCTCGTGTACGTGATCGATGTGTCAGGACCCGACCCCTGGGGTGAGCTGGAGATGGTGCGCGGCGAGGTCATGGAGTATTCGGCCGACCTGGCCGCCCGGCCCTCGGTCGTCGCCATGAACAAGGTCGACCTCTGTCCCGACGTCGAACGCCGCGCGGCGGCCCTCTACTGCTCGGCCAAGACGGGGGAGGGTGTGCCGGAGCTGCTGGCGGCGATCGGAGCGGCGCTCGAGCGGGCGCCCCGGGTCCCGCCTGCGCAGGCGGAGCCCGCGCCGATCCACCTGCGGCGGCGGGCCAAACGCGAGGCTCCTCTCGTGGAGCGACACACCTGGGGCTTCACCGTGGCCGGGGAGGCTGTCGAGGGCCTGGTGGCCCGCACAGACTTCGATTCCGAGCCTGCCCTGGAGCGCTTCCAGGTGCTGCTCGACCGGATCGGGGTCTCTCGAGCCCTGGAGGACGCGGGCGCCCAGGCCGGCGACACCGTCCGCGTCGGCGAGCTCGAGTTCGAGTACCAGCCCTGAGCTCCGCCCGCCGGCCGGCGAAGAGGCTGGGGGTCGTCGGTGGCACCTTCGACCCCATCCACGTGGGCCATGTGGCGATCGCCAGGGCGGCGATCGACTGCGTCCCGCTGGACGAGGTCCTGCTGGTGCCGGCCGCCCTGCCCCCGCATCGCCGCGCCGCCGTTGCCGGCGCCGAGGACCGGCTGGCGATGAGCAGGCTGGCGGTCCAGGGCGAGCCGCGCATCTCCGTCTCGGATATCGAGCTGAAGCGAAGCACGCCGTCGTTTACGGTGGACACCCTCGAGCAGCTTGCCGCCGAGCGCCCCGGCGACGAGCTCTACCTCGTGCTGGGCTGGGACGCCGCGCGCGAGATCCGGAGCTGGCGGGAGCCGGACCGGGTCCTGGACATGGCCACCTTGGTGGTGGTAAGCCGGCCGGGGCTGCCCGCCCCGACCCGCGACGACCTCCAGGCGGCCGGCATAGATCCGGCGCGTACCGTGCTCTGCGACGTCCCCACCCCGCCCGTCCAGGCCACCGCCATCCGGGACCGGGTCGCGGCCGGCGGCTCCCTCGACGGGCTGCTGGCCCCGGCCGTCGCCGAGTACGTGCTTTCGCACGGGCTGTACGCGCGGGCATAATCGAACTGTTGAGCAAACCCCTCGCGCCGCTGGCGCTGGCCGAGCTCCTGATGGAGGTGGCCGAGGACAAGAAAGCGTGGGACCCCGTGATCGTGGACGTTCAGGGCAGGACCACGATCGCCGACTACTTCGTCATTTGCGAGGGCGACACAGACCGCCAGACCCGGGCCATCGCCGACGCCATGATCGAGCGGGCCCGCGGGGCCCGGATCCGCCCCCTGGCGGTCGACGGTTACGAGGACGCCACCTGGATCCTGGTCGACTTCGACTCGGTTCTGGCGCACGTCTTTCTGCCCGGCGAGCGCTCCTATTACGACCTCGAAAGCCTGTGGTCGGCGGCGGCTAAAAACAGGAAAGCAAAGGTCGCCCCATAATAGCAAATCCACTACTCGACAGGTAAACTTTCCTCGTTGCCATCGAGGGAAACCTGATAGGATTGCCGTCAGATGATCCCAATAGGGGAGGACCGGGTTTGAGCGACGAAGTACGCGTCCTTTTCATCGAGGATGACCCCACGGTAGCCCAGATGTACAAGCTCAAACTGGAGCTGGACGGCTACCAGGTGACTATGGCCAAGGACGGCGAGGAAGGCCTTCAGCTGACCAGCGAAGTCAAGCCCGACATCATCTTTCTCGACATCCGGCTCCCCAAGATGGACGGGTTCGCCGTCCTCGAAGGCCTGCGCGCCAACGAGGAGACGCGTCAGATCCCGGTGGTGATCCTTTCCAACTACGGGGAGAGGGAGCTTGTCGAACGGGGTCTCAAGCTGGGCGCCCTGGAGTACCTGATCAAGAGCCAGACCACCCCCGCGAACCTCTCTCGCGGCGTGGAAGGCTGGTTGAAGGAGTAGACGTTCGACATGGCCGCCCGTGCCCGGGGGTCGTTGCAGTCCGGTTTCGACCTCGATAAGCCGCTCTACACAATCAGCGTGGCCTCCGAGATCCTGGAGACCCATCCCCGCACGCTCATGCTCTACGAGGATGTCGGCCTCATCGAGCCGTTCCGGACCACCACCAACCGGCGCCGCTACTCGCAGCGCGACATCCGCAAGCTCCAGGTGATCCAGCATCTGACGCGCGAGAAGGGCGTCAACCTGGCCGGGGTCCGGCACATCCTGTCCCTCTTCGAGGTGATGAAGAAGAAGGGACTGGAGCCGCCAGCCGACTTGCGCGAGGTATTCGACAGGTACTCTGAGATCATCTGAACGGCGCGCTTGTTACTGTCAATAAATGCGCTAACAGGGTTGACCTGTCCGGAAACGCTGGGCGTACAATGCGTTTCAGCTTCACTCGTGAAGCCTTGAACAGCCCTCCCTCCTTTCTTGAGGGTCCCCTGCCTAGGTAGGGGACCTTCTCTTTTTTTGCCAATCCTTATAGTCCGGACGGTGGAGTTTGGGGCGGACCTGACAGCCTGCTGGCGCCCTCGCGTCGGTATGAGCACGGTCGCGCTGGAGCTGACCCGGGCGATGCTGGCCGCCGGCGCCTCGGACGGTTGGACCGTTTTTTTCAGCGAGAAGCGGCTGCCCGGGTTCGACGCTGCCAGGGCGGTGCTGTCACCCAGCCGGCAGGAACTGGCCAACAAGCTGAGCTGGCTCCCGCGCGTCGAGGCCGAGGCCCGCCTGGACGCCATCCTCTACCCGTACTGGCCGTCGCCACCCTGGCGTTCCCGCCGGGCGCCCCCCGCGGCCGTCTTCGTGCACGACCTCGCGTTCCGCGTCCGGCCCGCGGAGGTGCCCTGGCAGCAGCGCCTGTACATGGGCCGGCTGCTTCCGCGCGCCCTCGAAACCGCGGCCGCCGTCATAGTCCCATCCGCCGCCACCCGCCGCGACCTCCTGGCGCACTATCCGCTGGCGGGTCTCGAGGAGCGCGTGCACCTGGTGCCGGAGGGACCGGGCCTCGAGGGTGTCGAGCCGGGAGCCTTACCGGCGGGTCTCAGTCCGGGGTTCCTGCTCGCGGTGGGGACCGTCGAGCCGCGCAAGAACTACCGGAGGCTGCTGGCTGCCTACCGGCAGCTACCCGATCCACCGCCGCTCGTGATCGCCGGCAAGGCGGGCTGGGCCTTCGGCGACACGCTCGAGCTCCTCCGCTCAGAGCCTCGCGTGCGCCTGCTGGGCCACGTCGACGACCCCACCCTGCTGGCCCTCTATCGGTCGGCTGCGGCACTCGCCTTCCCCAGCCTCTATGAGGGCTTCGGGTTGCCCTTGCTGGAAGCCATGGCGCAGGGGCTGCCGGCGCTGGTCGGCGATGCCGGCGCGCTGCCCGAGCTGGCCGCCGGGGCAGCGCTGGCCGTCGATCCCCTGAGTGAGGAGGCTATCGCGGCCGGCCTCGCCCGCCTCCTGGGCGACTCCGCCCTGCGCGCTGAGCTGGCCGCGAAAGGTCGCCAGCGCGCGCGCCGGTTCACTTGGGCCGCGGCGGGCAAGCAGGCGCTTCGCGTTCTCCGCTCGGTCGCCGCGGCCGGCCCTGGGTACCATGTCGGTTCGGGGCATGTCTGAATTCGAGAGCGTCCGCGTCCTGGTCCACGTCGGAGAGGGAGGGCAGCACGACTACCGGGGAATGGCGGCCCCGCTCCTGCGCCGCCTCGAGGCGGGCGGCTTCCAGCTGACGGTCGTGTCCACCCGGGAGCTCCCGCCCCTGGAGGGCCACCACGTGCTGCTGGCCGCCACCGACCATCCGCTCGACGAGGCCGCGCACGCCCGTTTGGCCGCCTATCTCAAGGGGGGCGGCGGCCTGCTCGCCCTCCACCAGACGCTCGAGGCATGGGGCTGGGCCGCCGGCGATGAGGCGCCCGAAACCGAGCTGACCGTCCGGCCCCGTCCAGGGGGCCCGATCTCGGATCGCCTGGACGCCGAGTTCCCGCTGCGCGACCGGTTCCCGCTCTTCGAGCCGCCGCCGGAGGCGGAGGTCCTGCTCAGCGTGCCCTGGCACTACGGCGAGCGCGTGCTGGCTTACGGCCGGGCCGCCGGAGGCGGGCGGGTCGTCCACCTCGGCGCCGGCCACTCGGCCGCCGTGTACGCCGATCCCAGGTTCGGCCAGGTCGTCCACCGCTGCCTCCGGCACGCGGCCGGCCTCCAGCCCGCCCCGCCCATCGGCGTCGGGCTCTACGGCTACGGCGCGATCGGCCGCGAGCACGCCTCGGCGGTCGGCGAGGTGACCGGGTTCGAGCTCCGGGGGATCTGCGACCGCGTCCCTGAACGCCGCTCGGCGGCGGCCGCGGCCCACCAGGTGCGGGCCCACTCCGAGGCTGCCGAGATGCTGGCCGACCCGGCCATTGACCTGGTCGTGGTCGGTGTGCCGCCCGCCGCCCATGCCGGGGCCGTGCTGGAGGCGGTGGCGGCCGGCAAGCACGTAGTCTGCGAGAAGCCGTTCGCGCTCCGGGTCGCCGAGGTGGACCGCATGCTGGAGGCGGCGAGCCAGGCGGGGCGCTTCCTGACCGTCTATCAGAGCCGGCGCTGGGACCCCGACTTCGTCCGCCTCCGGGGCGCGCTCGTGGAGGGCGCGATCGGCGAGCTCTTCTACATGGAGTCCTTCATCGGCGGCTTCGGGCACCCCTGCAGCTACTGGCACAGCCACGAGCCGATCTCCGGCGGCACCATCTACGATTGGGGCTCCCACTACTTCGACTGGGTGCTCCAGCTCTTCAGCGACCCGGTCGTCGCAGTCAGCGCGACGGCTCACAAGCGGGTCTGGCACGACGTGACCAACTCCGACCAGGTTCGCGTCGACCTCACTTTCGAGGGTGGCGCCCAAGCGACGTTCCTGCAGTCCGACATCGCGGCTGCCGGCAAGCCCAAGTGGTACCTGTTGGGCACGGCCGGCGCCCTCACCGGGGACTGGCGCTACGAGACGGTCAAGGCTCGCTCCTGGACCGGCGACCTGGTCGAGGAGCGCCTGGCGCCCTCCGAGTCGCCGGCCGAGCTGACGGTGCACCGGCCCGACGGGCATGGCGGAGCCGATCGGGACCGCCTGGTCCTGGCACCGCGCGTCCCGAATGGCTTCTACCGCAACCTCGCCGACCACCTCCTCCTGGGTGAGCCGGCCGCGGTCACCGCCCTGGAGGCGCGCCGCAACGTGGCCGTCATGGAGGCGGCCGCGCGCTCCATCGCGGCCGGCGGCGAGCGGCTGCAGGTGCGCATATAGGCGGGCGCGGCCTCGGCTGGGGGATCCTGGGGGCGTCCTGGATCGGCGGCCGCGCCGTGCTCCCTGCGATCGCCGCCTCGTCCAACGGGCGCCTGCTGTCCCTGGCCAGTCGTGACGCGGGGCGGGCGCGCGTCATGGCCGAGCAGCACGGTGTTGAGCGCTGCGTCGAAACCTATGACGCAGTGCTTGAGGACCCTGCTGTGGAGGCGGTCTACATCCCGCTCGTGAACAGCCTGCACCGGGAATGGACGCTGCGAGCCCTGCGCGCCGGCAAGCACGTGCTGTGCGAGAAGCCGCTCGCCCTCAACGCCGCCGAGGCCGAGGAGATGGCCGCGGCCGCCGAGGCCGCGGGGCGCCTGCTCATGGAAGCGCTCATGTACCGCTTCCACCCCCGCATGCGCGAGCTCGCCGAGTCCGTGACCGCCGCCCGCCATGTCCATGCGGTGTTCGGCTTCTCGCTCGACGCGCCCGGCAACTACCGGCTCGACCCACAGCTCGGCGGGGGCGCCCTGCTGGACGTGGGCTCATACACCGTTAGCGCCGCCCGCTGGCTGCTCGGGGAGCCGCGCGAGGTGCATGCCGTGGCCCGCCGGGGACCCTCTGGCGTCGACACTACCGTGAGCGCACTGCTCGGCTTCGCGGGCGGCGCCCAGGCCACGCTGCTCGCCAGCTTCGAGACGCCGGAGGTCCAGGAGCTGGTGGTGGTCACCGGCGACCGCGTCGTCCGCCTCGAGCAGCCCTTCACCGCCTGGCGGGATCCGGCCGACCCCTACCAGCTGATGGTGGAGGCGTTCGCCGCCGCCGCGCTCGACGGAGGGCCGGCGCCGCTGCCGGCCGCCGACTCGATCGCCAACCTGCGAGTCCTGGACCGCATCGCCGAGCTGATCCGCTAGCAGGCCGCTGAAAAAGGAA
>DHIW01000106.1:22434-33975 GCA_002404015.1 Chloroflexi bacterium UBA4736
CGTATCTCCAATACGCTTTGCTCCGGTTCTCGAAGTCGCCTAGGATCTGGGCCACCTGGTCACCGAATCTCTCGCCGACCTTTTTCAGCACCCCGCTAGCACCCGCTACGATCGGGGACTTGGCCCGGACCGCAGACGGCACCAGCTATCGCGAGCTGCTCGCGACCCCCGGCTTCGGCCGCCTGGCGGGCTCCTCCCTGCTCGCCCGCGTGGGCGGCCAGATGTGGGGCGTCGCGATCGTGCTCTACGTCCTCGAGCGCTTCCACTCGCCCAGCCTGGCCGGTCTGACCGTGTTCATCTCCCTGGCGCCCGGCCTGCTGATCTCTCCGCTGGCCGGTGCGGCTCTCGACCGCTGGGGCCGGATCCGGCTGATCTGCGTCGACTACGTGCTGGGCGCCGCCACCCTGGTCGGCGTGGTCGTCATGGCTGCGGCCGGCGTTCTCACCGTGCCCTCGCTGCTTGTCCTGATGGCGGTCAGCTCCCTCACCGTGCCGCTGGGCTTTGCGGGGGCGCGCTCGCTCTTTCCGATCCTCGCCCCCAGCCACCTCTGGGACCGCGCCAACGCACTCGACAGCGCGATCTACAGCGCGTCCAACGTCGCCGGGCCGGCCCTGGCCGGCGTCCTCTACGTCGCGATCGGAGGCGGCGGCACGCTTCTGGTCGTCGCCGCGGTCTGGGTGGCCGCCGTCTTCGCGGTCCTGGGGATCCGCGAGCCCGCGCGCCGCGAGACCGACCGCAACGTCCTCGGGGAGGCCTGGGACGGCCTCCGCGAAACCTTCCGAAACCCCGTGCTGCGGGCGATGTCGCTCTCGATCCCGATCGCCAACGCCAGCCGGGGGGTGCTCATCCTGGCCCTGCCCGTGTTCATCCTGCACGACCTCCACCGGGGTCCCGACGTGGTCGGGTTCGCCTGGTCGGTGGGCGGCCTGGCGGCCCTGGTTTCCGGGATCCTGGCCGGCCGGCTGGCCACCCTGGGCAAGGAGCGCAGGCTGATCGGCGCCTGCATGATCGGCCAGGCGGCCGTCCTGGCAGGGCTGGCCGCGGCGCCCTCCCAGCTGACGGTCTACGCGGCGTTGTTCCTGACCGGCTTGCTGAACGGGCCCCAGGACGTAGCGCTCTTCTCGCTGCGCCAGCGCAGCGTCAGCACCGCGCTCCTGGGCCGGGTGCTGGCGATCTCGATGAGCTTGAACTTCCTGGGCCAGCCGATCGGATCCGCGATCGGGGGACCGCTGGTCGCCGGCTCCGCCCGGCTGGGGATGGCCGCGTCCGCGGCCTTCCTGGCGGTGGGCGCGGTGCTGCTCTGGGTGCTGCTACCGCGTCCGGCCCTGGCTCAGTCCTCGACGACCACCGTCGCGCCCAGCTGAGCCCAAGCGTACAGAGACTGTAGAGGGCCGTCCAGTACGTGGACGCAGCCGTGGCTGGCGTAGGGCCCGAACTGGGAGCCGGGGCCGTAGCTGTTGTCGGGCTGCCAGTCCGCGTTGTGGATGAAGGTGCCGTCGCCCACGAACTCCATCGCCCAGTAGACCCAGGCTTCGTGGTACCAGAAGGGGCTTCCCGGCGGCCACGGCGACACCATCTTGTAGGCAGGCGCCTTGTAGAAGATGCGGAAGGTGCCGCGGTCGGTGGGCAAGGCCGGGCGGCCCGTGGTGATCGGGGTGCGCAGTATCGGGCAGCCGGCGTCGTAGGCGACCAGCTGCTGGATCGCCAGGTGGATCACGATCTGCTGCGCGGGGGCGCCCTCGAGGCACGCGACCCCGGCCAGGGGCAGGCGGCCCGAGCCGAGTGAGCCGGACATCTCGTCGACCAGGCCCTGGAGGTCGGTGACCGCTTTGGCGAGCTGCTCGTCGCTGTGCGCTGACATGAGCTCCACGTGGTACTGCTCGGCCCGGGTGGCGAAGGCGTCGCCGCCGCCGTACGCGTTCAACTGGCCCAGCAGGCCCGGCAGCTGGCCGAAGAGCACATCGCCATTGGCCCGCATGTCCACGCGTTTCTGCAGCGTGCGCAGGGCGGCCGTGAGCTCGTCAGCGATGGCGGCGTGGCTGTCGAGAAGGGCCGGGTAGGGCTGCGCCAGGTAAATCTGGCCGTCCACCAGGCTGGCCTGGCCGGGGTCTGTCAGCAGCCCCTCCTGGCCGGCAGTTGCGACCAGGTCCCGGAGCTGCGCCTCGCCCTGGACCACGTCCGCCGGCAAGCCTCCCGACAGTCCTCCGCCGGCATCGGCCAGCTCCCGTTTGGCGAGCTGGATCTCGACCACCTGGGTGCGAATCCTGGCCGCCAGGGCCCGGTACCCGGCCGGGGTGCTGGTGCGGCCCAGCTCGACGGCGCCGTCGTAGAGCGCGCCGGTGGCTCCGGGTTCCCGCCTCAGCTCGTCCAGGGCGGCTTCGGCGTCGAGCCGGGAGGCCTGGACCGCCTGTAGGCGGACGGCCAGCGCCTGGTCCTCGAGCACGAGGAACGGGTCGCGCACCGCGGCACCCGACACGACCGCGTACGGGACAGGCCCGCTGCGGCGCGCCTTCAGGCTCTGGAGCTCAGCACGCAGGCCGTCCAGGTTGGGGCTGGGAACGCCCTCGGCCACGTAGCGGACCAAGGTCTGCTCGACCGTCCGGGCCCGAGCGTCGAAGGCCATAGCGTCGGCGCCGGCACAGCCGCTGCTGACGATTGCGGCAAGGGTCAACGCGACGAGGGCGCGGCGCGCCCGCATCATCGAGATTTGCACGAGGCTATGTCTGGTCTAAGCGGCACCGGCCCGCGTTCTTGCGTGGTGACGGCGGGCTTTGGCTCGGTTCCCGCATATGCGCATATCGCACCAGCGGCGGGTCCGGTTACGCGAGGTGTCGAGGAAAAGGAAGCCGCAGCCCCGGCCTGCGCAGCGGCGGAGCGCGTCCAGGCGGCCCTCGGTCAGCAGGTCGGCTGCGGAGCGGGCGACCGGCCAGAGCAGCGAGTCGAGCGCCCTGCCGCCATCTGCCCAGAGCCACGTGAAGCCGGAGT
Organism: Chloroflexi bacterium UBA4736; assembly: GCA_002404015.1. Classification (GTDB taxonomy): domain Bacteria; phylum Chloroflexota; class Dormibacteria; order Dormibacterales; family Dormibacteraceae; genus UBA4736. The sequence goes on from DHIW01000106.1 coordinate 25,420, forward strand.
CGGTGGGGACCAGCTGGGAGCGGGACATCGCGCCCGCCAGCTCGGCGTTGAGGACCTCCAGGTCGGCGCCCCGGGCGGCGGCGGACTCCGCCACGGCGGCGAAGATCCGGTAGAGCGCGAGGCGCAGCGCCAGCGCCCGCTCGTGCACGCGCAGCGCCTCGGTCGGAGTCCGGCCAGCGGTGCGCAGCAGCCGGGTCGCCTCCTCAGCGTTCAGGATCCCGGTGCGCCAGCTCCAGCCGACCAGGTCGCCGTAATCCTGCAGGCGCTCGCCGGTTCGCTCGCTCGTGGTGTTGCAGAAGTCGAGACAGAGCCGGCCACCAACGAGGTCGTACTTGGGGGGTCCAGCCACGCGGACAATTCTGCCTCTAACTGGCGGCTACATTCAGGGTGGTTAGGCGGGGGCCGCGGGCTCGCGCTCGGCGGCAGCCTCGGACGGCGCGGCTTCGAGCGCCGGTGTGACCGGCGGCTGGACCACGGCCACCGGCATGATCTGCCGGAAACCCTCCAGGGCCAGCTCCCAGTCCGCCAGCAGCAGGGCCGCCCGCGGGCTGCCGGTGCGCCGCAGGTGCTCCTCCACCAGCCGCCGCAGCCCCTCAGCGTCCTCGGCCGGCACGTGGCGGGCGACCACGCTGTCGACGTTCAGCTGTCTCCACTCGCGCACGTACGCGACGCCGCCCGTCATCCCGGCTCCGACATTCCAGCCGACCGGTCCCAGGGCCACCGCGATGCCGCCCGTCATGTACTCGCAGAAGTGATCGCCGGCGCCCTCCAGCACGGCGACCGCGCCGGAGTTGCGTACACAGAACCGCTCGCCGGCGCGCCCGGCCAGGAACAGGGCGCCACCGGTCGCGCCGTACAGGCACGTGTTGCCGGCCAGGACCGGGTCCTCGGCGGCGTCATCGGGAAAGGGCTTGATCACGACAACGCCGCCGCCCATCCCTTTGCCGACGTAGTCGTTGGCCTCGCCCTCCAGGACCAGCTCCATGCCCTCGTCGCACCAGGCTCCGAAGCTCTGGCCGGCGCTGCCGGTGTAGTGGCGGCTCTCGCCGCGGAGGCCGGCGCCGACCGCCCGACAGGAGTTGTCGATCTTGCCGCTGGGCGGCGTGCCCCCGGGGACCTCGCCGTTGCGGGCCCACAGCCGGCGTCGGGGCGCAGCCGGGTCGGCTGGGGCTCGCAGCAGGAAGGAGGGGTCCAAGCCCGCGCAGTCGGCGACGGCTCGCAGCATCTCGACCCGGCCGACGACGTCGTCGATGCCGACGGCCCCGGCCAGTGCCAGGTACTGGCGGGCTTCCTCGGCGATCAGCGTCAGGTAGGTGACCACGTGCTCCGGCCGGCCGGTGAACTTGGCCCGCAGGTCCTCGTTCTGGGTCGCGATTCCGGTGGGGCACGTGTTCAGGTGGCACTGGCGGGCCATGTCGCAGCCCAGTGCGACCAGCACCCCGGTGCCAAAGCCGAACTCCTCGGCGCCCAGCATGGCGGCCACCACCACGTCGCGTCCGCTCTTCAGGCCGCCGTCCGTCCGCAGCGTGACGCGCTCGCGCAGGTTGTGCTCGACGAGCACCTGCTGGGTCTCGGCCAGGCCGAGCTCCCACGGCACACCGGCCGACTTGATCGAGGAGAGGGGGGAGGCGCCCGTGCCACCGTTGTGGCCGGAGATCAGGATGTAGTCGGCCCTCGCCTTGGCGACGCCGGCGGCGATGGTGCCGACGCCGGCCTCCGACACCAGCTTCACGCCCACCCGGGCTCGGGGGTTGATGGCCTTCAGGTCGTGGATGAGCTGCGCCAGGTCCTCGATCGAGTAGATGTCGTGGTGGGGCGGCGGGCTGATCAGCTGCATCCCGGGCTGGGCGTGGCGCAGGCGGGCGATCAGGTTCGTCACCTTGATGGCGGGCAGCTGGCCGCCCTCGCCAGGCTTGGAGCCCTGGGCGATCTTGATCTCGAGCTCGTCGGCCCGCTTCAAGTAGGCCGGTGTGACCCCGAAGCGGGCCGAGGCGACCTGCTTGATGCGGTTGTCGCGCCGCGGCCCCTCCATGGTGTAGAAGTCGCCGTCCTCGCCTCCCTCGCCGGAGTTGGACCGGCCGCCCATCTGGTTCATGGCGACCGCCAGCGTCTCGTGGGCCTCCGGCGAGAGGGCGCCCAGCGACATGGCGGTCGAGATGAAGCGGGTCCGGATGGTCGCGGCCGGCTCGACGTCCGTGAGCGCGGTGGGAGCGGCCGCCGGCCGGATCTCCAGCAGGTCCCTCAGATCCTGGGGCGGCCCCATCGTGGAGAGCTCGCGCCAGCGCGCGTACTCCTCCAGGTCGCCGGTCTGGGCCGCTTTCTGGGCCGCACGCACCGCGATCGGGTTGTAGGCGTGGAACTCGCCCGCCTTGCGGAAGCGCACCCGGCCGTGGTCCGTCAGAACGTCCTTGCCGGCCGGCTCCTCGTCCGCCTCCCAGGCGTAGGCGTGCCAGTCGGTGATCCTGGCCTCCAGGTCCGCGAAGGAAGCTCCCCCGATCCGGGAGGGCACCGCCGGCAGGCACAGCTCCATCACCTCGGCGCCGAGCCCGAGGACCTCGAAGACCTGAGCTCCGCAGTAGCTGGTGATGCAGGAGATGCCCATCTTGGCCATCACTTTCAGCAACCCGTAATCGAGCGCCTTGCGGTAATGGTGCTCGCTGTCCTCGCCCTCCTCCTCCACGGCCGCCGCCAGTGCCAGGTAGGGGTGCAACGCGCTGGCGCCCGCGCTGATCAGGCAGGCCATGTCGTGGACGTCGATGGCGTCGCCGGCCAGCGCCACCACGTCCTTCTGCAGGCGCTGCCCGGCCTCGAGCAGACGCTCGTGCACCGCGCCCACCGCCAGCACCATCGGCACCGGCCGCCGGTGGCGGCCCGCGCTACGGTCGCTCAGCACGACGATGCCGGGCGGCGCCTGCTGGGCCTCGGCGCAGAGCCGCTCCAGCGCGCCGCGGAGCGTTTCGCCGGCGCCGAATGAGGCCTCGAGCACCGTGGCAGACTCGAGCACGCGGGTCAGCTCGCCGGCCCCCAGGATGGGCGACTGGAGCTCCAGAAGCGGGTGCTCGCTGGCGACCGTGGCCGGATGCAGGTGGCGGCGCAGCTCGGCCTTGGCGTCACCCTCAGGTCCCAGTGTGGAGCCGCGAGCGCCCAGCATCACCCGCAGCGACATGACCGACTTCTCGCGCAGCGAGTCGATGGCCGGGTTGGTGACCTGGGCGAAGCGCTGCCGTAGGTGGTTGTACAGCCGCCGCGGCGTGCGGCCCAGGGGGGCGATCGGGATGTCGTCGCCCATCGAGTAGTTGGGCTCGAGCCCGCTCTCCGCCATCGCCTGGACCACCATCCGGATGTCTTCGGCGCCCCAGCCGTGCATGCGCTGGAGGCGGGCGGTGTGGGCGGGCACCTCGGCGTCCAGGTGGCGCTTCTCGACCGGCACCAGGACCCGGTCTGCGAGCAGGCCATAGTCGTTTCTCGACGCAACCCGCTCCTTGGCCTCCTGGTCGTGGAGCAGCGAGCCGTCGCGAACGTCCACCAGCAGCAGCTGGCCGGGGCCGAGGCGGCCCCGCTCGACGACCGTCGAGGGCTCCAGCGGCACCACGCCTGCCTCGGAGGCCGCCACCACGAGGCCATCCGAGCTCACCTGGTAGCGGATCGGCCGCAGGCCGTTGCGGTCCAGCGCCACGCCGGCGACCAGGCCGTCCGAGAACGCAAGCGCGGCGGGGCCGTCCCAGGGCTCGAAGCGCGTGGACTGGTAGCGGTAGAAGTCGCGCACGGCGGGGGCCATGTCGCCGCGGCCCTCCCAGGCGTCTGGGACCAGGGTCATCAGCGCCTCGGCCGGATCGAAGCCGCGCCTGACCAGGAGCTCGAGCACGTTGTCGAGGGCCGAGGAGTCCGAGCCCTCCGCCCAGACCACGGGCCGCAGGTCCGCCACCAGCTCCGCCTCGCGAGCCCGCATCCAGGCCCGGTTGCCGGTGACCGTGTTGATCTCCCCGTTGTGAGCCAGCAGCCGGAAGGGCTGGGCGTTGCGCCAGTCAGGGAGGGTGTTCGTCGAGTAGCGCTGATGGAAGACCGCGATCTGGCTCTCGCAGGCCTGGTCTCCGAGGTCGAGGTAGAAGTCGGCCAGGTGCGTGCCCGCCATCAGGCCCTTGTAGACGACGGTCCGGCAGGAGGCAGAGGGCACGTACATGCGGACGCCCTGCTTCTCGGCACTCCGCTCGGCGCGGCGGCGCGCGGTGTAGAGCAGGTCCTCCCATTCGTCGTCCGCAACCTCCGGCCGGGTGATGACCGCGTGCCAGATGGCCGGCATGCTCTCCCGCGCCTTGGCGCCCAGCGAGTCGGGGTCGAGCGGCACCCGGCGCCAGTCCGCGACCCCCATCCCGCAGGTCGCCAGGGCGGCGGCCAGCACCTCTCGCGCCCGCCCATCCCACTCGAACAGGGCCGCCACGGCGGTGTGGGGGCCGAAGATCCGGCGCGGGATCTGGATCAGGAGGCCGGCACCGTCGCCGCTCTTGCCGTCGGCGTCCAGGCCGCCCCGGTGGGCGAGCCGGGCCAGGGCGGTCACGCCGAGCTCGACCACCCGGTGGCTGGCGGCGGCGTCAGGCGTGGCTACGAAGCCCATGCCGCAGGCGGCACGGAACGCCGGAACAGTCCCCGGCCAGGCGGCGCGCGGAAGGACACGCGGGCGAGGCACGACGTGAAGACTAACTGCGAGCCGGCGAACAGCCTAGTTGATAGAGACTAAAAACCAGCCCGATCTATCGTTTGCAGCTCACAACCCCAAAAGCGCATGCACGCGCAGCGCGACGGCGAGGTTGAGACGGGTCTCGGGGTCCTCCAGCTCCACGCCCGAGATCTCCCGGACCCGGTCCAGCCGGTACCGCAGCGTGTTCGGGTGGATGCCCAGGCGGCGCGCGGCCTCCTGCTGCTCGCCGGTCTCCAGGTAGGCCTTCAGGGTTTCCAGGAGGGCGCCGCCGCGGGCCTGGTCGTGCTCCGCCAGGGCGCCCAGGTGGCGGTGGGAGAACTCGACCAGGCGCTCGTCGTTCACGGCCGCCAGGAGCCCGGTCAGCCCCAGCTCGGGCACCGCCACCACCTGGCTCCAGCGCTTGAAGCGGGCCAGAGTGTCCAGCACCGCGCGGACCTCCCGGTGCGCGCCTGCCACGCCCGCCGGGGCTTCCACGGCCGCGCTGACACCGACCGAGACCGTGAAGCCGGGCTTCCAGTCGCTGATCCCCTCCCGGATCTGGACGCCCAGGCCCTGGACCCGCGCCGGCTGGCCGTCCGGCTCGAGGCCGATCGGGAGCAGCGCCAGCACGCTGTCCGAGCGGGCATGCGTCAGAGCCCGGGGGTAGCTGGCCCTGACGGCGCCGTTCACCCGGCGCAGGAACTCCCTCTTCAAGGCCTGGATGGCGTCCTCGCTGATCTGGCGAGCCCGCAGGTAGCCGCGAAAGTCGTCGATGTCCACCACCATCAGCACGTGGCTACCCGCCAACGGGTAGCCGACGTGGCGCGCGCGGCGCTGGGCGGCGTTCTCATCCCCGTAGGTGGCCTGCACCAGGTCGTCCAGGTACTCGCCTCGCACGTGCTGCTCGACCTCGGCCACCTCGCGCTCCTTGGTGAGCGCGAGGGCGACCACGATCGCCGCCTGCTCGACGGCCATGAAGGCGAGCTCCTCGTTGTCGGCCGGCTGGTCGAGGATCGAGATGTAGCCGAGGATCGTGTTGGCGGCCGTGATCGGCGCGATGATCCGCTCCCGGTGCATCCCGACGTGGGGAAACGCGGGCACCCTGGTCGGGCCGCGGTGGGCATCGACCTCCCGCAGCATGCGCTGGACCTGGGGATCGAACAGGACCCGAGGCGGGGTGCCGTGGCGCGCGATCGTCTCCCGGCGGTGGGGATCGCCAGTGGCGCCGCCGGCGTGGGCCAGCAGGTGGAAGGAGGCGTCCTCGACGACGACCGCGCTGCCCAGCAGGTCGCCAAGGGTCTTGCAGATCTCGTTCACACCCTTGCCATCCAGCACGAGCTCGGTGAAGCGGCGGTGGATGTCCATGGAGCGTTTGAGCCGCGAGTGCTCGGCGTTGATGATCCGTTCCAGCAGCGGCTCCATCAGGTCGGTCCAGGTCACGTCGCCGTTCAGGCTGAAGAGGGGGATCGAAAGCCGGTCCGCCTCCTTGGCCATCTCGGGCGGGATCTCCTTGATGTAGCGCTCGGGTCGGACGACCAGGCCGGAACCGCCGGCGGCAGCCACCGCGCCCACCAGCTCCACCTGGGCCTCGAGGTCGTCCTTGATCGAGAAGGCGGTCGTGAGCAGGAGGTCGCCCGTGCGCAGCCGCTTGGCGGTTTCGGGCGTCTCCATCACGCGTACCCACTCGATGTGGCGGTCCAGGCCCTTGGCGCCCGCGATCAAAGTGGCTGCCGCGAAACCTCCGAAGGCCATGGCCTCGCGGACCGTGGGCGCCGGGACCGGACGGGAGGGCGGCTCGATCTCAACCGACACGAACCTATTATCGGCTGTGCCTGGCCCCCAACGGCAACCGGGCCGGCCTTGTGCCCCTCCTACTATTGATCGCGGTCCGTGCAGCAGTAACCTACTCAGGCTATGAGCATCGACGACAGCCCTGTCTGCGCGCGCCACGAAGGCGATGTGGCGATGCGGCTGCGCAGCATGCACTCCGACAACATCGCTCCCGACCAGCTCTTGGGGCTGTTCGAGTGCCCCGAGTGCGGCCATGAGCGACGGCTGCCGATCGACCTGCGGACCGAGGTGGCGTGAGCAACCGCGGCCTGCTTCTCAGCCTTCGAATCTCGAGGCTCCTCCTGGGAGGGGCGGGGTCGAGGCTGCGTTAGGAAAGCCGGCCGGGACCCCCGCCCCCCGCGAAAGGGAGGCGGGATTTTTCATTTTTGGGGGTTATCAGGGGAGATGGGAAACGACAACGAGACGATTGAGCAGGTGAGCGAGCGGTTCACGGAGCTGGACGACGCCGCCCGGCGTCGCGCCGCCGAGCGCAGCGCCGCGGGCGCCGACCCCCACGCGGCCTTCGCGCAGGAGTCCGTCATGCTCGCCATGGTCCGCGTCTACAACAACTGAGCCGGAACCCCGAGCCGTAGCATCATTGGGGCGATGAGCGCCCCCGCCCGCGCGCTCGACACCCGGGAGGCCAGGGAGGCCTTCCTGCTTGAGAACGCGAAGTCGATCTACGAGGAGCTGACTGACAGCTACCGGAAGGCCATCCGTGTCGAGGAGCTCGTGTTCGAGGCAGCCGAGCGATACCCCGGCCTCCTTCCGAGCCGGCCCCAGATCGCCGCCGAGCGGGAGCGGCCGCAGGCCGAGAAAGAGGGCCTGGAGATCGACCAGGGCATCTTTCTGGCCCACGTGATGGCCTGCCGCAAGCCCGGCCTCCACCTCGTCCACGCGATGCTCCGGCCGAAGCCGGAGTCGGTCCGGCTGCTGCCGGAGTTCCGGCGCAACGGCCAGGCCGACCTGGGCCTGGCGACCGTGCGCCGCGAGGGCAGGGTCGGGATCGTCGAGCACCGCAACCTGCGCTTCCTCAACGCCGAGGACGACGCCGCGACGGCCGCGCTGGAGACCGGCGTCGACCTCGTGCTCCTCGACCCCGAGATCGAGGTCGGGGTGCTCCGGGGCTCGGTGGTGGACCATCCTCGCTACGCCGGCCGCCGGGTCTTCAACGCGGGCATCAACCTGACGCACCTCTACCACGGCCAGATCTCGCACGTGAACTTCATGGTGGCCAGGGAGCTGGGACTGCTCAGCAAGATCTACCGCGGCCACTGGACCTCCGACGACTTCGAGAGTGGCCTCGAAGGCACGGCCGAGAAGCCCTGGATCGCCGCCGTCGAGGCCTTCGCGATCGGCGGCGGCTGCCAGCTGCTGCTTGTGATGGACCGCGTCCTGGCCGAGCGGGGCGCTTACTTCAACCTCCCGGCCCGCAAGGAGGGCATCATCCCGGGCGCCGCCAACCTGCGGCTGCCCCGGTTTGCCGGGGACCGGGTGACCCGGCAGGCGATCATGTTCGAGAAGCCGTTCCCGGCCGACAGCCCGGAGGGCGCGCTGCTCTGCGACGAGGTCGTCGAGGCCGGTGGGATGGACGAGGCGATCGCCCGCAACGCCGCCCAGCTCACGAGCTCGGGGCTGGTCAGCGCGGTGGCCAACCGGAAGGCGATCCGGATCGGCCAGGAACCGGTCGACGCTTACCGTGCCTACATGGCGATGTACGCGCGCGAGCAGGCCTACTGCCTGTACAGCCCGGCGCTCATCCGCAACCTCCAGGAGAACTGGAAGGCCCACGAGCGAAAGCTCTAGCCGCTCAACGGCCGCTCAGCCTCTCGACGACCGGCGCCATCACCTCGGCGTAGGCCTCCGGCGCGGACCAGTAGGAGACGCCGAGGCGCTCCCGGCGCCGTTCGAGTGGGCGCACATCTCGTCGGTGTCGCCCCCCAGCACCGCAGTCGAGCCGACCGCCCGCAGCTCGGCGAAGTTCAAGCCCATCGCGTGACAAAAGCGCCGCCCGCGCAATCCTGGATTCCCTCCCCCCTGTCCTGTCCCGA
>DHIW01000048.1:0-39859 GCA_002404015.1 Chloroflexi bacterium UBA4736
GACACTCAGGCTGGGTGGGGGGCCGACAGGCTAGGCGATCGCCTGGTCCGCGGCCGCCAGCCCTTTCTCGAGTGCCGCCAAGCCCTCCTCGAGCTCCTGGTCGCTCAGGTTGAGAGGGGGCGCCAAGATCACCAGGTTCCAGCGGAAGAGCGGCCACGAGCCGGCCCCGATGATCGCCTTGCGCACCCCCGCCATCGCCGGCGAGGGCGCGGCCTCGGTCCGCTGCGGCGAGAGGGGCTCGCGGCTGTCCCGGTCGCGCACGAGCTCCAGGCAGGCCAGCATGCCGATCCCGCGCACCTCGCCCACGGACGGGTGCCGCTCGGCCAGCTCGCGCAGCCGGGCCAGCAGCTTGGCGCCCGTTTCCGCGGCCCGCTCCGCGAGGTTCTCCTCCAGGTAGACCTCGAGCGTCGCGCAGCCGGCCGCGCAGGGCAGCGGGTGGGCGGCGTAAGTGAGGCCGGCGCCCAGGTAGTTGCTGTCGAAGTAGGCGGCGAGCCGGTCGCTCACGATCGTGCCGCCCAGGGGCAGGTAGCCCGAGGTGATGCCCTTGGCGACCGTCATGATGTCCGGCACGACGCCCCAGTTCTCGCTGCCGAACCAGCGGCCGGTCCGGCAGAAGCCGGTGATGACCTCGTCGAAGATGAGCAGGATGCCGTGGCGGTCGCAGAGGTCGCGCAGTCGGCGCAGGTAGCCGTCTGGCGGCACGACCAGCCCTGACAGCCCGGTCACGGGCTCGACCAGCACGGCGGCGACGGTCTCCGGCCCTTCGCCGACCACCGTCGCCTCGAGGGCGTCGGCGCAGGCCAGGGAGCAGGCGTCTCGATCCCGGCAGAAGGGGCACCGGTAGCGGTAGGGGTCCAGGGTGTGAACGAAGCCGTAGGCGCCGGGCTCCGAGAAGGTCCGGCGGTTCTCGCCGGTGGCGCTGATCGCGCCGAGGGTGGAGCCGTGGTAGCTCTGGTAGCGGGTCACGATCTTCTGGCGGCCGGTGATCGCGCGCGCCATGCGGATCGCGTACTCGTTGGCCTCGGTGCCGCCGTTGGTGAAGAAGGTGCGGTTCAGGTCGCCGGGCGTGACCTCGGCCAGCATCTCCGCCAGCCGCGTGGCGGGCCGGTTGGCGAAGTTGGGCCCGATGACGGGTAGCTCGGCCGCCTGGCGCCGGATCGCCTCCACGACCCTGGGGTGCGAGTGGCCGATGTTCGCGTAGGCCAGCTGGCCCGCCAGGTCGAGGTAGCGGCGACCGGACTCGTCCTCGAAGTAGCTGCCGCTCGAGCGGGTGATGGTGAGCGGCGCCAGGGACCCCTGCGAGGCCCATGGGTAGAGGCGTCGATCACCTGCTGGCACGAGCCGATAATAGTCCGCTGATGGCGATCGCCCAGTCGGAGACGCTGGAGCGCTGGAACTCCCTGCTGAACCGCGTGCGCGCCAAGGTCCCGTTCTACGGCGAGCGGATCCCGGCCCGTCCGCTCACCTCGCTGGACGAGGTGGCGGACCTGCCTTTGACGCTGAAGGACGACTTCCGCGAGAACTACCCATTCGGCCTTTTCGCGGTGCCCCGCGACGAGGTCGTTCGCGTCCACATGTCCAGCGGCACGACCGGCCGGCCGGTGGTGACCGGCTACACCCGCAGCGACCTCGAGCTCTGGGGCCAGTGCATGGAGCGCGTGTTGCTGGCTGGTGGCGTCAGCCGGGCGGACATCGTCCAGAACGCCTATGGCTACGGCCTCTTCACAGGCGGCTTCGGCTTCCACATGGGGGCGGAGCGGATCGGCTGCACGGTCGTGCCCACCAGCTCCGGCGTGACGCAGCGCCAGGTGATGCTGATGCGCGACCTGGGCACGACGGTCCTGACATGCACGCCGTCGTACGCGCTGGTCCTGGCCGAGGCGATCGACCGCGAGGCCCAGCGCACGCCCCTTGCGCTGCGGGTCGGCTTCTTCGGGGCGGAGCCCTGGAGCGAGGGCATGCGCCGGCAGATACAGTACGGGCTGGGGTTGGAGGCCTTCGACACCTACGGCCTCACCGAGCTCGGCGGTCCGGGGGTGGCGGTCGAGTGCTCCGAGCACAACGGGCTGCACATCTTCGAGGACCACTTCCACGCCGAGGCGATCGACCCCGAGTCGGCTCGGCCGGTGCCGGCCGGCCAGGAGGGCGAGCTGGTCCTGACCAGCTTGCGCCGCGAGGCCAGCCCGGTGATCCGCTACCGCACGCGGGACCGCACCATCCTGCTGGATGAGCCCTGCCGCTGCGGGAGCCCCTACCGGCGGATGCTCAAGGTGCAGGGACGCACCGACGACATGCTCGTGGTGCGGGGCGAGAACGTGTTCCCCAGCCAGATCGAGTCGATCCTCCTTGACATCGAGGGCCTGACCGGCAACTACCAGCTGGTGGTCGACCGCCAGGCGCGCCATCTTGACACGCTCGACGTGCTGGTCGAGGCCAGGGCCCACAGCGACCAGGAGGCGCTGCGGCGGCGGGCGGAGGACCAGATCAAGGAGACGATCGGGCTGACCTGCAAGGTCACCGTCCTGGCGCCCGACGTATTGCCGCGCAGCGAGGGTAAGGCGAAGCGCGTCATCGATCGAAGGGAGCTGTAGGGATGGTCCCAGCCAGGCTCACGTTCGTCACCCTCGGAACCCGCGACCTGAGGGGCCAGCGCCGGTTCTACGAGGCGCTCGGCTGGCAGGCTACCGACGCCAGCGACGACGATTACGTTCAGCTCAAGACCGCGGGGGCGATCCTCGCCCTCTTTCCACTGGCCGAGCTGGCCAAGGAAGCGGGGCTGCCGGAGATGTCCGAGGCGCGCGGGTCGGGCGCCATCGCGGTGGCGGTGAACGTGGATCGGAAGGAGGACGTCGACGCCGCCCTTGCTGTGGTCGAGGCGGCGGGTGGGCGGATCCTGAAGGCGGCCGAGGATACGTTCTGGGGCGGCCGCAGCGCTTACTTCGCGGACCCCGAGGGGAACCTGTGGGAGGTCGCCTGGAACCCCTACCTCGAGCTCGACCCGCGGGGGGCGCCGCTGCTTTAGGGGGTGCTGGGCGGTCGGTGGGGGGTGGGTTTCGCCACTTAACAGCCAGTGTTGCTCTCGCGAACAGGTGTTCGTAGGCTTGTGCTGTGAACGAGCCGGAAATCACCGAGGCGGCTGCTGGTCCTGACGTTGCGGCGCTGCTGATGGCTGTCGAGGCCTTCTGCCGGCGGCGGAAGGGTGGACGGGCGCCCGCGCGGTTGGCCGCTGAGCTGATCCACCTGCGCCACGGCTGCGACCTGCTGGAGGTGGAGTTCTCGGAGACGGCGGCGGCCTTCGCAGCCACTGATGCGTACGATCGCCAGGGCTCGGTGACGCCCATCGACTGGATCCGCCACAACTGCCAGATGTCCGGCCACGCGGCGGCCGAGCGGGTGTGTGTGGGCGCGCGCCTCGAGGACCTGCCATGCAGCAGCGAGGCGGTGGCGGCCGGCTCGATCGGGTTCGCCCACCTCGCCCTGATGGCGCGCACGGCCACTGCGGTCAAGGAGGCCCCCACCGGAGCGGTCTTCGACGAGGGGCTGCTCCTGGCCAAGGCGCTGGACTCCAGCGTGGGCCGCTTCCGCCACCTCTGCCAGCACTTGCGCCACGTGCAGGACCCGGCCGGCTTCGCGGCCGAGCAGCTGCAGGCCTACGAGGCGCGCCAGCTCCACCTGAGCAGCGGCGAACAGGGCCTGCTCTACATCCGAGGAGTGCTCGACCCCACCGGCGGGGCGGCTCTCCGGAGCGCGCTGGAGCCGCTGGCCCGGCGAGGGGGCGTGGGCGACGTCCGGCGCCGCGAGCAGCGGCTGGCGGACGCCCTTGTCGAGCTGGCCGGCCACGCCCTCGACAGCGGCTCCTTGCCGAACCAGGTCAGCCGGCGCGCCCACCTCCAGGTCACCAGCTCGCTGGAGACGCTTCTGGGGCTGGCCGGGGCGCCGGCCGCCGAGCTGGAGTTCGCGACCCCGATCTCGGCCCGGACCGTGGCCCGCCTCAGCTGTGACTGCACCCTGACCCGGGTCCTGCTGGGTCCCGACTCGGCCGTGATCGAGGTGGGCCGGGCGCGCCGGGTGGTGTCGGGGCCGACCCGGCGGGCGCTCGACGTGCGCGACCGGGGCTGCCGCTGGCCGGGCTGCGACCGGCCGGCCTCCTGGAGCGCGGCCCACCATCTGGTGCACCGGGCACAGGGCGGGACGACCGAGCTGGGCAACCTGGTCCTGCTCTGCCACCGCCACCACCGGATGGTGCACGAGGATGGCTGGCAGTTGGTGCGCACCGATGACGAGCGGCTGCTCACCGTCCCGCCGGCACCGCCCGGGCTGCTCGGCCTGGCCCGAGGCCCCAGCCCCGTCGCGGCCGCCTGAGGGCAGCGTTACCCGGGGCTGGCGGGAGGAGTTCCAACCACCATGAGGCTGATCCTGGTAGCGGTCGTTGCCCTCTCGGCTGTTCTGAGTGGCGCCTGCGGCGGCAGCACCAACACCCCCGCACCTCCCGCGCCACGCGTGTTGCACGAGGCGGATGCCGGGGGCCGCGTCACGCTGCTCCCCGGCCAGGGCCTGGAGGTCGACCTCACCGACACTCGGGCGGTACCGGGCTCGTCCCTTGTCTGGACCGCCTCGTCCAGCGACGGCACCGTGCTGGCCAAACTGTCTGACAGCCGCAGCCCCGCCCAGCCGGCGCTCGCCCGCGGCGACGTCTACCGAGCGGTGTTCCGGGCCGGCCGGCCCGGCAGCGCCACGATCCTGGCGGTGGGAGCGACCACGTGTGAGGCGATGGCCAAGAGCAACTGTCCCGACCGCTCCTGGTCGGTCACCGTGACCGTCGCCTAGCGGCGACGGCCTCTAAGCTCCCAGCTCGGATCGGTCCCGGACCGCGCCCTCCCGTTTCACACCCCAGCCCGGCTGCTTGTCGAGGAAGCGGTCGTCGGCCGGCTGCTCGGGGAACACTTTGTGCGGGTTGAGCAGGCCCTGGGGGTCGAACAGCCGCTTCAGGTCGCGCATGACCCCCATGGCAAGCGGGCCGTGCTCCTCCTCCGCGAAGTCCCGCTTCAGCGCGCCCAGGCCGTGCTCGGCCGAGATCGAGCCGCCCAGGGCGATCGCATCGCGGAAGATCCGTGCCGCCAGCTTCCCGACCAGCGGTCGCTGCTCGTCGGTGAACAGGATCGTGGGGTGCAGGTTGCCGTCTCCGGCGTGCCCGAAGATCGAGATCTTGACCCCGGTCTCCAGGCTCAGCTGGTGGACCCGCCGCGCCATCTCGGGGATGCTGGCGATCGGCACGGCCACATCCTCGGCGAAGAAGTTGGAGGGCATTGCCATCAGCACCTTCCCGAATTCGCGCCGGGCCCTCCAGAGCCCGTCCCGCTCGGCCTCCGTTTGTGCGATCCGGTTGTCCACACCGTCCAGGACCTCCACGATCTGGAGCAGGTTCTGGTGCACCTGCTGGGGGTCGTTTCCGTCCTGCTCCACGATCAGGACCGCCGCCAGCTCGGGATCGAACCCAGGCGGCAGCAGCTCGCGGGTGAGGTCGAGCGAGGAGCGGTCGATGATCTCGATGGCAGCCGGGAAGTGGCCGGAGCCGAGGAGCCGGGAAACCGCGGCCGCCGCCTCTTCGATGGAGTTGAAGCCGACCATCGCGGTGGCGTGGTGGCGGGGCAGCGGGATCAGCTTGACGGTCACCTCGGTGACGATCCCGAGCGTCCCCTCCGATCCCACGAAAAGCTGGATCAGGCGGTATCCGGAGGCCCTCTTGCGGGTTTTCCCGCCGAGCTTCAGGACGCGCCCATCCGCTAGCACGACAGTCATCCCGATCACGTAGTCGGAAGTCACCCCGTACTTCACGCAGCACATGCCGCCGGAGTTGCAGGCGACGTTGCCGCCGATGCTGGACATGCCCACGCTCGCGGGGTCGGGAGGGTACATCAGGCCGTGCTCGGCCGCCGCCTCCTGGAGTTCGCCGGTGATGAGTCCCGCGCCCACCACCGCGCACGTGTTGGGGGCATCCACCTCGCAGTGCCGGATCCGCTCCAGGCCCAGGACGACAGCCCGGTCGAGGGGGACGGAGCCGCCGACCAGGCTGGTGCCGGCGCCGCGGGCGACGATCGGCACGGCCGCCGCCGCGCAGGCTCGCACGACCGCCGCGACCTCCTCGGTCGAGCCGGGCAGGACCGCCGCCAGGGGGGCCGCCTCCATGAAGGTGGCGTCGTGGCTGTACGGCTCGAGGCGATCGCCCTCCAGCACGTGTTCGGCGCCGACCGCCTGGCGCAGATGCTGCAGAAGATCGCTCACGAAATGGCGTCCTCGGCGATCCGCGCCAGCAGCCGATCGGCCGTATGGTCGTCCAGCCGGCGCCGGTCGTAGCACAGGGTCAGGTAGGTGCGGCCGTCCCGGTCCCCGCCGGGCGCCAGCAGGGCGTCCTGGCCAGGCTGAAGGGCCGGCGTCGCCAGGTCGGACCGCGCCGCCGGCAGCACGGCGATCGCCAGGCCGTCCGCGGCAGCGGCGGCGGCGGCCGCGGCGGCCCGTTCCAGCGCCTTCGGGTCGAGTCTTCCCAACAGCTCGCGTACGCAGACGCCCTGGGGGATGGTGCGGGCGGCCTGCCGCACGTGCTCCGCTACGCGGCTGCCGCGAGAGGCAGCCGGAGCCGGGTTGGCTGCTTCCGACACCGTCGCCCGGTTGGCTGCCTCCGACTCCGGAGCCGGGTTGGCTGCTTCCGACTCCGTCGCCGGGGAGCCCGCACCGCCCGGCTGGGCGATCCTGGCGAGCACCTGGCCCACCGGGACCGTCTCGCCTTCCGGCACCAGGATCTCGTTCAGGACCCCGTCGAAGGGCGACTCGATCTCGGAGTTGACCTTGTCCGTCTCGATCTCGACGAGCGGCTCGCCCTTGCGAACCACCTCACCCGGCTTCTTGAGCCAGCGCGAGACTGTGCCCTCGACCAGAGTGTCGGCGAGCTTGGGTAGCTCGAAATCCATAGACGTTCCTGAGTGTAGAGGGCTGGCCGCGGCCGCTTGCTATCGGTGTGACCGCTCCTGTACAGTCCGGCGCCGCACCAGTCCGCACGATCGGCTGGTGTGCACGTGAGGGGGTGATGCGATAAGGCCTGGACACAGAGTTCCTGTCCGTGTACTGAGTTGGAGGAGCAAGTCGCATATGAGACTTCGAACGTTACTGATCGCCGGGCTTGTGCTGGCGACCAGCCTGACCGCCGTTTACCGGCCGACGAGCACTTCCAGGTGCGCCCGGCCAACTTCGATCCGGCCCACACCTTCCTCGTCCAGTCCACCTGGCTGACGGGCATCGGCTGCCCGACCAACCCGAGGATCTCCCCCGACGGTAGGACGACAGTCGCAGGCACGTCCGACCCGGCCTGCACCACGGGCGATCCCAGCGACACGCACAACGAGGGCCTCCTGCTGGTCAAGACCGGGCCCACGGGCAATTACGCGGCCGCCACGGCGAAGCTGACCGGCACGCCGAGCCACGTAACCGAGCTCGGCTATGACATTCGCAAGAGCACGGCCGCCATCACCCCGAACGGATCGCACTGCGGGGCGGGTGCGCCGCGGTTCGACATCACCACCCAGGACGGAACGAACTACTTCCTCGGCTGCAACTCACCGCCTGCGGTCAGCGTGACCCCCAGCCTGTCCTGGCTCCGCCTGCGCTGGGCCGGGCCACTCATGGCTTTCAAAAGCGGTACTCAGGACCTCTTCGACGTGAGCACCCTCAACGTCAAATCGATCTCGATCGTCTTCGACGAGGGCTCGGACATCGGTCCCGACTTCTTCGGGGCTGCGATCCTCGACAACGTCGACGTCAACGGAGTGCTGGTCGGCCATGGTCCCGGCAACGGCGGCAATGGCGACAACGGCGACAACGGCGACAACGGCGGCGACAACAGCAACAACAAGAACTAGGCTCACAAACAGGCGGCCGGGACGGGTTCCCGGCCGCCTACCCGCTCTTCCAGGGCAGGACGGGGATCGCCGGCCAGCCGCCGAACACCGGTTGGGTGGCGATGGGCCCCTGTACGGGGTCCAGGTAGGAACCGGGCCCGGTCAGCAGGGCCCAGAAGGCCGCGTTGGAGTCCCGGGCCCGGGCCGCCAGGCCGCCGGCGTCGAGCCCGGCCCCGTACGGCTGGCGCGGCAGCGTCGCGGCCGCCGAGGGATTGGTGTAGTAGTCGTCGGTCCCGTACAGGTTGGTCGACGCGTAGCTGTAGATGGCGACCCCGGCGGCCCGGTTGCCGTTTGGGGAGGGGGCCAGCGCCCGGCGGATCTGGGACAGCGTGTCCTCGGGGTAGTTGAAGTAGGCGCCGACCCCGATCAGGACGCGGCGGCCGAACTGGTTGTCCTTCTCCCAGGCGGCCCACTGGTCGAACCAGGTCGCGGAGCGCGCGATCCACTCGGTGTCGTAGTTCATCGCAACGGCCAGGTCGAGCACGCCGTCGCGCAGCCAGCCGTGCCAGTCCTGGAAGACTTCCGAGTAAGCCCGCGTCCGCTGCCAGTCGGCCTCGCTGGCCGGGCCCGCTCCCCATGGGATCAGCGCCGCGCTCAGCTTCATCGCCGGCCGGGCGGTCGTGAGGTCGCGATAGAGCGAGCCCACGAACCCGGTCACCTGGTCCCGCCGCCACTGGCTCCAGGCCGGGTCGCCGGGGTCCGGCAGCCCGGACCGCCCGTTGGCGGCGTTGAAACGGGCGACCGCCAGCGGGCTGTACCCCCAGTCGCCGCCCTCGGGGTAGCGGACGAAGTCCAGGTGGAGCCCGTCGACCTGGTAGTTCCGCGCCAGTTGCATGAAGACCTCGTGCGTGTACAGAGTCGCCTCCGGGTTGCCGGGGTCCAGGTAAGGGCCAGTGGTGCCGTCGAACGTGCGGTTGCCCCAGTCTGCCGCGTGCTGGCTGTAGACCAGGCTGTGGCTGCCGACGTAGAACGTGTTCAGCCAGGCGTGCACCTCGATCCTGGGGTTGGCGGCGTGCGCCTTCTTGATCAGGTAGGCGAGGGGGTCGAACTTGGGAGGCGCGTAGATGTCCCAGGCGACCGGCTCCAGCGACTTCAGGTAGTACGCGTCGCCGGCCTTGCGGACCTGCACGAAGAGGGCATTGATCCGGGCGGCGCGGGCGGTCGTCAGCAGCTGGTCGATCTCCCCCTGAGAGTGGATGCCGTCGTGGAAAGCGTCCACCCAGAGCGCGTGGTACTCGGGCGCCCCCAGCGGAACTGGGGCTTCAGGCGTCGCCACCGGGGTCGCCGCGGCGACGGCTGGGCTGGCGTACGGGGCGGGAGCGGCGGAGCTCGGGAGAACGTTGGGCGAGCAGCCGAGGGCCAGGATAGGCAGCAGGGCCAGGAGTCTTCGCAGCACGAGCGCAGCCATTATGCAGATGCGCCCCGACGCCCGCGCCCCCCTTGCTACGAACTGGCGTAAGTGTGTTCGAAGATCGTGGCCGGATCCCCCTCCGGCGCCGCCTCCGCCTGCTCGGCCGCCTCCCGGGCCGCCGTCATCGCCTCCTCGTCGAGCGCGTCGGCCACTGCCGCGGGCAGCTTGTCGCGGAGCAGGCGCAGGGGATCCCTGAGCCGGGCCTTTTGGACCTCTTCCTGCGATCGGTAGCGGGTGTCGTCGTCGTTCGAGGTGTTGGGCAGGAAGCGGTAGCAGCGCGCCTCGACCAGGCTGGGGCCGTCCCCCAACCGGGCCCGCTCGACCGCTCTGCTGGCGGCCGCGTGTACCGCCTCGACGTCCATCCCGTCCACGCTCTCACCTGGCATGCCGTAGCCGGCCGCCCGAGCCACCAGGTCGGGCCGCGAGGATTCCAGGTGGCTGGGCACCGACTGCGTGTACCCGTTGCTCTCGACGCAGAAGACGCAGGGCAGCCGGTGCACCGCGGCGAAGTTCATCGCCTCGTGCACCTCGCCCTTCTGGGCGCCCCCGTCGCCAAAGGAGATCCAGGTCACCGAGTCCTCACCCAGGAGGCGCGAGCCCCAGGCGATACCCACTCCGTGGGTCACGTGGTTGGGCTGGGGGCCCTGCAGCGAGACGATCCTCAGCTGCCGGGAGCCGAAGTGGGCGTAGGGCTGGCGGCCCCCGCCGCAGGGGTCCCCGGCCCGCGCGAAGAAATGCAGCATCACCTGCAGGGGCTCCAGGCCGTGCACGAGCATCGCCGAGAGGTCGCGGTAGTGGGGGGCGATGAAGTCGTGCCCGCGCCGCAGCGCGCTCGCGTAGCCGATCCCGATCGCTTCGTGGCCGGCGCAGGGGACGGCGAAGTGAGCCCGTCCCGAGCGGGCCAGCCGCCACATGACCTCGTCGAGCTGGCGGGCCAGCGTCATCTGGCGGTAGGCCTGCTCCAGGTCCATCTCAGGCGACAGCGTAGATCACGAGCCCGACCGCCTCGCGCTCGATCGGACCGCCCCCATAGCGCCGGCGGAGCGCTTTCCTGGCCTCCCGCTGAAAGGCCTCCACGCGGGCCGGCTCGGTCAGCTCGATCCGCGAGGCCAGGTCCCAGAAGCTGGCGGCGAGCTCGACGGCGTGGTCGGCATCCCGCCAGACGATCGGCTCCGAGGCGCGCTCCACCTCGACCCGCTCGAAGCCGGCCTCGAGCAGCGCCTCTCGCAAGCCTGCGGGGTCCACGACCAGGGCGCGGGCCCGCTCGTGGCCCGAGATCGCCGGTCGGGGCGCCAGCCAGCGTTCGGCCACGTCGGCGATATCGTCACTGCGGGGAGCCAACTGAGGAAGCGTGGCGCCCAGGCGGCCACCCGCTTTGAGCACCCGCCGTGCCTCGGCGAAAGCGCGATCGAGGTCGGACATGAACTGGTAGCCGTGCCCGCAGACCGCCGCGTCGAAGCTGGCGTCAGGGAACTCCAGGTGCTCGCCGTCCATCAGCAGGAAGCGGGCGCCCGCGACGTCGCGCCGGGCCAGCTCGAGCATGCCCTCGGCCAGGTCGATGCCGACCAGGTCGGCTCCGCCTGCGACCAGCACCGCGGCCAGGTTGCCCGGCCCGCAGGCGATGTCGAGCACCCGCTCGCCCCGGCGGACCGCGATCAGCTCCAGCATCCGGTTGCGGGCCGCCTCTCCGCCCGCTGCCCGGATCGCGGCGTGCCGCCGGGCGTAGGCCGCCGCATGGCGGCTGAAGACGCCCGGGAAGAGCTCCTTGGCCCTCACGTGTCGGCTGCGGACGGCTGCAGCCGGCGCCGCCACCCGGAGACTCGGCCCACCAGCGCCGGCAGCAGACCGTCGGGGAGGAAGAGCATCACCACGATCAGCAGCCCGGCGTACACGGCGTACGTGAGCACCGCGGGCGCGTGGGTGGGCATGCCGGGTTGGGCGCCCAGGTCCCTCAGGAACTGCACGACCAGGGTGATCAGGGCAGCGCCGAAGAGCGAGCCCCAGACCGCGCCCAGGCCGCCGATCGCCGCCATCACGAGGAACTGGATCGAGAGCAGGACAGGGAACGAGCCGGGCGATATGTAGCTCAGAAAAAAGCCGTAGATGCCGCCGGCCAGCCCTGCGTAGGCGGCGCTGAGGGCGAAGATCTTCAGCTTGTAGGAGCCCACCGGCACACCGGAGGCGGCGGCCGCGATCTCACTGGTGGCCAGCGCTCGCAGCCCGCGGCCGGGCCTCGAGTCGACCAGGTTGCGCGAGATCAGAAGCACCCCGGCGGCCGCTGCCCAGGTCAGGTAGGCGTACTGGATCGGGCTGTCCAAGGCGACGGGTCCCAGGCCCAGTGCTGGGATCCCGGACAGCCCGATGTCGCCACCTGTTACCTGCTTGGCCTCGCCGATGACCGAGAGCACGATCAGCTGGAAGGCCAGCGTGGCGAAGGCCAGGTAGTGCCCGCGCAGGCGGAGCAGCGGCACGCCCATTAGCGCGCCCACGCCGCCGGCGGCGATGGGGGCGGCCAGCAGTGCGAGCGCGGGTGGCAGCCCGCGCTTCGCGAGCAGCGCCGCCGCGTATGCGCCGATGGCGTAGAAGGCGGCCTGGCCAAGCGAGACCTGGCCGGCGAAGCCCATGAGCAGTGACAGCCCGGCGACCACCATGGTGGCCAGCCCGATGAAGACGTAGATGGTCAGCTGGGAGTCGCTCAGCACCTGGGGCAGGAGCAGCGTCACTACAGCCAGCAGCACGCCCAGGCCGATCCCCAGCGACGGCCTGGGGAGCCTCACTCGATCTCCGTCCGGCGGCTGGCCTGCCAGACCATGATCACGATGATCAGCGCCAGCGCCATACCGGTCTGGTAGCTGGCCCGGAAGTACCCCGCCACCATCGCTTCGGCGATTCCCAGCACGAGGCCGCCTACCAGTGCGGTGCCCGGCCGCTGCAGGCCGCCGAAGATGGCGGCGGCAAAGCCGTTGATTGCGATCTCGACGTCGGAGTCGAAGCCGATCTGGCGCAGCGGCGTGATCAGCACGCCTGCCAACCCGCCCAGGGCCCCCCCGAGCGCGAAGGCGATCAGGCCCATCCGCGTCACGTTGATCCCGGCGAGGCGGGCCGCGTAGGGGTTGCTGGCGCAGGCGGTCAGCGCCTTGCCGATGTACGTGCGGCCGAAGAACAGCGCCAGCCCCGCGAAGGTGAGCGCCGTCACGGCCACGATCAGGATGTACTGGTACTGCATCGAGAACCCGCCGTTGCGGTACGAGCCGCGCACCCCGTCGATAGAGATCGGCTGGTCGCCCCAGATCACGATGATCAGCGCGTAGCTGGCGATTCCCAGGCCGAGCGTGATGATCAGAGACGCCAGCGGCGGGGTGCCCCGCTTCCCGATCGCAACCACGCCGACGATCAGACCGATGCCGGCCGCCCCAGCCACCGCGATGGCCTCCGCCAGCACGTGGGGCACCGAGGCCCGGAGCAGGGCGTAGGCCATGAAGCCGGCCATGATCGCGAACACGCCCTGGGCGAAGTTCACGACCCGGGTGACGCGGTGGATGGCGACGAAGCCGGTCGCCACCAGGGCGAACGCGCAGCCGGTGGCGATGCCGGTCGTCAGGTAGACGAGAAAGTTCGTCAAGCCAAGGCGTCCTCGACGTCCACCGCCCCGCCCAGGTAGGCGGCCTGTACCGCCTGGCTGCGGCGCAGCTCGTCCGAGGGCCCGCTCATGGCGATCCGGCCCGCTTCCAGCACGTAGGCTCGCGGGCACAGCTCCAGGGCGAGGCGGGCGTTCTGCTCCACCAGGAGCACCGCCATGCCGGTCTGCTCGCTGAGCCGCTTCACGTGCGTGGCCAGGCTGTCGACCACCAGCGGCGCCAGTCCGAATGAAAGCTCGTCCACGGCCAGCAGGTCCGGCTGCGCCATCAGCGCCCGGCCGACCGCCACCATCTGCTGCTCGCCGCCGGAGAGGGTGCCCGCGGCCCGGTTCCGCATCTCCAGCAGCAGCGGGAAGAGTTCGTAGATCGGTCTCGGGTCGCGCTTCTTCAACGACCAGGCGCCGAGCCGCAGGTTGTCCTCGACCGAGAGGTCGCCGAAGAGCTGGCGCCCCTCGGGGACCTGGGCCAGCCGGCCCTCCAGCCGGTAGGAGCCGGCCGCCGGCTTCAGGATCCCCGAAATGGTGTTTAGAAGGGTGGACTTGCCGGCCCCGTTGGGCCCCACCAGTGCCACCATCTCGCCCCTGGCCACCTCCAGCGAGACCCCGTCGAGGGCGACCGCCGACCCATAGCGCACGACCAGGTCGCTGACGCTAAGCACTGGCTTTTTCCCGGCCCAGGTAGGCGGCCACGACGGCGGGGTCGCGGCGGATCTCAGCCGGTGGTCCTTCGGCGATGACGCGCCCCCTGTCCATCACGGTGATCCGCGAGGCCAGGCGCGTCACGAACGCAACGTCGTGCTCGACCAGCAGCACGGTGAGGCCCTCCCCGCGGAGCTGCTCGATCAAGCCTGACAGCGCCTCGCGCTCGGCGCCCCGCAGGCCCGAGGCGGGCTCGTCGAGGAGCAGCAGGCGAGGCCCTCCGCACAGGGCGCGGGCCACCTGAACGGCGCGCTGCAGGCCGAGCGGAAGCGACTGCGCGCTGCGGCCGGCGTGGGCGGTGATCCCAGCCCGCTGCAGGGAAGCCTCGGCCTTCTCCCGGATCGCGCGCTCCTCGCGGCGATGCCGGGGCAGCCGCAGGGCCGCTTCGAGGAATCCGTGGTGGGTCGAGCATTGGGCGCCCACCATCACGTTCTCGAGCACGCTCATGCCTCGGAACAGCCGCACCGACTGGAAGGCGATGGCGATGCCGAGGCGGGCGCGTTCGTGGGCCGGCAGGTGCTCGATACGCCGGCCGTCGAAAGCGACCGCGCCTGTGTTGGGCCGCAGGTGACCGGTGATCAGCGCGAACAGGGTCGACTTGCCGGCGCCGTTGGGCCCGATGATCCCGTGCAGCTCGCCCTGCGCGACCCGCACCGACACGTCGTTTACGGCCACCACCCCACCGAACCGCCGCGTCAGGCTTTCGGTCTCGAGCACGCTGGGAGGTTAAACCCGGATCGGTGGCAGCGGGTTAGACCCAGGCGGCCTCGACAGCGAGGGCGACCGCCACCAGGGCCGCCTCCTGCCCGAAATGTCCCACCACCTGGATGCCGACCGGCAGCCCCTCGACCGGTGCCGGCACCGCGACCACAGGCTGTCCCGTGGAGTTGAAGGGCCGGGTCAGGGCGGTCAGGTCGGCCCGGTCGTAGTCGCTGCCGATGGGCGGCGCTACGATCCGCGTGGTGGGGAGGATGAAGGCGTCGACGTCCGCCATCGCCGCCTCCATCTCGACCCGCAGCCGCGACTGCTCGGCGAGGGCGTCGACGTATGCCGAGCGGCTGGTCTGGAGACCCAGCCGGAGCAGCCGGAGGACGTCTTGGCCGTACTTGTCAGGGTGCTCCTCCAGCCAGCGCCGGTGGAAGGCGGCCGCCTCCACGAGGAGGATCGTCAACCCTGCCGCGCCGGCCCTCTCCAGGTCCGGGGCGGCGATCTCGGGGATCCGGCCCGAGACCTTTTTCCAGGCGGCGGTGGTCGGCTCATCCAGGCCCTCCAGCCAGCCGGCCGGAGTGGCCACCCGGAAGGCATCGAGGGGACGGGCTGCCGGCGGCAGCAGGCCCGTCAGCTCCGACATCTGCTCCAGCGCCAGCGCCGCCGAGCGAACATCGGGCGCCAGCGGGCCCAAGGTGTCGAGCGAGCGGCTGAGCGGGATCACGCCCTCGGTGTCGATCGTCCCGAGCGTGGGCTTGATCCCGACGCAGCCGCAGAGCGAGGCGGGGATCCGGATGGAGCCGCCGGTGTCGCTGCCGACCGCCCAGTCCACCAGGCCTGCGGCGACCGCGGCGGCCGAGCCGCCCGAGGAGCCGCCCGGGACCCGGCTCAGGTCGTGGGGGTTGCGGACCGGGCCGTAGTGAGGGTTGGCGCTGGTGACGCCGAACGCCCACTCGTGGAGATTGGTCTTTCCCACCATGACGCAGCCGGCCTCCCGCATCCGCTTCACCACCGGAGCGTCGTCGGGACTGGGCTCCGCGGCCAGGATGATGCCGCCGCCTGTGGTGACGGTGCCGCGC
Source organism: Chloroflexi bacterium UBA4736 (assembly GCA_002404015.1). Lineage (GTDB taxonomy): Bacteria > Chloroflexota > Dormibacteria > Dormibacterales > Dormibacteraceae > UBA4736. The sequence continues at coordinate 15,484 of DHIW01000048.1, forward strand.
ACGTTGACGAGGTCCTTCACGCCGACAGCGGGACCCGGACCCTCCTCGTCGGTCAGGCTGATGAAGGCGTTCAGGTTCTCGCGTTCCCGGATGCGGGCGCGCGATTCCTCAGCGTTCAGGGGGACACCCGCGAAATCACGGATCTCGACTGGATCTCAGGCCTCCACCTTGAGGTGCTTGAAAAGGAAGTCGGAGATCAGGCGGTAGGCCTTGAGCTGGTTCGCCTGCTTCGTGAAGCCGTGGCCCTCGTCCTCGAACACGTGATACTCGACGTCGCTGCCGAGGCTTCGCAGTTTCTCGACCATCTGGTCGGACTCGGGCTTGACGACGCGGGGGTCCATGGCCCCCTGCAGCACTAGGAGCGGTGCCCGCACGTTCTCGACGTAAGTGATCGGCGAGCGCTCCATCAGGAAATCGGGCTCCTCATAGGGGTCGCCGACCCAGGCCTTCATCATCTCCCGCCAGAAGGGCGGGACCGCCTTCGCGAATGTGACCAGGTTGCTGGGTCCGACCACGTCCACGCCGCAGGCCCAGTACTGGGGCAGCCGCGTCATCGCCGAGAGTGAGGCGAATCCGCCGTACGAGCCGCCGTAAACCGCCAGCCGGTCGGGGTCCACCCAGTCCAGCGAGCGCAGGTAGCCGGCGCAGGCCTCGATGTCTTTGAGATCGTCGCCGCCGAAGTCGCGGTGGATGAGCTTCTGGTAGCTCTTGCCGTAGCCGGAGCTGCCCCGGATGTTGGGGGCAAGAACGCCGACCCCGCGGCTCAGCAGGTACTGGAAGAAGGCGAACTCGGAGGAGTTGCCCGGCCGCTCCTGCGCCTCGGGGCCGCCGTGGATCGAGAGCAGCACCGGGGCCCGCCCGTTCGCACCTCGCGGCTGGTAGAGCCAGGCGGGGACCTGGCGGCCGTCAAAGGTCGGATAGCGCACCAGCTCCGCGTCCACGAGGTCCGATTCCGGGATGCCACCCTGGAAGCTGTCGGTCAGCCTGGTCAGGGAGCCCGAATCCAGGTCGGCGACGTAGAGGTCGAAGGGCCTGGTCGCCGTGCCGACCACCGCCGCCGCCCGACGCCCGTCCCGCGAGAGCGAGAAGTGGAAGCAGTGGCCGCGCGGCATCTCAGGGAACGCAACGTCCTGCCCGCTGTTCAGGTCGCGGGCGTGGAAGGTCGAGATGCCGTCCTCGTTGACGACGAAGGCCAGCCGCCGGCGGTCGCCACTGAGGGCCGCGTGCTCGACGTCCCAGTCGCCCTTCCAGACGGTCTGGGTCTCGCCGCCATCCAGCGGCCGCAGGGCGAGCCATTGATTCTCGTGGTCGCGGTCGGTCAGGAGGTAAGCGCCGCGCCCATCGGCGCTGAAGCCGACGGCCCGGTTGACCTCCTCGCCCTGGTGCTCCGTCAGCAGCTGCCGCTCACCGCTCAACGTGTCGAGCGCGTACACGTCCTGGTCGGTGTTGCCGTGGCTGCGCCCGACCGCCAGCCGGCGCCCGTCCGGGTGCCAGGGACCGGGGCCCCAGTTGCCGTTGTCCTCGATCAGCGGCTGGATCTCACCGTCCTGGACATGTAGCAGGTAGATGCTCATGTCCGTGGGGCGCGTGGCGTTGCCCATGAAGGCCAGGCGATTGCCGTCCTCGTGAAGCGCCTCCGGCGGCGCCACATACTGGACGTCCGGGCGCTGCGTCATGTCGGCCGGCCGGCCGCCCTCGTGCGCCAGCCTGTTCAGCTGCCACTTCTCGTCGCCGTGGTGGTCCACGCCGAGGACGAAGCAGCTGGGTGTCCAGACGTGATGGCGCGCTGCGTCGTCGACGAATTCGGTCAGCTGGCGAGCGGCGCCGCCCTTGACCGGCTGGCGGTAGAGATTGAACTGGCCGGAGCCGTCGTGCGCATAGGAGACCTCGGTGCCATCCGGGGAGAACCCGACGTTGCCGTGCATGCTGAACCGGCTGACGGCGTAGAACTGCTCGAAGCTCGGCTTTCCCAACGAGTGTCCCGCTAGCTTCGGCTGCCGAAGAGCCGCCGAATCCGGTCCCAGAGGATCGAGAAGAAGAGCGAGAGTGCATTGACCGGCTTGGCCTGGGGCACCTCGCGCACGGGGGTGGCCGCGGCGGCCATCGGCGCGCCGCCGACCTCGGCGGCCTCAGCCGGCCGGGCGCCAGCCTCTGCCAGCTCGGCCTCTGCCGGGGCCACGTCCGGCTCTTCCAGCGTGGCCTTGATGCAGTCCGCCATCTGGCCGACCAGGCGCTTGGACACGTCCTCCATCACGCCCCGGCCGAAGTTGGCGACGCGGCCGGCCACCGTGAAGTCGGTGGCGATCCTGACCGTCGAGCCGCTGTCCGCCTCGAGGACGGACATGAGCGCCTTGGCTCGCGCCGAGCCGGGGCCCGTCGTCTCGCGGCCGTCGGCCTCCAGCGTCGCGGTGCGGGCGGCCGCGTCGCGCTCAGCGATGCGCGCGGTGCCGTTGTAGGCGACCGTGATGGGGCCGACCTTGATCTTGACCTTGCCCTTGAACGTGTCCGGGTCGACAACCTCCGAGAGCTCGGCGCCCGGCATGCACTTCACGACGCGGTTCACGTCCAGGAGGAAGGCGAACACCTTCTCGGGCGCGGCGGCGACGGCGAACTCGTTCTCTATCTGCATGTCTCTGTATCACGAATATACTTGGCTGGCTTTCTAGGGGTTGGTCCGTCGTGTTGGGGGGTGTGCCCATTTTCCGTTCGAGCGCCACGAACGTGAGCCCTGGTGACAAGGCTCTTCTACGGACTCGGTTTTCGACTGTTCATCTGAGCCAGGGAGGTTCCGTATGAAGCAAAAGGTTTCGACGACCGTGAACGGCCAGCGCCGGGAGGACGAGGTCGAGCCGCGACTCCTCCTCGTGCACTATCTGCGAGACGTGGCCGGTCTGACCGGGACGCACGTCGGGTGTGACACGAGCCAGTGCGGCGCCTGCACCATCCATGTGGACGGCAAGGCCGTGAAGAGCTGCACCATGTTCGCGGTCCAGGCCGAAGGCAGGGACCTGAAGACGATCGAGGGCATGGCCGCCGCCGACGGCACCCTGCACCCGATCCAGGAAGCCTTCTGGAACGAGCACGGCCTTCAGTGCGGCTACTGCACACCCGGGTTCATCATGGCGGCGGCCTACCTCCTGGACCAGAACCCCAGCCCCAGCGAGGATGAGATCCGAAAGGGCCTCGAGGGCAACCTCTGCCGCTGTACCGGCTACGTGAACATCGTCAAGGCGGTCAAGACGGCGTCCCAGACGATGGGCACCGGCCAGGGCGCACGCACGGGGCAGAGCGCCCCTGCCGCCACCACCAGCGGGGAGTAGAGAGATGGCGATCACCCAGATGATCGGCGCCAAGATCCACCGCCGCGAGGATCCCCGTCTCGTCAGCGGCCAGGGCCGCTATGTGGACGACTTCGTTCGCCCTGGCACCGTGCACATGGCGATCGTGCGCAGCCCTTACGCGCACGCCAAGGTCCTCTCGATCGACGTCACCGAGGCCACCAAGGCGCCCGGCGTCGTGGCGGTCCTGACGGCCAAGGACTTCGAGGCTGTGCTGGCCGGCACGCACCCGGTGGCGCCCGCGTTCGTGGCCGAGAAGAAGACCGTGCCGGAGCGATTCCCGATCGCCAAGTCGGAGGTGTGCTTCCAGGGCGAGCCGGTGGCCGTCGTGGTTGCCGAGACCAAAGCCCAGGCGGCCGACTCGGCGCAGCTGATCGACGTCAGCTACGAGCAGCTGCCGGCGGTGATGGACCTCGAGGAGGCGATGGCACCGGGCTCGCCCAAGGTCCACCTCGACCTGGCCGACAACGTGGCCTGGGACCTCGAGTACAGCCCGACCGACGAGGCCGTCTTCGCGGCGGCGGAGGTCCGGGTCAAGCAGCGCATCCTCCAGCAGCGTCTGGCCCCGACCCCGATGGAGACGCGGGGCGTGATGGCCGAGTTCCTGCGCGGCGACCAGACCCTCACGATCTGGATCTCGAGCCAGAACCCACACCTGCTCCGGCTCTGGGTGGGCGGCTCGATGGGGCTGGCGGAGAACCGCGTGCGCGTCATCTCTCCGGACGTGGGCGGCGGGTTCGGCAGCAAGATCTGCCCCTACCCCGAGGACTACCTGGTCCCCGCGGCGGCCAGGCTTCTCAACCGGCCGGTGAAATGGATCGAGTCCCGAACGGAGAGCATCCAGACCACCACGCACGGTCGCGGCCAGATCTTCGACGTCGAGCTGGCCGGCAACCGCGACGGCAAGCTGCTCGCAATGAAGGTTGTTCAGTACCTCGACGCCGGCGCCTACGTGGGCACGTTCGGGGCCTTCCAGCCCTGCGCCTGCCTGGTCGCCAACGGCGCCTACGACATCAAGCACGTGGCGACCCGTACGGTCGGCGTGCTGACGAACAAGGTGCCCACCGACCCCTACCGGGGAGCCGGCCGGCCCGAGGCCACGCACGCGATCGAGCGCATCGTGGACCTCTTCGCCGACGAGATCGGCATGGACAAGGCCGCGATCCGGCGTAAGAACTTCATCACGGAGTTCCCCTACACGAGCCCGTTCGCGCTGGTGTACGACTCCGGCAACTACGAGGGCTCGCTGGCCAAGGCCCTGGAGATCGCGGGCTACGACCAGGTGAGGCAGGAGCAGGCGGCGGCGCTCCAGAAGGGCCGCTACATCGGCATCGGCATCTCCACCTGGATCGAGCTCTGCGGCTTCGGTCCCAGCGCGGCGACCGCGGGCGCGACAGGCGGCCTGGCGCTCGTCGAGTCGGCGCAGGTCAGGGTCTTCCCCACCGGCACGGTGGCGGCCTACGTCGGGACGCACTCGCACGGCCAGGGCCACGACACCACGTTCGCTCAGATCCTGGCCGACACTCTCGGCGTGCCCTATGACGCGATCGAGATGCACCACGGCGACACCAACGAGGGCACCGCCTTCGGCTTCGGCACGTACGGCAGCCGCTCGCTCGCCGTGGGCGGGATGGCGCTTCGCGTGGCCGGCCAGAAGGTGGTCGAGAAGGCCAAGAAGCTGGCGGCGCACATCCTCGAGGCGGCCGAGGAGGACGTCGAGTTCGACCAGGGCCGCTTCTACGTGAAAGGCAGCCCGGACCGGGCCAAGGCCTTCGGCGAGATCGCCTTCGCGGCCTATGGGATGGGCCTGCCGGAGGGCATGGAGCAGGGGCTCGAGGCGGTGTCCTACTACGACCCGTCGAACCTGGTCTGGCCGTTCGGGGCCCACATCTGCATCGTCGAGGTCGACCCCGAGACGGGCAGCGTGGACCTGATCAAGTACGTCGCGGTCGACGACTGCGGCAACGTCATCAACCCGATGATCGTGGAGGGCCAGCTCCACGGCGGCATCGTCCAGGGCATCGCCCAGGCGCTGTTCGAAGAGGTCATCTACGGCGACGACGGGCAGCTCAAGACGGGCACCCTTCTCGACTACAGCGTGCCGACGGCGAACGAGATCCCGCCCATCTGGCTCGACAGCACGGTCACGCCCAGCCCCACCAACGAGCTCGGGGTGAAGGGCATCGGCGAGGCGGGGACGATCGCGTCCAGCATCGCCGTCATCAACGCGGTCTGCGACGCACTCAAGCCATTGGGCATCAAGCACGTGGACATGCCGGCCAGCCCAGACCGGCTCTGGAAGCAGATTCAGGAGGCCCGCAAGTCATGATCCCTGCCGCATTCGAATACGCGCGGGCGGGCTCCGTGCAGGAGGCCGCCGAACTGCTCGGCAAGTACGGCGAGGACGCCAAGGTACTGGCGGGCGGCCACAGCCTCATCCCCCTGATGCGGCTCCGCCTGGCGCAGCCGTCGGCGTTGATCGACGTCAACTCGATCAAGGAGCTGAACTACATCCACGCCGAGGGCGGCAAGCTCCGGGTCGGGGCGCTGACCCGGCACGTCGAGATCCAGAACTCCGACACGGTGAAGCAGAACCTGCCGATGTTGGCCGAGATCGCCAACGAGGTGGGCGACAACCAGGTCCGCAACATGGGCACGATCGGCGGCGTCGTCGCGCACGCCGACTCGGCGGGGGACTACCCCACGCTGGCGCTCATGCTGGACGCCGAGATCGTCACCAACACCCGGCGCATCGCGGCCAAGGACTTCTTCCAGGACCTCTTCACGACCCCCCTGGAGGCCAATGAGCTGGTCTGCGAGGTGGTCTTCCCGGTCGCCAGCGGCGCCCACAAGTACATCAAGTTCCGGCGCCGCCTGTTCGACTGGGCGATCGTCGCGGCCGCTGCCCAGCAGGTGAACGGCGGCTGGCGCATCGGCCTGACAAACGTGGGCCCGACGCCGGTCCGCGCGACGGCGGTCGAGCAGGCCCTGGCTTCGGGCTCCTCGCCGGAGGAGGCGGCCGAGCACGCATCCGACGGCCTCAGCCCGAGCGGCGACATCCGGGCCACCCCCGAGTACAAGAAGCACCTCGCCCGAGTCCTGACGAAGCGAGCGATCCAGCAGGCCCAGGCTTAGGCGCACCGCCCGCCCGGCGTTTGGCCGGGCGGGCCGGTAACCGCTTCCGATTAGGCTTAACGAACATGACGGAAGTGGCTTCGCCGCGCGTGCCGGCCAGCATCGACGAGGTCCTCGAGCGCCTGGGCGAGCGCCGCTACATCGGTGACCGCGCCCTGGCGACCTCCATCTTCCTGGCCCTCAAGCTGGCCAAGCCGCTCTTCATCGAGGGCGAGGCGGGCGTCGGCAAGACCGAGGCGGCCAAGGTCATGGCCGACGTCCTGGGCGCCCGCCTGATCCGCCTGCAGTGCTACGAGGGCATCGACATCGCCCACGCGGTGTACGAGTGGAACTACCCTCGCCAGCTCCTTCACATCCGGCTCCTCAACGAGACCGCCGACCGCAGGGTGGCCGAGCAGGAGATCTTCAGCCACGAGTTCCTGCTCCGCCGGCCCCTGCTGGACGCCATCGACAACGACGACCCCGTGCCCCCGGTCCTGCTGATCGACGAGATCGACCGCTCGGACGAGGAGTTCGAGGCCTTCCTGCTCGAGGTGCTGAGCGACTTCCAGATCAGCATCCCCGAGCTGGGCACGATCACGGCCCAGCGGCCGCCGTTCGTGGTCATCACGTCCAACCGCACGCGCGAGGTCCACGACGCGCTGAAGCGGCGCTGCCTGTACCACTGGATCGACTACCCGGGCCTGGAGAAGGAGATCGCGATCGTGCGCGCCCGCGCTCCCGAGGCGGCCGAGCAGCTGGCGCGCGAGGTCACCGCCCTAGTGCACGGGCTGCGCGAGATGGACCTCTACAAGGTCCCGGGCGTGGCAGAGACGCTCGACTGGGCCCGCTCGCTGGCCGTGCTCGGAGCCACCCGCCTGGACGCCGGCCTGGTGGACGCGACGCTGGGGGCCGCGCTCAAGTATCAGGAGGACTTGGAGCGGGCCCGGGAGTCCATCCCCGCGCTGGTCGAAAAAGCGAGAGGTGGCTGACAGCCGCCCCGACCTGCTGCCCCGCCTGGCGGGATTCGCCCGCCTGCTCCATGACGCGGGCCTGGACGCCGGCCCTGGCCGCCTGACCGACGCCACCCGGGCCCTGGGCCAGCTCGACCTCCGCAACCAGGCCGACTTCCGCAACGGCCTCCGGGCGGTCTTCGTCAGCAGGAAGGAAGAGCTCCCGGTCTTCGAGGCCGCCTTCGACATCTTCTGGGCGCCGCCCGACCCCCGCGCCGTGGCGGGCCAGGTCCCCGGGCGCAGCCGGCCGCTGCCGATGGACCCCCAGCGGGCCAAGGCCTGGCTGGACGCCCTGGGCCTCAACCGCTCCCAGATGAAGCGCGAGCAGGAGGGCGAGGGGGTGCCCCCGACCAGCTCGGGCTACAGCGCCGAGGAGCTGCTGCGGCGCAAGGACTTCGAGGACATGAGCTGGGAGGAGACCGAGCAGGTGAGGCGGCTGCTCCAGCAGGCGCCCTGGCGGATCGCCGAGCGCCGCACCCGCCGGCTCCGGCCGGCCAAGTCCGGCCGAATCGACCTCCGGCGGACGGCGCAGCAGTCGATCCGCTCCAGCGGCGAGCTGGTCCGCCTCCTGCACCGCCAGCAGCGAGTGCGGCGCCGTCCGCTCGTCCTCCTCTGCGACGTCAGCGGCTCCATGGAGCGCTACTCGCGGCTGCTGCTTATCTTCGCCCACGCGATCGCGCGGCGGGAGGACGTGGAGACCTTCGTCTTCTCAACCCGGCTCACCCGGATCACGCGCCTGCTCCGCCAGCGCGACCTCGACCGCGCGCTGGCCGGGGTGGGGAAGAGCGTCCACGACTTCAGCGGCGGCACGCGGATCGGCCAGGCCATCGCCGAGTTCAACCGCAAGTGGGCACGCCGCGTGCTGGGCCACGGGGCCGTGGTGATCGTGGTCAGCGACGGCTGGGATCGCGGCGACCCCCAGCAGCTCGAGCACGAGCTGGAGCGCCTGCGCCGCTCCTCCCACCGCTTGATCTGGCTCAATCCCCTGCTCGGGTCGAAGGGCTACGAGCCGCTGACGCGGGGGATGGCGGCCGCCCTGCCGCACACCGACGACTTCCTGGCGGCCCACAATGTGCAGGCCCTGGATGAATTGGGAAGGCTGCTGGCCGGTTTGGATAAGCGGAGGCCGGCTAGAAAGTAGATATGCGCGAAGTTCACGACGAGGTCCGGGAGTGGCGGAGAGCAGGTGAGCGGGTGGCCATCGCCACCGTCGTGGAGACCTGGGGCTCGAGTCCGCGCCCCCTCGGCTCCAAGATGGTCGTCACCGCTTCCGGCAAGCTGGCGGGCTCGGTTTCCAACGGCTGCATCGAGGGAGCCGTCTTCGAGGAGGCCCAGAAGGTCCTGAAGAGCGGCCGCCCCAAGCTGGTCGCGTTCGGCGTGGCCGACGACGTCGCGTTCGAGGTCGGGCTGGCCTGCGGCGGCCACATCGAAGTGTTCATCCAGCCCGCCGCCGAGGTCCACGACCGTCTCCTGGACGCCCTCGAGGCCGAGTCCCCGGCGCTGCTGCGGACCCACCTGGAGACCGGGGAGACCGAGCTGGTCGAAGGCAGCCCCGAAGGCGAGCTGCCCAGCCGCGAGGGGGACTGGTTCCGGGAGCCTTTCCACCGGCCCAGCCAGATGGTGATCGTGGGCGCCATCCATATCGCGATCCCGCTCCACCGGCTGGCCAAGCTGATGGGCTATCGGGTGGTCGTGATCGACGCCCGGGCCAAATTCGCGACGGCTGAGCGCTTTCCGGACGCCGACCGGGTGCTGGTCGAATGGCCCGACGAGGGCCTGAAGAAGGTGCGCGTCGATCACGCCACCGCGGTGGTGATACTCACCCACGATCCCAAGTTCGACCTCCCCGCGCTGCGCGCCGCCCTCGCCGGCGACGCCGGCTACATCGGCGCCATCGGCTCTCGGAAGACCAACCAGAACCGCTTCGACGCGCTGCGCGGCGAGGGCTTCACGGAGGAGCAGCTGGGCCGCATCCACGGCCCGATCGGGCTCGACCTGGGCGGCCGCAGCGCCGAGGAGACCGCCCTCGGCATCATGGCCGAGGTCACGGCGGTCCGGTTCGGCGGCTCCGGCGGCTACATGCGCGAAGCCAGGCGTAAAGTCGTTGCGTGAGCGGCCCCCAGTCGCCGGGATCTGAGCTCCGGAGCCTGGAACGGCGGAGCATGTACAGGGCGTTCGCACCCCTGGACAGCGATGAGCCGCTCCCGCGCGAGCTCGTAATGGACGCCCGCCGCTACCGGTCCTGGGGCCGGCCCGAAGTCGCGGGCCTGCTCTGGATCCCCGCCCTTGCCGGCACTCTCTTCCTGGTCACCTGGGCGGGCGGGAGCGGGAAGACGGCGGCCGCGGCGGTGGCCGCGCTGCTGGGGGCGATGCTCCTGTTCGCCCGCTCGGGTCGGCGGGCCTAGCCGGCCGCCAGCGCCTGCTGATCGAGGCCGCCGCGGCCTCCGGGTCGGGGACCTGGATCACGAGCTGCCGGAAGTGCTCGTGGCTGAGCTCGATCAGCAGGGCCGAGTTGAGGTCGTGGACGTCCCAGAACACCCAGCCGCCCTCCTCGTAGAACGTTCCGGCGCGCACGAGCCCGGGCACGTTCGTGCCCACCCGGAAGGCGGCGAACCTCTTGAACCGGTCCGCGATCTGGGCCACGTCGGTGGAGACGCCCTTCACGTGGGCGAGCGGGATGTGCAGCTGGCTGCGGAGGGCCAGCACCTTGTCCAGGCCCTCCACGTGGACGGTCAGCTCGCCCCCGGCTATCTCGACTCGCGCCATCTAGTCGGGGTCCCCCGAAAATCGCCAGATTTCTGGGGGTGACATTCAGCCGGCCAGCCGCCTCAGGATCTCGAGGTTGCGGGCGTCAGGGCCGCGCCCGTCGAAGCCGGGCACCTCGAGGATGAACGGCACCTTGGCCAGCCGGGGATCCTTGAGTAGCGCCGCGAACCCGGCCTCGCCGATCTCGCCATCCCCGATGTTGGCGTGGCGGTCGCGGTTCGAGCCCAGGCCGGTCTGGGAGTCGTTGCAGTGCACCGCCTCGAGGCGGTCGAGCCCAACCACGCGCGTCCAGTCGTCCAGGGTCTGGCGGGCTGCCTCGGGGGTGCGCTCGTCGTAGCCCGACGCGAAGGCGTGGCAGGTATCGAAGCAGGCGTTGATCCGGGGATCGCCGACCGCGTCCAGCATGGCCCGGATCTCCTCGAAGCGGGCCCCCACGCAGCCGCCCTGGCCCGCGTTGTTCTCGATCAGCAGCCGCGCCTGCTGGGGATCGGCGCGCTCCATGACGTGCTTCAGGTGCTCGGTGATGGTCGGCAGCCGGGTCTCGAAGCCGGCCCCCTTGTGGCTGCCGGTATGGAAGACGACCCCCGAGATGCCAAGCGTGTCGGCGGCGGCCAGATAGCCGGCCAGCGTGCTCTCCGAGCGCTGGCGCAGCGTGGCGTCGTCGCCGGCGAGATTGATCAGGTACACGGCGTGGAAGTAGAAGGGCGGGTTGCCCGCCGCGGCGGCCGCTTCTCGGAACTTTTCGACGCGGTCGTCGTCCAGCTTCGGGGAGCCCCAGTAGTTGGGCGGCGTGGGGTGGACCTGGATCGACTCGAACCCCATGGCGGCGGCGCGTTCGAACGCCAGGTGGAGCCCTCCGCTCGAGTCCACATGGCCGCCGAGGATGGGCACCCGATCAGGATAAGTGCCCCAAACGGTAACCTGCCCGGCAGGACGCATGGTCTACCTGATGAGCGATCTCGACCTGCCGCTGCGTGACCGCGTGTACCGCGAGCCCAGCGAGCCGCACGTGGTCGTGGTGCGCGGCCGCGACCTCGAGGCTGCCCTCGACCACCTCGACGCCCGGCCCGACTGCCGCGCGCTGGCGGTCATCGCACTCCCCGAGGAGGTCCCCGACCTGGCCCTCATGGCGGGCCGCCGCCTGCTGGTCTGCGACGGCGACCGGGCTCGGATGCGAGAGTTCGCCGAAGCCGGCCTGGAGGCGGGCGCCGAGGTCGAGTGGCTCAACTCAGACCACCCCGAGTTCGACCGCCTCGCCACCTGGGCGCTGCCGGTGGGCGCGGTCGTGCTGGCGGCCGGCGCGGGCAGCCGGATGGGCAGCAACAAGCTGCTGCTCGACGCGGGCGGCCAGCCCCTGGTCTGCCATGTGATCGAAGCCGCCTCCGAGGGCGGCTGCCACCTCGTCAACGCCGTCTACTCCACCGAGGAGGTTCGTGCGGCCATCGGCAGCTCCGCGACCTGCGTCCTCAACCCGGACGCCGCCACGGGCCAGGCCAGCTCCCTCAAGGTCGGCCTGCAGTCGATGCCCGAAGACATGGCGGGCGCGCTGGTCATGCTGGGAGACCAACCGCTCGTCGGCTCCCGCACCGTCGGGATTCTGCTCCGCGCCTGGCGCCGGGAAGGCGCCCGTCCGGCGCTGGCCGCGGCCTACGGCGAGCGGAGGGACTGGCAGCCGCCCGTTCTCCTGGACCGCAGCCTGTGGCCGGAGCTGGTGGCCCTGACCGGCGACACGGGCGCCCGCCCGCTGTTCGATCGGCGCCCGGAATTGCTCGATACTGTTGTCGCCAGCGGCCGCCCCGACGACGTCGACACTCCCGAGGACTATGCCAAGATCGTCCACCTCTTCCCTCGACGCGACCAGGGCTGAGCAGCTCGAGCGAGTCCGCCGGCGGTTGCCCGAGGTGCTGCGGAGCAACCCCTTCTACCGGGCGCGCCTGCACGGCGTCCGAGGCTGGGACGACTTCGAGCGCCTACCCTTCACGACCAAGTCCGAGCTGGTGGCCGACCAGATGGCCCACCCGCCCTTCGGCAGCAACCTGACCCATCCGCTCGAGAGTTACGTGCGCCTGCACCAGACTTCGGGGTCGAGCGGCGGCCAGCCGCTGCACTGGCTCGATACCGCCGAATCCTGGGACTGGTGGCGGCGGATCTGGGCCGACCACGTCTACCGGGCGGCCGGTGTCGGCGCGGCCGACCGGATCTTCCTGGCCTTTTCCTTCGGGCCGTTCATCGGCTTCTGGTCGGCCTTCGGCGGGGCCGAGCGCCTGGGCGCCATGGTGATCGCCGGCGGCGCCATGAGCTCCGAGCAGCGCGTGCGGACGATCACCGAGCTGGGCGCCACGGTCCTGCTCTGCACGCCGACCTACGCGCTCCGGCTGGCGGAGACAGCCGCCGAGTTGGGCGGCGACCTCGGCTCCTCGGCGCTGCGGATCACGATCAACGCGGGCGAACCAGGCGCCAGCATCCCGGGCACCCGGGCCGCCATCGAGACCGCGCTGCGGGCGGAATGCTTCGACCACACCGGGATGACGGAGCTGGGTCCGACCGGGTTCAGCTGCGGTGCCCGCGACGGCGTCCACCTGGTTGAATCCGAGTTCGTGTTCGAGGTGCTCGACGGCGAGCTGGTGGCGACCAACCTCGGCCGCTGGGGCTCGCCCCTGATCCGCTACCGGACGGGCGATCGGGCGGAGCTGAGCCGCGAGCCCTGCTCCTGCGGCAGCCCGTTCGCCAAGCTCGTGGGCGGCATCCGGGGCCGCGTGGACGACATGTTCACCGTCCGCGGCATCAACCTCTATCCCTCCCAGGTGGAGGACATCGTGCGCCGCCACCCGGAGGTCGTGGAGTACGTGATCGAGCACCGGCGGTCGCGCCAGATGGACGAGGTGACGCTGGTCCTCGAGTGCTCGGACGGCGCCACGCCGGCGGAGCAGCTGGCGCGCGAGCTGCGCATCGCGCTGGGCGTCAGGGTCGACTGCCGGCAGGTCCCCGCGGGCACGCTGCCCCGGTCCGAGCTGAAGGCGAAGCGGCTGGTGCGCGTCGATTAGCGGCCGGCTCGGAGTCAGCGTGCCCCTGGAGGACGTCCCCCTCTCCGAGCTGCCGGACTTTGCCCGGCTGGCCGAGGAGCTCGGCTACACGGACGCCTGGAGCATGGAGGTGAACGGGCTCGACGGGTTCACCCCGCTGGCGGCGGTTGCCGCCGTCACCGGGCTGCGCGTGGGCACCGCCATCATCCCGGTGTTCATCAGGCCCCCCGGCCTGCTCGCGATGCACGCCGCGGCCATGGCGGAGCTGGCGCCGGGCCGGTTCGTGCTCGGCATCGGCTCCTCGACCCCGGTGGTCGTGGAGCAGTGGCTGGGGGTGCCGTTCGCGCAGCCCCTGACCCGAACCCGGGAGACGGCGGTGGCCGTGCGGGCGCTCCTGGCCGGTGAGCGCCACGGCAACATGCGGCTGGCCCGCCCGCCGGCAGAGCCGCCGGCCATCTACCTGGCCGCGCTGGGCCCCAAGATGCTGCAGTCCGCGGGCGAGCTGGCCGACGGGGTGATCTTCTTCCTGGCCGGGCCCCGCATCATCCCCGACCTGCTGCGCCAGGTGGGCCGCGAGCTGGACTCGGTGGCGCGGCTGGTCGTCATTCGCGGCGGAAGCGAGGAGGCGGTGGTGGCTGCGCGTCGGGCGCTCACGACGTACGCGCTGGTGCCCTTCTACGCGCGGTCACTGGAGCGGCAGGGCTTCGGTGAGGAGGTGAAGGCGATCCAGGAGCGCTGGCAGGCCGGCGACCGGGCCGGTGCGGTGGGGCAGGTCTCGGGGGCGATGGTGGCCGAGCTGCTGCTGGTGGGCGAGGTGGACCGCATCGCGGAGGGGCTGGCCGCCTACCGGCGGGCGGGGCTCAGGACGCCGGTGCTGGCGTTCAGCCCGGTCGGCCCCGACCCGGCTTCGCGCCGGGCCGAGGTCGATTTGCTGTTGAGAGAGCTGGCGGGAAGCTAGCCGGGCTAGTTCTGGTTGTCGCCCTGGGTGTCACCCTGGTGGTCGCCCTGCTGGTCGTTGTTGTCCTGGCCTTCGCCGTGGCGAGGGGCCGGAGCGGCGCAGCTGGTGGCGTAGGTGCAGACCGCGAAGCTGTTGCCCTCAGTGCTGGGCAGGGAAGTGAAGGCTTCCAGGCCGGTGTGGGCGTTGTTCAGCATGTGGATCTGGAACATGATCGGCAGCTTGACGTTGGCGCCGTTGAGCCTGGCTCCGTCGAACCCGGCCTGGTTCAGCTGCGGCAGCTCGGTCAGCGCATGGTGGCCGGCGGCGTCCACGAAGACGGGTCGCTCTACGATCCACTCGGCACTGTCCTTCGACGACGCGAAACTCGTCGTTGTCGAGAAGCGGTGCTCGGTGCTCTGGTTCACGATCGAGATCCGCCACAGGCCGGGCGAGGTCTCGAGCAGCGACACGCGCATGCGGTCGCCGGGGTGGACGCTGAGCCTGACCACGCGAGCGGGCTGGGTGTCGGGCACCTTCTCCCACCACGCGAAGTAGGTGGTGTTGCCGGCGGCGTCCACGTCGGACTGCGTGCCTGCTTGGATCAGCGTGTGCGCCGAGAAGCCGCCGATGCCGACCCAGCTGGAGGCGTCTCCGGCCTGGCCGTTGTGCCGAGAAGCCGCCGGAACCGTCCAGCCGGCCGACGCCGCCGAGGTGTGCCCGACTCCGGTGGGGACGATGTAGCCGGCCCAGTTCGTGCTTGCCATGGCGTTCTCGAACTGGCCGAGGCCGTCCATGTAGTCGTTGACGATGTCGCCCGACGACGTCGCGACCGGCATGACCAGAAGACCGAACAGACTCAGTGCAGTGCAGGTGACCCTGCGGATTCCCTCCATCTCGCGGGCTAATGTAGCTCAGGGCTTCGGAAATGGGACCCCCTTAACAGCTTTCCTGCGCTGTTTCTCGGCAGGACCTGGGAAAAATGGATGCGACGCGGGATTTTGAACGAGGGCAGCCTCTCGCCGCACCAGGCTGTGATGGCCGCCGCGTCGGCGCTG
This sequence comes from Chloroflexi bacterium UBA4736, assembly GCA_002404015.1. GTDB lineage: Bacteria > Chloroflexota > Dormibacteria > Dormibacterales > Dormibacteraceae > UBA4736. The sequence continues at coordinate 30,730 of DHIW01000048.1, forward strand.
CCCACCACCACGGCCTCCAGGACCTGGCCCCAGGTCGGGTCGTCGCGACCGAAGACGGCCGCGTCCTCCACGCCCGGGCAGGCGCGTAGCACGGCCTCGACCTCCTCCGGGTGGACGTTCTCGCCGCCGGTGATGATGGTGTCGTCCTGGCGGCCGAGCACCCAGAGGGCTCCTGTCTCGTCCAGCCGGCCCAGGTCGCCGGTCGCGAAGCGCCCGCCGGCGGGCGCGGGCTCGAACCCCGGGTTCAGGTAGCCGGGGGAGAGGACTGGGCCGCCGACCACGATCTCTCCGTCCACGATCTCGACCAGGGCGCGGCTGTGCGGGAAGCCGGCTGAGCCGGCCAGCTCGGCTGCCCGGCCTGGCGGCACGGTGGCCACCTGGGAGCCGGTCTCCGTGAGTCCGTAGCTGGGACAGACCGGGATCCCGTCCGCCGCCCAGCGCGCGACCAGCTCCGCCGGCGCGGGGGCGCCCCCCAGCAGGATCGCGCGCAGCCCGCGCAGGGTCTCCAGCCCACCCGCCTCCAGGAGCCGGACCAGCATCGTCGGCACCAGGGAGACCAGGGTCACGTGCTCGGCCGCGATCGCTTCGAGGACCGCCCGCTCCTCGAAGCGAGGCAGCGTGACCAGCGGCTGGTTGGCCAGCGCGCTCCGCAGGAACATGGACAGGCCGCCGACGTGGTGGGGCGAGAGGCAGAGCAGCCAGCGGTCGGACTCGTTCGAGCCCAGGCTCTCCTGGCAGCCTTCCGCGGACGCGACCAGGTTGGCCAGCGTCAGCCGCACACCCTTGGCGGCCCCGGTCGTCCCCGAGGTGTAGACGACGGCCGCGTCACCAGGGGTCCCGGCCGCGGGCGCGGGTGGCTCGCTGACCTCGCCCGCTCGCACCAGCAGCCGGGGCCGGGCGTCGGCCAGGATGCGGCGCAGCTCGGGAGCGGGGGCGCCGGGGGAGATCGGGACGAGGGCCGCGCCGACCTTTAGGCAGCCATGCAAGAGGGCCGCGAAAGTCACGCCTGCCGGCTCGACTACCGCCACCCGCTGCCCCGGCAGGAGGCCGAGGCTGCGAAAGCGCCGAGCCCACTCGTGGGCCAGGCCGTCCAGGTCGAACCAGCTGACCCAGAACCCCGAGCCGCGGTCCACGAGGGCCCGCCGGGGCCCCTGCCGGCGGGCTACTTGAAGCAGCGGATCGTCTACGATGGGGACCATACTAGCGACTGCTCTAGGAGTGTTGACTTGAACGATTGGAAGCGCAGCGGCGAGTACGAGGACATCTGGTACGACACCCTCGACGGCATCGCCAAGATCACCATCAACCGCCCCGAGGTCCGCAACGCCTTCCGGCCCGTCACGCTCTTCGAGCTGAGCCAGGCCTTCACGATCGCGCGCGACGACCCCGAGATCGGGGTGATCATCCTGACCGGCGCGGGCACCGAGGCCTTCTGCTCGGGCGGCGACCAGAGGATCCGAGGCGACGACGGCTACCGCGACCCCAGCGGCATCGGCCGCCTCAACGTCCTGGACCTGCAGGTCCAGATCCGGCGCACGCCGAAGCCAGTGATCGCGATGGTGGCCGGCTACGCCATCGGCGGCGGCCACGTCCTGCACATCGTCTGCGACCTCACCATCGCGGCCGAGAACGCCCGCTTCGGCCAGACCGGCCCGCGGGTGGGAAGCTTCGACGGCGGCTACGGCTCTGGGCTGCTGGCCCGGATCGTCGGTCAGAAGAAGGCGCGCGAGATCTGGTTCCTCTGCGACCAGTACGACGCCCGGGAGGCGCTCGAGATGGGCCTGGTCAACAAGGTCGTCCCGCTCGACCAGCTGGAGGACGAGACGGTGGCCTGGGCGCGCCGGATGCTGGAGCACAGCCCGCTGGCGCTGCGCATGATCAAGGCCGGCATGAACGCCGCCGACGACGGTCTGGCGGGCATCCAGCAGCTGGCCGGCGACGCCACGCTCCTTTTCTACATGACCGAGGAGGCCCAGGAGGGGCGCGACGCCTACGTCGAGAAGCGCAAGCCCGACTTCTCGCGGTTTCCCAAGCGTCCGTGAGGCGGGGATGAACATCGTCGCGCTGCGGCCCGGCCTGAGCCCGGCGCGGGTGTGGTGGCTGGCAGCCCGGCCGGCGACGCTGGCCGCCTCCGTCTCGCCGGTCCTGGTCGGGACGGCCGTGGCCGCCCACCAAGGCGGTGCCCGGCTGCTGCCCGGACTGGCCGCCCTGGTGGTCGCGGTGGCCATGCAGCTGGGCGTGAACTACGCCAACGACTACTCGGACTTCGTGCGCGGCGCCGACACCCCCCGCCGCGTAGGCCCGGTCCGGGCGGCCGCATCCGGGGTGGTCGCGCCGGGCCGCGTCCGGGCCGCCGCCTTCGCCTGCTTCGGGGTGGCCGCCCTGGTCGGGACCGGCCTCAGCCTGGCCACCGACTGGCGCCTGCTGATCGCCGGCGTCCTGGCGGTCGCCGCCGGCTGGCTGTACACCGGGGGGCCGCGGCCCTACGGCTATGCCGGGCTGGGCGAGGTGTTCGTGTTCGTCTTCTTCGGCCTTCTGGCCACCGTCGGCACGGCGTACGTCCAGGAGCTGCGCCTGTCCCCGCTGGCCGTGGCGGGCGGCTGCGCGATGGGCTTCCTGGCCTGCGCCATCCTGGTCGTCAACAACCTCCGCGATATCGCGACCGACGCCGAGGCGGGCAAGCGCACCCTGGCCGTGCGGCTGGGGCCCCGGCGGACCCGGTCCCTCCTGGTCGCCCTGCTCGGCGCCGCCTTGCTCTGCGCGCCGGCCGCCTTCGGGCTCGGCCTGGCCGGCCGCTTCGTGCTGCTGCCCCTGCTGCTGCTCGTCCAGGTCGGGGGCGTGATCCGGCTGTCCGCGGCCACGGATCCCAAGCTGCTCGTGACGGCCCTGAAGCGGACGGCCGAGCTGGAGATCTGGTACGCGCTGATCTGGACGATCGGAGTCCTGGCATGAAGCTGGCGTCGGCGCGCCGCGAGCGGATCCCCGTCCGGATCCCGATGGGGGAGGGTCGCTACGAGGCGCTGATCGTGGTCGAGCACGGCGACGGCGTCGAAGGCCTGGGCGAAGCCCCCCTGCTGCCCGGCCGCGACCGGGAAGCGGCCATCAGGGCGGCCGAGGAGACAGCTCGGCTCGACCTGGAGGCTCGCCAGGCCGGCGTCTCGCTGGCCGAGTGGCTGGGTGGGATCCGGCGCCGCCGCGTCGAGTGCAGCGCGCTGATCAACGACCGCCGGCCGGAGCTGGTCGCCCGGCAGGTCGAACGCTGGGCGGCGGCCGGCTTCAGCTGCTTCAAGCTGAAGGCCGCCAACGGCGGCGGCGTCCTGGACCAGGAGCGGCTGGGCGCGGCCCGCTGGGCGGCCGGCCGCGCGGGCCGCCTGCGGCTCGACCTCAACGGCGGGCTGACGCTGCGCGAGGCCTCGGAGCGGCTGCCCAGCCTGGCCCCATTCCGGCTGGAGCTGGTCGAGCAGCCCCTGGCGGCGGGCGCCTCGGCCAGCGCCTGGGCCGAGCTGGCGGCTCGGGTACCCATGCCGATCGCCGCCGACGAATCGCTGGCCGGCCAGGGCGCCGAGCTCAAGGCGCTCGGGGTGGGCCTGGCCATGAAGCTGGCGACCGTCGGCGGGCCGCGGCCGGCCCTGGACCTGGCGCGGGGCGCGCCCGGGCTGGTCAGCATCGGTTCCAGCCACGAGACCTCGATCGGGCTGGCGGCCGCCCTCCACGTGGCCTGCGCCTTGGAGGCGGAGCCGCTGGCCTGCGGGCTGGCGACGGTCGGTCTGCTCGACGCCGACCTGGGCCGCGGGCTCGACGCCGGGCAGCCCCACCTGGACCTCCCGGCCGGGCCCGGCCTGGGGGTGGAGCTGGACCGGGGCGCCCTCGAACGCTACCGGCTTGACAGGTGAGCGCCCAGGAGGCGGGCGACCGCGTCCGGCTGCTCGAGGTGCACGACGTGGCCGGCGCCGGGCACCGCCTCGAGTCGAGCGCCCTTGATCGAGCCGGCCAGCCGGCGCCCAGCCTTGAGGTAGCTCTCGTCCTCCGCGCCGGCGATCAGCAGGGTCGGCGCGTCGATCGCCCCCAGGGCCACCCAGAAGGGCTCGGTGGCGCCGGCGCCCATACCGCGCAGAGAGGCCGCCAGGCCATCCGCGCGATTGTGGCGCCGCCTCTCGTCGAGCGCCTCCAGGAAGGCCGGGCCGCGCCGGGCCAGGCCGGCGAACAGCGGCCGCAGCGCCCAGTACGCGGCGAACCACTCGACCCCGTTGGCCTCGATCTTGGCGGCGAGGGCCTGGTCCTCCCGCAGCCTGGCCGGCCGGGCCGCCTCGTCCAGGCCGGCGTGGCCGCTGATCACGGTGAGCGTGAGGACGCGCTGGGGATGCCGCGCCGCGAGGTGGAGCGCCAGCCGCCCGCCCAGCGAGTAGCCGACGAGGTGCGAGCGCTCCACCCCCCGCTGATCCCAGAGCCGGACCACGTCGGCGCAGCCGGCCGCCAGCGTGTGCGGTTCGGCGGCCGGCGCCGGATTGCGCCCGTGGCCCCTCAGGTCGGGCGTGAGCAGCTCGTGGCCTGGTGGCAGCAGGGAGATCAGCTCGGCCCAGCTCTCGCCCGACTGCGTGAAGCCGTGGAGGAAGGTGACGGTGGCCATGGCTGAGGGCAAGGTTACCCAGGAGTTCGCGGCCACCTTCGTGGACCAGCTGGTGGGATCGGGTCTGGAGCACGTCTGCATCTCTCCGGGATCGCGCTCCGCGCCCCTGGCGATGGCTTTCGCCCGGCACCCGGGCGTCCGGGTCTGGATGCACCTGGACGAGCGCTCGGGCTCCTTCTTCGGGCTCGGGCTGGCCAAGGCGTCCGGGCGGGCGGTGGCGCTGCTGTGCACGTCGGGGACCGCGGCTGCCGAGTTCCACCCTGCCGTCGTGGAGGCGTCCTACTCGCGAACGCCGCTGCTCGTGCTGACGGCGGACCGGCCGCCCGAGCTGCGCGGGGTGGGGGCCAACCAGGCGATCGACCAGGACCACCTGTACGGCTCCGCCGTGCGCTGGTTCTGCGACCCCGGGCCGCCAGTGGCGGGCGCGGACTCGGCCCGTCACTGGCGGCGGCTGGCGGCTCGGGCGCTGGCGGAAGCCGCCGGCACACCCCCGGGACCGGTCCACCTGAACCTGCCCTTCCAGGAGCCGCTGACGCCGGAACCGGGCGCGCCGCCCAGTCCGGTCGCCGCCGACGGCGCCGTCACGGTCCACCGCTCCCAGCAGCCCACCTCGGCCATGCGCCGGCGTTTCGCGGAGCTCGTTGCCTCGGCCGAGCGGCCGGTCCTGGTCGCCGGCGAGATGCGCGACGGCTCGCGGCTCGGTGCGGCCGCGATCGCACTCGGCATCCCGGTCCTCGCCGAGCCCACCTCCCAGCTCCGCCTGCCCGGAACCGTGGTCGCGTACGAGGCGCTGCTCAGGACGCCCGGCTGGGCGGACTTCCATCAGCCCGACCTGGTGCTGCGGGTCGGCGCCACCCCGACCTCGAAGCCGCTCAACCATTGGCTGGCCGGGGCGGGCGCCCCGACCCTCCTGGTCGATCCGGACGGCGGCTGGCGCGACCCCGACGTGCTCGCCAGGGAGGTCTTTGCCGCCGATCCGCTGCCGCTGCTGGAGGCCTGCGCGTCCCGCTCCGGCGGGTGGCGCCCCGACTGGCAGGCCGCGGACGCGGTCGCCGGCCGGGCCCTTGCCGAGACGCTGGCCGGGGGGCCCCTTCACGAGGGCCAGGCTGTCCGCGCCCTGGCGGAAGCGCTCCCGGAGCGGGCGACGCTGTTCGTCGGCTCGAGCATGGCGGTCCGCGACGTGGACACGTTCTGGCCAGCCGCCCCGCCCGGCCGGCTGGTCCTCGGCAACCGGGGCGCCAGCGGCATCGACGGTCTCGTCTCGACCGGCCTCGGCGTCGCCGCCGCCGAGCAGCCGGGGCCCGCCGCGATCCTGCTCGGCGACCTGAGCCTGTACCACGACATGAACGGCCTCTGGGCCGTCCGCCGGCACGGGCTGCGCGCGGCCTTCATCGTGCTCGACAACGACGGCGGCGGCATCTTCAGCTTTCTGCCCCAGGCGGAGCACGAGGACGTCTTCGAGGAGCTCTTCGGAACCCCGCTGGGCCTGCGCCTCGAGGACGTGGCGCGGCTCTACGGCCTGGAGTTCTGCTCGGTGGAGCGGGCTTCCGACCTCGAAGGTGCGCTGCGGGGTGCGGTGCTGGCGGAGCGGGCGACCATGGTGGCTGTGCGCTTCGGGCGCGCGGACAGCGTGAGCGGCCACCGGGCCTGCTGGGCGGCCGTGGCGGAGGCCCTAAGCCGAGAGGGCGCCCAGTAGGACCTTCAGCTTCAGCTCGGTCTCCCGCAGCTCGGAGGCGGGGTCGGAATCGGGCATGACGCCAACCCCCGCGTAGAGCCGGGCGCCGTCCTGCCAGAGCAGGCCGCAGCGGATGGCGACCGCCAGCTCGCCGTCGCCACGGCCGTCGATCCAGCCCACAGCGCCCGCGTACCAGCCGCGTTCCATGCCCTCCAGCTCGCCGATCAGTCGGATCGCCGCCGCCCGCGGCCAGCCGCCCACCGCCGGGGTGGGATGGAGGACCGCCGCCAGCTCCAGGAGGTTGGCCGGGGGATCCGAGAGCTCGGCGCTGATCGTCGTGGCCAGGTGCTGGATATTCGTGAAGCGCACCACCTCGGCCTCTCCGACTGCCACCGACCGGCTGAGCGGCCGCAGGGCCTCGGCGACCGCCGTCGCCGTGACCCGGTGCTCGCGGGCGTCCTTGGCACTGGCCAGCAGCCGGCCCGCCAGGCGCACGTCCTCGGCCTCGTCGGCGCCGCGGGCCACCGAGCCTGCCATGGGCTGGCAGACCGCGAGCGTCGCGCTGCGGCGGACCAGCAGCTCCGGTGAGGCGCCGGCCAGGGCGGTCCCGTCGGCCCCGCCCAGGAGGTATGTGAAGCAGGCCGGATAGGCGCCCCGCAGCGCCCTGGCCACGGCGGCCGCCGTGACGACGCCGTCGCCGTGAGCGACCACCTCGCGCGCCAGCACCACCTTCTCGGCCGCTCCCCCGCGCAGCCGCTCAGCCGCCCTCGCCACCGAGGCGCACCAGTCCGCCGGTGGGATGACGCTCTCGACCTCGAGGTGGCGGGCGGCAGGGGCCCGGAACGACGGCTGCAGGTCGAGCAGGCCGGCGGCCCCAGGGCAGGCGGCGCTGGCGAAGGTGCGGCCCCGGACCCGCGTCACGGCCAGCGCCGGCACCCGGAACAGCAGCGCTGGGAACCCCGACCAGGGTTCGGCGGGCTCCCGGCTGGAGTCGAAGGCGAAGCCGCCGAGGCCCACCAGGCCCGTGCCCGGAAGGCCACTCGGTCCCGGCAGCCGCTCCGCCAGCCGGCGCCAGAGGCGGGCGGCCGCCAGCAGCCGGTCGGCGCCGTCCTCACGGTCGAGCGGACGCCCGTCCGCGTCCTCGAGGATGGCGCCGTTCGGCGTCGAGACGATCTCGTAGGCCCGGCCCAGGCCGGCCACGCTGACGGCGTCCGGCATCGGCCGCTCGACCAGCATCGCGTCCTGCCCGGCGTCCCTGGCGGCGCCCACCAGGTCGACCAGGTCGGGCGTGCTGTCGAGCTCCCAGGTCCTCAGTGCGTCCGTTCGATGTGCTCCCTGGCCGCGCGCAGCAGCGTGCGCTCGAAGTGCTTGCGGACGAGTGTGCCGCTGGCGTCGAGGAGATCGTTGAACGTCGCAAGCAGCTTGCGCTCGGCCGCCTCCGGCGAGCGTCCCTCGGCCTGGATGCGCTCGCGCACATGGCGGTCGAATAGCTCGACCGCCTCCCGCGCGGTGGTTTCAACGGCCGCCGCATGGCGCGCCCCAAGCTCCATCAGCGCGCCTAGCGGCACACCCGCTTCAACCAGCTTGAGACCGGCGGCCAGCACCGCCAGGTCGGCCGCCGGATAGCGCGGCTCGTCCCCGTCGGCGGCCGGGAGCAGAAGGCCGGCCTGCTCCAGGCCCTTCAGCAGCGGGGCCGCGACGCCGCTGCGCGCGGACAGCTCGTCCAGGCTCAGCGTTTCCGGGGCGGCCGGCGCGGTAACCGCCGCCACGAGCGCCTCGTCGGACGGCTCCAGCTCGCCTTCCAGGAAGCGCCGGATGACCGTGAGGGTGAATCCGCGCTGCTGGAGCTGCTTGATGCGCTGCAGCCGGTCCAGGTGCGCCTCGCCGTACCATGTCACGCGGCCCTGCCGGCGGGGCGCGGTCAGCAGGCCCTTGCCCTGGTAGAACCGGATCGTGTCCACGGCCACGCCGGCGGACTGGGCAAGCTGCTCGATGCGGTACTCCACGACTGACAGCTTAATTGATGAGAGCGTCTACTCTAAGAGTGGTTGGGTTCAGTGAGGCGGTGCGTGCCGCGCTCCTGGCGCTGCGGCCGGGCGAGGTCGTCAGCTACGGCGAGGTGGCGGCCAGGGCCGGCCACCCGGGCGCCGCGCGGGCCGTCGGCAGCCTCCTGGCGAGCAGCCGCGGCCTGCCCTGGTGGCGGGTGGTGCGGGCAGACGGCCGGCTGATCGCGAGCCACACCGTGGAGCAGGCGCGGCGCCTGGTGGCCGAAGGGGTGGCGGTCGACAACGGCCGGGTGCGCGGCCGGCGGCTGGGAGCCGGGATCTACGAGGAGCAGCCGGCGCCCAGCTAGCAGCCGGTGGTCGTGCCGGTGGTCGCGGGCCGGTCGCCCAGCGTGACGGTGTAGTCCATGGTGCTGGTGCCGCGCAGGCCGCTGAACTTCACCTGGTCGCCCGGGCTGTGCAGCTGGAGGAGCCCACCCAGCGTCTGGCCGTTGTTGAGGTCGACCCCGTCCACCTTCTCGATCACGTCGCCGCCCTTGAAGCCGGCCTTCTCGGCGGGTGTGCCGGCCAGCGCCTTGGTGACCTCGAGACCGTAGCCGCTGACGTTGTCGCCGTCCGCCAGCGCCACCTCGATCGGCTTGTAGCAGACGCCGAGGTAGGGGTGGCCGGGCGTGCGGCCCGCGATCAGGTCCTCCGCGATCCGCTTGGCGACCAGGCTGGGGATGGCGAAGCCGATGCTGTTGGCGTTGGTGCTGGCGGCCGTGTTCATACCGACAACCCGGCCGGCGGCGTCCGCCAGCGGGCCGCCCGAGTTGCCGGGGTTGA
>DHIW01000048.1:40035-53313 GCA_002404015.1 Chloroflexi bacterium UBA4736
CGCCCGAGTTGCCGGGGTTGATGGGTGCGTCGGTCTGGAGCACGTCCGGCAGGTTCTCGCCAGGCGTGCCGCGCCCGCTGCCGACCCCGGTCAGCGTTCGGTGGACGGCCGAGATCACGCCGACCGTGACCGAGCCCTGGTTGCCGAGGGGGCTGCCGATGGCGACCACCGGTTCGCCCACCACCACCTTGGTGGAGTCGGCGAACGCGGCCACCGGGAGTGTGTCCGTGACCTTCACCACGCCGACGTCCTCCAGCGGGTCGGTGCCCTGCACCTGGGCTACGTAGTGGCGGCCGTCCGGCATCAGCACCTGGACCTTCGTGCCGCCCTCGACGACGTGGTTGTTGGTCAGCAGGTAGCTGATGCCGCCCTGGCTGGAGATGACAAAGCCAGTCCCTTCGGCGGTTCCGGCGCGCGTGTTGACGATGATCATGGCGACCGCCGGGCCGAGGACCTGGGCCACGTGGGCGGCGTCGAAGCCGGTGACGCCGGCGACCGGGGGCGGCGTGCCCGGCTGGACGGGGATGTTGGCGACACCGGGGGTGCCCCTGGTCGTGGTGGGTTTGGTGGAGACGGGGAGCTGGGCCGAGCAGCCCACGAGGGCGAGGATGGCCCCGGCCAGACCGAGCAACACGCGGTTGAGGTGCAAGGTTCCGGTCGCTTTCACGTCTTCACCTTCATTCCCCGGTTGAGAGAGCTGTAACCGGGAGATCGGAATCTTTCCTCTCTCCTAGAGGGGTCGGGTTGCATGACCCGGCCCCTTTTTTCAATTCTGCTGAGAGCGCCTGAGAGCCTGCTGAGAGCACCGGGACGCCCTGCCGGCACCCCCTGCCGCCGCGCTTTGGCGCGAGCTGGACCCCGCGGGTCCCTTCCTCCGGCTCGGTTTACCCGAACGTGCTCCAGTAGTACAGCCGGCTGAACCAGGTCTGGTCGGAGCGGATCGCCCCGGCGAAGCCCTGGACCGCGGCCACGTAGTCGTAGTCGTTGTTGTAGCGGAAGATCGCCCTGTCCATGTTCGCCGGAGCGCCCATCCGGTTGAGGTAGACCGCGGCGGCCTGGATCGAGTCATTGGGGCTCATGACGTCGCCGCCCGCGCCGTAGTCCTGCCACGTGCCGGGCATGAACTGCATCGGTCCCAGCGCGCCGGCGCTGGAGGGGCCGTTGACGCGGCCGAAATCGCTCTCGATGAAGTTTATGGAGGCGAGGTAGGTCCAGTCGACGCGGTTGCGGCCGGCCGCCCGGTAGAGGCCGATCAGGGTGTCCACGGGTGCCGAGTCGACGAGGCTGCGGTTGTTCCGCAATTTGATCTCGGAGAGGTTGTCGATTCCGGCGGAGCGCCAGAGCGAGCGGAGGGCGCCGATGGCCGCCTCCAGCCCGACCGCGCGATCGGCGGGCAGCCGGTGCAGCACGCCCGCCTCGACCGCCGGGTCCACCGCCATCCCGTAGATCAGCACCTGCTCGTCGCGCACCGAGGATCGGTATCGGAAGTCGGCGTCCGCGATCAGCATCTGGAGGCGGAGCTGGCCGACCACGTCCGAGGGCGCCGGTTGGGCCCGGAGCTGATCGGCGTCCGCTCGAGCGGTGGCCATCGCCACCTGGCTGTCGATCATCAGGAGGGCAAGGCGGGAGGGCGGGGGTGGGGCGTCCGGGTCGGGCGCCGCCTGCGCGCCTCCGGGAAGGCCGAGAGCGGCCACCGCCAGGAGCGCCGCGAGGATCGGGCTGCGCACGTCACGAGGTATAGGCGGCCGCACAGACAATGCGACTGCAAAGAGGTTAAATCGCGGCCTCTAGCAGGGTGTTGAAAAAGGTCGGTGAGGGATTCGCCTGGGCGCCGAAGCACCGTCGATTCCTTTTTCAACGGCCTGCTAGGCCGACTCGACCGCTCGCAGTGGGCGCTCGCCCTCGGCCGCCGGCACCGTCCTGATCTCGTCGGGGTAGGGGTCGGACTCGTTCGGAAAGCGGAGGCCGACCGAGTCGAGCAGGCCGGCGATCTCGTCGCCGATCAGCTCGCCCTGGGCGATCAGGGCCTCCGCGGCCAGGTCGATCGCTTCCTTGTTGACGAACATGAGCCGCCAGTCGTCGATGTAGGCCGCGCCCAGGATCTGGGCCACCGTGCGCCGGGAGGTGGGATTGCCGAGCACGGGGCCGTTGACCCCGCCCTCCATGAGGCCCCCCGCGACCACGGCGGCGGAGATCAGGTACTCCCCGATGTTGGCGGCCTTCCTGGAGTCGACCGGATCGAGATCTTCGGGGCCCATCCCCACCACGCCGACCATGAGGCAGGCCTCGCGGGTGGCCATCTGGAGGTCCGAGGACACCCCGCTGGAGTTCTCGCCGTAGAAGACCCGCTCGGCGGCGATGGCGCCCAGCGTATGCCGGATCTCGGCAGCCAGCTGGGACCGGAACTTCACGAACTGCTCCTCCTGCTCCACCGTGCGGTGGTGGCCGAGGGCCTCTTTGCGCATCTTGATGGACAGGCGCGCGTGGGCGTGGTCCGGCTTGTAGAAGCGGGCGGCCACGGCGTGGCCGAGCTCATGGCGGGCGATAGCGATCTTGTCCCGCTCGCTGTACTCCACGGGCTCCGCCAGGCCGGCCTCGATGTTGCCCATCGACTCCCGCATATCAGTCCAGTTGAACCGTTCCCGGCCATCCTCGAAGGCGTACATGAGGGCCAGCGACAGGGCCTGCTCGATCATGGCCGGCGAGTAGCCCTCGGTGACCCGGGCGAACTCGTCGCGCCGAGCCGGGGTGTCCAGGTCGGGGTCGTGGGACTTCTTGCCGAAGTAGAGGTCCGCGATGTCCTTGCGCGCCTCTCGGGTGGGCATCCGAAATGTGATCGTGCGGCCGAACCGGCCCGGCCGGGTGACCGCCTCGTCCAGGACCTGGGGACGGTTGGTGGCCCCCATGAAGAAGAGGTTGTAGCGGGGGGGCGAGAGCGGCGGCACCCGGAAGCTCATTCGGGTGCCGTTGAAGCGGATCTCGCGCGGCACGAAGAGGCCGTCCAGGCTGACGTTGATCATCCGGCGGAACAGCTTCTTGAAGAAGCCGGGGTTGTCGACGCCGTCCATCTGGACCAGCAGCATGTTCAGACCGAGCTGGCCGCCGCCCATCATGCCGCCCATGCCGCCCATCCCGCCCATGCCGCCCATCCCGCCCCGCCGGCTGCCGAGGGCGTCGAACTCGTCGATGAAGATCGCGCAGCCGCCCCAGCGCTTGGCCTTCTTCTTGGCGGCCCGGACCATCATGAAGACCGCCACGAGGTCCATTCCGATGAACATCCCCGAGAAGGCCGAGCCCGACGTGATGATGATCGGCATATGCAGGCTGGAGGCAATGCCCTTGGCCAGCATCGTCTTGCCGGTGCCGGGGGGACCCACCATCAGGACGCCGCGCTCGCGCTTGCCGCCCGCCTTCACGTAGTTGCGGCCTCGCTCGATCAGCTTAAGGATCCGCACCATCTCGTTGATGGCCGACTTCTGGCCGCGGACGTCCTCGATCTTGACGTCGTAGTTGGCGTCGCCCGGCTCCAGCGTCTCCCGGCCCATCCGCCCGAACAGCAGGAAGGGGCCGAAAAAGATCATGAACTGGGCCAGCATGAGGAACAGGAACAGGGCGATCTGCTGGGCCGCCGTCAGCAGGAGCTGGGGCAGCACCACGAGCGCCTCGGCGGGGCCCAGCCCGAGCAGGAAGTAGGTGCCTGTGAAGTAGATGGCCAGCAGGATGGTGATCCCGAACACGCGGCGCCAGAAGATGTAGCGGTTGGTCTCGATGGTGCGGGTGTCGATGTCGTCCTCTTCGCGCATCCGCTCGCTGAGGATCAGACGGCGCCGGATGAGGCTGAAGAGCCCGCGCACCGACACGAATCCGGCGAGGCCCCACAGGAGCGAGCCGATGACGCCGATCTGGAGCACCAGGCTGGCGAAGGCGGCCGCCGAAAGCCCGCAGACGACGGCGAAAATCCAGAAGATCAGCATCGGGTCGAGGCCACTATACGCTCGCGGTCAGGGGCGCCCGGTTCAGGAAAGGGGGGCGCCCGGCCGAGCGTTTTGGACCGGCCCGGAGCGTGTGGCCAGGAACATCACGATCACGATTCCCAGATAGGACAGCAGGTCACCCGGGCTGTAGGCCTCGGGGAAGACCTTGCCCAGGCCACCCGGGAGGCCGATCCAGTCGCCCAGCCAGTTGAGGTGCGTGTCCGGGCCGGCCAGCACGTACTGCCCGATCTGGTGCTGTTTGGTCAGGTCGAAGACGCCCCGATGGGCGAGCCGCTCGGCGACCGGCATGTGGCCCAGGTTGGCCAGCACAACCAACAGGTTCAGCGCCATGCCGGCCGAGACGACCAGGACGCCGCGCAGCACCTGGCGGTGCCAGGCGGTCCAGGCAATCAGGACGACCAGGGAGGCGGCGAACAGCCAGGGGCCCAGCGCCGACCTGGCGAGCGGGCTGAACACCCCGGCCTCCTTGATGACGAGGGCCAGGACGACGATCCACGGCCAGCGCAGCCGGAGCTGGGCCAGGCGGCTGAAGCTGCCGCCAGTGGCGAGGCCCGCCAGGAGTCCCAGTAGGCCACCGAGCAGGATGAACAACGGCTGGAGCTAGCCCGGGCTGGTCCGGGCCAGTCTCGCGGCCGAGGCGGTGAGCACGCGCACACCGACCTGGAAGGCGTCCTCGTCGATCCGGAAGCCCGGTGAATGGTGCGCGGGCGGCGTTTCCGCGTCAGGCGGCCGCGCGCCCAGCATGAAGTAGCAGCCCGGCACGTGGGCCAGGAACTCGGCCATGTCATCGCTGGTCACCATCGGCCGGCCCAACCGGCTGGCCCGATCTCCCACCAGCTCGCGGGCTGTCTCGTCGACCACCCGGGTCACGTCCGGGTCGTTCTGGATGGGGATGGTCCCGTGGGAGATCTCGAACCTGGTCTGCAGCGAGAACTCGGTCTCCGTCTCCAGCAGCAGCCCGCGCAGCCGGTCGAGCGCCTCCTCGCGCATGTCCCGGGTGAACGTCCGGAGGCTGCCCCGCAGCCGCACGCTGGGCGGCACCACGTTCCAGGTGCCGCCGTCGGCGGTCACGCCGCCGACCAGGCAGTTGCAGGGCGTGCCCTCGTGCTCGAGCCCCTCGACCACCGTGTGCAGGCGCTCGACCAGGAAAGCCTGGGCCGCTATGACGTTGCCGGCGCGGGCCATCATGTAGGTGGCGCCGCCCGGCCCGCTGAGCGCGATGTTGAAGGCGTCCGAGCCACCCCAGAGCACACCCGGGCGGGTCACGACCGTACCGCTGTCGAACGTGGACCAGACGTGCAGCCCCACCGCCGTGTCGGGCTGGACGCGGTCGAAGAAACCCTTCTCGATCATCGCCTTGGCGCCCTGGACAATCTCCTCAGCGGGCTGGAAGACGAAGACGTAGCGCCCGGTCAGCGACTCTGCCTGCTCGCTGAGAGTGCGGGCCACGCCCAGCAGGATGGCGGTGTGCGCGTCGTGGCCGCAGGCGTGCATCCGGCCGTCGCTGTCCGAGCTGAAAGCCACGCCCGAGTCCTCGAGGATGGGCAAGGCGTCGATGTCGGCCCGCACCATCACGGTGCGGCCCGGGCGGCCGCTGTCGAGCAGGCCCAACGCACCGGTCTCGGTCGGGCACTCGAGCAGCTGGACGCCCAGCTCGCCGAGCCGCTTCCGGATGAAGTCGGAGGTGGAGCGCTCCTCGAAACCGACCTCGGGGTGGCGGTGCAGGTGGCGCCGGTTGTCCACCACCTCGTCGAGGATGTCCGGGCCGGGCGCGGGGCGGCTCTCAGCCACGGGTCAGACGATGGGACCGAGCGAGTACCCGCGCGCTGTCGAGTGGAGGAACTTGCCGCCCAGGTCGGGCTCCAGCTCGTCGAGCTTGCGGCGGAGCGTGAGCAGGGCGCTGTGGACGGTGGAGCGGGCAGCGTTGGGCCGGAAGAGGCCGGCATCGATCAGGTCGCCGGCGGTCGCCGACTTGGAGCCCTGGGCGAGGTGCACGACAAGCGCCGTCTGCTGCGAGGTGAGCCTGATCTCCTTGCCTTCCAACGCCATCGTCCGGTGGGTGGGGTCGAAGTCGAGCCTCCCGAACTTGTAGTTGCCGGAGCGGCCGGTGCCCCGCTCGATCAAGCGCGCCGCGAGATCGGAGTAGATGTGGGCCATGGGCACGTTGCCCTTCACGAAGTAGCTGGAGGCTCCCATCTCGTAGGCGCGCCGGATGGCGGCCGAGCTGACCTGGGCCGCCGAGAGCACGATGACGGGCAGGCCGGGATGGTTCTGCCGGATCCAGCGCAGCAGGTCGAAGCCGGACTCCTCGCCCTCATCGAGGACCAGGTCCAGAAGGACGCCCGCCACGCGCTCGCGCGAGAGCAGCTCCTGGGCCTCGGGCGCCGAGCCGGCGACCTTGGGCTGGTAGCCCAGGTCGTTGAGGTCGAGCCGGAGCTGCACCTGCATCGGAGTCTCGTCCTCGACTATCAGGACGCTGGAACCCAGGACCTCAGGGGGCCGGTATACCTCGAGGCCGGGAGGCAGCGGAGGCGGTGTGCCCCGGCCCCGGTTACGCAGCATCGAGGCTCTCGCTTCGGTTTTCTGGCATATCTTCGATTTTCAAAGGATGGCTGTCATGGCCTCTGGATGCAAGCGCTTCGTGTTAAACCTTGGTAATACCAAGCGAATTGACAGAAATTAACTGATTCTTAACTGGTTTGAGACAAGATGCCAGCATACTAGCGCTACCGTAGCCACGAATCAGGGGCCACTCACAGGAGGGAACGACCAACATCATGACCTGGAAAAGCGTTAACAAGGTGCTCGCCACGCTCGGCGTGCTGGGTACCCTCGCAGTCGTCAGCGGCGCGGACTTTCTCGACGGGTTCGCAATGAGCCTGACGAGCTTTGCCGCTCCGGCCACCACCGCGGTGACCACGACCGTGACCACCGTCACCTATCACCACCGCTAGATTCGGACGCGGTACGGGAACCAGCCAAGAGTTTTTGCGACAGCCCTCTTCTTAGGCCCCTAAAAAGAGGTACCGCCGGCTGGGATCATCCCGGCCGGCGGTTTCGCGTTCTCCGGATTGCAGGCGGCAGCAGGGCGTACAGGTCGGCACGGTCGACGGCCTTGCTCATGTACCCGATCACATCGGGGTCCTCGGTGCCAGATGGAAAGACTGGATAGGCGGTATAAAAGATGACGGGGATCGGAAGGCCCTGGCTGCGCAGCTCAGAGAGCAGCGCCCAGCCGTCCATGGGCTCCGGCAGCATGAGGTCGATGATCGCGACCTCAGGTTCGTCCTCGCGCGCGCGATCCAGTGCCTCTGAAGCGTCCTGTGCGACGGAGACCTTGTACCCCAGCATGCGGAGGTCGGTCTCCAGGATCACCCGCCAAGCCCGCTCGTCATCCACGACCAGGACGGTTGAGCCCTTGAGATCCTCCGGTGGCGGCTCGATCGGCTTGGGTGGTGTGAAAGGCACTACTTTCGCGCAGTATACGGAGGGCCATGGCTAGACCGACACCGTTGGTGAAGAACAGCCTGGCCCAGGCCCTCGCCAGCTGCGCGACCGAGGCGGACATCGTCCAGGTGCTCTACGCAGACCTGCACCCGCAGTTCGGCTACGACTCGATCAACCTGCACGTTCTGGAGCGCGAGGGCTGGTACCACAGCGTGGCCATCGACAAGGGCGTGCTGCAAGACATCCGGCGCCGCCAGCTGGCCGAGTCGAACTTCGGCCACTACTACCAGGACCCGCGCACGACCATCCACGACCCGGTCGATTCCTCGACGTACGAGCAGTCCCGCGGTCCCGCCTCCGGCCGCCGCCCCGCCCTGGCGATCTGGGTGCCGATCATGCACCGGGACCAGGCGATCGGGGCCGTGACCTACCAGGCGCTCAAGAACCGCCCGGTGCCGCCGGAGGAGATCGAGCTCCTGGAGGAGATCCACCGCCCGCTGGGCGTGCTGGTCAGCAACGCTTACCTGAACGAGGTCACGCGCAACCAGTCGGTCCGGCTCAGCGCTCTCAACGCGATCGCCCGCGCCCTGTCCTCGACGCTGGACGAGAAGGGCGTGCTGGCCGAGCTCTACTCGACCCTCACGCCGCTGCTGCCGGTGGACGTCCTGGAGCTCGTCGCGGTGGACGAGGCCGACGAGCGCCGGGTCCGAGTGCTGCGTCACGACGCCGCCGGGGAGGGGCTCTCGCTGACGCTCCCTCTCCGCTCCAAGCAGATCGAAGGCGCCCGCCAGGTCCTGCGCTCCGGCCGCTCCCACCTGCGCGGCAGCAGCAACGGGACGGCCCACATCCACGAGTCGGGCGCCTGGG
The DNA here is from genome assembly GCA_002404015.1 of Chloroflexi bacterium UBA4736. GTDB lineage: Bacteria > Chloroflexota > Dormibacteria > Dormibacterales > Dormibacteraceae > UBA4736. Next base: position 48,345 of record DHIW01000048.1, read on the forward strand.
TGCCGATCATCGAGGGCGACCGGGTCAGGGGCGCCCTCTCGATCCACTCCAAGCAGGTCGACGCCTACGAGCAGTCCACGCTCACCTTCCTGGAGCAGGTCGCGGACGAGGTCGCACTCGCGGTCCGGAACGCCTGGTCTTACGCCGCCATCGAGGCCCAGCGCCGGCGCCTCGAGGTGGTGAACGCGGTCGGCCGGCGGCTCGCCTCCAGCCTCGACCGCTGGTCGATCATGCGCACCCTCCGAGAGGAGCTGTCGCGCCACCTGGACTTCGACCTCTTCGCGCTGGCGACGGTGTCCGAGACTGATTCGGGGCCGGTCGCCGAGGGCTACGTGTACGACTCCGGCGTCGAGCAGCCACTGCCGGCCCTCGCGCTCGCCACCGCCGGCCCTTCCCGCGAGGCTTACGAGACGGGCCAGCCCGTGCTGCTGAAGCGGAACCCCTGGGCCCGCTCCTTCGAGGCCAGCGAGGTCGGTCCGGGGGGCGTCGTCATCGCCGAGGGCGCCGTCATGACCGTCACCCGGCCGGGCGGCAAGAACAGCCGGATGGCCACCCGATCGGTCCTCTGGGTGCCGGTCCGCCACGGCGACCGGATCTCGGCGCTGCTGTCGCTGCAGTCCTACCGGCCGGAGGCCTTCAACGACTGGCACGTGCAGCTGCTGCAGGACGTGGCGGCCCACGTGAGCCTGGCCCTCGCCAACGCCGAGCACTTCGCGGCCGCCCAGGCCGAGCGGCGGCGGCTGGAGGCCCTCCACGTGCTCGAGCTGGGGGTGGCCGGCTCGGCCGACGAGCACCAGATCGCGGAGGCCGTGTTCCAGGCCGCCCAGGACTACATCTCGGCCTCCCACCTGGTCCTGGCCTACCTCGATGCCCAGGGCCAGCTGACCGGGTTCGACAGCGAGCTGGGGGGACCGGCGATGCCGTTGGAGCCCAAGCCGATCGAGAGCACGCAGTTCTTCAGGCGGCTGGTCGACTCGGGCCGGACAATCGCCGAACGCGTGCCGGAGGAGCTCCGCCGTCCCGGCCAGGGGGTTGGCTGGACGACCGGCGACGGCCGGCTGCCCTCGCAGGTGGTCTGGGTGCCGGTCTTCCAGAACGACCGCGTCATAGGCGCCATCTCGGCCCAGCGTTACGAGGACCAGCCGTTCACCAGCGACGACATCCAGCTCCTCGACAGCGCGGCCCCCGTGGTCGGCATCGCGCTGCGGACGGTCCGCCTGCACCGCGCCAACGAGCTCGCGCTCGCCCACTCGGTCCGCATCCAGGAGGTGGCCGCGCTCGCCGGCCACGACCTGAAGAGCGTGGTGGCCAGCGTCGCCGACCAGGCCCGGACCATGCTCGAGGCGACCGGGGTCTGCTGCTGGGCCTTCGACGACGAGCTGCGCGTGACGGCCACGGCCGCCAGCGGCGACGCCGTGGCCCAGAAGGTGATGGCCTGGTCGCAGCGCGCGGGCGACTGGCAGAAGGACCGGCCCAACATCATCACGGGCACGGCCAAGGACGTGCCCTGGAGCCTGATCCCACTCTGGTACGCGGACCGGCTGGTGGGCGCCCTGGGCTCGGTCCATATGCCGGGTGCCGTCGAGGAGCCGGGCCAGACGGCGCCCCTAGACTTCGCTCGCCACGCCGCGATCGCGATCGAGAACGCGCGCCTGGTGGCCGAGACCCGCGGCCGCATCCACACCCTGGAGGCGGTGGCCGCCTTCGCCGACCTCGACATCACGCAGCCCTCGGGCACGCGGGCCGAGATGGCCATGCTGGTCGAGCGGGCGCTGGCCGCCTCCAACGGCGCTCTGTGGCTGCGGGAGGGACACGAGCTGGTCCGCGTCGGCGACGAGGCGAACCGGCTCTCGCTGAGCCACGTGGACAAGATCACCGACACCCGGCACCCGGTCTCCGATCGACGCCTCAAGTCGCTGATCCAGCCGGTCTCCGGGTCCGATACCGAGGTCTACGCCACCCCGATCTCCGTGGACGGCGAGGTGGCGGGCATGCTCACCGCGGACGCCGGGGGCGCCTCACCCGGTGAGACCCGGCGCCTGATGTCGGTGCTCGCCGGCCAGTCGGGCGTGGTCCTCGGCCGGCTCCAGCTGGTCGACGCCCTCGACCGCGAGCGCCAGATGATGAACGCCATCCTTCGCCACTCGCCGGTGGGCGTGATCCTGGAGGACGCGGCCGGCCGCGTCGTGTACGCGAACCCCGAGGTCGAGCAGATCTACGGCGTGCCGGCCGACAGCATGACCGGTGTCAGCGCCGCCCAGATCCTGGCCGAGTCCGGCGCCGTCGTGGCACCCGAGGTGGAGCCCGGCCCCGGCGTGGACCTGGAGCTCCGCCTGCAGTCGTCCGGCCGCGTCATCGAGGTCCGGCGCGTGCCGATCCCGGGCGCCGCCGACCAGCCGGCGGGCGTGCTCACGATCCACGAGGACGTGACCCGGGAGCGCGAGGTCCTGGAGGCCAAGGACCTGATGCTGCGGGCGATCGGACACGAGGTGCGGAGCCCGGCGGCGGCCATGAAGTCGACGCTGGCCGGCGTGCTGCAGTGGGACTCGATCATGGACGCGACCCAGCGCCGCGGCCTCCTCGAGGAGGCCTACGAGATGTCCGACCGGCTGCTCAGCCTGGTCGAGGGCCAGCTGATCATCGCCAAGCTGGAGACTCATCGCTTCGAGCCCAACCCGGCCCCGGTGGCCCTGGGGACCGCTCTCGAGCAGGTGATGGCAGTGCTCCGCCACCGGTACGGGCCGCTCACCGAAGGCGTGGAGGTCCAGCTGCGGGCCGACCTGCCACCGGCGTACTGCGAGCCCACGCACCTGAACCAGGTGCTGACCAACCTGATCGGCAACGCCCTCGAGTACACCCAGGCCCGGGTCGAGGTCACCGCCCGCGTCCGCAGCGGCTGGCTGGAGGTGACCGTGGCCGACGACGGTCCTGGCCTGCCTCCCGAGCGCGTCGGCTCGCTCTTCCAGAAGACCGGGCCGGCCGGGCAGAACCGCGCGCGGGGCGGCCTCGGGCTGGGCCTCTACCTCTGCCGGCTCGTTGTCGAGCGCTCCTTCGGGGGCCGCATCTGGCTGGTCGAGACCGATCGGAGGGGCACCACCTTCAAGTTCACCGTCCCGGCGGCGGCCGCCCCCGCCCGCGGAGCGGTTCGCGCCGAAGCCGCCAGGTCGTGACCGCCGAGGACCCGATCTGGGTCCGGATCGGCGGCGGGCTGGAACTGGTCCCCGGTGGCGACCGCCACGGGCCGGCCGACCCCAACTTCCCGCCACCCGGCGAGGGCTGGCAGATGCTGAGCGCGAACGGGCGGCTGGTCGGCTGGGGCCGCGACAACGGCAAGGCCGTGGCCAGGCGGGCGGTGGAGGCGGGGGAGCGGATCGAGCAGGACCGGCGCTCGCACCTCCTGAGCCGGCTCGGCCACAAGCTACGGTCGTCCGTGCTGGCGCTCCAGGAGTCGGCCCGCCAGGCCGCCTTCGGCCGCCAGGAGCTCCTGGAGCAGATCTACGACCAGGCCCAGGAGGTCGGCCGCAGGGCGGCCGCCGTGGAGGCGGTGGCGCTGGACCCCAAGGACATCGCCCGCGCCGTGGTCATCGGGGCGGTTCTGAACCTGGCGGCCCCCGGCGCCGCCGGGGACCTGCCCCCGGACGCGGTCGTGCGCGCGGCGGAGCCGGTCCTGGTCGAGGCGCTGACCCGAGCCTACGAGTGGATGGGCGGCAGCGGGACCGTGATCGACGGGCGCTCGGTTGACGACTGGTGGCGGCTCGAGCTGATCGCCTCCGCCACCCGGGAGCCCCTGCCGATCCCGGAGTTGGGCGAGCCCCTGGTCCGGCTGCTGGTCGACACCCACCTCCAGGGCTGGCTGGACGCCTCGCAGCCCGGCCGCGCCGTGATCTTCCTGCCCAAGGTCTAGCAGGGTGCTGAAAAAGGTCGGCGAGGGATTCGGTGACCAGGTGGCCCAGATCCTAGGCGACTCCGAGAACCGGAGCAAAGCGTATTGGAGATACGCGTCGCGAGGATCGCAGGAGTCAACGACGGAGATGGGTCGCCTGGGCGCCGAAGCACCGTCGATTCCTTTTTCAGCGGCCTGCTAGCACCGCCCTATCTCGTGGCCACGGTCAGGCGGGTCCGCGCCGACAATCCCGGCCCCTATACCGGGCCCGGGACCAACACCTGGATCGTGGGCGACGAGCCGGCCGTCGCAGTCATCGACCCGGGGCCGGACGATGACGCGCACCTGGCTGCCATCGAGCGAGCGGTCGGGGGCGTGCCGATCGGCGTCATCCTGGTGACGCACTCGCACCCGGACCACCTGCCGCTCGCCGCCAGGCTGTCGGAGCGCTCGCGGGCCAGGGTCGCGCGCTTTCCGGAGCTCCACGACAACGACGTCGTCAGGGTCGGCCGGTTGAGCCTGGTGGCCCTGCACACCCCCGGCCACGCCCCCGACCACCTCGCCTTCTGGATGGCCGAGGATCGCGTCCTCTTCACTGGTGACCTGATCCTGGGCCGGGGCAGCTCGATGGTCACCTACCCCGAGGGCGACGTGGCCGCCTACCTGCGCTCGCTGCAGCGCGTCGCGGAGCTCGAACCGCGCCTGCTCTTCCCGGGCCACTGGGACCCGGTCGAGGACGCTCCCGCCAAGGTGGCGGACTACATCGCGCACCGCCGGCAGCGGGAGCGGCAGGTCGTCGACGAGCTGGGGCGGGGGCCAGGCTCGGCCGCCGACCTGACGCGGCGGGTCTACGCGGGCGAGGTGGGGTCGGACGAACGGCTGATGGCGGCCGCCGAGATGACGCTCAGGGCCCACCTCAAGAAGCTGGTCGACGAGGGCCGGGTCAGCGCGGGGCCGGGCCCCGCGGGTGAGGAGACCTTTTCGCTGACCGCCTAGCCTGGCCGGCGACTGCGGCGGGCGTCCTAGGAGGCCGTTGAAAAAGGAATCGACGGTGCTTCGGCCCCCATGCGGCCCAGCTCCGTCGTT
>DHIW01000048.1:53342-66614 GCA_002404015.1 Chloroflexi bacterium UBA4736
TGCGATCCTCGCGACGCGTATTTCCAATACGCTTTGCTCCGGTTCTCGAAGGCGCCTAGGATCTGGGCCACCTGGCCACCGAATCCCTCGCCGACCTTTTTCAACACCCTGCTAGCGCCGGCCGCGCCAGTCGTCGCGGGGAGCGCCCGGCCACCCGGCCGGCAGTGGGAAGGGGTCGGCCGGGCTGCCGTCCAGGTACGGCTGGGGGTCGAGTGGCGCGCCCGCGAAGCGGATCTCGAAGTGGAGATGGGGACCGGTTGAGTTGCCGGTCGAGCCGACCCAGCCGATAACGTCGCCGGCCCTGACCGGCTGGGCCCAGCCCACGTTGGTCTGCACCATGTGCCCGTAGACGGTCGAGTAGCCGGCCGCGTGCTGGATCAGCACGTGGTTCCCGTACCCCTGGTCGTCCTGGAACGAGTAGGCGAGGCCGCCGGCTGCGGCATGGATGGGCACCCCCTGGTTCTGGGCGATGTCCAGGCCCGTGTGGAAGTTCGGGCAGCCGGCGAAGGAGTGCTCCAGCTCGAAGCCGGTACAGCCGAACGGCTGCGTCAACACCCCTCGGATCGGCCAGGCCACGCGCGCGCCGGCGGGTGCCTGGAAGTCGGACGGGGTGTGGGGAGCCGGCAGGATGCGCAGCCAGTCGTAGACGACCACCACGTTGTGGCGGGCCAGGTCGGCCACGGACGGCTGGCGGTCCGGCATCGCGCGGGCGGGGGCGGCCGCGACCAGCAGGAGCGGCGCCAGTGCCAGGAGGAGTCGTTTGAACAGAGCCACTCGGCAGGTATGGTAGGCCCTGTGAGCCCCCCCGCCCAGCCGCTCAGGCCTGCCCTTTCGAGCCTCGACCCGGCGCAGCTCGGCGCGTGGCTGGCCGAGCGCGGGCAGGCCCCGTACCGGGTCCGCCAGCTAAAGCGGCACCTGGCCCAGGGTCATGCCTTCGAGGAGATGCCGGACATCCCGGCGGCGCTGCGCACGGCGCTCGCGGAGGAGTTCCGGCCGCACTCGCTGAGTCTTCTGCGCGAGGTCTCGACCGACGCCGCGCTCACCACCAAGCGGCTGTACGGGCTGGCCGGCGGATACACGGTCGAGGCGGTGATCATGCGCTACCAGCGGCGCAGCACCCTCTGCATCTCCTCGCAGGTGGGCTGCCCGATCGGCTGCCCGTTCTGCGCGACCGGGCAGGGCCCGTTCGGCCGCAACCTGGCGGCCCACGAGATCGTGGACCAGGCCGTGGACGCCGCCCGCGAGCTGGCGGGCGAAGGCCGCCGACTCTCCCACGTCGTCTTCATGGGCATGGGCGAGCCGCTCGCCAACTACGGGGCGGTCCTCGAGTCCGTGCGCGAGATCGCCAACCCGGCCGGACTGGGGATCAGCCCGCGCCGGATCACAGTCTCCACGAGCGGTCTGATCCCCCGCATCGAGCAGTTGGGCCAGGAGGGCCTGCCGGTCACGCTGGCGATCTCGCTGCACGCCGCCCGGGACGAGCTGCGCGATGTGCTGGTCCCGATCAACCGCAAGTACCCGGTGGCCGAGCTGGTCGCCGCCGCCCAGGCCTTCGCTGCGAGCACCGGCCGCCGGGTCAGCTACGAGTGGGTGCTGCTGGCCGGGGTCAACGACACCGGGCGGGACGCGGAGGAGCTGGGCCGGCTGCTCGACCACCGGCACAGCCACGTGAACCTGATCCCCTTCAACCCCGTGGACGGCACGGAGTACCGGGAGCCCGCGCCGCGCGACGTCCGGCGGTTCGCGGAGCAGGTGCGGGCGCGCGGGTTGAACGTGACGGTGCGCGACACCCGCGGCCGCGCGGGCGACGCGGCCTGCGGCCAGCTGCGAGCCCGAGTGCTGGCGGAAACCACGGCGTCGTAGGCCGTACCATCATCCGAGCCATGGACGAACAAGACGAGCAGCAGGTCGCCTGGATCGACATGACGTACCGGTCGCAGGTGCTCGACGCCGAGGGCAACCGGATGGGGACGGCCGAGTCCCTGCTGGGCGACGAGAAGGAGGACATCTTCCACGGCATCGTCGTGAAGCTCAAGGACGGGCGGATGGCCGAGCTGTCAGCCGCGCAGGTGTCGAAGATCACCCTGACCAAGGTGGTGACCTCCGTGCCGGCCGCGGAGGTCGCGGGCTTGCCCGCCTACAAGGAGGAGCGCTGGTTCCACCTGGGCTGGGGCGGCCTGTTCCGGCGCCACCCCGAGTGGAAGGAGACCGACTCGACCTGAATCGTCCGGCCGAACCATCAGCGAAGGAGCCGCGAATGACCGAGCCCGACGTGTTCATCCTCGCCGACCGGACGCTCAACGGCGTGGTCGCGCAGATCCGGGACGATCAGTGGGCGATGGAGATGCCGCCCAGCTTCGCTAGGCGCGCGACCGACCAGGCGCCCACGCTGCGCGACATCATCACCTACCACGCCTACGACGACTCGTGGGTGCCTGACATGCTGGCGGGCAGGACTATGGACGAGGTCGGCAAAGCCAACTTCAAGGGAGACCTGCTAGGCGCCGACCCCAAGGCAAGCTTCGCCGCCATCGTCGCCAAGGCGTGCGCGGCGGCGGGCGAGATGGACGACCTCGAGCGCACTGTGCACTGCTCGTTCGGCGACTTTACGGCCCGGGAGTACTTCTATCAGATCAACATGTTCCGCGGTCTGCGAGCCCGTGACATCGCCGAGGTGATCGGAGTCGATTCCCAGCTGCCGGAAGCACTGGTGCAGGGGATCTGGGACGAGATCAGCGCGCATGCCGAGGAATGGAGGGCGCTGGGCGTATTTCCAGCTGCGGTGGCGGTAGCGGACGACGCGCCATTGCTGGATCGGCTCCTCGGGCTGACCGGCCGCGACCCCAACCAAGGTCCGAGCTAGGCCCGAGCCGATCGGACAACTCTACGCAGGCACCTCCGGCTTCAGCTATCCGGGCTGGCGGGGCGTTTTCTACCCCGAGAAGCTGGCCGGCTCGCGGATGCTCGAGTTCTACGCCGCGCGCTTGAACGGCGTCGAGCTCAACGGCAGCTTCTACCGCACGCCGCCCGCCTCGACCCTCACGGGCTGGTCCAAGCGAACGCCGCCCACATTTCGTTTCTGCCTCAAGGCCCACCGCGGGCTGACCTATTCCGCGGACGCGTTCGACCGGGTGGGCCTCGCCCGCAACATCGCGCCCAACCTGGGTGGGCTGGGAGAGCGGCTGGGGCCGCTGCTGCTCCAGTTCCCGCCCGCCCGCAAGCGCGATCGGGGACTCCTCGACGCGCTGCTGGAGGCGCTCGGGCTGCGGGTGGCGGCCGAGTTTCGCGACGAGTCCTGGTTCGCGCCCGACATCTATCGGGTGCTGGAGAAGCGCGGCGCGGCGCTCGTTGTGACGGACGAGGAGAAGTGGCCGCGGGCGCCGAGCAAGCGGCTGGCCGGCTTCGCGTACTACCGGCTGCGCCGGGCCTACACCCCGGACGAGCTGGACGGCTGGTGGCGGCGGCTGGAACCCGAGCTGCGCCAGCACGACGAGGTCCACGTCTACTTCAAGCACGAGCCCGAGGCCCCGGCCCGCGCCGGCCGGCTGCTCGGCCGGGGTCTCAGCTCATGACCAGGCCGCCGTCCACGCTGATGGCCTGCCCCGTCAGGTAGGCGGCGTCGTCGCTGGCCAGGTAGGCGACCGCGCCCGCCACGTCGTCAGGGGTCGCGAACCGGCGCAGCGGCACCGCCCGCCGCATGCCTTCCAGGATGTTCTGGCCCCGCTCGCCCTCGAACACGTCGAGGAAGGCGGTCTCGGTGGGCCCCGGGCAGACGCAGTTGACGTTCACGTTGTCGCGAGCCAGCTCGCGGGCCAGGCTCTTCGTGAAGGCGATCACCCCGCCCTTGGCCGCCGCGTACACGGTCTCTCCGCTCGAGCCGACCTTGCCGGCATCGGAGGCGATGTTGACGATCCGGCCCCGGCGGCGCTCAGCCATGCCCCTGGCGAAGGCGTGGCTGACCGAGATCTGGCTGAAGAGGTTCAGCCGCAGCACCTTCTCCCAGTGCTCCGGCGTGGTCTCCAGGAAGTGCATGACGCGGTCCCAGCCGGCGTTGTTGACGAGCACGTCCACCTCTCCCAGCTCGGCGGCCAGGGCGGCCGCGGCCGCCGGGTCGGTGACGTCGAGCATGCGTCCCAGGCCGCCCACCTCCCGGGCCAGCTCCATGACGGCCTCCACCGCGATGTCGGTGGCCACGACGCGCGCGCCTTCCGACGCCAGGCGACGGCAGACAGCCGAGCCGATCCCGCCGGCCGCTCCCGTCACGACGGCGGTGCGGCCCTCCAGCCGGTTCATTCAGCCACGGTGGGCACGGGCGGTTTGGCGCCGCTGTCCCGGCGGTTCACCCAGAAGGCGATGGCGATCCCCGAGACCAGCACCATCGCGATGGAGGCCCATTGGGCCTGGCGCAGTCCCAGGAAGAGCGAGTCGGTGCGCAGGAAGCTCAGGAAGAAGCGGCCCGTGGCGTAGACCGAGAGCCAGATCAGGCCGGTCACCCCGTCCGGCAGCCGGCGCTTAAAGAGGCGGTACGTGACAACCGCCAAGATGGCCACCAAGAGATTGAAGATCAGCTCGTAAGCGACCTCCGAGTGCACCACCTTGCCCGGCTCGCCGAGCGTCTTCGCGTTCACATACTCGACGCCGAAGGGCAGGTTGGTGGCGATCGCGTGGTGCTCGCCATTGATGATGTCGCCGATGCGGCCGATGGCGAAGCCGAGCGCGTTGGCGGGGCCGGCCAGGTCGAGGACCCGGCGGTAGTTGATGTCGTTGCGCCGGCACCAGATGTAGCCGCCCAGCAGTGCCCCGAAGATGCCTCCCCACTGGCTGATACCTCCCTCATTGAGAAGGACGATCTTCTGGAGGTGACCCTGGAACTGCGCGTAGTTCTCCCAGACGTACAGGAGGCGGGCGCCGATCAGGCCCACCACCACCATCCACACCGCCATGTCGTAGATGCGCTCGGGAGCGATGTCGTCCTGGCGGGCGAGGTACTGGCCGAGCCGGGCCGCGGCCAGGATCCCCAGGACGCTGAACACCCCGTGCCAGGTCACCAGGAACGGTCCGACCTGGAAGAGGTTGGGGTCGAGGTCGACGACGATCGCGGCGAACATCAAGCGAGAACTCTATCCAGCCTGGCCAGGGCCTCCGCCTTCGGAAGCAGCGCGAGCATGTGGTGGATGGGAGGAGTGTCACCCCCGGCGACGCAGCGTCGGATGGTGCCGAAGAACCTGCCCTTGCTCCAGCCGCGCTCCTCGCGCAGGCTCTCGAGCGTGGCCTCGATCGCCTCCGCCGTCCACTCGGTTCCGAACAGGGCCTCGCCGGCGGCGGCCACCATCTCATGGGCGCTCTCGTCCAGCTCCGGCGGCGGCGGCGGCTCGCCGAGGTAGGCCAGCAGGTCGGCCGCCTTCGCCAGTCGCGGCAGCCGCTCCTTGAGGGCGGGGGTGGCGGCTCGGATGGTGGACTCGGGCAGGTTGGGCAGGTACGGCCGCAGGCGCTCGGCGAGCTCCTCGTCACTGAGCGAGCGGATGTACTGACCGTTCAGCCACTCCAGCTTGTCCCAGTCGAACATCGCGGGCGCCTTCTGGACCCGGTCCAGGCGGAACTCCCGGACCAGCTCGTCGAAGGTGAAGATCTCCCGCTCCGTGCCCGGGTTCCAGCCCAGCAGTGCCAGGTAGTTGACCATGGCCTCCGGCAGGAGGCCCTGCTCCTGGTACAGCCCGAGCCGGGTCTCCGGGTGCTTGCGCTTGCTGAGCTTGACGCGGTCCTTGCCCACGATCACCGGCAGGTGGGCGAAAGCCTCCGGCCGGGCGCGACCGAGGGCGTCGAAGATGATCAGCTGCTGCGGCGTGTTCGGAAGGTGCTCCTCGCCGCGGATCACGTGCGTGATCTCCATGTCCGCGTCATCCACCGGGCTCGTGAAGTTGTAGAGAGGCAGGCCGTTCGTACGGACGATGACGGGATCGCCGAGCAGGGCGTTGTCGAAGTGCATCTCGCCCCGGATCAGGTCGTGGAAGACCGTCTCTCCCTCGGGGATTCGGAGCCGGACGGCGAACTCGGTTCGGGCCGGCGGAGCCAGCAGGCAGCGCCTCGAGTAGCGGTAGGGCTCGTGCTTGGCCTGGGCCGCCTTGCGCTCGGCGTCGAGCTCCTCGGGCGTGCAGTAGCAGCGGTAGGCCGCCCCGGACTGCAGGAGCTGGGCGGCCGCCTGCCGGTAGCGGTCGAGGCGCTCGCTCTGCCTGTAGGGGCCATGAGGTCCGCCGATATCGGGCCCCTCGTCCCAGCTGAAGCCGAGCCAGCCGAAGCCGTCGTAGATGGCCTGCTCGTAATCCGGCCGGTTGCGCTCGCTGTCCGTGTCGTCGAGCCGCAGCACCAGCGTCCCTGCCTGCCCGCGCGCGACGAGGAGGTTGAAAAGCATGGTCCGGGCGCTGCCCAGGTGGACGTAGCCGGTCGGGCTGGGCGCCATCCGGACCCTCACGGGCCGATCGGGCACGCCCACATACTAGTGGCGGGATGGGGCTGCTCGTGTTGAACGGCGGCGACGAGTTCAACCCCGGCAATGACGAGCAGGATCGGCTTCTGGTGGCCGCAGCGGGCAGCGGGCCGGCCTACGTGGTGCCCACCGCGGCCGCGCGCCAGCACCCCGAGGCGGCCGTCCGAACCGCGCAGCGCTGGTTCGCCAAGCTCGGGCTCCAGGTGCAGCCGCTGAACATACTCAGCCGCTCCGACGCCAACTCCCAGGAGCTGGCGGCAAGGGCCGCGGAGGCCGGTTTCCTGTACCTGACCGGGGGCGACCCCGGCCACGTCGCAGGGGTCCTCGGCGGCTCGGCGGTGTGGAGCGCCATGGTCGAGGCCTGGCGGGCGGGAGCTCCGCTGGCCGGTTCCTCGGCGGGCGCCATGGCACTCTGCGAATGGTCGCTGGTGATCGCCAAGTGGCCCCGCCATGGCACTCGGCGCCCGGTCCCCGCGCTCAACCTGGTGCCCGCGGTCGCCGTGTTGCCGCACTACGACACGTTCGGGCACAAGTGGCTGGTGCAGGACCCTCCGTCGGGCCTGTTCCTGGTCGGTCCCGACGAGCGCACCGCCGCGGTCTGGGATCCCGCGACCGCCGCCTGGACTGTGGCCGGCGCCGGCAAAGTAACCCTGATCCCCCCAGCCGGCGCAGCGCGCGTCTTCGCGAACCGCCAGGTGATCGAGGGCTTGCCACCCCCCCTCAACTCGTAAGAAAAAGAGAGATGGCGCCGTAAGGGCGGGCTCTCCGCCCGTATGAGTTCGTCACAAATACGCCGACGACGACTCATGCGGGAAGGGGGCTCGTGGGGGAAACACGTGTGTTTCCCCCGCGTCTGTTTTATGCGCCGAGCGCTGCGACGATGTTCGAGAAGACGTTCTGGATCTGCTGGCCCATCGTCAGCAGAATCACGATGACGACGATCGAGACAAGAACAAGAATAAGTGCGTATTCGACCATCCCCTGGCCGGACTGACGTTTCACGACACCTCCTGAAAATCCAAGGACTACGCCGGTGGCGAAGCCACCTTATCACTGAACAACGTCAGTTGGGCCTAATTCTTGCCTGATTCTCCAAGGAGTCAGCGCCGTTCGCGCCGAGTTCGGCTGGCGGCTGCGCGGGCCCCCAGGCGCTCGCCCGGCTCCACATAGCCCAGTTGGGCGAGCCGCGCCGCCATGCCGCCGATCAGGGCGCCCAGCCCGGCGCCGATCAGCACGTCGCTCAGGAAATGGTGGCCGAGGTAGACCCGGGAGACCCCGACGGCAGACGCGAACAGGAGGAGCAGGGGCCGGTCCTCTGGATAGAAGGCGGCCAGGGCGGTCGCCGCGGCGAACGAGCCCGCCGTGTGCCCGGAGGGGAATGAGGAGTCGACCGGCTCCTTGCCGACCACGATCGCGAGGCGGGTCGCGAATGGCCGCCTGCGCGGAGCCAGGCTCTTGATCGGGCCCTGGACGAGGCCGACCGCTCCGAACATCGCGGCGACCGCTGCGAGCGCTGCCCGGCGGCCCCGGGAGCCGTCGCGGATCGCCAGCCAGCAGCTGCCGGCCACCCAGCCCGGCCCCTTGCCCAGGTCCGAGAGAAGCGAGATCTGCTCGTCCATGTACGGGGTGTGGGGGAGGTTGTTGACGGCCATGAAGGCGCGCGCGTCGATGGTCTCGCGCTTGCGGGGCAGCCGGTCGAGGACGGCGGCCCGAAGCCGGCTGATAGGCGCCGGGCTGGGCCTTTGCATACCATCTAATCGTGACCCAGGCCGCCACCGCCAGGGGCGTCCTGGTCCTGAGCCCGGGCGCTGGAAGCATGAACCCGAAGACCGAGGCGCGCCTGCGCGAGGCCTTCGGCGACCATGCCGTCCTGGTCTTCAAGGGCAGAAGGGGCTTCCTGAAGAACATCCCCAAGGGCGCCCGGGTGGTCGTGGCAGGCGGTGACGGCACGATCGGCTTCGTGGCCCGCGAGCTGGTCGACACCGACCACCCGCTGGGGATCCTATCCCTCGGCACTTACAACAACTTCGCCCGGTCCCTGGGCCTCCCGACTGAGTTGGGTGCGGCCATCGACGTGATCAGGAAGGGCAGGCCGCGGCCGATCACGATGGGGCGGGTGAACGGAATCCCTTTCCTCGAGGTCGCCGCTGTCGGCCTCTTCGGCGAGGCGATCTCGCTTGGCGAGGCGGCCAAGGACCGGGCCTTCGGCCACCTCCGCGAGCGCCTTCGGGCCGTCACGGGAGCCAGGCCGTTCCACTACCAGCTCTCGGGAGACCTGGACGGCGAGGGCGACGCCATGTCGCTGGTATTCGCCAACACCCCGTCCACCGGCGCCCAGATGCCGATCGCGGCCAAGACGCCCGAGGACCCGTTCCTCGAGCTCTCGGTGCACGCGGGCTCTTCGCCGACGGACATCGTGGGTCGGATCCTCGCCTCGTCGGTCCTGCAGAAGCATGTCGAGTCAGCGGATGCGGTGTTCCGATTCCGCCAGCTCGAGGTCACGACGCGGCCTCGAGCCGCCGTGTATGCGGACAACGCGAAGGCCGGCAGGACCCCGGCCACCGTCACAGCGGAGGTCGGGGCGCTCCACGTCATACTCGGCCCCAGGTGACCAGGCAGGGCGCCTCCCGCCTGCACTCGGGCTTCGTGCAGGTGGGGAGGCTGCGCATCCACCACACGTACGGCGGCCGCGGCCGCCCGCCGGTGCTTCTGATCCACGGCCTCGGTTCGTCCGGCTACATCGAGTGGCGGTTCAACCTCCCGGCGCTGGCCCGCCGCCATCGGATCTTCGCTCCCGACCTGCCAGGCTTCGGCCGCAGCGAAAAGCCCCGAGCCCGCTACGGAATCCCCTATTTCGCGCGCACGATCGATCGCTACATGGACAGGGTCGGGCTGGCCTCGGCGATAGTCGTCGGGACCTCGCTGGGGGGCAGGATCGCGCTCGAGCTGGCGCTCGAGTTCCCACGTCGGGTGAGCCGCCTGGTGCTGGTGAATGCGCTCGGCCTGGGCCGCCCCCAGGTCCAGCTCGTCTACGGCCTGGTCACACTGCCGAAGATCGGCGAGGCCCTGATGCGGGTTGCCAGGACCGCGCTCGACGCCGCTCCGGCGGCGGTCATCCGGCGCGTGGCGGGGCGCTACGTGGGCGCCTCGAGCGACCTCGAGCGGACGATGGACGACAGCTACCTCGACGATATGCGGGAGATGTACTCGGCGGAAGGCTACGCGGATGCTTACCTGGGCACGATCCGCTCCCTGGTCCATCCCAACGCGCTCCTGGGGGCGCACGACCTGTCCCCCCGCCTCCCCCGGATCAAGGTGCCGACCCTCTTCATCTGGGGCGCCGACGACCCGCTCTTCCCGTTGGAGCACGCGACGCGGGCGCACGCGAGCCTGCCTGGCTCCCGGCTGGCGGTGATCGAAGGGGCAGGGCACACGCCGCAGACGGAACGGCCGGATGAGTTCAACCGGGTCCTCGGGAACTTCATCGACGACTGAGCCGTCCCGGTTCGAGCCGGATGTGGCGGGCAGAGAGTACCGCCAGGCGGTCGCGCCCGGCGTCGGGCTGGACTGGGACCCGCTCGTCCACCCGGATCCCTTCCGGCCGCCCCGGTTCTACCGGGTGGTCGCCGCGCTCCTGCGCTTCCTGGTGCGCTTGCTCTTCCGCTTCACTGTCGAGGGCCTGGAGAACGTGCCCGAACCGCCCTACATCATCGCCAGCAACCACCAGGCCTGGTACGACACCCTATTCATAGTCGCGGCCTTTCCGAAGCTGCCGATGGTCTACACGATGGCCCGCCGGGACACGGTGTTCAACCGGAGCTGGAAGCGCTGGCTGGTGCGCCGCTTCGGCGTCTTCCCGATCATGCCCAGCCAGGGCGAGCTGGACGAACGAGGGGTGGCGACCGTGTACCAGATCCTCTCGCGGCGCGGGGTGGTGCTGATCTTCCCCGAGGGCCGTTACTCGCGCGGCCGCCGGCTGCGGCCGCTGAAGAAGGGGGTGGCCCATTTTGCCCTCCAGGCCGGCGTCCCCATCTGCCCGGTCGCCCTCAGCGGCCTCGACCGGCTGCGGCCTTTCAGCCGCGTCGAGGTGTCGATCGGGCCCCCGATCCTCCCCGACCCGCCGGCGTGGTGGGAGCTCGACCGGCGGGTGCGGCGGGTCGTGGAGAACGTCCGGAGCTCGATCCTGCGGGCCTTCGACGGAGACGCGTCTGAGGATGGGGAGCGGGTCCCGGGGAGGCTTCGACGCGGGCTGCGCCGGCTGCTCGGCGGACGCCGCCAAGACAAGGGAGCGGGCGAAACCTAGAATCCGCTGACCGGCATATGAAGATTCACGTACTGGGCGCCGACACGTTCGCCGGCCGCCACACGGTGACGGCGCTCTGCGACATGGGCCAAGAGGACGTTTCCGGGTTCGTTGGCACCGACGCTATCATCGACTGCCGGGAGATCCATCCGCCGCTGACGCGGCTGCGGCTGCGGCTTCCGCCCGATCCGAGGCTGGCGGGCGCGGTCGGAGCGGCGCGAGAGGCCGGCGTGCGCCGGCTGGTGGTGCTCTCATCCGCCCTGGCATATGGACCTGACCAGGGCGGACGCCTGAACGAGTCCAGCCCGCTGCGCCCGGTCCACACCTACGAGCGCCTGAAGGCCCGCGACGAGGAATGGATCCGAGCCGCCCCGGGCATCGAGGTTGTCGTGGTGCGCGCGGCTCAGCCTTTCGGCCCTGGCGAATCGCTGGCGGGGGCCTGGTTGTCCCGCCTTGCCAGCGGCCGGCTCCGGCTCCCCGGCGGAGGGCGCGGGCCACGCACGTTCATCTCCGGCCCCGACCTGGGCCGGGCACTGGTGGCGGCGGCGCTGCGGGGCAGGCCGGGCGGCGTGTACCTGGCGGGCGGCTTCGACGCCTGCTGGCGCGACCTGCTGGCGGCGGCCGGCGCTGCGGCAAAGGTGCCGCTCCGGGTCGCCGACGTCCCCTACGACCTGGCCTACGTGACGGCGACCCTCAACGAGCTGAAGTCGGCATTCGACAGCGAGTGCTGGCCGAGCATGTTTGCCGTGGACCTGGTGGCCAAGCCGCTGTTGCTTGACGACGGCCACAGCCGCCGCGAGCTGACCTGGTCGCCCAAGATCGGCGAGTTCGCCGAGCTGGCCGACCTGGGCGCACTGCTGAGGGTCCCGACCTCCGTCTAGAACGCCGGGGGAAGAACCTCGCGGTTCCTCCCCCGGACCCTACCTCCCTTTGGAGTGGGCTCGTTGTCGATTTGGCTTGGAAGACGGACTCAAACGGCCCGGCGGAGCCGGGCCTTGGCACCGCGTCTCAGACACAGGAGCTGAATGTGTCGGCACGGTCTTTGTCTAAGTGACTACGAGGCAGGTGATCGTCTTGAAGACGCCGTCTATCTTCTGGATCTTGTCGACGATCAGCTGACCGATCGCGTTGACGTCCGCGGCCTCGCAGACCGCGATCACGTCGTACTCGCCCGTGATGGCGTCGGCCGCCGTGATGCCGGCCTGGCTCTGGATCTTCCTGGCGACCTCCAGGGCCCTGCCCGGCGATGCGTTGATCAAAACGTACGCCTTCAATTGAGCTACCCCCGTAGTTGCCGAACTGAGTCGGGAATCAGATTAGCGCGAGCGGAGCGCCCGAACCATCACGTCGTCGGTGACATTGGCGCCCGACAGGAGCACCACGACCCGCTCGTTGGGCGCCGCCGAGTGGTGATAGAGCAGGCCCGCCAACGCCGCCGCCCCGGCCGGCTCGGCGAGCAGGTGCTCCCACTCGAAGTAGAGGCGGATGGCGCGCAGCATCTCGGCCTCCTGGACCTCGATCATGGCGTCCACGTTGCGGCGCGCGATCTCGAAGTTGAGCCGGCCCGGCCCGCTGGCGGCCAGGCCGTCGGCCATCGTCTCGACCCGGTCCAGGGCGACCACCCGACCCGCGGCCAGGGAGCGGATGAGACCGTTGGCGCCGGCCGGCTCGACGCCGATCACCCGGACCCCTGGCCGGCGCGCCTTCAGGTACACGGCGATGCCCGCGATCAGGCCACCGCCGCCGACGGGAACCAGCACCGTGTCGAAGTCCTCGAGCTGCTCGAGCAGCTCGACCGCGATGGTGCCCTGGCCGGCGATCACGTCGGGGTCGTCGAAGGCGTGGACGAACGTGGCGCCGCTCTCGGCCTGGGCCCGCACCGCTTCCACCTGGGCTTCGTTGTAGCTGCGCCCGGCCGGGACCACGCGGGCGCCCAGCCGCTTGATGGCCTCCACCTTCAGCTCGTTGGCGTTCTCAGGCACGTAGACCATGGCCGGGACCTTGAAAACGGCGGCCGCGTAGGCGACGCCCTGGCCGTGATTGCCGGCGCTGGCGGTGATCACGCCGCGCGCGCGTTCCTCAGGACTCATGCGAACCAGCTTGTTGAGGGCGCCCCTCACCTTGAACGCGCGGATCGGCTGGACCGACTCGAGCTTGATGTGGACGTGGCAGCCCGCCTTAGCGGTGAAAGCTCGCGAGTACTGCAGCGGCGTTGGTGTCAGGTAAGGCCGGAGGTCGCCGGCTGCGAGATCGACGGCCTCCGGCCGCACGGTGACCGTGTCCACGTCCTTCAAGTGCAAACATCATAGGAGGCGGCCGAATGAAACCGCCCCGACGGAAAGCGACCCTTCGAGGCAGCCTCCTACTGGATCCACGACGCGGTGCCAAGGCCCGGCTCTGCCGGGCCGCTTGAGTCCCTCTTCCAATCACGCCGACAAGGAGCCCACTCCAAAAGGGAAGTGGGTCCGGGGGAGGAACCGCGAGG
>DHIW01000047.1:0-1626 GCA_002404015.1 Chloroflexi bacterium UBA4736
TTTCCGCTGTTACGGTCCACTAGTTCCCGATAGCCTGCCGGAAGTCCTCCAGGATGTCTTCAGGGTCCTCGATGCCGGTCGACACCCGCACGGTCCCCGGCGTGATGCCCAACGCCAGCCGCTCATCTGGAGAAAGGGCCCGGTGAGAGGCGATGTCGGGGTAGGAGACCGTGGTCTCGACACCGCCCAGGCTGGCCGCGAACGTGACCATCTGGAAGCGATCGAGCAGTCCCTGCACCGCCGGCTGCCCGCCCTCCAGGTCGACGGCCAGCATCCCTCCCGCCCCCTTCGAGAGCAGCCGGCCGGCCACCGCCTCGTACGGCGAGCCTTCGAGGAGCGGGTAGTGGACGCGCTCCACCCCGCTCAGCCCGGCCAGGCCCTGGGCCAGGCTCAGGGCGTTGTCGCTGTGGCGGCGCATGCGCAGCGCCAGTGTGCGCAGGCCGCGCACCGCCAGCCAGGCCTCGAAAGGGCCCAGGTTGGAGCCCATCCGCACGACCCGGGAACGGATGTCCGACATCAGCGCGCGGTCGCCGACCACGGCGCCCGCCACCAGGTCCGAGTGGCCGCCCAGGTACTTGGTGACGCTGTGCACGCTGGCCGTCGCCCCGAGCTCCAGCGGCCGGCAGAGGACCGGTGTCGCGAACGTGTTGTCGACCAGGACCGGCACCCCGGCCTCCCTGGCCAGCGAGCAGATCGCCTCCAGGTCGGCCACCCGGCAGAGCGGGTTGCTGATCGTCTCGCACACCAGGAGGCCGGCGCCCTGGAACCGGTGGTGGACGCTGTCCAGGTCGAACAGGTCAACCGGACGCAGCTCGTAGCCGAGCGGGGCCAGGTCCTGGCGCAGCAGGCTGAGGGTGACCCCGTAGAGGTCGGGCTGCACCAGGATCGGACGCGGAGTCGGGGCCAGGGCGAGGATGGCGGCGTGGATGGCCGCCATGCCGGAAGCGGTTGCCACCCCCATCTCGGCGCCCTCGAGGGCGGCCACGCCCGACTCCAGCATCGCCACGTTCTCGTTCGAGTTGCGACCGTAGAGATGGCCGGGAGTCTGGCCGGAGGCGACCGCCTCGTAGTCGTCGAGGTCCTCGTACACGTAGACCGCCGTCTGGTAGATGGCGGGAGCCAGCGGGTCCCGGGAGCGCAACTCGCGGCCGGCGTGCACCGACAGCGAGTCCGGCCTCATGGCTCCCGGCGCCGGAGGCGCGACCCGGCCGCGTAGCGGGCCGAGCCCCCCAGCTCGGCCTCGATCGCCAGTAGGCGGTTGTACTTGGCCACCCGCTCGGAGCGCGCCGGCGCCCCGGTCTTGATCATCCCAGCGCCCGTGGCCACCGCGAGGTCGGCGATCGTTGAGTCTTCGGTCTCGCCTGAGCGGTGGGAGATCACCGCGGTGTAAGCCGACGCCCGCGCCAGCTCGATCGTCTCCAGGGTCTCGCTCAGGGTGCCGATCTGGTTGACCTTGATCAGGATCGAGTTGGCGACCCCCCGCTCCATCCCCTCGCGCAGGCGCTTCACGTTGGTCACGAAGAGGTCGTCGCCCACCAGCTGGCAGCGACTGCCCAGGCGCTCGGTGAGCAGCTCCCAGCCGTCCCAGTCGTCCTCCGCCATCCCGTCCTCGATCGAGACGATCGG
>DHIW01000047.1:1816-6430 GCA_002404015.1 Chloroflexi bacterium UBA4736
TCGATCGAGACGATCGGATAGCGCTCGAGCCAGTCCGCATACAGGTCGACCAGCTCGGCGGCCTGCAGCGTTCGGCCCTCGCCCTCCAGCCGGTAGGCGCCGTCCCGGAAGAACTCGCTGGCGGCCGGGTCGAGGGCGATGGCGACATCGGCGCCGGCCCGGTAGCCCGCCTGCCCGATGGCCTCGACGATGACCCGCAGCGCCTCCTCGTTGGACTTCAGCTGGGGCGCGAAGCCGCCCTCGTCGCCGACCGCTGTCGCCAGGCCCGCCCCATTGAGGACCTTCTTCAGAGAATGGTAGACCTCGGATACGGCCCGCATCGCCTCCGCGAAGGTGGCGGCTCCGACCGGGCAGACCATGAACTCCTGGAGGTCCACGTTGTTGTCGGCGTGCGCGCCCCCGTTGAGGATATTGGCCATCGGCAGGGGCAGCACGCCGGCCGCGGCGCCACCCAGGTAGCGGTAGAGCGGGACCTCCTGGGCGTCCGCCGCGGCGTGGGCCGCGGCTAGGGAGACCCCGAGGATTGCGTTGGCGCCCAGCCGTGCCTTGTTCGGGGTGCCGTCCAGGTCGACCAGGATGCGGTCGAGCCCGGCCTGGTCGAAGACGTCGGCGCCCTCGACGGCGGCCGCGATCTCCCCGGTGACGTTGGCGATCGCGTTCAGGACACCCTTGCCGCCGTAGCGGCCGTTGTCCCCGTCGCGAAGCTCCACCGCCTCGTGCACGCCGGTGGAGGCGCCCGAGGGCACGATCGCGGTGCCGGAACCGAAGGGGGTCTCGACGGTCACAGACAGCGTCGGGTTGCCGCGGGAGTCGAGGACCTCGAGAGCGGATACGCCTTCGATCGGGACCATGCCCGAAAAGTCTAAGCTGGCCTCACCGACCAGCCGTAGTCGAGCAGCTTGCCGGCGTCCGTGAAGAAGATGTCGTCGTTCATCACCACCGCCAGCAGGTGGCGGCCGTCGCGGGTCGCGGTGACCACCACGCAGCCTCCGGCCAGGTCCGTGAAGCCGGTCTTCAGGCCCGTGGCGCCGGGGTAGGTCCAGAGCATCTTGTTCAGGTTGTAGGGGTCATACGCCTTGTGCTGGGCGGTGCCCGCGATGGGCTGTTCCCTTGTCGCGGCGATCGCCGCCAGCTTGGGGTAGTGCGCGGTCAGCTCGCCCGCGGCCACCGCCAGGTCGTAGGCCGACGCGTGCAGGTCGGGGTCGTCGAGCCCGGTCGGGTTGCTGAAGTGGGTGTCCCGCATCCCCAGCCGCGCCGCCCGCTGGTTCATGAGTTGCAGGAAGCGGTCGCGGGGGACCAGGGTACGGGACAGGGTCTCGGCGGCGTCGTTGCCGGAATCCAGGAAGAGGCCGTAGAAGAGCGTTTCCAGCGTCACCACCTCCCCCTCCGACAGCCCCATCACGTCGGGCTCGATCTGCGCCGCCTCGGCGGGGACCGTGACCTCCATTCCCATTGGCGCCAGGTCGGCGGCGACCATCGCCGTGATCAGCTTGGTCAGGCTGGCCGGCGCCCGCACCGAGTGGGGATCGCGGGCCCAGACCACCTTCTTGGAGTCCAGGTCCACGACGATCGCGCTCTGGGCGCGGATGGGCAGGTCAGGGCCCGAGTTGGCGTCCAGCCAGCTGGTGCTGTAGGCGGCGAGCACGGGTTTCGGCGAGCTCGCCGCAACGCGGTGGCTGATCAGGGCCGGGGCGCTCGCGTGTGGCGCGGCCGCGGTGGGAGCCCGGACGAAAGTGGCGAACCCGACGGTCAGGCCGGCGCCCGCCACGCCGGCCAGGCAAAGCGCCAGCAGGGCAAGCTCGCGGCGCTTGCGATCTCGGCCGCGCGGTCGCCTGAGACCCGGTTCAAAAGCGTTGGCAGTGACGTCGTGGTAAGCGATGGGTTTTGGGCTGCCGGGATATTAGCAGGCCGTTGAAAAAGGAATCGACGGTGCTTCGGCGCCCATGCGACCCATCTCCGTCGTTGCCTCCTGCGATCCTCGCGACGCGTATTTCCAATACGCTTTGCTCCGGTTCTCGAAGGCGCCTCGGAGCTGGGCCACCACCGAATCCCTCGCCGACCTTTTTCAACACCCTGCTGAGACCTAAGTGGTAGGTTCGCCAAGCTTGGTGGCCAGGTCCTTGCTGGCCTGCTCCATGGTCGAGAGCACGTTCTGGTCGTAGCTCGGGTCCTGGAAGCGGGCCTGCCCGTAGTCATATATCCGGATCGGCTTCCAGCTGGCCGCCACCAACTTGTTGTCGTAGAAGGTGTCCGTCCCCAGCACGCCCTGCCGCGTCTCCTCCGACCACATCTGGTCGAAGACGTAGTTGCCGTGGGCGTAGGTGACCAGCTTGCCCTTGTACACCTCGATGCCCTGGTACCAGTGGGGGTGGTTGCCGATCACGATGTCCGCGCCGGAGTCGATCGCCTGGCGGTCGATGGCCAGGCCCACGCCGTTGTAGCCGAGGAAGGCGAACTTCCGGCCCTTGACGTCGAGGATCGCGGCCGGCCCCAGCCCCGAGTACTTGATGCCCGCCTTGTCCAGCAGGGCCGTGGTCGACTGGATGCCCTGGGCGCCGTAGTTGCTGAAGTGGTTGTTGGCCAGGTTGACGACGCTGACGCCGGAGAACGTCAGGCCGCTGACAAAGCGGCCGTCGCCGCAGAACTGGAAGCCGGTCGAGGTGGCCTTGCAGCCGGCGAAGAGAGGCGACTCCAGGTTCCCGTAGACGACGTCCGCATTCTTCACGAAGTCCGCAGTGGGCCGGAACGGCCACAGGAAATCGCCGCGCTGGGTGGCCTCCACGTTGACCTGGCGGGCCGGGATGATGTCCCCGGTCACCATCATCGTGCGCAGGTGCGAGGCGTCGCCGGGGGCCGGCCCCGCGGGTGGAAGAGGCCGCTCAGCGACAGCGCCGGGAGCGGGGTTGGGGTTGGGATCGGGGTCGGAGTGGGCGCCGCGGTGGGCGTCGCGGTCGGCTGGGAAGCCGTCCCACCGGCCGGTCCCGACGGCGAGCAAGCCGCCAGCAGGCAGGCGCTCAGGAGCACCACTCCCACCCGTGTCATGCGGCGCGCATCTTATCCGGCATCCCCGCTCAGGTGTCGGCCGGCAGCTTCCTGACGACGTCCTCGATGGCGAGCAGGCGCGCGACGTAGGAGCGAGCCGGCTCGCCCAGCTCGCCCGCTAGCGCCCACATCGCCTGGTTGCCCTCTGCCTCGCGGATCCGGACCATGCCCATGTGGGCCGCGCCCAGCCGTCCGCCCCGGCTCAGCGCGGCCTCCACGATGGAGCCCAGCCAGGACTCGAAGAGGGCGACCTCCTGGAGGCGAGGGTCGGCGGTGGTGGCCGCCGGGAAGGGGGCCGCGCGGTGCTCGTGCCAGAGCCGCCGCAGACGCGCCCCGTCGGGCGTCTCGGCGATCACGCCCCGGCGGTCAGCTTCTCCACGATCGCGTCGGCCACCTGGCTCGTGCCGACGGCGGTGGGGTCGTTGCGCTGGGGCTTGAGGTCGTACGTCAGCGCCTCGCCCTCGGCGATCACGTCTGCGATCGCCTTCTCCAGGGCGTCCGCGGCGGCGGTCTCCTTAAGGTGCCGGAGCATCAGGACCCCGGAGAGCATCACCGCCATCGGGTTCACCTTGTTCTGCCCGGTGTACTTGGGCGCGCTGCCGTGGGTGGCTTCGAAAACGGCGCCGTTGACGCCGATGTTGGCGCCCGGGGCCAGGCCGAGTCCCCCGATCATGCCGGCGCCCAGGTCCGAGATGATGTCGCCGTACAGGTTCGGGCAGCAGAGGATGTCGTACTCGCTGGGCCTGAGCACCAGCTGCATGCACATGTTGTCGACGATGCGGTCCTCGAACTCGATGTCGGGGTTGCGAGCCGCGACATCCCGGCCGACCGATAGGAAGAGCCCGTCGGTCATCTTCATGATGTTGGCCTTGTGCACGAGGGTCACCTTCCGGCGTCCGTACTCGCGGGCGTAGTCGAAGGCGAACTGCACGATGCGCTCCGAGCCGCTCACCGAGATCGGCTTGATCGAGAGGCCGCTGTCAGGCCGGATCGGCTTGCGAGCGAGGGTCGAGATCTCCTCCAGGAGGCTGAGGCACTCGGGCGTTCCCTTCTCGAACTCGATCCCCATGTAGATGTCTTCGGAGTTCTCGCGCACGATCACGAAGTCCAGGTCGTCGCGGAGGTTGCGGGCGCCTTTGTACGCCTTCACCGGCCGGACGCACGCGTACAGCTCCAGCTCCTGGCGAAGCGCCACGTTGACGCTCCGAAAGCCGGTGCCGACGGGGGTCGTGATCGGCCCCTTGATGGCCACCCGGTTCTTGCGGATGGACTCCAGGACGTGCTCGGGCAGCGGGGTTCCGAACTCGGCCATGACGTTCTCGCCCGCCTGCTGGACGTCCCAGTCGAAGCCAACCCCGGTCGCCTCCAGCACCCGGACGGTCGCCTCGCAGATCTCGGGGCCCACCCCGTCGCCAGGGATGAGGGTTACAGCGTGCCTGGCCAACGGACCTCGGCTACTTCTTGAAGTAGTCGGCGTTGATCTTGATGAACCCGACCTGGTCGCCCGGGACCTCGTCCTCGGGGAAGATCGCGTCCACGGGGCAAGGGTCGACGCAGGCGCCGCAGTCGATG
>DHIW01000047.1:6684-37963 GCA_002404015.1 Chloroflexi bacterium UBA4736
GCCGCAGTCGATGCACTCGTCCGGATCAATGAAGTACATCTCCGCCGCATCGTCGGTGTGGATGCAATCCACGGGGCAGACCTCGACGCAGGAGGCGTCCTTGACCGTGATGCAGGGCTGGGTGATCACATACGCCATGGTCGAGCCAAACCTATCACGCGAGCTCTTGGACCCGCCGGTCCGCCCTCCGCTCCAGCCGGTACCCGTAACCGGGCACGGCGATGAGCTGGCTGCCCCGGTCGGGACCCTCGCCCAGCTTCGAGCGCAGGCGCCGGACCAGGAGGTCCACGCGCTCCGTCGAGATGTCAGCCTCGTACCCGTAGACCTCGTTCAGGATCTGCTCGCGAGACACCGCGATGCCGGCGTTCCGGCAGAAGTACTCCAGCAGCTTGAACTCGAGGGGGCCCAGCGCGACCTCCAGGCCGTCCACGCGAACGACCCGGGCCGCGGGGTCGAGCTCGATCGCGGCGAAGACGAAGGAGCGGCCCGCCGCGGTGGTCGCCGCAGCCTCCGGCTCCCCGGCCGGCGCCAGGTCCGCGGCCTTGCGGAGGTGGGCCTCGAGCCGCGACACCAGCTCGGTCCGGCGGAACGGCTTCACGATGAAGTCGTCGGCGCCGGCGTCGAGTCCGCGGCTGATGCTGGCCTCGTCGTCCCGGCCGCTTATGAAGATCAGCGGGAGCACGCGATCCTCGGACCGCAGCTGGCGGCAGACGTCGATTCCGGGGCGATCGGGAAGGACCCAGTCCATGAGGACGGCGACGGGCCGGCCCTCCGCGAACGCTTCCAGACCTCGGTGGGCCGTACTGCAGACGACCGGGTCGAAGCCCTCCTCCTCCACGATCGTGCTGAGGAGCTCGGCGGTGTCGGCGGAGTCCTCGATGATCAGCAAACGGCCGCGGGCTCCTAGCATTGGTGCAGATCGTAGGCCACTAAACGTAAGCCTGCATGCGTTAACGACTCTTAACCACCCGGGTCGCGCCATGTCCCTGCCGGGATGGCAGAACTACTGACATGCTTTCAACGCTAAAGGCGGTCACCGCCCTTGTTATCGCAGCTGCCAGCGCAACCGTATCGGTCGGTCACTTCGCGCCTCCCACCCACTACAAGAAGCCGGCCGCCATCTTCCACGCGGCCACCGGCCCGATCGAGCCCGATCTGACGGTCGCGCAGCTGGTCGCGCTGGCTCCGACCCCCGAGCCGCCTCCCCCCGCGCCGGCTGAAGCCGCCCCTGCGGACGCGGCCCCGGCCGACGCGGCTCCGGCCGCCGCAGCGCCCGCTCCCCGGCCCGCGCCCGCTCCGCGGCCCCCCGCTCCCCAGCCGCCACCCGTCGTGGTCGGCTCGGGCCAGCAGGCGTACATCAACGGCGACCGGGCCTCGGCAGGCCTGGGTGCGCTGAGCTGGAGCCCCTGCCTGGCCGGCGTCGCCTACCAGAACGCGGCTCGCATGGCTGCCGCGGGTGGCATCTCCCACGCCGGCGGTGTGAGCTCAGACCTGGCCTGCGGGCTCGGCGGGCAGGCCGGCGAGAACGTCGGCTACTGGTCGGGCGGCATCAACGACCCCCAGCTGAACGCCATGTTCATGGGCAGTGCCGGGCACCGGGCCAACATCATGGGCCCCTACCGCTACGTGGGCACGGCCTGGGTGGTTGGAGCCAACAGGGCCGGGTACATCGCGGTGGAGTTCTCCTAAAACCAGCCCTGGAGACCGCGGAGGGCGCCGGCCGTTTGGGGCCGGCGCCCTCTCTTTTGCGGCAGCCGATGCGCTGACGTCGCTAACCTTAATAGTGATATGGGCGCTGTTGCTAAGCCACTTACCGCCACGCCCTCAGCGCGACGCGTCGGGTTCTGGATCGGCCTGCTCGCGCTGGCCCAGGTGGCTGACCTGCTGACCACCCAGATCGACATGCAGCGGGGCGGCATGGAGGCCAACGCGGTGGCGGCGGCCCTGATCCAGACCGGCGGCATCGGCCTGCTCTGGTTCGTCAAGCTGGCGCTGGTCGGAGCCATGGCGGGCGCCGCCGTGCTCGCCCGCGGCTACTGGCTCCGCTCCGCGGACGGCCGGGCCCGCATGGCCCAGGCCGTGATCTGGCGCTGCACCCAGTGCAGCGTCCTGCTGCTCGTGCTGACGGCGGCCAACAACGTGCAGGTCCTCAGCCAGCTGACCATCTCGAATCGGTAGGCTTTCGCGAGTGACCGACGACTTCAACACCACCGGCGAAACGCAGACCACGGCCTCCGGCCTCCAGTTCATCGACCTGGCGACCGGCTCCGGAGATGTCGCCACGGCGGGCCAGACCGTCAGCGTCCACTACACCGGCTGGCTCACGAACGGCAGCAAGTTCGACAGCTCCCGCGACCGCGGCCAACCCTTCAGCTTCGGGCTCGGCAGGGGCCAGGTCATCCGGGGCTGGGACGAAGGCGTGGCCGGGATGCGAGTCGGCGGCCGCCGCAAGCTGGTGATCCCGAGCCAGCTGGGCTACGGCGAACGCGGCGTGGGCCCGATCCCACCAGGCGCGACGCTCGTATTCTCGGTCGAGCTATTGGGGACCGAGTAACCCGACTCGCGCCGCCGAAGGGCCGGGATCGCGAGGGCGATCAGGGCCGCGCCCAGCACGCAGACGACCCCGCCCGAAACCACGCTGAACGTGGTTGAGGTGAGCTGCGCGACCGCGCCCGCCTCCAGGTCGCCGAGCCGGGGACCGGTTGTGACGACCATGCTGTTGAAGGCGCTCATGCGGCCGCGCAGCGAGTCGGGTGCCTCCGTCTGCAGGATGGTGTGGCGGAAGATCGCGCTGAACATGTCCGAGGCGCCCGCCAGGGCCAGCATCAGCAGCCCCACCCAGAAGACCGGCGCGCTGAGGCCGAAGATCGTTATCGCGAGGCCCCACCCCGCCACCGCGAGGATGATCGCCAGGCCCTGGCGGCGGGCGCCCGCAACCCAGCCTGTCAGCAGCGAACCGACCAGGGCGCCGGCTCCCGGCGCCGCGTAGAGCAGCCCGAGGCCGGCCGGTCCGACCCGGTACACACTGGTCGCCAGGGCCGGGAAGAGCGCCCTCGGCAGGCCGAAGATCATGGCATTGAGGTCGATGGCGAAGATGCCCACCAGCACCGGGTTCCGGGCCACGAAGCCGAGTGCCTCGGCCGGCGCCCGCCAGCCCATCACCGGACGGGGGCCGGGCAGCGGAGGCTGGGGCGAAAGCCCCCAGAGGAGCAGGAACGAGGCCAGGAACAGCGAGACGTCCAGTCCGTAGGCCCACGCCAGCCCGGCTTCGGCGATCACCAATCCCGCCAGCGACGGACCCGCCACCTGAGCCAGCTGGAACAGGACCTGGACCAGGGAAAGGGCCGCCGGCAGCTGCCGGCCTGGCATCATCCGGGCCACCATCGCGGTGCGCGACGAGTGCTCAACGGTGCTCAGGCCGGCCACCGCCCCGGCCACCAGGTAGACGAAGAGGAGGGGGGCCCGGAGGCCGATCGCACCGGCCGCGAACAGCAGGGACCCGGCCGCGATCAATGCCTTCGTCACGATCATGACCCGGCGCCGATCGAAGCGGTCGACCAGGGTTCCCCCATACAGCCCGGCGATGACGAGGGGGACGGCCTGGAAGAGGCCGAGGACGCCCACCGCGAGCGAGGAGTGGGTCAGCAGGTAGACCTGGTAGGGGACCGCGACCATGACGATCTGGACGCCGACCATGGAGACCAGCTGGCCGAACCAGAGAAGTCGAAAGTCGCGGCTCTCACGCAGCGGCCCCACGTCCACCAGAAGGCCGCGGAGGGACGCCACGCGGGCGATTCTGGCAGAATCCCAAATCCGCTTGACCGGGTGTCAGTTTTCCGTATCGTTGGGGTATCAAAAGACGGGTACCGCGAATCCAGGTCGCCAGCCCCTGGATCGACGAGATGCCGGAGCTGGTCGAGCCTCTCGACAAAGGTCGTGACGACATCTGGCGAGCCCGCCTCGCGAACGGCCACGAGGTGCTGGCCGAGCGCGCGCCCGGCGACGTACCGGAGGAGGCCCGGCGGCTGGCGGACCTCTCCTCCCCACACCTGGTACGGCTGCTCGGAGCGGCCAGCCGCGACGGCCAGAGCTGGCTGATCTGGGAGCCCGACGGCGGACTCCCGCTCTCGCTGCTCCTGAACACCTATTCCCTCACGCCCGGCCAGGCCGTCGCCGCGATCAGCGGCGTGCTCGCCGGCCTCGCCGCGCTGCAGGCCGCCGGCCGCGGCCACGGCGCCATCGCGTCGGGCAATGTGCTGGTGGGCCGCGGCGGTTCGGTCCGCCTGGTCGGTTTCGCCGGCCCGCGAAGCTCTCCCGCGGAGGACCTCCAAGCGGCCGGCGCCCTCGCCTGCTCCCTGCTGGGGATCCCCATCGTGAGCGGTCAGAAGCTGCACCGGGCCGAGAGCTGGACGCCGGCACTGGCGGTGCAGTCGCGGGCGCTGGCCGGCGGCCGCATGGGCGCGGACGCGGCTCTGGCGCTGGGCCTGATGCAGGACTCGGCCGGCCGCCTGGCGGCGCCCGAGAACCTCGAGCACAGCCGGCACCAGCTGGCCGCGATGGCCGCTCAGCCCGGCGGGCCCGGGGCGGACGCCGCCCGGAAAGTAGTGCCGCTGCCGGCCCGTCTGCGCCCCTCCAACCCGCCTGCTCCCCGGCCGGCCGTTATCGTCCCCGCCCGGCCGATGCAGCACAGCGCCTGGGCCCTGAGTCAGCACCGGGCGCCTGACGAGCGCCGTTGGGGACCGGCCGCCGCGGTGCTGGCGGCCGGCCTCGGCCTGGTCGTGCTGACCCTCGTCTGGCTGGCGGGATTCTCGCACCGCTCCCCGCTCGCCGCGTTGCCGGCTACCCACACCCAGGCAACCGCCGCGCCGGCTCCAGCGCCCACCAGGAACCCCGCCACCCCCGCGCCGACCGCGGCCGGGATTCCGGCCAGCGCGGGCGACGTCCAGGCGGTGAAGATGACCCCAGAGGGCCAATGCGCGCCGGGCGCCGCCTGCAGCATCCGCGTGGACCTCACCTTGAACCGGCTGCCGGCCTCCGAGGCGGTGAGCTACGTGTTCGACATCAAGGATCGCTGCACCGGCGCGACCAGCGAGGTGGGTGGTTCCTCGATCCCGGCCCAGCAGGGCTGGACCTCGGCCTGGGGCGTCAGCCAGGTGACGCTGCCGGCTGCGCGCGCGCTCGACGTGGTCGCGGTCACCACGGCGCCGGCCAGGGCGGCCTCGCCTCCCCTGACAGTCGGCGCCGGCTGCTAGCCGGCTCCTTCGACGAACACCAGGTCGCTGTCGGCCGATCGCTGGCGGCGTCCCAGGATCGCCTGGTACTCGTCGGACTCGTAGAAGGCGCGCGCCGCGTCCATCGAGTCGAACTCCAGCACAACCAGCCGGGACGGCGACCAGTCGCCCTCTTTTCGCGTGACCTGGCCGCCGCGGACGAGGTAGCGGCCGCCATGACGCTCCACGACGGCAGTCGCCAGGGCGCCGTAGGCGGCGAACTCGGCGGGGTCCTTCACCCGGATGTCGGCGATCAGGTAGGCAGCCATCGGACGATGGTAGGCGAGCGGCGTCAGAGAGTGTTGATCATCGAGGTCGAGGCCGCGTCGAAGTAGCGAAGCAGCGCTTCTCTGACCTCCGGCTGGAAGTCCAGCGAATCGACCGCCTCCGTCATGTGCCCGAACCAGGCGTCGCGCTCTTCCTGGCCGATCCTGAAGGGCGCGTGGCGGAGGCGGAGGCGGGGATGGCCGCGCTGCTCGCTGTACGTGCCCGGGCCGCCCCAGTACTGCATCAGAAAGAGGCCCAGGCGCTCCGAGGCGCCGCTCAAGTCGGCCTCCGGGTAGAGGGGCCGCAGCAGGAGATCGCCGGCCACGCTGGCGTAAAAGCGGTCTACCAGCGCCCGGAACCCGGCCTCGCCGCCCATCGCCTCGTAAACCGTCATAGCCGTCTAGTCGATGGGAAGGGTGGGCAGGAACTTCGGCACCCGGCGGGCATGCGTGGCGCGCTCGAAGGCGTGCGCGAGGCGGACCAGGACCGGCTCGCTCCAGGCCCGGCCCATGAAGGTCACGCCGACAGGTAAGTGATCGAACGCAAACCCCGCTGGAACAGTGACCAGCGGGTACCCGGCCAGCGCTGCCGGCTGGGAGCTGGAGCCGAGGGGCCGGTTCCCGTTTACCAGGTCGGTGACCCAGGGCGGCGACAGCGTGGGAGCGAACAGCGCGTCCAGGCGGTGCTCGTCGAGGACGGCGTCGAGGCCCTGCGCCCGCGAGAGCCGGTGGCTCCTGGCGAGGGCCTCGATGTACTCGGGCTCGGCCAGCCCGCCCTTGGCTTGGGCCGCGACAAAGTGCTCCTGCTGGAAGAAGCGCAGCTCCTGGTCGGCGTGGGCCTGATTGAAGGCGATCAGGTCGGCCAGCGTCCCCACCTCGGGGTCGCCACGCTCGGCCAGGTAGGCGTTGAGGTCCGCCTTGAGCTCGTACAGCAGGATCTCCAGCTCCGGGCCTGAATCCCGCATCTCCTTGGCGGTCGATATGTCCGCCGGGTCCACGATGACCGCGCCGGCTTCGCGCAGAGCGTCAAGGGCGGCCTCCGCGATTCGGTCGGTGTGCTCCGAATAGCCGAAGAACAGGTCCCGGGGCACCCCGATCCGGGCTCCCTGGAGGCCGTCATCGTCGAGGAACCGCGTGTAATCGGGCTGGGTTCGGCTCCGGGCCTCGGCGGTGGCGGCGTCGCGCGGGTCGGGCCCCGCGATCGCGGCCAGCATCGCGGCCGCGTCGGCGACGGTCCGGCCGTGCACCCCGACGCTGTCCTGGCTGTGCGCGATCGGAATGACGCCCGCCCGGCTGGTGAGGCCGACAGTCGGCTTGATGCCCACGACCCCGCAGGCTGACGCGGGGCAGACGACCGAACCGTCGGTCTCGGTGCCGAGGGCGGCGGCAGCCAGGTTCGCCGAGACCGCGGCCGCCGACCCGGAGCTGGACCCGCAGGGGGTCCGGTCGAGCACGTAAGGGTTGCCGCACAGGCCGCCCCGGCCGCTCCAGCCGCTGGCGGAGCGGGTGGAGCGGAAGTTGGCCCACTCGCTGAGGTTGGCCTTGCCCAGGATCACCGCCCCGGCCTCGCGCAGGCGGGCGGCCACCGTCGCGTCGCGCGCCGGCCGGGATCGGCTGAGAGCCAGCGAGCCGGCCGTCGTGAGCATCCGATCGGCCGTGTCGATGTTGTCCTTGAGCAGCACCGGGATACCGTGCAGCGGGCCCCTGACGCGGCCGGCGGCGCGCTCGCCGTCAAGCCGCTCGGCGATCTCTAGCGCTTCCGGGTTCGCCTCCAGGACCGAACGCAGCCGGGGCCCTCCCCGGTCGAGCCGCTCGATCCGCTCCAGGTACTCCTGGGTCAGCTCGAGCGCCGAGATCCGGCCGTCCGCCATCGCTGCTCCCAGCCGGGCGATCGAGGCTTCGTCGAGCTCCAGGTCGCGGCTCACGGCCCGCAGCATAACCAAGCCGCGAGTCAGGCCTGTGGGCGCCGCTCCCCGGCTCGCTTGAGCGCCTGGTCGAGCAGGCCGCGAAGCTCTGCCCGCTCGGCGCCGGCCAGCTCGAGCTGCTTCAGCAGGGAGGCCAGCACGCCGGCCAGCCGGTCCCGTTCGGCCCGTACCTCCGCCAGCAGGTCGTCGTCCAGGCGGCGGTCCGGCCGCCGGGCGGCCTCGGGCAGGCTGACCATCGTCTTCCGCCCGACCTGGCGGCCGGCCAGCTCACCGGACTTCAGCCGGCGCCGGATGGTGTCGACGCTGACTCCGAGCCGCGAGGCGGCCTCGGAGAGCGAGACCTCCAATGACTAAAACGGTCCGGAGACGCCGCCATGCCGGGCGTTCTGGACCGATACCTCGAGATCGGGTTCCCCACCGTCGGAGCCCCCTGCACAACGCGTCACGTCCCCTACCACGTCACCTTGCCGCACCTCCACTGAACCCTGCCAGCGCCAGAGACTAGCACGGCCACTGCAAATGTCAAGCACTTGCGTAGCAAATGCATGGCAACGCGACCGCAACTAGATCGGTTCGAGTTCGGGGAGGGGCTCTCCGGTGTAGGCGGCGGCCTGCATGCTGAACAGGCGCGCGTAGCGGCCACCGAGCCGCATGAGCTCCTGGTGGGTGCCCTCTTCGATCAGCTTGCCTTCCTCGATAAAGAGGATCCGGTCGGCCTGGCGGACCGTCGAGAAGCGGTGCGAGATGTAGACGGCGGTGCGGCCCTTGCTGAGCGCCCGCAGACGCTCGAACAGGTCGAACTCGGCCTGGGCGTCGAGCGCGGAGGTAGGCTCGTCGAGGACCAGGATCCGGGCGTCGCGCATGAAGGCGCGTGAGAGCGCGATCTTCTGCCACTCACCCCCCGACAGATTCACGCCCCGGTCGAACCACTTGCCCAGTGGAGTGTCGTAGCCGAGCGCCATCTCCTCGATCAGGGGCGCCGCGCCGCCCTTCCGGGCCGCCTGCTGGACCTTGGCCTGGTTCTCCAGGTCGGCCAGCTCGCCCAGGCCGATATTCTCGGCCGCCGTCGCCTGGTAGGCGACGTAGTCCTGGAACATGGCTGCGATCACCGAGCGCAGCTCGTCGGGGTCGTAGTCGCGGATGTCGTTGCCGTCGAGCAGGATCCGGCCCGCCTGGGGGTCGTACAGCCGGCACAGCAGCTTGATCAGGGTGGTCTTCCCGGCCCCGTTGCGGCCGACCACCGCGATGGTCTCGCCCGGTGCGATGGTGAAACTGACGTCCTGCAGGGCGACCGCCCCTGAGCCCGGGTAGCTGAAGGAGACGTGTTCGAAGCGCACTTCGCCCCGGAGTGGATTGGGCAGCGGGATCAGGTCGGCGGGCACCGGCAGCGACGGCTTCATCTGGAGCAGCTCGTAGAGGTTGCTCAGGTAGAGGTTGTGCTCGTACATGCCGCTGAAGCCGCTGAGCAGGCCCTGGATCGAGCCCTGGACCGAGCTGGCCGCGGCGGTGTAGAGGGTGAGGTCGCCGATCGAGAGCTTGCCCATCACCGCCTGGAGAGCGACGTACAGGTAGGTGAGGGAACCGACCAGCGTCGTGATCGTGCCCCAGGCGAAGCCGACCAGGTAGCGGGCCACCACGTTGCGGCGCTGGCGGTCGTACCACACCTGCGAGAGCAGCCGAAACCGCTCGATGAAGTAGCCGCCGAGGCCGAAGATCTTGACCTCCTTGGCGAACGAGTCGGTGGTGACCAGCGTCGTCAGGTAGGTCATCCGGCGCCGCATCGGCGAGCTCCAGCGGGCGATGTTGTAGCCCCGCCAGCCGTAGCGGGTGTCGGCGATGAAGGAGGGGATCGGCGAGACCAGGGCGACCAGCGCCAGGAACGGGCTGAGCGCGAGCAGGACGGCGATCATGGTGGCGAAGGTGATCGTGGTCTGGCCCAGGCCGAATGCGGTCGAGATCATGCCGACCGGCCGGTTGGCGGCCTCGGTCTGAGCCCGCCGGAGCAGGTCGTAGGAGACGGACTCCTCGAAGAAGGGCAGGTCCAGCTCGGCCGCCTTCTGCATCACCAGGAGCGAGATCTGCATCGTGACTCGCTCCTGGAGCAGCTGCTGGGTGATGTTGCGGACCGTGCCGAGCAGCGAGGTGAAGGCGTAGATCGCGAACTGGATCACGGCCAGAGCGACGATCACCCCGATCGCGCTGGACGTCCAGGTGAAGAACGGCAGTGCCAGCGTCCCGGTGTCGGGCAGCTTCTGGGCGTGGACCAGGATCGCGTGGAGGACCGCGTTGATCAGGTACTTGGCCGTGAGCGCGGTCAGGACCGGGACGACGCCCGAGAGCACCGTCGCCAGCCCCAGGCCGATCGTCAGGGCGGGACTGGCCTGCCAGACCAGGCGGAGCACCCGCGGCAGCCCGGCCAGGGTGCCGGCGACCGACTGGCGGAGGCGCCGGAACCGCGAGCGGAGGTCCTTCGGCTCAGGCTCCTCGACCGGCTCCTCGAGGTCGGCCGCGCCGCTCAGCCCGCTCTTCGGGCTCTTGGCCTGGACCTCCGTGAACCAGTGCATCATCGCGCGATCATGCCCATCTCCTTAGGTTTCCGAACATCACCTGGGGCTTGATCCTTCCGCGCTGGCCGTTACAGTTGCGGGCGGCATTGGCAAGCCGGATTCAGGAAGGAGGCACGGTATGAGGAAGAAGCTCCTCACCGCTGCGATGTTGATGTTCGGCGGGATCCTGATTCTGGGTGCGGTGGTCAGCGTCCTCCCCACCTCGCTGGTCCCGGTCGACGCAGCCGTCGGCAGCAACGCCTCGGTCGCGGCGGGAGCGCTCGGAATCGGCATCTGCGTGGCCGCAGTCGACCCTGTCACGAACATCTCATGGGTGCGGATCTCGATCCTCTACGCGCTGCTGGTCGTCGTTTACCAGGTGGTCGCCCACTTCGCCCTCGGCCTGTCGATCGCAATCCTGCCCATCGGGGTCGGGCTCTTCTTCGCGGTCCTGATGATCGCCCTCTACCCTTCGCGGGAGTCGCTGACCCCGCCCGTCAACCGGCCGGCCGGCCACCGCCGCTGGCTCGACCCGGACTACTAGCAGGGCTATGCCGGGCAGAGCTTGAGGACGCGGTCGTCGCTGGGACCGGGGGACCCGCGTCCGTCACGGTTGGTGGTCAGCGTGTAGAGGCAGCCGTCGGGGCCGGCGACCGCGTCCCGGAGCCGGCCCTGGCCCTGCAGCGTGATCTCCTGGCTCGTAACCCGCGTCGGGTCGGCGGCGTCCACCACGAAGCGGCGCAGCGCCTGTCCGCGCAGCTCGCTGACGATCAGGGTCGGCTGCTCGTCCTTGCTCGGCGCGAAGAAGGTCATCCCGCTGGGCGCCCAGGTGTCGGTGCCGCTCTCCGCCATCGGGCCGGTCCGGTTAGGCAGGCTGCCCTGGGCGTAGGGGGTGCGGGTCCCCGCCGCCCACGCCGGCCATCCGTAGAAGGCGCCCTGCTGGACCAGGTCCACCTCGTCGTGGCAGCACGGCAGCAGGTCGCCGGTGGGGCCGTTGTTGCTGGCGTAGAGGTGACCCGAGAGATCGAAGGCGATGCCCTGCGGGTTGCGGAAGCCCCAGGCGAAGACCTCCCGGCCAGTACCGTCCTCGTGAAGCCGGAGGATCTTCCCGCTCAGGTTGCTGGGGTCGGCCGCCCGTGAGGCCACGTAGCCCTCCCCGGTCGTGACGTACAGGAAGCCGTCGGGGCCGAGCTTGAGGCGGCCGCCGAAGTGGTAGCAGGTGCCGCCCGGGATGCCGTCCAGGACCACCTGCTCCCCGCTCAGCGTGTTGCCGGACATCGTGAAGCGGGAGACGCGGTTGGTATTTCCGCCGGCCCCTCGATATGTGTAGTACAGGAAGGCGTTGGGCTCGTGGAGGGCGATGCCCAGGAGCCCGCTCTCGCAGCCCGGCGAGCTTACGACGCTCAGCGTGAGGGCCGGGTTGGGCAGCAGCTGGCCGTCCCTGATGACGCGGACTCGGCCGTCCCGCTCGGTCAGCCAGGCGCTGCCGTCCTTGGCGAAGTCGATCGCCCAGGGCGCGACCAGGCCGGAAGCGACCGTCGACAGGGTCAGGTTCAGGGCCCCGGCTGGCTTCAGCGGCGGGGTCGGCGTGGGCGCCGGCGTTGGCGTGGCGCTGGCGCTCGCCTGCGGTCGCGCGCTGGCCGCCGGCCTGGGCGTCGTGCCCGACGTGCAGGCCGCCAGCACGAGCACTCCCAGCAACCCGAGCGTGGCCGTTCTCATGCCGATTTGACGCACCTCTCGCCGAACGCTACGTTAAGGCGCGGATTGCGCCCGACAGTGGTCGACCGGCCCAGAGGGCCGGCTGGTCGCGCGGTTCGGGCCAGGTGATCGGGCACCAGAGGGGGTTGGGGGATGCGCACTCTTTCGAGTTCAGCGAATGCCGAACGGCTGGAGGCCAGGGCTCATGTCTAAACCATTGTCGGTTCGTGCCCGCGTGGCTGCGGCGGCCGCGGTCCTCCTGGCCGGCGTGGCGGGGTCGGGCCAGGCCGCCTTCGCGTCCAACGACCGGGGCGGTCCCGGTGACTTCGCGGTCAAGGTCCTGTCCAACCGGGCCGACCTGATCTCGGGCGGCGACGCCTTGATCCAGGTCGTCCTACCCAGGCACGCCAACGCCTCGCGGGTCACGGTCTTCGTGGGCAGCCGCAACGTCACCAGCTTCTTCGCGGTACGGCCCAACGGCCTCTACGAAGGCGTGGTCACCGGCCTCGCCAACGGGCGGAACGTGCTGACGGCGCGGCTTTCGGACGAGGAGAGCGCGGACGTCACGATCACCAACCATCCGAGCGGCGGCCCGATCTTCGCGGGACCCCAGGTCCAGCCCTGGATCTGCAAGAACGCGTCGGTTGGCGGGCCGGCCTCCACTGACGCCCAATGCGACGGGACGCCGACCTACAGCTGGTTCTACATGAGCACGGCCACCCACCAGTTCGCGGCCTACGACCCCGCTCATCCGCCGGCGGCCGGCGTGGCAATGACGACGACCGATCAGGGAGCGACGGTCCCCTACATCGTCCGCGACGAGCGCGGCGCGATGGATCGCGGGATCTACGACGTCGCGGTCCTGTCCAATCCCACTGGGACCTGGGCGCCCTGGGCGCCGCAGGCGGGCTGGAACCAAAAGCTGCTCTGGGCTTTCGGCGCCAGCACCGCGGTCCATCACTCAAACGGCTTGCCCGAGCCGGTGATGATCGACATGGCGCTGTCGCGTGGCTTCATGGTCGCCAGCAACTCGCTGAACGTCCGCGGCCAGAACGGCAACGACGTCGTCTCGGCCGAGGCCGTGATGATGCTGAAGGAGCACATCGGTGAGACGTACGGGTTGATCCGCTACACGATCGGCCAGGGCTGCTCCGGCGGCTCCATCGAGCAGTACGCGCTCGCCGCCACCTACCCCGGTCTGATCGACGGCATCCAGCCCAACTGCAGCTACCAGGACAGCTGGACGACGGGCAACGAGGTCGGCGACTGCTACCTGGTCACGCACTACTTCACCGCCACGGCGCCCGGGACGTTCGCGCCGGGTCAGCAGGCGGTGGTCGAAGGCGCCAAGGACACCTCGGTCTGCGCACTCTGGGACGCCTTTTTCGCCCAGTTGAGCAACCCCAGCGTCGCGTCCAACTGCGACCTGCCGCCCAACCTCGTCTACAACCCGGTCACCAACCCGACGGGGACCCGATGCACGCTCCAGGACTACCAGGTCGCGGTCTGGGGCACCCGGCCGCAGGACGGGTTCGCGAAGAGCCCCTTCGACAACGTGGGCCTGCAGTACGGCCTCGACGCTCTTCAGAACCACCAGATCACCGCTGATCAGTTCGTGGCCCTGAACAAGGGGG
Organism: Chloroflexi bacterium UBA4736; assembly: GCA_002404015.1. Taxonomy (GTDB): domain Bacteria; phylum Chloroflexota; class Dormibacteria; order Dormibacterales; family Dormibacteraceae; genus UBA4736. The sequence continues at coordinate 20,024 of DHIW01000047.1, forward strand.
TCGGCGGCGTCAACATCGACTTCAACTTCACGGCCGGCCGCAAGGCGGCAGACCCAGGCACGGGTGCGATCGCCTACCGGACCGGCATGGTCACCAGCGGCAAGCCGTGGGCCAGCGTTCCGATCATCGACCTGCGCGGCTCGCACAACGTCAACGACATCCACACCGACTTCCACAGCTACGCCGCCCGGGCCCGGCTGGACCAGGCCAATGGGACGCACGCCAACCAGATCATCTGGACCTGGCAGGGCGGTCCTGGGCTATTCCAGAACATCACCCCCTCGCCAGAGGTGGCGCTCAAGTCGTTTCTGACGATGGATAAGTGGCTGTCCAACATCGAGGCCGACAAGAGCTCGCGGGCGCTCAGCGCCAAGGTGATCCGCGATAAGCCGTCGGCGGCCGTTGACGCATGCTTCATCAATGGCGTCGCGAACACCAACAAGGCGACGTGCGCCGCAACCTTCCCGTTCTATGGCGACTCCCGCATCGCGGCCGGGGGCCCGCTGGCCGACAACATCGAGAAGTGCCAGCTCAAGCCCCTGAACCGCGCCGCCTACAACGTCACCTTCTCGGCCAGCCAGTGGGCGGGGCTGATGCAAGCGTTCCCGTCCGGCGTCTGCAACTGGAAGCGCCCGGCCGTCGGGATGCAGCCGTCGGTTCCCTGGCTGACCTTCGCCGGCGGCCCGGGCGGCCAGCCGCTCGGCTCCGCCCCGGAGTCCGACTCCCAGCAGGGAAACAACTAGGGGGTAAACAGTTGCTGGGCGGCGCTTTGTCGCCGCCCGGCGCTGCGCTGGACTCTCGCGGCCGCTAGGCCAGGAAGGGCTGTAGGTGCTCCAGGTCGTCCTCGTCCAGCTTGGCGAAGAGGGCCATGTCGTCGCTGCGGTCCAGGAACCGGACCGGCAGCGCGACGTCGTGCTCGAAGAAGCCTTCGGGACTCATGACGATCCCGATCAGCTCCCCATCGTCGACCAGCACGTCCCTGACGTGGCCCAGCTTTCGGCCCGTGCGGCCGAGCATCACGTTCTCGCCGCCGTCGATCTCGATCTCGCCGGGGGCCTTGTTGGCCGTTTCCGTCAGGCCCGGCATGGCCGGGCCGCCCGTCACAATGGCCAGGCCTTGCTGGATCACCTCGGTCCGCGTCAGGGACCTGTACTGGTGCGCCAGGTAGGCAGGTTGGTGGCGGACCTCCGCGGAGCTGATGTTCAGTACCACACCCTCCCGGTCAGCCCCGGCAACCGTGCGGATGGGGACGATCAGCTCGTCGGTCAGGTACCAGGAGCCCGCGGCCAGGTAGCGGCCCGAGAATCGGACGTCCTCCCGGATCACGATGGCCCGGAGGTCGAAGCCCTCCTCCTCGACGATCACCCGTGCCAGCTCACCGATCTTGCGGCCGTCCGCTGAATGGACCGGGGCCCCCATGTGCAGGTCGGAGACCCCCACAGGGTTGCGGTTGCTCTGGTTCATGCGGCCAGGTAATCATCGCCGACGGGGCGAACCTCACCGGCGGGTCGTTCACGCGGCTCAGGGCGGGAGCGCGACCAGTTCGCCGTTGGGACCCCAGGAAAGCTTCCAGCCCCCCTCGTGCACGAGCCGGTGATGTCGGCGGCAGAGCAGGACGGTGTTCTCGAGCGAGGTGGGGCCACCGTCCTCCCAGTGCCAGAGGTGGTGACCGTCGGTCCACTGCCAGGGCCTGCCACAGCCGGGCATGCGGCAGCCGCTGTCGCGCGCGATCGCTGCCCGGCGCAGGCTGGGCGGGGTCGTTCGCCTCGCCCGGCCGACGTCCAGCACCTGGCCAGCGGGACCGATCTTGATCTCGCTCAGAGTGCAGTCGCAGGAGAGCCGGCGCACGCTCTCGGCGGAGATCAGGCCGGCCCAGTCCAGCTCACCCGCCTCGCCCTGGCGGGCGATCAGGGTGAGATGGGGGCGCTGGCCGCCCCGCTGGGGCAGGCTGCCGGCGTCCAGGGCCTGGCGGGCCAGCTCGACCAGGGCGTCCGCCCGGCGCTGGCCGGGGCTGCGCTCCTCGCCGCGGGCGGGCGGCCCCAGCAAGGAGTCGAGCGCCGTCTGCAGGCAGGCGCCACCCTCGGCGTCGAGCAGCCCGTCGAGGGCGAACATGCCGTCCAGGACCGGGCTGAGCCTCAGCCAGCGCCGGTCGTAGGCCAGGTTGGCGTCGCTGAGGGCTCCGCCGGGGTCCAACAGGTGGCGGACCCGGTCGTTGAGGAGCCGGAAATGGTGGGGGCTCAAGCGGCAAACGAAGGCGACCAGGTCGGCTTCGCCCTGGCGATAAGCCTCACTGCCGACCGCGGCCGAGGTGCGGGCCATGATGCGGGCGTTCTCGTAGGACAGCTCGCCGGCCCCGAAAGCTGCTTCAGCCTGGGGCAGCTGGGCCATCTGGCGAGCCACCGTGAGCAGTTCGGTGGCGGCCCAGTTGGAGAGCCGGCAGTTGTGGCGAATCCAGGAGACGACGGAGAGGCAGGCGTCGGCAGCGTAGCCGCGGCGCCGCTCGAAGGCGGCCAGGCGGCGGGTGATCTGGGCCTGAAGGCGATCGACCTCGCGGCACATGAGTGAGATGTCCTCGCCGAGGACGCGGTCGCTGAGAACCTCGAGCTCAACCTGGGCGGCCTGATCGACGGCGCCGTAGAGGTTGTCGAGGTAGGAGGCGGGTGCCACCGCGAACATATGTTCTATTGTACGTTCGCGTGCGCGCACGCGCGCGCAAGGTTGTTAATTTCGACCGGGTCCCAGTAGCCGGTCAGTCTCCCGACTGCCAGCGCTCGAGGGCGCGCACGCCCACCAGCAGCATGGCCCCTACCAGCACCGCGCCGGCCGCCAGGAGTAGGACGCCGACGCCCACCAGGACCGGCGCCCAGGCGCCCAGCCCGGACGCCGAGGTGAGGGCCAGGACCGCGCCGTAGGTCAGGCCGGCGAACATGGCCAGCGCCACCGCTCCGCCGCAGCCGGCCCCCAGCCCGACTCCGCGGCGCGGATTCTCGGCCTCGAAGTTGGGCTGCAGGGAGCCTGCCGCGACCGTGATCGCAGACGCGCCGCCGGCCAGCCAGGCGGCGATCAGAAGGATCTCGAGCAGCTCCACCGGCGGCGACCCTTTGATCAACCCGAGGGCCAGCGCGGCCCCGAGCGTGGTCACGAGCAGCGTCGAGGTCCCGAAAACCAGCTTGGCCAGCAGCAGGCGACGCATCGGCAGCCCCGCCAGCGACAGCAGCAGCATGCCCCGGCCCTCGCCGCCCACCGCCGGGAGGCCCACCGCCATCCCGACGAAGAAGGGGATGAAACCGAGCGGCAGGATCACCGGCCAGAGGCCGCCGCCGCCCAATCGCCGGGAGTTGACCAACGTGTAGGCCACGGCCATGGCCAGCGCCGGCAGCGTGCCCGCCAGTCGCTTGAAGTCGCGGCGCAGCGAGACGAAGTCCTTGGCCGCTATGGCCAGGACGGGGCGCGGCGGTGCCGGCGCCGTGGCGACCCGTCTCCAGGTCCGCGCCCGCCGCCGCCGCGGGGTTGCGCCCGACTCGCCAAAGACGCCGATCCCGAGCACGAACGTGTGCTGGTAGAGCAGCCAACCGGCAGCCACCGCTGTCGCCGCCATGGCCACGGTCAGGGCCATCCAGGGCGCCGCCGCCAGCGGCCCGCCGGAGGCCCAGCCGGCCAGGGTTTCGGCCGGCCACGAAGTCGGCAGCCAGCGCAGCCGTTCACCGATCGCGAGCGCCTGCCGGACAGCGACCATGGGGTCGCGGCCGGCGGTGCGCGGCCCGCTGTTGGTGAGCAGGAGCTGAAGGCCGTAGAAGCCGGCGGCGAAGAGCGCGATCAACAGGCTCGCGGCGTCGCGAGCGCGGCTGGCCGGGACGACCCGGAGCACGAAGGTCATGAGGCACAGCTCGAAGGCGACCACGGTGAGGGCGGTCAGCGCCACGGTCACGATGGCGAGCAGCCCGAAGAAAGGGTCCAGTCCGCGCGCCAGGCCGTAGCCGAACGCGCTGGCCAGCGGAAGCAGCCCCACGCCGGCCGCCGGCAGCGACGCCTGGACCAAGCGTGCCGCGAAGAGCTGGACGAGAGGCACGGGGGCCGCCGCGAAGAGCAGCAGCTGGCGGTCCGCGAAGAATGCGCCGATGATCCCGGGCAGACCGAAGACGAACATCAGGAGGGCGGTCGCCGAAAAACCCAGCGCGAAGGTGGCGCTCGGCTCGAGTGAGAGCTTGGCCAGGATCACTCCCAAGGCGAAGGCGCCGGCGGCCAGTGGCACCCCTCCGATGACGGCCGCAACCGTGATCCCGATCGCAGAGGAACGACCGCGCTTGGTGCGGCGCAGCCAGTTCCAGCCGTTGCGGAGCTCGGCGCTCAGGATCAGGCCGGCGTAGGTCACGCCGATCAGGACCCCAGCAGGTGCTCGATCAGGCCGCGGCTCTCGGCGCCGCCGGTGAGCTGCAGGAACAGCTCCTCGAGCGTGGCGTCCTCCGCGCCGGCGCCCGCCCGCAGCTCGGCGAGCGTTCCGACGGCCACCACTCGGCCACGGTTCATGATGGCCACCCGGTCGCAGAGGGCCTGCGCGATCTCCAGGATGTGCGTTGAGATCAATACGGTGCGCCCGCGCGCCGACAGCTCCTGGAGCAGGTCCTTGACGCGGCGGGCGGCACGCGGGTCTAGGCCGTTGGTCGGTTCGTCGAGCAGCATGACCTGGGGATCGTGCACGAAGACCGAGGCAAGCCCGATCTTCTGGCGCGTGCCGTGGCTGTAGGAGCTGATCAGGTCATCGACTTTGTCAGCAAAGTCCAGCATGTCCAGCAGGCGGCTGATCGCCCGCTCGCGGGCGGTGCCGCGCTCCACACCGTAGAGGTCGGCCACCAGGTGCAGGAACTCGCGCCCCGTCAGGTGGGGGTAGACGATGGGCTCTTCGTCCAGATAGCCGATACAGGCCTTGGCGGCTGCCCGCTCCCGCACCAGGTCGTGCCCGGCGATGCGAACCTCCCCGCGGGTCGGCGTCAGCAGCCCACAAAGCATGCGCAGGGTGCTCGTCTTGCCGGCGCCATTGGGACCCAGCAGTCCGAACACCTCGCCCGGACCGGCGGCCAGGTCGACCCCGGCGACCGCCAGGGTGGCGCCGAAGTATTTCACGAGGCCCCGGGCGTCGAGATCCGGCCGGGTATTCATCAGGCCGTGATGATGGACGCTGTCGCGGACTTTGGCGCCTGCCTTCGCGCGCGGAGGTACCCGCCAATACACCGCGCGGCTGACGCCAAACGCGCGGAATGCATGGCTCGCAAGGGCACGATCGGCGCCAGACGTGCGGAAACCGTGCGGCCTTCACGGTCAACTCCACCCGAACATCCGGGACTGCGCTCCCTTGTGCCCGGGCTCGGAGGCATTCGACGCTGGCTCGAGCACTTCAATCGAGCAAGGAGCAAAGTCATGAACGAAGTCCGAGACATTCGGCGATTTCGAAGGTTGGCGACCGGGGCCGCGATGATCGCCACCGCACCGGTTGTGATGGCCTCAGTTGCGATCAAGCCAGCCGATGACGGCAGCGCGGGGGTGGTGCTGGCAAATCTGGCATCTCACGCCTCCGCCCTGGAGGCGAGTCTGATGCTCGGCCTGGTCGCGATCGCCCTGCTCATCCCTGCCACTTTGGGCTTGATGCGGGTTGCTCAGCAGGGGTCGCCTAAGCTCGCCCTCATCGGCGGCGGTCTGACCCTGCTGGGGTGGGTCGCCTTCATGGGCATGCAGGCGCTGGGCGCGGTCATCCTTGTGATGGCGGGGTCGCACGATCGCGCCGCCATGACCAATCTCTACGACCAGATCGGCAACTCGAACGTGATCACCGTGATCCAGATGGGCTTCATCCTCGGCCACGTGGCGGGCATCGCCGTCCTGGGCGTCGCTGTCGCGCGCTCTGGGGTGACGCCGATCTGGATTGGCATCGCTCTCGCGGTCTCCGGTCCGCTCCACTTCGTGGCGCACGGCATCGACATTCGAGCTCTCGACCTGGCGGCATTCGCACTGCTGGCGCTCGGCTACGCCGCCGGCGGCGTGATCCTGCTTCGGATGAAGAGCGACAGCTCGGAGAACGTCCCTGCCCAGACGCGGATAGTGGCGCCCGTCCCGGCCATCTGATTGCCGAAGCGCACACTTACGCTCGCAATGCGCGCCAGGAATGGGAGCCAAATCGTCGCGTGGCTCCCGCTCGGCGCGGCGGTGGTTCTTCTACTGGCCGGTGAGATCCTGGCGTGGGGGATCAACGGAGTCCGTACGCAGCGCGACGACTTTTTCTATCTTCTCGGTCCGGCCTTTCTGATCCTCCCCGCGGTGGGCGGTTTGATCGTCAGCCGGCGCAGGGCTGGGATTCTGGGCTGGATCTTCTGCGCTGGCGGTCTTGCCTTCGCGGTCTTCGCCGTCTCCAACGCTTACGGCGAGGGTTGGCTTGCCGGACGGCGCTGGCCGGGAGGACTTCTCGCCATGTGGCTGTCGAGCTGGATCTGGGTGCTCGCGGCGCCCCTTCTCGGGACACTCGGGGTCCTGCTGTTCCCTGACGGTCGCCTGCCGTCGGCGAGATGGAGGGTGGTCTACGTGCTGGCGGTGGTCATGCTCGCCGGGCTGTGCCTGCGGCTCATGTTCGCCCCTGGGGGCCTCGACCACGCCGCGAGCATCGCCAACCCGTTCGCCGCTCCGGGGGCACTCGGGGACGCCATCGCGTGGCTTGATCTGACTTTCCTGCTCCTGCCGATCACAACGGTTCTCGCAGCTTTGGCGCTGATCCTGCGCACGCGGCGGGCGCCCGCGACGGAGCGCGTACAGCTCCAAGGTCCCGCACTGGGCGGCGCGCTCATCGCGACGTCGTTCGTCATCTGCACGATCGCGGGGGTGGCCGGCAACGACAGTGCGGTGGCCATCGGCCCCGAGATCGGGGCGGTCGCCGCCATCAGCGTCGCGCTCCTGGTTTCGATCGCCCGCCACCGACTCTGGGACACCCCGCGGATTGTCAACCGCGCGGTCGTCTACGGTCTCCTCGCTGTCTCCGTCGTGGTGGTCTACGTGCTCGCAGTCGCAGCGCTTGGCACTATCGTGTCGGGCCGGGTTCCGGCAATCATTGCGACGGCGCTGGCCGCCCTCGCCGCGCTTCCGCTCCATTCCCGGCTCCAGCGCGGGGTCAACCGGCTCATGTACGGTGACCGCGACGAGCCCTACCGAGCGCTGACGCGCCTCGGGGACCGGCTGGCAGCCAGCCTCGATTCCGAAGAGGTTCCCCATCAGATCGCCCGAACCGTCGCCGAAGCCCTCCGACTGCCGTACGTGGAGGTGCAGCTGGGTGCTGGTCTGGCAGCTCTCACCGCTCACACCGGGCGGGCCGGCCGGGGCGACACGGTCGAGCTGCCGCTGGTTTCGCAGGGCGAGGAAGTCGGGCGGCTCCTGCTCGAGACGCGCGGACCGGGCGAGGCGCTGTCGCCGTCCGACCGGCGCCTGCTCGACAACCTGGCGCGCCAGGTCGCGGTGGCGGCCCGCGGGGTTGCCCTCGCCGGCGACCTTCGGCGCTCCCGCGAGCGCGTGGTAAGCGCTGCACAGGAGGAGCGGCGGCGGATGCACCGCGACCTCCACGACGGGCTCGGGCCGACCTTGGCGGCGATCGCGCTCGGGCTGGACCGCGCCCGCCGGCAGGTCGGCGCCGACCCGACGTCGGCAAAACAGACCCTCGCGGAGATCCGTGCGCAGACCCTGGAGGCAATCGACTCGGTCAGGCAGCTTTCGTATGACCTACGACCAGCGGTCCTCGATCAGTTCGGCCTCGTGGGCGCCCTGCGCGAGCAGACCGAGCGTCTCAACTCCGGTGAGCCTGGCAGCACTCGTTTTCAGTTCGATAGCCCGGACAGCGTGGAATCTCTATCAGCAGCGGTCGAGGTGGCTGTCTACCGCATAGCCTCCGAGGCAATCACGAATGTCGTGCGTCATGCTCAAGCTGAGCGCTGCCGCGTCCGGCTCACAGTGAACGGCGTGCTCGAGCTTGAGGTGCACGACAATGGGCGCGGACTTCCCGAGCCGTATCGCGCCGGTGTCGGCCTGGCTTCGATGCGAGATCGTGCGGCCGAGGTCGGGGGCTACTTCGAGGTCGCGGGTGGGGTGCCGCGCGGCACCCTCGTGCTCGCCTCGTTTCCGCTGGTTGGGGCATGAGCGGTGCTCTGATCCGCGTTCTGCTGGCGGACGATCACCCGATGTTTCGCAATGGGCTGGCCGCGGCGCTGGCCAAGGATGTCGCCGTCGTCGGGGTGGTCGCCACCGGTGAGCAGGCGGTTAGTCAGAGCGCCTCGCTGCTCCCCGACGTGGTCCTCATGGACCTTCGGATGCCGGCCGTCAACGGGATCGAGGCGACTCGCCAGATCGTCGCGGCGAATCCCCGGATCGCGATCCTGGTCTTGACGATGTTCGACGACGACGACTCGGTCTTCGCGGCCATGCGCGCCGGCGCGCGCGGCTACCTTCTGAAGGAATCCGACGAGGAGGAGATTCTCCGGGCCATCCAGACGGTCCACGCCGGCGGCGCCGTTTTCGGTGCCGCCGTGGCACGGCGGATGGTCAGCTTCTTCAGCGTGACGCGGGATGGGCTCGCCTCCGCATTTCCGAGCCTGACCGTACGCGAGCGCGAGGTCCTCGAGCTGATAGCGCGCGGGCGGTCCAACGACGAGATCGCCCAGCATCTGTCGCTGAGCGAGAAGACCGTGCGCAACAACATCTCGAACATCTTCGCCAAGCTGCAGGTCGCTGATCGCTCGCAGGCCATTGTCCGCGCCAGAGAGGCGGGAGTCGGCACGGACACCACCCTGCGGAGCTAGTCGGCTGGATCGAGATCGGCGGGTAGCGGGTGATGCGCAATCAACTCACCAAAAGACATTGATGGGTGCGAAGATCAAGACGTCGGGGTACCAAGGAGGTTCGACGATGGCAGACGGCAGCGCCGGAGATCGCGTAAGTGTCGAGTCGGAGCGGGTAGGTCAGTCGGCCCGCGAGGGCGAGATCCTGGAGGTGCTCGGTAGCGAGGCGGTCCTCCACTACCGAGTGCGGTGGGACAACGGCCACGAGACCACCTTCTTCCCAAGCGCGGGCAGCTTGAGGATTATCCGAAGGGCGGCCAGAACCCGGTCAAAATAGCCCGTTCGGAGAAGGCCAAGGTCGCTTCCGGATAACCTTTGCGAACTCGCGGTTCGGGGCGGCCGCCGCGCGCCTCACGCCTGCTCCGGACCAATTCGCGAGCTCCACTTCCCCCGGACCTGGCCGCGCGCGACCCGGTATTGATAGAGTTGGCGCTCGATATGCCGCGAGCCGCCACCATCGCCGGCGTTGGCGCTCTCACCTTCAGCGTGCTGTTTCTTACCGCCTGGATCCTGGTGAACAGCCCTGGAGGCGGCTATGCGGAATCCAACGTGACCCAGTACCTTGCAGCGGGCCACTTTCCGGTCGTGCTGCTGGCGCTTTGCCTGGGTCTGCTGAGTGTCGTCGGGCTGCTGTGCTTGCTCAGCTACCTTCGCGAGCTGATGAGGACAGGCGCTGACGAGCAGCAAATTGGGAACGTCTTCTGGGGCACCGCTGTGGCTTCGGCCGCGTGCTTCGCCGTCGGCTGGGGCTTTGTCGCGGGGCAACCGGTCGCTCACGCGGAGGCCGGAAGCGTGCTCGCCGTTCCGCCGACAATCACGCACCTGATTTCAGAAACGGGGGGATCGGCGTTCCGGAGCGATGCTCCTGGGATTGGCTCTCGCGATTCTCTTTCTCAAGCCCGCAGCCTTGCCAACGTGGCTGCGATGGCTGACGTTGATCGCCGCGATCGCCGCCTTTGCCGGCTTGGCCTACTTCACCTTTATCGTGGTCCTGCTGTGGGGCGTGGTCGTCGGCTTGTGGCTGCTGATCGCCGACAGCAGGCGGCAGACGAGCATAGCCTAAGGATTACGAGTCCCTTTGGCACGGCCAAACCGGCCCTCAGAGGTGGTTCCTGAAGCGTAAGCGTCGAATGACCTCTGGCGGGGTGTCGTGGATACATTTCGAACTTCCGGCCCATTCGTAGTATCTGTGATACATTCGTAGCCATGAGTGATGTGTCGGCGCGCGATTTGCGAAACCACACGGCTGACGTTCTCCGTCGCGTCGAGGCCGGCGAGCGGCTTCGCGTCAATGTGAACCGGCGACCGGTCGCGGAGCTGGTCCCGCTCGGACGCCCGGTCTGGAGCACCGGACCGGCGATGGAGCGCGTCGTGCGAGAGGCCTCCGCGGACGCCGGCCTGCTACATGACCTATCGGAGGTGCGACAGCAGACGGTCGAGGAAAGGTGAGCACACCGGCGATCCTGGACACCTCGATATTCGTGGCCATCGAGCAGACTCGGCCACTCTCGCGTCCGTTGCCGGACCAGGTCGGCGTTTCGGTGGTCAGCCTGGCCGAGCTGGAACTGGGAGTGCTGATGGCAAAGGACGGCGAGTCCAGGGCAACGCGACTAGCAACACTCACACGAGTGCGGGAACAGACGGCCGGCCTGCCGGCGGACGAACGCGTCGCCTCAGCCTACGCACGCCTGGCGGCAGCCGAGCTGCAGGCGGGACGGAAACCTCGCGTCCACGACACCTGGATCGCGGCCACGGCCCTTGCACATGGAGGAGAGGTCTGGACCCAGGACAAAGACTTCACCAATTTTGGCGCCGTGAGAATCGTGCGGTTGTAGCTGGACTGGGCACGACATCGCCCAGACGGCTGAATGCAATGGCGGGGTGTCGTGGACACTTGTCGAACTTTGGTGGCTGAGTCCGCCCGGTTGCCGCGACCGGCGCCCCTACACAGGCGCGTCGTCGATGGGCGAACATTCTCTTGATGGCCGAGGCAACAGCCCATGCCGGCAACCGGCTCGCCTTGGCGGGCGCAATCTGGTACCTCCTCGAAATCCCACTGGTCCTCCCCTTCGTAGCGGATCGCTCGCCCTCGCCCGCTAAGTCCGCGGAGATCGTCGCCTATTACTCAACCCAACATCCCAAGCTCCTGGTTGGGCTCGCCACCGCCAGCGTGGTCCTCATCGGTCGGATTGCCTTCGCGGCGGGGGCGCGTGCGTCACTTCAGCGCACGGCGGGCGTGCGCGCCCTCGCCGATCTTGCCGTGGGCGCGATGATCCTCTCGGTCGTCCTGGAGGTTGGGAGTACCGCGCTGCAGGCTGCGGCCGGCCGGATGGCGGCCGGTGGCGGCGATCCCGCGGGGGTCGTCGCCCTGCATTACGCGTTCGGGACGGTCGGCTTCGCATCCGTCGAGGCGACCGCGGCAGCAATCGCTGCCACCGCCTTAGCCCAAGTCATTTCCGGTCAGTTTCCGCGCTGGCTCGGATGGCTCGGTCTGCTGGCGGGAGTCGCCGGAATCGCCTCGTCGGGGATCCTGACGGCAACTGGGGTGGACCCACAGGCGGCTCCGTACCTGACCGTATGGATACTTGGATTCTGGGTGTGGATGGTGGCAACCGGCGTGATCCTTTTCCGACGAACCCCCGGCCGGCGTTCGTCGCAGCCAGAGTCCGCCTGACCCTGAACAGGCGTCGACTGTGTCCTGAGACAGGCCAACTGGCGGGGTGTCGTGGACACTTTTCGAACTCTTCTGGCCGACCCGCGTTCGCGGTTCGCGGTCAGCCTGGCAGCTGTCGCACTCGCCCTCGACGACCCGTCCGGCACTGACTCAGCGCGCCCGCAGGCACCGTCGGCGTGACGCCGCTCCAACTCGTCGGCCCGAGCGGCCAGCTGAGCCGGCATCGGGCTGGTACGCGCATGGGGACCTGGTCTTCACGGGCTCGTACATCGCCGAGTCACCGCCGGTCGGAAGGCACTTGCGGTCCGGGCTCAGGGCGTTAGCCGCGGCGCCTTCATATGGCCGTGGTCCTCGAGGCCCTGACGCCCCGGGGGCTTCCGCTCCACGGATACTCGATGGCGCCTGCCATACTGGCCGCGGAATGGGATCCATGATCGGTCTACTGATGCGTGATAGTCAGGAGAGAAAGCCTTGAATACGAGAAACATCGTCGGCATCGTGGTGGCGCTTATCGTCGTCTACTTGATACTCCACTTCTTGTTCCACGTGATCTGAACGCTAAAGCTCTACCTGCGCCCAGTCTGAGAACTGGGCAGACCTCGCGATGGTAAGTGCACGTGGAACACCTAGGATGCACTCGCCTCGCCTCGCCTCAGGCCCGCGTCGGCTGTGGCAGCCAAACGTTGTGGGTATGAATCGGGTTGTCAGCGGCCCGAGAAGAGCGCGGCAACCCGGGCATCGTTAGGCTGATCGAGGCCGACTACGAAGCGTGGCGGAGAGGGTGGGATTCGAACCCACGAAGCAGTTACCCGCTTACGGCATTTCCAGTGCCGCGCCCTAGGCCGGACTAGGCGACCTCTCCGCTCCCGGGGTCCAGTTTAGCTTTCGACCTCTGACCCATCCTGGGCCCAGCGAGTGTGGAAATCGCCCTCCCGGTCGACCCTCCGGTACGTGTGAGAGCCGAAGTAGTCGCGCAGCCCCTGGACCAGGTTGGCCGGGCTCCGCTCGCGCCGGTAGCCGTCGTAATAAGCCAGCGACGAAGAGAAAGCCGGCGTCGGCACCCCCAGCTCCACCGCCTCCCTGACCACCCGCCTCCACGCTTCCTGGCGCCCCACCACCCGCTCCTGGAAGTAGGGCGCCAGCAACAGGTTCTGCAGGTCCGGCTGACCGTCGTACGCCTCGCGGATCCGGTCCAGGAAACGCGCCCGGATGATGCAGCCGCCCCGCCAGATGGTGGCGATGGCGCCCAGGTCCAGCTCCCATCCGTACGCGCCGGCGGCCGCGACCATCTGTTCGAAACCCTGCGCGTAGGCGACGACCTTGGACGCGTAGAGGGCGTCTCGGATGTCATCCACCAGCGACTCCGCCGCGCGGCCGGCGGGCGGCCCAGCCAGCTTCTTGGACGCGACCACCCGCTGCGCCTTCTGGGCGGACAGGAAGCGGGCGAACACCGCCTCCGTGATGCCCGTCAGCGGCACTCCCAGGTCCAGCGCCGACTGAGACGTCCATTTGCCGGTGCCCTTCTGCTGCGCCTCGTCGAGGATCACGTCCACCAGCGGCCCGCCCGACCGCTCGTCGGTCTTGGCCAGCACCGCCGATGTGATCTCGATCAGGTATGACTCCAGGTCGCCGCGGTTCCACTCGGCGAAGATCGCCGCCTGCTCCGGCGGCTCCAGGCCGAGCCCCGAGCGCATGAGGTCATACGCCTCGGCGATCAGCTGGATGTCGGCGTACTCGATCCCGTTGTGCACCATCTTCACGTAGTGCCCGGCGCCGTCCGCGCCGATGTACGTGCAGCAGGGCGTGCCGTCGACCTGGGCGGCGATCGCCTTGAGCGTCGGCGCGACCAGCTCGTACGCCTCCGGCGTGCCCCCCGGCATGATCGAGGGCCCCTTGAGCGCTCCCTCCTCCCCACCCGATACACCGGCGCCGATGTACCGGAAGCCGCCCGCCTCCAGGTCGGCGCAGCGGCGCCGGGTGTCCTGGAAGAACGAGTTGCCGCCGTCGATCAGGATGTCGCCCGGTTTCAGGTGGGGCCGCAGCTCGGCGATCGCCTCGTCGACCGGCGCGCCCGCCTTTACCATCAGGAGGATCGGCCGCGGCGGCTCGATGGCGGCGACGAAGGCGGCCACGTCGTTGGCGGGGGTGAAGTCGCCCTCAGAGCCGTGCTCGGCGATGAGCCGCTCGGTGCGAGCCGCAGTCCGGTTGTAGATGGCGACCGGGATACCCCGACTGGCCAGGTTGCGCGCCAGGTTCTCGCCCATGACCGCAAGGCCGAAGACCCCAAAGCGCGCCACGCGATCAGTCTAGTGAGCCCAGCACCCTCACCTCGCCGGCCGCGTTGCCGACCAGGACGGCCGTCACCATGTTGATGAACAGCCCGTGCTCGATGACCCCGAGGATGCCGTGGATCTGGACGGCCAGGCCCGGCGGGTCCGCGACTCCGTCGGCGAACAGCAGGTCGACGATCAGGTTCCCGTTGTCCGTCTTGAAAGGGTTCTCCGGACCGCCCCGCAGGTCCCAGGTGGCCCCCAGCGAGCCCAGCCGGCGGGCCGTCTGCCGCCAGAGGAACGGGGTCACCTCCACCGGCAGCACGCCGACGCCCAGCCTGTCCACGAGCTTCCCCTCGTCCGCGATCACCACGAAACGGGTGGAGGCGTCGGCCACCATCTTCTCCCGGAACAGCGCGCCGCCGCGCCCCTTGATCAGGTTGAGGTCGCGGTCGATCTCGTCGGCCCCGTCCACCGCCAGGTCGATGGGCCGGTCGAGCTCGGAGACCACCGGGATGCCGGCGGCCAGGGCCAGCTCGGCACTGGCCCGGGAGGTGGGGACCACCGACAGCCGGAGGCCCTCGGCGACCCGCCGGGCGAGGCCGTCGATGAAGTAGCGGGCGGTGGTGCCCGTTCCCAGCCCGAGCACCATGCCCGGCTCGACGAGCTTCAGCGCCGCCGCGGCGGCCGCCGCCTTGCCGACCTCAGCCTGCAGCATCGCGCAGGGCCTTGATACCGGCCACCACCCCATCGGGATGGCCGAATACGGAGCTGCCGGCAACCAGGAGGTTGGCGCCCGCCGCGACCACGGCCGGCACGGTGCGAGCGTCGATCCCGCCGTCCACCTCGATGTCGAGGTCCGGCGCCGCCTCGCGCAGGCTCCGGACCTTGCCGGTCATCGAGGCTATGAAAGCCTGGCCGCCGAAACCCGGCTCGACCGTCATGACAAGGGCCATGACCACGTCCGCCAGCACCTCGCGCGCCGCCTCGAAAGGCGTCCCCGGGCTCAGGGCGACACCTGGCCGGGCTCCCGCTTTCTCGATCAGGGTCAGCGTACGGAACAGCGCGTAGGTGGCCTCGGCGTGGACGATCACGTAGTCGGCGCCGGCCTCGGCGAAGCGTTCCACGAACAGCTCCGGCCGCTCGACCATCAGGTGCGCCTCGATGGGCAGATCGGTGGCCCCCCGTACCGCCGCGACCGTGCCCGGTCCGAAGGTCAGGTTGGGGACGAAGTGGCCGTCCATCACGTCCACCTGGACCCGGTCGGCGCCGGCCGCCTCGGCCTCCCGAACCTGCTCGGCCAGGCGCCCGATGTCGGCGGAGAGGATCGAGGGCACGATCTGGATCGGCTTCAACCTGCCGCCGCCCGGTCGAGCAGCATCTCCGCGCCGGGGATGAGGCCGGCCGGGACCTCGCCGCGCCGCGCCCGTGCCACGGCCTCGCGCTTGTCCCCGCCGGTCACCAGGAACACGACCCGGCGCGCCTCGCGCAGGGCGCCCAGGGTGAGGCTGACGCGGTCCGGGGGCGGCTTGGGAGCGTCCTGCACAGCCACCGCGTAGCCGGAGGCGGTCAGGGCCGGGTGGCCGGGAAAGAGCGAGGCGGTGTGGCCATCCTGGCCCATCCCGAGCAGGACCAGGTCGAGTGGCGAGAGTGTGCGCACTACGAGATCGTAAGCGCTGGCCGCGGCCTCGGCGCCCAGCTCGCTCGGCATCCGGAGCACGCCGAACGGCGCGACCCGGTCGAGGAGCGCCGCCCGCGCCATCGCGTAGTTGGACTCCGGGTCGTCCGGCGGCACGCAGCGCTCGTCCCCGAAGAGGATCGTGACCCTCCCCCACGCCACGGGCATTCGGGCCAGGATCTCGTAGGCACGCCGCGGCGTCGAGCCGCCTGCCAGCACGAGGCTGCGGGCCCCCGTGTTGACCGCTTCCGCGATCAGCTCCGCGGCCGCCTGGGCGACCTCGCCGGGGTCCTCGAAGACCTGAATCACCTGGTCGCGGAGAGCAGCTCGCCGCCCGCGAGGAGGGCCCGCATGTAGACCTCGTCGCGGCGGCCCTGGGCCATGAGGCGGAGCAGCAGCTGGCCCGAGTCCGACTTCGGCAGCGAGATCAGCTGGCGGACGCTGTCGACCCCGCCGATGTCGACGTTGACGTCGGCCAGCGTTCGTCGCTCCGGATCGCGCTGCATGGTGACCGCGAAGGTGCGTCCGCCCGAGGCGCCCTCCAGGCGGATCGCCTCCAGCTCGCCTGGCATCGCGTCTGCCCGCACCGAGCGGAATGCCAACTCGACCGGGTGCTGGCGGGGGGAGTCCAGGAAGGCGACGACGATCCCGCCCTGGCCCGAGGCGGCCCGGCGCAGCCTCCAGCGGAGTGTCGACTGCAGCCAGCCGGCCATGAGGACCGCCCCGATCCGGTTGCCCCGCCCCTCGCCCGCGTAGTCGATGCCAACCCCGTTCAGGCCATCCAGGAAGCCGCGGCGCTCGGTGGGTGCGAAGAACTGGGCCAGGGATTCCCGCCAGGGCCGAAGCCGCTCCCAGGCCAGGTCGGCTATGCCGAGCTCCTTGCGCAGCGTCTTGGCCAGGTCGGCCAGGTCCAGGAGTGCGGTGAACGGCCTCTCGAAGCCGGCCGAGTCGACGACGAGCACGTCGACGATCTCCATCACTTGCTCGATCGGAACCTCGCCCAGCGGCGGTGTCCCCAGCCACCAGAGGTAGGTGGGCGCGTCCGGAGCCAGCAGCGGCTCGAGGAGGCTGGGAAGGTGGCGGCCGGGCTCGCCGCTGACGTGGAGGAGGATCTGCTCGCGCTGGACCGGCGCGCCCAGGATGAGCACCGTGGCGTGGGACTCGACCTCGGCGTCGATCCTGTCCCGGCCGCTCAGGTCGTCGTGGATGACGATCGCGCGCAGCGGGTGCTGGCTGGCCACCGTCTCGGCGAACCTGTCGGCGGCGGCCGCGAGGTTGGCGTCGGCACCGGTCACGACGACCAGGTTCAGCGTCACGATCCGGGGGTGCGGGTGGTCACCCGGCCCGGCGTCGTGGCGGGCCAGCTCGGAGTGCAGCCGGTTCAGCTGGTCCAGCACGTCGAGCAGCGTCACGTCCTCCCCCTTCCAGCTCCGCTTGCGGACCCTGTGCGGCTCTACGGGACGTGCCACTGGTTGCCATCCGCGGCGGGCAGCTTGTCCGCCGCCTTCGGTCCCCACGTCCCGGCTGCGTAGGTCTGGAGTGGCGGCTTGCCTTCTCGCCACGCCTTCTCGACCTCGTCGATCAGCGTCCAGGCCGCCTCGACCTCGTCCGAACGCGTGAAAAGGGTGGGGTCGCCCAGCATGCAGTCGAGCAGCAGGCGCTCGTAGGCATCCGGCACGTCCACCAGGAAGGAGGACATGTAGAGGAAGTCCATGTTGACGCTTCGGATCAACAGCCCGGCCGTCGGCACCTTGGCCCCGAATCGCAGCGAGATGCCCTCCTCGGGCTGGATCCGCAGCGTGATCGCGTTGGGCTCCAGGTCCTTGGTCTGTTCGCGGCCGAAGGTCAGATGGGGCGGCCGTTTGAACTGGATCCGGATCTCGGTCACTTGCTTGGGGAGGCGCTTGCCGGTGCGCACGTAGAACGGCACATCCGCCCAGCGCCAGTTGTCCACCTGGAGCCGCAGCGCCGCGTACGTCTCTGTCTGCGAGTCGGGCGCGACGTTCTTCTCCTCTCGGTACCCGGGCGCCTTCTCACCCTGCACCCAGCCCTTCGTGTACTGGCCGCGGACGGTGTGGATCGCGACCTCGGCGGCCCGGAACGGCCGGATCGACCTCAGCACCTTCACCTTCTCGTCGCGGACGCTGGTGGCCTCGAAGGCTACCGGCGGCTCCATCGCGACCAGGGTCAGGAGCTGGAGCGCGTGGTTCTGGATGATGTCGCGCAGGGCGCCCGCCTTCTCGTAGTAAGCCCCGCGGTTCTCGACTCCCAGCGGCTCCGCCACGGTGATCTGGATCGACCGGACCAGCTGCGAGTTCCAGATCGGCTCGAAGATGGAGTTGGCGAAGCGGAAGGCGAGGATGTTCTGGACCGTCTCCTTGCCCAGGTAGTGGTCGATCCGTAAGATCGAGTCCGGGCCGAAGACTGCCCCGACGATCGCGTTCAGCTCACGGC
>DHIW01000009.1 GCA_002404015.1 Chloroflexi bacterium UBA4736
TCGGCTACATGTTCCTGGCCGTCGGGATCGGCGCCTATGGGGCGGGCTTCTTCCACCTGCTGTCGCACGCCTTCTTCAAGGCCCTGCTCTTCATGGCGGCCGGCAACGTGATCCACGCCCTGGCCGACGAGCAAGACATGCGCCGTTTTGGCGGCCTCTGGCGCCAGATGCGTCCCACCGCGATCGCCTTCCTGGTGGGCTCCCTGTCGCTGGTCGGCATAATCCCCTTCGTCGGGTTCTTCTCGAAGGAGGGCCTGCTGGGGGACGCCTTCTCGAAGCCGGACACCCTCTCCCAGGCGGTCTGGGCGGTCGGCTTCGTGACCGCGATCCTGACCGGCTTCTATACCGGCCGGATGTGGTGGATCGCATTCTGGGGTGAGCCCGCACGGGAGCGCCCGGTCGAGCAGCCGCACGAGGCGCCAAACGTGATGCTGGTGCCGGTCCTCCTGCTCGCCGTCCTCTCCACCGTGGGTGGCCTGCTCCAGGTCAGCGCCGTCTTCCACGGCGGCTGGAAGCTCGTCACCGACTACCTGGCGCCTGCCGTCGGGCGCCCTTCGTGGGAGCCCGGCTCCATCGAGTACCTGGTCACCGCGGTCACCGTCATCCTGGCCGGCCTGGCGTTCCTGGCCGCCTACAACCTCTACGTCCGGCCGGTCTGGGCGCGCTGGCGCGACCGCTTCCCGGGCGCGCGCTCCCTGCTGGAGCACAAGTACTACTTGGACGAGGCCTACGACTACGCCTTCGTCCGGCCGATGGACTGGACCGCCCGCGAGGGCCTCGCCTGGGTCGACCGCACTCTCATCGACGGGGCGGTGCGGGGCGTGTCCACGCTGACCCGGGACACCGCCGCCGGGCTCAGCCTGACCCAGACCGGCTACTTCCGCAACTACGTCCTGGTGTTCCTGGGCGGGGCGGTCGTGGCGGGCGGCCTCGTGCTGTACCGGGCGCTGAACGGCTGATGCTCAGCGCTCTCTGGCTGGTGCCGGCGCTGGGCGGGCTGGTCGTGGCCTGGCTGCCGCGCTCCTGGGCGCGCTGGGCAGGCGCGGCGGTCGCCCTGGCCGCCCTGGCGCTGGCCGTGGTCGTGGCCGTCCAGCTGGACACCACGCACCGGGGATTCCAGTTCCAGGAAAACCTGGGCTGGATCCCCGAGTACCGGATCTCGTACCACCTCGGCCTCGACGGGATCAGCGTCTGGCTGGTGCTGCTGAACGCTTTCCTGACCCTGATCGCGGTGCTCGCGACTCCCGCCCGGATGTCACGCCGGGGCAGCTTCATCGCCCTCCTGCTCCTGCTCGAGGCCGCCATGGCCGGCCTCTTCCTGGCCGTGGACCTGCTCCTCTTCTACGTCTTCTGGGAGGCGATGCTGATCCCGGCCTACTTCCTGCTCTGGATCTGGGGCGAGGGTGAACGCCCGGGCTGGGCGGCCCTCAAGTTCGTGCTCTACACGCTGGTCGGCTCGCTCCTCATGCTGGTCGGGGTCATCGGCGAGTACGTCTACAGCGGGGCCCACGATTTCGACCTGGCCCACCTCGCCGCCCAGCCGCCGACCCAGGCGATCCAGTTCGGGCTCTTCGCGCTGTTCGCGCTCGCGTTCGCCATCAAGATCCCGATCTTCCCGTTCCACAGCTGGCTGCCGGATGCCTACCTCGCGGCCCCCACGCCGATGCTCGTGACCTTCGCCGGCGTGATGGGCAAGACCGGCGCCTACGGCCTGCTGAGGGTCGTGATCCCGCTCCTCCCCCACCCCGTCTACTGGTGGGACTGGAACGGCGTCGTCCCCGTCCTGGCGGTGATCGGCATCTGCTGGGGCGCCCTGATGGCGCTCGCCCAACGCGACATGAAGCTGCTGGTGGCGTACTCGTCCATCAGCCACATGGGCTTCATCGTGCTCGGCATCTTCGCCTTCAACGCGGTGGGCCAGCAGGGCGCTGTGTTGCAGATGGTCAACCACGGGCTGATCGTTCCCGCCCTCTTCCTGCTGGTGGCATGGGTGCAGAGCCGCACCGGCAGCCGCGACCGCTCCGTGCTGGCCGGGCTGGCCCCGCGGATGCCTGTGCTGGCCGGCCTTTTCATGATCGTGACGCTGGCCGCGCTGGGGCTGCCGGGCCTCAACAGCTTCGTGGGCGAGCTGATGACGCTGATGGGCGCCTGGGCCTTCTCGCCGGTGCTCGCCATCGCCGGCTGCGTCGGCCTGGTGCTGGCGCCGGTCTACATGCTGCGGCTGTTTCAGGGCCTGATGTACGCGCGGCCGGGTAGCGAGCTCGCGCACGGCCACGGCGAGGTCGCCGCCGAGCCGGTGGCGCGGGCTGACATCGCGCGCGGCGAGCTGGCCCTGCTCATGCCGATGGTGGCCCTGATGTTCCTGCTGGGCCTCTACCCGTACATCATCACCCGCGCCCTGCCCGCCCTCGGCTACGCCCTGCCGGTGCCCTGGCAATGATCCTGGCGGCGAGCATCGACTACTCGGCAGCCCAGGCCTGGAGCGACCTCAGCCAGATCGCCCCGATCGCGGCGGTGACGGTCACGCTGCTGGTCGCGATCGTGCTCGACCTGCTGCTCCCGGAGCCGGCGAGTGGCCGGATCGTCGCCCTGACTTGCGCCACCGGCCTGTTCGTCGCGCTTGGCATGGCCGTCAACTTCTGGCTCGGGGGGGGCGGCCACAGCGCCTACTTCGGCTTTGCGACCGGGGACGAGTTCGCTCTCTTCTTCGAGGTCCTCTTCGCCGTCCTCGGCATCCTCACGATCGGCATCTCGCACTCCTACCTGCGCCGGCGGGGCCTCCTGGAGGCGGAGTTCCACATCCTGACGCTGGCGGCGGTGATCGGCATGATGGTGCTGGCCTCCGCGACCTCGCTGGTCTCGGTCTTCCTCGGCCTCGAGCTGCTCTCGATCGCGCTCTACATCTCCTCCGGCTACGTACGCAGCTCGACGGCGTCCCAGGAGGCGGGCGCCAAGTACCTGCTGGTCGGGGGCTTCGCCAGCGCCTTCGTGCTCTACGGGATGGCGCTGACGTACGGCGCGACCGGGTCCACCCTGCTGCCCGAGATCGCGCGCCGGGTGACCGTCGAGAGCGCGGGCAACACGCTGCTGCTCCTGGGCATCCTGCTGATGGGCGTCGGCTTCGCTTTCAAGGTTTCGGCCGCGCCCTTCCACATGTGGACGCCGGACGTGTACCAGGGCGCGCCGACACCAGTGACCGCGTTCATGTCGGTCGGGACGAAGGCGGCCGCCTTCGCGATGATCATCCGCGTCTTCTCCGCCGGTCTGCCCCACCTCGCGGGAGAGTGGCTCTGGCTGCTGGCCTTCGTGGCGGCCTCCAGCATGGTGGTCGGCAACCTGATGGCGATCGTCCAGAACAGCGTCAAGCGCCTGCTGGCCTACTCCGGCGTCGCCCAGGCCGGGTACATCCTGGTCGGGGTGCTGGCGGGCGGCAAGCAGGGGATCGGCGCGGTCCTGTTCTACCTCTTCGCGTACCTCTTTATGAACTTCGGCGCGTTCGCGGTGCTGTCGGCGCTGACGACGCAGGCAGGCGAGGCCGACCGGATGGAGGACCTGGACGGGCTGGCGTACCGGCATCCCTTCATGGGCGTCCTGATGACCGTCTTCATGCTCTCGCTGGCCGGCTTCCCGCCGCTGGCCGGATTCTTCGGGAAGTTGTTCCTGTTCACGGCCGCGGTCAGCGCAGGCTGGACCTGGCTGGTGGTGCTGGCGGTCCTGATGAGCGCGGTCTCCGTGTATTACTACCTGCGCGTCGTCGTCCACGTCTGGACGCCAGTCGTCCAGCCCGAGCGCCTCCCCAGCCAGCCTGGCCCGCTGGTCGCGATCGGGATCTCGGGCCTGCTGGCGATCCTGCTCGGGCTGTACCCCTCCCTGCTCCTCGGCCTGGGCATCATGGGGGGCGGAACCGCGCTGGCCGCCGGTCCCTAGTCAGCTCGCTCCGGCCTAACCGGGCGAGCGGACCAGGTCGACGACCAGCCGATCCGGACCGCTGAGGACCGTAACCCGGACGCAGGCCGGTCCGGAGGTGCCCAACCCCCAGCTGAACACGCCCTCGAAGTCGCCCACCTGGCGGGCCTCAGCGAGCACCGGACCACCCAGGCGATAGTCCGTGGGGCCGTTATAGGAGCCGCTCGGCGTGGCGTTGCGGACCCGGACCAAAACCCCGGCCGAACCCTGCAGCGTCACCTCCTCGCCGCTAGCGTCGTGGACGAATCCCGAGGTCGGCTGGGTCCGGACTTCGTAGCTCGGAACCGGTCCGGTGAACTGGATGACCAGGCGGTCGAAGCCCTGCTGGCTCCCGACGCGCACGGCCGCGACCGCGGCCTGTGCGCCGCCGCCACCGGTCACCGCGGAGGAGCACGTGAACCCAGCCGGCACCGACG
Organism: Chloroflexi bacterium UBA4736; assembly: GCA_002404015.1. GTDB lineage: Bacteria > Chloroflexota > Dormibacteria > Dormibacterales > Dormibacteraceae > UBA4736. The sequence goes on from DHIW01000009.1 coordinate 4,383, forward strand.
CGACCGCCGGCGTCGCTTCGGGGGTCGGGCTGGGCGACGGCTGGGCGTTAGCGGCCGGGCTGGGCGTGGCAGCCGGCAGCGTGCTCGCCGAGACCGCGGGCACCACCCTCGTCACCGGGCTGGGACCCCGGCTCAGAGAGGCTGCCAGTAGCGCCGCGACGACCACCACCCCCAGTCCGGCCGCAGCCGCCCCGGCGATCCACATGCCGCGGGTGCGGGGCGAGTCGGCGTCGCTGACGATCGCCGCCCGGACGCGTGCCGCGAGCGCTGGATGAGCGGGACGCGTCCCGGCCGCAAAAGCCTCCCGAAGATCGGTGTCGTCGTCGTGGCTCATCGATCGGCCCCCCTGCCAGCCGGCTGCGCCCGGAATCGGCGGCCGGCGCGATGGATGCGTGTGCGGGCGCCCGCCGGGGAAACCCGGAGGACGCGCGCGACCTCCTCGATCGGAAGGTCCAGATAGTGATAGAGGTAGAGGGCCAGCCGGTCCTCGGCACCCAGTCCTCGGAGCCCCTCTTGCAGGCCACTCGCGGCCAGGACCCTGTCCTCCGGTGACGCGCTCAGCTCACGGGGCGGTTCGGCAAGCCGTACGACGGACCACCAACGATTGCGGCGCGCCATCCGGCACTCGTTGGCGACGATCGTGAGAAACCAGGCCCTGTAGCTCGAAGTGCCACCCCGGAACTGGGCTCTCTTGCGCCAGGCTTTCAGGGCAGCCTCCTGGACCGCGTCCTCGGCTGCTGAGCGGGAGCCGAGCATGACCTGGGCGAGCCGGAAGGCGGGATCGATCAGGAGGGTGAGGCGGTCCGCGTAGGCATCCGGTCGGTTCGCGTCCGATTCCACCTCGATCGTCGTCACGGCAGTCGTCATGCTGGCACTGATTAGATGCGCCAACAGCCTCGGTCGTTTCACCTGCCCGCGTGGAGGCGGCCCCAGCCCGGGCCGACACCGGCCCGCCTGGCGGAGCAAGGAGTCGCAGCGCCCGGCTACCGCCCGATCGCGTAGCCCTGCATCTGGCGGGGGTTGGCCGCGGCGCGCAGCCGGCCGCCGGGCCGGTCGTTGGCGACCGCGCTCAAGCGGCCCTGGGTCCAGGGACCGGTCAGCTGGACGTCGTGCCCGCGCCGGCGCAGCTCCGCGACCACGTCCGGTGAGACCCGGTCCTCCAGGACCAGCCGGCCGGGGAGCCAGTGGTGGGGGTAGAAGGAGCGCGGGAAGGAATCCGTATGGAACATCGGCGCGTCCACCTGCTCCTGCAGGTTGTCCACGAAATTGGCCAGCCGCAGGAAAAAGGTGAGCGACCACTGGTCCTGCTGATCGGCGCCCGGCGTGCCGAAGGCGAGGCCGGTCTCGTCGCCGCGAAACGCCAGCGAGGGGCTGAGGGTCGTCCGAGGCCGCTTGCCCGGCGCCAGTGAGTTGGGCAGGCCGGGGTCCAGGGTGAAGATCTGGGCGCGCGTTCCCAATGCGAAGCCGAGGCCGGGCACCACAGGCGAGCTCTGCAGCCAGCCCCCACTGGGCGTCGCCGAGACCAGGTTACCGAAGCGGTCGGCGATGTCCACGTGGCAGGTGTCGCCCCTCACCTCGCCCATCGCGCCGGTGGTCGGATCCCCGAGCCCCGAGAGGTCCGCGTTCAGGGGCGGCTGGCCATACTGCGGGAGCCGGGGCGGCCGGCCGCCCGGGAAGCCCGGCCGGAGCTCCAGGGAGGCCGTCGCGCCGACCAGCCGGCGGCGCTGATCGACATAGTCCTCCGCCAGGAGGTCCGCGACCAGGTCTGGCGTGAAGAGGGGATCGCCGTACCAGGCCTCGCGGTCCAGGAAGGCGAGCTTGGCGCACTCGACAACCGTGTGGATGAAGTCGGCGCCCGAGGGGTCCATGGCGGCCACGTCCAGACCCTTGAGCAGGGAAAGCTGCTGGAGGAAGACCGGACCCTGGCTCCACTGCCCGCACTTAAGGACGCGCCAGTCGCGGTAGTCGTAGCTGATCGGGGCCTCGACACCGGCCTTCCAGCCCGCCATGTCCTGCCCGGTGATCAGGCCGCCATGGCGGCGCCCGGTGACGTCGAGGATCTCCGCGGTGCGGCAGAAGCGGTCGATGGCATCGGCCACGAAACCCTCGTACCAGGCCCGGCGAGCCGCCTCGATCTGGCCTTCGCGGTCTGGCGAAGCCGCCTCGGCCTCCGTCAGGACCCGCCGGTAGGTCGCCGCCAGGGCGGGGTTGCGGAAGATCGTGCCGGGCGCGGGCACGCCATCCGCCAGGTAGATCCGCGCGGACTCGAGCCACTCCTCGCGGAACAGGCGCTCCACCTTCCCGATGGTGTCCGTGATCCGCCAGACCAGCGGGTAGCCGTCCTCGGCGTAGCCGATCGCGTACTCCAGGACGTCACGGAGCCGCAGCGTGCCGAACTCCTCCAGGAGCCGCAGCCAGCCGCCGACCGCCCCTGGTACGCAGGCCGCGAGGAGCCCGGTGCCGGGGACCATGTCGAGGCCCAGGCCCCGATAGTGCTCGATGGTGGCGGAGGCCGGCGCCGGGCCCTGCCCGCAGACCACGGAGGACCGCTGCTGGCGGGCGTCGTACACGATCGCCGGCATGTCCCCGCCCGGGCCGTTGAGGTGGGGCTCCACGACCTGCAGCACGAAGCCGGCCGCGACCGCCGCGTCGAAGGCGTTGCCGCCGCGCTCGAGGATGGCCATGCCGGTCGCGCTGGCGATCCAGTGCGTCGAGGCCACCATCCCGAAGGTGCCTTGCAGCTCGGGCCGCGTCGTGAATGCCGGCTCGCTCACAGCAGCGAGCGGCCCTGGCCGCCATCCAACGCCCAGCAGGCCCCGATCACGTAGGAGGCGGCTTCCGAGCACAGGAATCCGACCACCTCGGCCACCTCTTCGGGGGTCCCGAAACGGCCCAGCGGCAGCTCCCGTCTAACGTAGTCCGCGATCCCTTCGGGGTCAGCCTCGCGGCGGCGGTGCCAGGACCCGCCCTCGAAGAGAACGCCGCCCGGAGCCACGCAGTTGACTGTCACGCCCTTGGCGGCGACCTCCCGGCCCAGGCTGGTCGTGAAGCTGATCTCCGCCGCTTTGGCCGCGTTGTAGGCGGGGGCGCCCCCGGCCTCGCGCCCGAAGAGTGAGCCGATCGTGACGATGCGGCCCCAGCCCGCCCGCTCCATGGCCGGCAGGAGCGCCTTGCTGAGGCGGGCCGCCGCGTAGAGGTTGCCGTTCATCGCGGCCTCCAGCTCGGCGACGCCGGTGTCGGCCCAGCTGCCGCCCGCCCGCAGGCCGAGGTTGTTGACCAGGATCCCGACCGCCCCCGCCCGGGGACGCAGCCCGCCTCGGTCGTGAGGTCGGCGACGATCCCGACGCCGCCCAGCTCCTCGGCCACCCGGCGGACGTCGGCCCCGGTGCGGGCCACGACCGCAACCTGGGCGCCCTCGCGGGCCAGGACTCGGGCGATGGCCAGCCCAATGCCGCGGGTCGCGCCGGTCACCAGGGCGAGCTTTCCCGCCAGGCCGTAGTCCACAGGGTGCAATCCTAGGGAACCCTGGAACCTGAATAGACTTTGGCGGATCGCGATCCCGCCCGGTCTCTCCGCGATGCTCAATGACGGCCCGCCGGTTGAGCCGCGCCCTTCGGCCTCCGTCCTCCTCGCGCGGGGGCGGGATCCCTGGCGGCTGCTGATGATGCGGCGGCCGGGCGGGGCCGAGTTCGCGCCCTCCGCTTACGTGTTCCCGGGCGGCAGCGCCCATTCCGAGGACGACGACTTCGACGACCCGCTTCGCTCGGCCGCGGCGCGCGAGCTGTTCGAGGAGGTCGGGATCCTCCTGGCGCGACGCCGTTCCGGGCGGTTTGCCGCGGAGGCGGACTGCCGGCACCTGCGCTCGGCCGTCGAGGGAGGCCTCAGCTGGCCGGCCGGGCTGGCCGAGTGCGGGCTCACCCCAGCCTTCGACCGGCTGGTCTTCCTGGCCCGCTGGATCACGCCCGAGCGGCTGCGCAGGCGCTTCGACACCCGCTTCTTCGTTGCCCGCCGGCCGGCGGGCCAGACCGTCTTGCCGCAGGCTGGCGAGGTCGACGAGCTGATCTGGGTCTCACCCGACGAGGCGCTGGCCGAGGGCGGCCCGATGATGGTGCACGCGACCCGGCGGATCCTGGAATCGGTCGCGGGCGAAGGCGACGTGGGCCGCCTGCTGGCCCGCCTCCGACGCCGCCGTCGGGAGACTCCGCCCGTTCGTCCGCGGATCGTGCAGGCTGACGGGGGCGGCTGGGCTGTGGTTGGGGACGAGCCCAGATCAGCCCAGTCCGGCCCGTAACCAAACTGTTACACTCGGCCGCGTTTTCGTCGGGGCTCGAATCGTCAAGGGGGGCACGAATGGCAAAGGACAGCGAGGGCAGCGGTACCCGGGAGCGGCCCTGGAACCTGAAGACCCCCAGCGGCTCCTCGGAATACCAGATGTTTCGCGACGAGAGCCTGGACCTGCCGGCCCTGGTGTGCATGGTCGGGAAGACCGAGCTCCGGTACCACCTGCGCTGCATCGAGGACCTGCACGCGATGCTGAAGCAGCATGGCGACTGGATGCCGCTCGGCAGCGCCGACGAGCAGAAGCCGGCCGCGCCGGGGACGGTCGAGGCATGGGCCGGGCCGAGGACAACCCGGTCGGGGGTTGGTACGGCATCAAGAAGGGGCTGCGCGGGCGTTTCGGGATGTACCTGCCGCCGCTGCTGGAGACCCTGGGCCTGGCCGAGGTCGAGCACAACCCCAAGAACAACCGGATGCGCGCGATCTAGCGGCTAGCGATCGCGCCAGCTGTCGCGCCAGCTGTCGCGCCAGCGGCCGTACCGCTCGGTCGCGACGCCCCCCGCGGCCAGGACCTCCACTCCGGCCGGGTCGCGGTAGGCGTCCCGGTAGTAGACCCTGGCCACGTTCGAGTTGACGATCATCTTCGCGCACATGACACAGGGCGACACGGTCACGAACATGACCTTGCCCGGCGTCTGGGCGCCGGCCTTGATCAACGCGTTCGCCTCTGAGTGGAGGCAGCCGCACTTCCCGGGCTCCGGGCTGTCGCAGGCGTTCGGCAGCCCCCGCGCGTTGCCGTTGTAGCCGATGCCCAGGACCTGGGTCAGATCGCCGGTGGCGATCACGCTGCCGACCTGGTTGCGGGCGCACGTGGAGCGCTTGGCCAGCTCCTCCGCCATGCGCATGTAGACCTCCTCGAGCGGGATTCGATCGGGCTGCGAGGCGTCCCCGGCGTCCATGACGAAGCCATGTTAACGTCGCTTGCCAACCAGGCGGGCCGCGGGTAGACTGCCCACATGTTGGTATTCGAACTGTTGTTCGCCCTTCTCCTTGTATGCCTCCTGGCCGGCTTGGCGGTCGTGGGGTACATGGTCGCGACCATCGGCAGGCGGGCCGAAACCCAGGGCGGCGAGCTGGCGCAGCTCCGCACGCAGCTGTCCATGGGCGGCCAGAGCCAGGTCGCGGCGGTGGCGGAGGTTCGGGAGGGGCTGTCGCAGACCCAGGCCATGGTCGAGGGCGTGCGTTCCGCCCTGGCCGCACGCCAACAGGTCGAAGACGATGCCCGGCAGAGCCTGCGCCGGCTGGAAGCCGTGATCGCGGGCAGCTCCACCCGGGGCGCCGCCGGCGAGAACATCCTCGAAGAGGCCCTCAAGCACCTGCCGCCCGACATGGTGCAGCGAAACGTGTGGGTCAAAGGCAAGGTCTGCGAGTTCGGCCTGCGCCTCCCGGGCGGCAAGTTGCTGCCGATCGACTCCAAGTGGACATCCAGCAACGCTTTGACCGAGATCGACCTGCCGGGGGTCGACGCGGCGCGCCGGGCCCAGCTGGCGGCGGGCATCGAGAGGGAGGTCGAGAAGCGGGTGCGCGAGGTCAGCCAGTACATCGACCCCGCCACCACGGCGCCGTTCGCGCTGGCGGCGGTTCCGGACGGCGCCTACGCGCTCTGCCGGGCGGCCTTCGCGGAGGCGCACCGGCGGCACGTGATCATCGTCGGCTTCTCGATGGCGCTGCCCTACCTGCTCACGCTCTACCAGCTCCACCTCCAGTTCGCGCGCAGCGTTGACATGGAGAACCTGCAGGCCTGCCTGATGGACGTCGACCGCCAGCTCGACGCGCTCGAGGGTGTGCTCGAGAACCGGCTGCAGAGGGCCGTCACGATGCTGACGAACGCGTACACGGAGGGCAAGCAGGTTTCGGCCCGGATCCGGGCTTCGGCGCAGTCGATCCAGCGCTCGGAACGCCTGGAGGGGACGCCCAGCCTGCTGCTCGTCGAGAGCCCCGAAGAGCTGGCCCTGGAGCCGGCCGCTAAGGCCGGCCCTCGGGGCTGATCCGCCGCCCCTCTTCCCCAGCTTTTGCCCAGGTTTCGCAACTTGCTCGCACAGGGTTGTCCACAGGCTTTGCACCCATATATGGGGTCGGCGACCCCTGTTGACCCGAATATCTTGTGTGCGAAGCCTTGACATGACTCCCGCACCCGTGTAGAGTCCTGTCTGTTAGTTCGAGGCCCTGGGGCACTAGTGGCGGGCATGCTCTGGGGCCTCTTCCATCCCCTCTGAAGTGTTGAATTCGCCCTCTTGGAGGGCACGTCGCAGAAGCAAAAGGAGGCTGTCGGACAGATGGCGAAGAACGTAGCCGACGTTGCAGCAGGGACCAGCCGCAAGAGCACCGCCACGGGCGGCAAAGGCCTACGGTTCGAGCGCCACTTCACCCCACCGGGCAGCCACCCCTACGACCTTGTCGACTGGGAGCAGCGCACCACCTCGATAACGGGCGAGAAGGGCAACCTGATCTTCGAGCAGAAGGACGTCGAGGTCCCCCGCGCCTGGTCGCAGCTGGCTACCAACGTGGTCGCCCAGAAATACTTCCACGGCAATCTCGGCACCCCGGAGCGGGAAACCAGCATCAAGCAGCTGATCGACCGCGTGGTGGACACGCTGCTCGGTTGGGGCCGCGACGGCGGCTACTTCGCGACCGACGAGGACGCGGAGAACTGGGCCGCGGAACTCCGCTTCCTGCTCGTGACGCAGCACGCCTCGTTCAACAGCCCGGTCTGGTTCAACCTGGGCGTGCCCGGCCGCTCCCAGCAGGGCTCCGCCTGCTTCATCAACTCCGTCCAGGACACGATGGAGTCGATCCTCGACCTGGCGAAGACTGAGGGCATGCTCTTCAAGTTCGGCTCCGGCACCGGGACCAACCTGTCGGTGCTGCGCTCCTCGAAGGAGACGCTGGCCGGGGGTGGCACCGCCTCCGGGCCCGTCTCCTTCATGCGCGGCTACGACAGCTTCGCCGGCTCGATCAAGTCCGGCGGAACCACCCGGAGGGCGGCCAAGATGGTCATCCTCAACGCCGACCACCCCGACGTCGTCGAGTTCATCAAGTGCAAAGCCGGCGAGGAGCAGAAGGCCTGGGCGCTGATCGAGGCCGGCTACGACGCCGGGTTCAACATCCCGGGCGGGGCCTACGACTCGGTCCAGTTCCAGAACGCCAACCACTCGGTCCGCCTCACCGACGAGTTCATGAAAGCCGTCGAGGGCGACGCGGATTGGCAGACCAAGGCAGTCGTCGACGGGCGTCCGGTGGACACCTACAAGGCGCGCGAGCTCTGGAAGGACATCGCCGACGCGGCGTGGATCTGCGGCGACCCGGGCCTCCAGTTCGACACTACCATCCAGGACTGGAACTGCGTCCCCAACACCGGCCGGATCAACGCCACCAACCCCTGCAGCGAGTTCGTGTTCCTGGACGACACGGCCTGCAACCTGCTCTCGCTGAACCTGATGAAGTTCCAGGACAGCGACGGCACTTTCAACGCCGACCGGTTCCGCAAGGCGGTCGACGTCTGCTTCACCGGCCAGGAGATCATCGTCTCCTACGCCTCCTACCCGACCCCGGACATCGCCCGCAACTCGGAGCGGCTGCGCCCGCTGGGGCTCGGCTACGCGAACCTGGGCGCGCTGCTGATGTCGATGGGGCTACCCTACGACTCCGACGACGGACGCCGCTACGCCGGCGCCATCACTGCGATCATGACCGGCCGCGCCTACTCGCAGTCGGCCCGCCTGGCCGAGGTCAAGGGGCCCTTCGCCGAGTACGAGGCCAACGCCGAGCCGATGCTGCGCGTCATGGGCAAGCACCGTGACGCGGCCTACCGGCTGGCGCCCGGCGGCAACCCCGACGGGGTCGTCAAGGCAGCCCGCGAGACCTGGGACGAGGCCCTCGAGCTGGGCAAGAAGCACGGCTATCGGAACGCGCAGGCCACGGTGCTGGCGCCGACCGGAACCATCGGGCTGATGATGGACTGCGACACCACCGGCATCGAGCCTGACCTGGCGCTGGTCAAGTACAAGAAGCTGGTCGGCGGCGGTCTCCTCAAGATCGTCAATGGGACCGTGCCCGCCGCGCTGCGGAAGCTCGGCTATGCCGAGGAGCAGGTCAAGGAGATCGTCGAGTTCATCGACGAGAACGACACCATCGAGGGCACCCCGCACCTGAAGGACGACGACCTGAAGGTGTTCGACTGCGCATTCAAGCCAGTGAACGGGCTGCGGTCGATCGCCCCCATGGGCCACGTCCGGATGATGGCCGGGGTGCAGCCGTTCATCTCGGGGTCGCAGTCCAAGACGGTCAACCTGCCCACCGAGGCGACGGTCGCGGAGATCGCGGACACCTACCTCGAGTCGTGGAAGCTGGGCCTCAAGTGCATCGCCATCTACCGCGACGGCTGCAAGCGCTCGCAGCCCCTCTCGACCTCACTCAAGGAAGCCAAGAAGGAGCCGGTGGCCGAGACGCGGGTCGTCCGCAAGCGGCTGCCCGACGAGCGCCACTCACTCACCCACAAGTTCGACATCCAGGGCCACGAGGGCTACATCACGGTCGGCATGTACGAGGACGGGACTCCCGGCGAGGTGTTCATCACGATGGCCAAGGAGGGCTCGACCATCTCGGGCCTGATGGACGCGTTCGCCACCCAGACCTCGGTGGCGCTGCAGTACGGGGTGCCGCTCCAGGTCATGGTCAACAAGTTCAGCCACATGCGGTTCGAGCCGAATGGGTTCACGAAGAACCCTGAGATCCCGATCGCCAAGTCGATCATCGACTACATCTTCCGATGGCTCGCCAGCCGCTTCATGGACGCGGAGACGCAGGACGCGGTCGGCATCATCCGCCGCCAGCCGGCGCCTGCCCTGGACCTCGAAAAGCCCAAGTCCGACGCGCCGGAGGCGGCCGGGCCGGGGCTCAAGGTGGTCGCCAATGGGAAGGGCAATGGACACAGCGGGGCCCAGAAGCTCACGTTCGTTGTGAACGCCGACGCCCCCGCCTGCGCGGAGTGCGGATCGATAACGGTCCGCTCGGGCGCCTGCTACAAGTGCATGAACTGCGGGGCGACGACCGGCTGCAGCTGATGCGTTAACGATTGGAACCCTCCCCCCAACCCACGGGATCCGGGCTCGCAAGAGCCCGGGTCCTGTCTTTATCGGGCTGCGTGCGTCGCACGCCAGAGCCGCCCACACCCTTCAGCCACTCCGCCGACCCAGCGGTGGGATAGATTAGGCAGTCGCATAGTGGGGCGCCTCTGGCGTCCCCCGATTCCGTGGGAGGTATGGCGGTGGCGGAGCGAAAAACAGTCAGACGCACTGGTGGGCGCGGTGGCGGTGGTGGTGGTGGCGCGGCTTCGCCAGGGCCTTGGCATGAAGCGTTCCTCCTTCATTTCGGCGCTGGTCAGAACCAAATCACCGGGACGTACGCAGTGCCGGCGGCGAGGTCCTTGGTGATCGAGACGGCCACTGCCGACATCGGCGTGACGGGTGGCGATCAGCCGTTCCTATTCGTATTCACAACTACTCGTGGCGTGACCGCGCAACACACCATCGCGCTCGAGGAGTTGCCGCGACAACTAGACGTGTACAACGCGACCAGGCGCGTGCAGCTCTACGCCGATGCAGGGACATCCGTGACCGTCATGGTCACGCGCTGGGGCTCGAGCGGTTACCCCGACATCCCCAAGCCCGAGCTCGTGACGCTGTCTGGGCGGTTGGTGTAGATGTTCGTAACGAGCCTGGTCGGGTAACGTTCAGGTCCGCCGCGGCCATCACGCGCTAGCGGCGATCTCGCCCGCGAGCAGGCTTCCGGAAGCCCGCCGCTAGGATTGCCCGATGCGCGCCTACTCCGACAACCCCGACCTGGTGGCGGCCCGCGCGGCCGAGCTCTTCGACGCCGGCGCCGGCCGAGTCGATTTCGGGCCGCCGCTCGGCCTGGACGGACCTCTCGGCGGCCTCGACCTACTCGCCCGCCGGGTGCTGCCTGCATTGCACTAAGCGACCGTTAGATGCCCACCTCCTTGATCGAGCTGCTGGCGGCCCGCCGGGGACACTTCAAGCTGGAGTCCGGCTACCACGGCGACCTCTGGATGGATCTCGAGCCGCTGTTCCAGCAGCCCGGAAGGCTGCAGCCCTTCACAGCGGACCTCTCGGTGCGGCTCGGCCGTCACGGCCTCGAGGCTGTGTGCGGCCCGCTGGTCGGGGGCGCTTTCCTGGCCCAGTTGATCGCGCTAGAGCTGGGCCTGGAGTTCTTCTATACGGAGCGGCTGCCGCCCCTGCGCCCAGATGCCCTGTTCGGGGTGAGGTACCGCATCCCGGACGCCATGCGCGAGCCCATGCGAGGTATGCGCGTGGCGATCGTCGACGACGCGATCAACGCCGGCTCGGCGGTGCTGGGCACGCGCGCCGATCTCCTCGACTGCGGCGCGCTGCCGGCCGCAATGGGCGCGCTCCTGGTGGTCGGCTCGGCCGCGGCTCGCTTCAGCGCCGACCTCGGCCTGCCGCTGGAGAGCGTGGCGCAGCTGGACAGCGGCCGCTGGCCGCCGGCCGACTGCCCCCTCTGCGCGTCGGGGGCGCCGCTGGAGGACGTCGCCCCGCCGGTCGCCTAGCGACGGATCAGGCTGTGGTGAGCTCCTCGGCTCCCACTCGGCCCTTGATCATGTCCGCCGCCTTCTCGGCGATCATGATCGTCGGTGCGTTGGTGTTGCCCCGCACCACCGTCGGCATGACCGACGCATCCACGACGCGAAGACCCTCGACTCCGTAGACCCTCAGCTCCGGATCCACCACCGAGCCCATGGCGCACGTGCCGACGGGGTGGTACAGGGTCTGCGACGTCCGCTGGACGTGGTCCCAGATGTCGACGTCGGTGGTCGAGCTCGGCCAGCCCTGCATCTTGGCTCGCTCGTGGGGCCGCATGGCCGGCTGGTCGGCGATCTCCATTGCCTTGCGCACGCCGCTCATGATCGCCTGCCGGTCATCCTCCGTCTGGTAGTAGTTGTGGACGATGTGAGGCTTCGCGCTCGGTACCAGCGAGCGCAGGTAGAGCTGGCCGCGGCTGCTCGGCTTGAGCAGGCACGGACCCCACGAGCAGGCATGGTCGGTGGGCAGCGCGAGGCCCTGGCCTGCGAACATCAGCGGCGCGGCGTGGAACTGGATGTCGGGCGCAGGCAGTCCGCTCCGGCTCCGCCAGAAGCCTCCCGCCTCGCCGATGTTGGAGGTGAGCAGCCCCCGTCCCTCGGTCTGGAGGAGCTCCACGTTGGCCGGGGTCTCAGCGGTTATGAGGGTCTCGGTGTCGGTGAGCACCCCGATCATGACGGCCGGGTGGTCCTGGAGGTTCTTGCCGACGGGGAGGTCCGCGATCGCCGTGATGCCGTACGCGGCGAGCTCGGCAGCCGGTCCGATCCCCGACAGCATCAGGATCTGGGGCGTGCTGTACGCGCCGCCGGACAGGATCACCTCGCGCTCCGCCCGGAATTGGCGCAGCTCATCCCGATGGTCGACCTCCACGCCTACGACCTGGGAGCCCTCCAGCAGCAGGCGCGTGGTCAGGGCTCCGGTCACCAGGTGGAGGTTCGGACGCGCCATGGCAGGGTGCAGGTAGGCGGCCGCGGCCGAGCAGCGCATCCCGCCGCGCTGGGTGAGCTGGAAGTAGCCGACACCGTCCTGCTCAGGGCCGTTGAAGTCTGGGTTGCGCGACATGCCGACCTGCTCGGCCGCATCCACCCAGGCATCCATCAGCTGGTGCCTGGAGCGTCCGTCGCTGACCCGCAGCGGCCCCCCGGCGCCGTGCAGGTCCGAAGCACCGCGCTCGTTGTCCTCAGCCTTCAGGAAGTAGGGCAGCACGTCCTTCCAGCCCCAGCCCTCGAGGCCGAGGGCCTCCCACTCCTCGTAGTCCAGGCGGCTGCCCCGCATGTAGATCATCGCGTTCATGGAGGAGGAGCCGCCGAGCATCCGGCCGCGCGGCAGGTATACGGTCCTCCCGTCAAGGCCAGGCTCGGGGTCGCTCTGGTAGTCCCAGTCCCACTTGGTCTTGAACAGCTTTGGGAACGCGGCAGGAACGTGGATCTCCATCGCGGTGTCCGGGGCGCCCGCCTCCAGCAGCAGCACCTGCGCCGCCGGATCTTCACTGAGCCGCGCCGCGAGCACACAGCCCGCCGAGCCCGCCCCCACGATCACGTAGTCAAATAGATCAGCCATAGCTCCCCCTGCGATTGGGAATCCCCCTGCCTGCGCGAGCACAAGGTACCGCAGATCTACTCAGGTCAGAGTGGCGGAGTCTCCGGGTACCCGGGGGCTCCGCGGACGCCGGCCTCGACGGCGGACATGACCGCCAGCACGACGTCCTCGCGCCAGTGGCGCCCGACCACCTGCACCCCGACCGGCAGGCCGGCGCTGTCGCGCTCCACCTGGGCCGCCGCCTTGTCCACCCGGTCTTTGCTGGGGGGACGGTCGGACTCCTCACCAGGTGCGACCCGGGTTACCGCCGCCACGCCGGCCGGCATGCCCAGCATGTTGTAGAGCATCGAGTAGGAGGCGGCCGTGGTGAGCCAGTAGCTGGCCCCATGCGTCAGGGCCGGCAGCGCGTGGGGCGGGCAGATGACCGCGTCGAAGCCACCCGCCAGCAGCCCGGCCACGAAGTCGGACCGGAAGCGGTTGGCACGCTCGAGCAGCAGCCAGAACTGGTCGGCGGTCAGCGGGCGCAGGGAACCGACCGTGGCCGCCAGCCGGGGATGGCCGAGAGCGGCCATCGCTGCCGCCAGAGGCCCGCGCACAAAGGTCGGTGTGCTGACGATCTGGATCAGCCCTTTGACCTGGGGGGTGAGCTCATCGCCCTTGACGAGCCGTCGCGAGGACTGGCCGCCGTCGGCCCCCAGCAGCCCGAAGAACATGTCCATGGCGTCCGACACGTCCGGCGGCGACCACTCGCTCACCTCGGCGCCAGCCGCTCGCAGCGCGCCCGCCGCCTCGCCGACGGCGCGCCGGACCGCCGGCGCGGCCGGGAAGAAACCGTCGTTCGCGTACATGGCGATGCGGAGGCGACCGACGTCCACCCGGGCGGGGTCCGGCCAGGGTACGGGCGGGATCGACCAGTCGAAGGCGTCCTGGCCGGGCGCGGCCAGCACCTCCATCGCCAGTCTCAGGTCCTCGACGCGACGCGCGATCGGACCCACCTGGTGGACGATGCCCTCGCCACCTGACGCGTAGCGGGCGGGGTTGTCCCGGCGGGTGAGCCGCCAAGAGGTCGGCTTCAGGCCCTGGATGCCGCAGAAATGGGCCGGCACCCGGATGCTGCCGCCGATGTCGCCACCCAGTCCCAGGGGCGAGCCGCCGGCAGCGATGATGGCCCCCTCCCCGCCGCTGCTGCCGCCCGGCGTCCGGTCCAGGCTCCAGGGATTGTTGGCGCGGCCGTAGACCGGGTTGTCGCTCTCCGCGTAGAGCAGCAGCTGGGGCACGTTGGTGATCCCCAGCACGATCCCGCCCGCCTGGCGCAGCCGGGACACCATTGGGCCGTCCTGGGCGGCCGGTTTGCCGCGCTGCTTGCGCAGTCCCCAGGTGCTGTCGTGACCGGCGACGTCGAACTGCTCTTTGATTGTGATCGGCACGCCGTGCAGGAGGCCTTTGGGCTCCTGCTCCCGGTCTGCCATTCGAGCCTCGCCCCGGGCCTGCTCGAACAGGCTCACTACGACGGCGTTGAGCCGGGGATTGACCTCCTCGATCCGCGCGATGTGCGCCTCGACGACCTCTGCGGAGGAGACATCGCGGGCCCGGATCCGCCGGGCCAGCTCGGCGGCCCCAAGGCCCGCCAGGGTGGTCTCGGAGCGCACATCGGTCATGGGTGCGACGAGTATGAAGCCAGCCTCCCGACTACGCTGGAGGCGTGGACCTGGAACAGCTGCCGCCCCAGGCGCGGGCCCTGCTCAACGCCCTGTCCGCGGCAGTCCGCACCCGGGAGCCGGCCATCAGGGAGCGCGTGGAGCGGCTGCGGGAGGCCAACCCCGGCGCCACCACCGATGAGCTCGCCCACAAGCTGATCCGCTCCACCCGGATGCGGGTGGCGGCCACCGGCGCGGCGAGCGGCGCCACCGCCATCGCACCCGGCCTGGGCACGCTGGTGGCGCTGGGCACGGTCACCAGCCAGAGCCTGTATGCCCTCGAGCAGGAGACCGAGCTGGTGCTCGCCATCGCGATCCTCTACGGCCACGAGCTGGCCGGTTCCGACGAGCGCATCCTGGAAGCCCTAGTGGTCGTCGGGATCGCCGGGGGTGCCGTGAAGCTGCGCGAGAACCTGCTCGTCGCCGGCGGCCAGCGGATGACGGTGGTGGCTTTCCGGCGCGTGCCCAGCGCCTTCCTGGCCAAGGCGGGCGGTCACGTCCTGACGCGGATCCTGGGTCGCCTGGCCACCACCCGCGCGGTGACCACGGTGGTCAGGGTGGCGCCCATGGCGGTCGGCATGGCGGCGGGAGCCGGCTTCGACTGGTTCGCCGTGACCGCCCTGGGGCGGGCCGCCATCCGCTACTACGGCCCGGGCGGCCCAGCCTCCCGGGCGCCTGCCCTACCCGCCGCCGAAGATCGAGGCGACGTCGAACTCGGCCACTGAGACGATTTGGTCGAAGCGGCACTGCTCCGGCGGCTTGTCCGGCCGCCAGCGGACGAAGCCGGCGGCGTGCCGGAACCGCTCCCCGCTCTGCAGCTTGTCGAAGGTGACCTCGCAGACCAGCTCCGGGCGGACGAACTCCCAGTCGGTGTCCCTGCCCCGCGACCAGCGGCTTGGGCCACCCGGGGCGCGACCCATCATCTCCTCGGAGGGTTCCGATCGCAGGGGCTCCAGGCGCTCGAGGAGCTCGCGCTTCTCCTTGGCGCTGAACGAGGAGGTGTGGCCGACGTAGTGCATGGTGCGCTCGTCGTCGTACAGGCCCAGCAGCAGCGACCCCAGGGTCTTTCGATCGGAGGACCAGCGGAAACCGATCACAACGCAGTCCGCGGTCCGAACGTGCTTGATCTTGACCCAGAGCCGCTTCCCGGGCACGTAGGGGCCGTCCCACGGCTTGGCGATCAGCCCATCAAGGCCGGCGCCCTCGAACTCGTCGAACCAGCGCTTCGCCACTTCGGGGTCACGCGTGTACGGTGTGAGATGGATCGGCGCCTCCGCGCCCTTTAGCACCTGCTCGAGGCGTTGGCGGCGCTCGCCGAGGGGCCAGCCCCGCAGGTCGTCGTCGCCGAGAGCCAGCAGGTCGAATGCGATGTAGACGGCGGGCGTGGTCTCGCTCAGCATCCGGATCCTCGATTCCGCCGGGTGGATCCTCTGCTGGAGGGCGTCGAAGTCGAGCCCGTGGCTGCCCACGATCACCATCTCCCCGTCCAGGACCAGTGACCGCTCGGACAGCGTGCGGAAGGCCGGCGGCAGCTCGGGAAAGTAGCGCGTCATGGGGCGAGCGCCCCGGCTCACGAGCTCGACCTTGTCGCCGACGCGGTGGACGATGGTCCGGAAGCCGTCCCATTTCGGCTCGTACTCCCAGCCGTCGCCGGTGGGAATCTCCGGCTTCACAGCGGCCAGCATGGGCTCCATGTCGAGCGAGATCGGAGTCGCCATGATCCCGGCAGCTTAGCCCGGCTCAGCCCCTCAGATGTTCCGACCCTGGGTGTCGCGGTAGTCCGGCCCCAGCCAGACCTGGCCGTGGCGCAGCACCGGCGCCGGCCCCTTCCAGATGTAGATCCGGGTGCCGTCCGCCAGCTTGGCCGAGGTCAGTCGCTCGGGGTCCGCCACCAGCCCGTCCACGACCTGGCTATCGAGGAACAGGAAGGTGCGGGCCACGACCGGGAAGGCGAGCGGCGATGCCCGGTCCAGTCGGCCCGGCTCGTAGACGTCTCCGAAGATCTCGCCCGGCCGGCCCTTGAGATCCCTGGCCAGGGCGACCCGGTGGTAGGCAGGCAGGTAGACCTGGGCGGTGCGGTAGGACCCGATCGCGTAGACGTCGGTGATCAGGACGGTCGACGCCGGGTCCTCCGCGCTGACCAGGGCCACCGTCTGGGCCACCACCTGGTCGTGCAGGCTGAGCTGGGACGCCAGCGAGTAGTGCAGCGGGAGGAGGAAGGTCAGGCAGTTGACCGCCAGGGCGACCCCGACGATGGAGCCGGCCAGGCGGGGGCGTCCGAGGACCCGGCAGGCGGCCAGGGCGGCCGGGCCCGCCATCAGGAACAGCGCTGGTGTGAACAGCTGGACGTACACGACCTGCCCGATGTGGACGAGCAGGAATGTCAGCAGCGCGGGTGCCGTCCAGACCAGGCAGAAGCGGGCCCAGCCGGCGGGCAGGTCGAGGACACGGCCCAAGCGAGGCGCCACTCCCAGGCCGAACAGGGCGATCACCGCGAAGGCTCCCAGGTCCCAGACGAGGCCCAGCAGGACGGCACCGCTCGTGGTGTCCAGCCCGGCCAGCCCGGCGCGCCAGACCGCGGTCCCGGTAGTCACGGAGCCGCCCAGCTGGAGCGCCGCCTGGAGGTAGCGGCCTGGCCCGCCGGCCAGGACCAGGAGAGGGACAACCCAGGCGGCGGTCAGGAGGCCGGAGCCGGAGCCGGCCGCCAGCAGCGCGCGCCTCGAGCCCAGTTTCCAGAGGGCGGCCAGGACGAGGGGCGAAAGCAGCACCGCCGTGCTGGGCCGAAAGGCGCCGGCCAGCGCCAGGGTGATCCCAGCCGGGAGCGCGGCCGCCGCTCGCCCGTTCCAGCAGCGCCAGGCCGCCCAGGCCACCCCCAGCGCGAGCGCCGGTTCGAGGGCGTACGTGTTGGCGGCCTCGCCGTAGTACCAGAAGAGCGGGCTCAGAGCCAAAGCCAGCCCTGCCACCAGGCCCGCCCAGGCCCCGAACAGCTCGCGGGCGAAGAGGTAGGCGATTACGACACCGGCGCACTCGCCCGCGATGGAGATCGTCACCAGCGCGGCGTTGGCGTTTCCGAGAGGTGGCTCCAGGAGGCGGCCGAGGGCAACATACACGAGGTAGCCGGGCGGGTGGGGCTGGTGGTGGATGACGTCGAAATGGTCGATTCCGAGCGCGAACTGGTCGGCGTCCCAGTTCAGCAGGTACCGCGTCCGAAACGGCAGCCGGGTCAGCAGGACGAGTCCGGCCAGCGCGCTCGGAAGCAGTGCGGCCCGCCACGCGAGCGGGAGCCCCAGCGCAAAGGAAAGGCGGCCGGGGGTCGCCCGGCCGCCCGCCTCGGATACCACCTCTGTCGAGGGCTTCCTGCCTAGGAGTGCGTGGTCACGTTGAGCGTCGGGCCAGCGCCGAACCAGTGCCAGAAGCTGAAGCCGCCGTAGATGAGGAAGAGGATCACGAGGACCGCGAGGATCACGAACGCCAGCGCCGCGGCGCCGCCGCCACCAGTGCTCCCGCTCTCGACGACCTCACCACCGGCCGGCCCGTAATAGCGCCGATAGGTGTAGCCCCCGCCGCCGACGGCGACGAGGAGCAGGACGACGATCAGGACGATCAGTAAAAGTGTTCCCAAAGTTTGAATGCCTCCGTATGGATGGGTTAGTCACAAGATAGTGGCTGTCGCACAATCTGTCAACTGCGCTATCACGTTTACTGAGGCACTGGTAGGAGGCGCAAAACCTGGAAAACCGTACTCTATCCAGATGTTGTGGATTGCATCGTTGTGTGCTACCATATCCACGCGCCATAAGGCGCTCCCTAATCGAACTCTACGCCCCCCACCCCAGCCTGGGAAGTCCGTTGTCGAACGGGCTTCCCTTTTATTTGAGGTCCAGCACCGCGAGGTTCACCGCCGCGCCACCTCAAGCCAGAGCACCTGGTAGGGGGCCAGCCGCAGTCCCGAGCCGGGGTCGAAGCGGTTGCCGCTGATCAGGTCATCCCACTCCCCCGCTCCTCCCGCCGGCCATTCCCCCGCGGCAGCCCGCGGCATGTCGGTGAGGTTGTGGAGCGTGACCAGGGTCTGCCCGTCCCGGGGGCCCCGGGCGAGGGCGAAGATGCCGCGGCCGGCCTCCAGCACCCGCTGCCCGGAGCGAGGATGAAAGGCCGCCTGGCGCCGGCGGACCTCGAGCAGCCGGGCGTACCGCGCGAAGACCTGAGCCTCCCTCGAGGCGCTATCGGCCAGCCTCGACTCCACCTCGGCCAGCTCAAGGCGCTGGTGGTTGAGATCTCGCTTCCAGCCTGATCGCGCGAAGCCCGCGTGGTCGTTGGGGGAACCGAAGAGGCTGTGGACGTAGATGCCGGGAACGCCCGCCAGGGCCAGCATGATGGCCTGCGAGCAGATGAAGCGATCGAGCTTCGTCAACCAGGCTTCGCCGCCGTCATCGGGGTCCGAGAGAGCGTCGAAGAAGGTCGTGTTGAGCTCGTACGGACTCAGGCTGCCATCGGGGTTGGCCTTGTCCGAGACCTGCCCCCCGTGGGCCAGCACCTGGCGGGCCAGGCTGTCGATCTCCGCCACCGAGAGGAGATCGCGGGCGGGGACCACGCCGATCCCGTCATGGGAGGCCAGGAAGTTGAAGAAGGCGGTCCGCTCAGAGGGGAGGCTAAGGCTGCTGGCCCAGGCGGCCAGCCGGGCGGCGTCGCCGCGGGCGAACGCGTCAAGGGCGAGCGGCGCCAGGGGGAACTGGTAGACCATTTGGGCTTCGTCGCGCCCATCGCCGAAGTAGCTGACGTTGTCGCGGTGCGGCACGTTGGTCTCAGTGACGATCTGGACCTCCGGCGCGACTTCGTCGAGCACGTCGCGGAAGAGCTTGACCAGCTGGTGGGTCTGGGGCAGGTGGACGCAGGAGGTGCCCGCCTGCTTCCACAGATAGGCAACGGCGTCCATGCGCAGCAGGTCGGCGCCGCGCTCGATGTAGCTGAGCATGACGTCCAGCATCCGCAGCAGGACATCCGGGTTGCTGTAGTCGAGGTCGACCTGGTCGGCGCCGAACGTGGTCCAGACCCAGCGTTCTCCGAGCGCGGTCTCGAAACGGGTCAGCAGCGGCGACGTCCGGGGCCGGGTCACCATCGACAGGTCCGTCGCCGGATCGACCGTGATGAAGAAGTCACGGAAGGGCGCCTCCCCCCGCAGGAAGCCCTGGAACCAGGCGCTCTCCGCCGACACGTGGTTGAGGACGAAGTCGAACATGAGCCGGAAGTCCGCATGCAGGGCTCCGACGTCCGCCCAGGTGCCGAGGCCGGGCTGCACCGCCAGGTAGTCCTTCACGGAGAAGCCGTAGTCGCTCGAGTAAGGGAAGAACGGTAGGAGGTGGATGCCGGAGAGGCGGCCCTCGAGATGACGCACCGCGAACTCTCGGAGCGCGGCCAGCGGGGCCCTCTCTCCGCCCAGCAGGGTGTCGCCGTAGGTGATCAGCAACGCGTCATTGCCCGCGCTGCTGCGCTTCGCACGTTTCCGGCCCGCCAGCCTCGGCCGGAACCGGTCCAGCAGTCCCTCCAGCTCCACCGCCGCCCGCTCGCCTTGAAGAGGCCCGTAGAGGTCCAGCAGCCGGTCGCGGCGCATCGACCGAGTTATGCCCGGTCGCCGGCCTAGAACCCGCGGACCCGCTCGGGGCGGATGCGCACGGCCACCGGGTACTTGGCGCCAAAGGCCTCGAGTGACCCGCTCACCCGCCGCATGCGCTCGCCGTACTTGGCCACGTAGTCCGCCACAGCGTCCGGTGCGGGTGCATCAGGCAGGATCCGCGCCTCGCCGGTGATCACTACGATCGCACCGCCCTCGTGACTGTCGAGATTCAGGCTCACCCGCGGGTTGCGGCTCAGGTGTCGGAGCCGCCGGGCGTCGGATCGGTTGTACACCAGGATCTCGTCGCCATCTGTGATGAACCAGACCGGATTCGGCTGCGGAGTGCCATCCTGGCCGACCGTTGTCAGCCAGCCGACCACCGCCTCCTCGAGCCGGGCTTGCACCCGGCGCCCGAAGTCTGAGTCAGGCAGCCATCCCACGTGTGTCAGGTTACCGACAGGGCTCGGCCAACCATCGGCTCAGTTTGGCAAAGCGAACGGGCTGGTCGGGCGGGCGAGATTCGAACTCGCGATCTCCTGCTCCCAAAGCAGGCGCTTTGCCGGGCTAAGCCACCGCCCGATACCGCCGTCCATTATCCCGAACCCCTGCGCCGGCCTCAGAGCGGTTCGGTCAGGGCTCCGCTGTCGATCAGGCGCCTGACCGCGCGCGTCCGGTGGCTGAACCGATGCTTGGCCTCGCGGCCCATCTGGGCGTAGGTCTGGCCCAGCTCGGGGACCAGGAATACGGGGTCGTAGCCGAAGCCCCCCTCCCCCACCGGCTCCGGCACGATCTCGCCCTCCACCTCGCCCGCGAACGTCCGGGTCGGCCGCCCGGGGACGGCCAGTGCGACCCAGCAGACAAAGCGCGCCCGCCACGGCCGGGGCTGCCCGGCCAGGCGCTGGGCGAGGATCGCCAGTCTCTCGGGCTGGGTTGGCGCCACGCGCGCCGAGTGGAGGCCGGGAAAGCCACCTAGCCCTTCGACCTCCAACCCGCTGTCGTCGCCCAGGGCGGGCAACCCGCTGGCGGCCGCCGCCGCCTCTGCCTTCAGCCGAGCGTTCGCTTCGTAGGTGGCGCCCGTCTCTGCGACGCCCGTGTCACAGGGGATCAGCACCCAGCCGAGGCCGGCCAGGAGGTCCTCGTACTCGGCCAGCTTGCCGGGGTTGCCGGTCGCGATCGCCAGGCGGCGCTCAGACGAGTCCGGCAAGCGCCCGTTTCTGGTGGGTCACCAGCTCGCGGATGCCCTTCTCGGCCAGGCCCAGCATGGCGTCGAGCTCGGTGCGCGAGTAGGCGCCGTGCTCCGCCGTGGCCTGGAGCTCCACCAGGCTGCCGTCCTCGAACATCACGCAGTTGAGGTCGGTCCCGGCCTGGAAGTCCTCGGTGTAGTCCAGGTCAAGGCGCGGCTCGCCGTCGACGATCCCGCAGCTGACCGCCGCCAGGTATGAGCGCACCGGCAGCTCGGAGATCATCCGAGCCTCCTTCATCCGCTTCAGCGCCATGTAGAGCGCGACAAAAGCGCCTGTCACAGAGGCCGTCCGCGTTCCACCGTCCGCCTGCAGCACGTCACAGTCGAGCGTGATGGTGCGCTCGCCGATCGGCTTCATGTCGATGGCGGCCCGCAGCGACCGGCCGATCAGGCGCTGGATCTCGTGCGTGCGCCCTCCGATCCGGCCGGTCGTGGCCTCCCGCTGGCCACGGTCGTGGGTGGAGCGCGGCAGCATCGAGTACTCGGCGGTGATCCAGCCCCGGCCCGTCCCGCGGCGATGGCCGGGCACTCTGTCCTCGACGGAGGCCGTGACCCAGACCCGGGTCCGCCCCATCTCGATCAGGCAGGAGCCCTCGGCGTGCACGTTGACGCCAAGCTCGAGCTTCACCGGCCGCAGCTGGTCCGGTGCTCGGCCGTCCGGTCGTGGCATCAGTCGGGGTCCCCGAAAGATCGCGAGATCTTTTGGGGTGACATCAGTCGGGGTCCCCGAAAAATCGCGAGATCTTTTGGGGTGACATCAGTGGCCGCTGAGCTTGAGAAGCAGCGCGGTGCCCTCCCAGAAGACCCAGAGCGGCACGAAGAGGATCAAAGGCGTCACGGGATCGACGCCGGGGGTCAGCACGTTGGCCAGGATGCCCAGCCCGATGACCCAGTAGAAGCGGTTCTTGTAGAGCCACTTCGAGCTGATCAGGCCGAGCCGCCCCAGCGAGTAGAGCACCACCGGGAGCTCGAAGACGATGCCGAACGCCAGGACCATGACCATGATGAAGCCGAGCAGCTCGGCGCCACCAGCCAGGTACTGCGCGTCCGACGGCGCCAGGCTGGTGAGGACCTTCACGAAGAGCGGCAGCGAGTACAGGGCGAAGGCGGTGCCTAGGTAGAAAAAGATGATCGTCGCGATGACCATCGGCATCACCACCCGTCTTTCGTGGAGGTGCAGGCCGGGACTGATGAACCACCAGAGCTGCTGGATCATCACCGGCGCCGCCACGATGATCCCGATGTAGAGGGCGACCTTGATGTCCAGGATCACCCCGCCGGTCAGGTCGAGATAGACCACGTGGCCGGATGGGATGCCCGAGCGCTGGACCAGCGCGTTGAACGCCCGGCCGGCGAAGAACAGGCCGATCAGCGTGGTGAGGAGCCAGGCGGCCGCGCAGACGATGAGCATGCGGCGCAGAGCCTCGAGGTGCTCCATGATCGACATGCGCGAGTCCTCGACTGAGCGAGGGGTGCGCGGGCCCCTTGTCAGAAGGGCCATGAGGCGGGTCTAGCTCTTCTTCTCGGTCTCGACCTTGGTCTCGGTCGCCGCAACCGGCGCCTCGTCCTTCTTTTCGGACGCTGCGTTCTTGACCTCGTCGGTGAGCTCGGTCGTCGCCTTGCGGAACTCCTTGATGCCGCGCCCGATCGCGCCTCCCAGCTCGGGCAGCTTGCCCGGCCCGAAGATGATCAGGACGATGGCCAGAAGTACGACCAGGAAGAGTGGGTGAATGTTCAGGGGCATGTGCTTCTCGTTTACCTCGACCGGATTATACGTTCGCGCATCGCCGCCCCCGCCCCCCACACGAGGATGCCGGCACGGGCCGTCGACAGGATGAACGCCTCGGACTGGGAAGGGGGCAAATATACGCCCGCGTCGGGACTCGCGCCGGGGCATTTCGCAGATCCCGCCAGGTTGCGCCGGCTCAGCCCTGGTGGACCTCGATCCGGACTATGCGGTCATCTGTCGTCAGGCCCTGGGCGACGTCGAACCCGAGGGTGACGGTTGCGAAGTGGTTGTAGGCGACGCTGGGTGTGCCGCCCGCCCAGTTGTCGGTCGTGATGAAGAACTGGCCGCCGTTGATGGGGCCGCCGCCGGGCGCCCTGGCCATGCCCAGCGAGCCCGGCTGCCAGTGGTCGTTGGGGTCGACCTCAGCCGGGAGCGTGTAGCCGGGACCCCCCTTGCCGTTGCCCTGGGGATCGCCGCTCTGGATCACCCAGGCCTGCTTGCCGAAGAACGGCAGGCCGTCGTAGTAGCCGTTCAGCGCCAGGACGATGAAGTTGTTGACGGTGATCGGCGTCGTGCTGGCGTTGAAGACGACGCTGATCTGGCCCCGCGTGGTCACGATCTTGCCGTTGTAGATCTTTGTGGGGTTGATGCACGTTTCCGGCGGCCCCGCGTAGAGGCGGGGAGCGAGCTCGCGCTGCGTGTGGCAGTTCCTGAACGGCCCGCTCGGGGCCGGCTTCAGGGCCAGGTTCAGGCCGACCCCGGCCAGGATCACGACCACGATCAGGCCCAGCGTCACAAGGGCGGCGGTGGTCGTGCCGACTGGCGGCGGAGGCGCGCTGGCCGGCGCCTCTCTCAGCCTTCGGCGAGCCACTCGGCGGCCTCCAGCGCGTGGTACGTGATGAGGATGTCGGCGCCGGCCCGGCGGATCGAGCCGAGGATCTCGAGCGCCAGCCGGCGGCCGTCGATCCAGCCCCGCTCGGACGCGGCCTTGACCATCGAATACTCGGCGCTGACGTTGTAGGCCGCGAGCGGCTGGTCGAACCGCTGGCGCGCTTGGGCCACCACGTCGAGGTACGCCAGGGCGGGCTTGACCATCAGGATGTCGGCCCCTTCGATGAGGTCCTGCTCCAGCTCGGCGATCGCCTCTCGGCGGTTGGCGGGGTCCATCTGGTAGCCGCGCCGGTCTCCGAAGCGGGGCGTCGAGCCCGCGGCCTCGCGAAACGGGCCATAGAAACCCGAGGCGTATTTGGCCGCGTAGGCGATGATCCCGACCGAGTGGTGGCCGCTCTCGTCGAGCGCTGCCCGGATGGCACCGACCTGGCCGTCCATCATCCCCGAGGGGGCGATGAAATCGGCGCCGGCGTCGGCCTGACTGACCGCGACCCGCTGGTAGGTCTCGAGCGTCCGGTCGTTGTCCACCTGCTCGCCGGCAAGGACGCCGCAGTGGCCGTGATCCGTGTACTCGCAGAGGCAGAGGTCGGCCACGACCGCCAGGCGGTCGCCGTGGGCTTCCTTGATCGCCCCGATCGCCTGCTGGGCGATGCCGTCCGGCCGCCAGGCCTCGCTGCCGGCCGAGTCCTTGTGCGTCGGGATCCCGAACAGCAGGACGGCCGGGATGCCCAGCTCGGCCGCTCGCGCCGCCCTGGCGACCAGCGACGGCGTCGTGAGCTGGAACTGGCCGGGCATGGAGGGGATCTCCCGGTCGTCGGAGGCGCCCTCGGCAACGAACATCGGGTAGACGAAGTGGGAGGCGTCGAGCGATGTCTCGCGGACCAGGCCGCGGACGGCCGACGTCTGGCGCAGCCGGCGGGCGCGCCGGGAAGGAAGCGGTGGGTCGAGACGGGTGGTGATCATCCAGTGGCCTCCGCGATCGCGAGCGCGAGGCCGCGAGTCGTGTATTCGCGGGCGATTATATCGACCTTCAGGCCGAGCTTGCGGGCCGTGTCCGCGGTGACCGGGCCCATGCAGGCCACCCGGGCGCCGTTCAGCACCGCGGCCGCCTCGCCGGCCGCGAATGCCTGCACGAAGTTGGTGACGGTGGACGAGCTGGTAAAGGTGGCGACGTCCACCCCCCTGCCCGCGAACAGCCCGCGCAGCGCCGCCTCCGCGGCGGCCGGGCAAACGGTCTCGTACACGGCCAGGATCTCCACCTCGGCTCCCTTTTGCGCAAGCAGCGCCGGCAGGGCGTCCCGCGCGACCTTGGCCCGGGGGACCAGCACGCGGGCGCCATCCAGGTCCCAGCCCTTCAGCGCGTCGGCCAAACCCTCCGCCGAGTACTCCCCCGCGACGAGGTCGGCCTGGATCCCGTGCCCTTCCAGGCTGCGGGCGGTCTCCGAACCGATCGCGCAGACCCGGCACGGCTGCAGGCTGCGGGCGTCGAGCCCGGCGTCGAACAGCATCTCGAAGATGATGTCCACGGCATTTGTCGACGTGAAAACGACGAGGCTGGTCTTCGGAAGCAGCCCGAAAGCCCGCCGGGTGGCGTCGCCGGCCCCGATGGGCCGGATCTCGATCGTGGGAACGTGGACCACCTCGGCGCCGAGCTCGGTGAGCTGGCCCCGGAAAGGCTCGACCTGGTGCTGGGCTCGGGTGACCAGGATGCGCCGGCCGTGAAGAGGCCGCCGGGAGTGGGTGTCCAGCTGCTCGGCCAGGTCCACGCCCGGGCCGATGACGATCAGGGCGTCCCCTTGCTGGCTGGTTTGGCCGGCCATATCTCTCAGCTCGACCAGGCTGCCAGACCGCCGGTACTGGCCGGGGTTGCCCGGGTTCACGATGAAGGCCGCCTTGGCCTCCGGCGCGAAGCCCGCCCCGAGAAGGGCCCGGATGCCCGACTCCCACCAGCCCGCGGCCAGCCGGAGCACGGTGGTCTCGCCGTCGCGGCGCAGCCCGATCTGGATCGAGGCCGACCTGCCCTCCACGGTGAGGGGCACACCGCTGACGGTGGGGCCTGCCATCTCGGCCACCAGCCCGGGCACCGATTCGAATGACACCCCCGAGCGGGCCAGCTTCAGGCCGAGCTGAACGGCGGCGGCCCCGGCATAGGGGTCACCGGCGTACAGGACGACCACCTTGAGGCCCTTGCGGGCCAGCCCCAGTACGTCCTCGTCGCTGACGAAGCGGCTCACGTCGGCGCTCGGCCGGGCCAGGCTGAGCAAGCCGATCTCGACCAGGTGGTGGCGGACCGCGTCGGCTCCGCGGATCGCCTCGACGGCCTGCACTGTGACCATCCCCGGGTGGCCGGGGCCGACACCCACCAGCTGGACAAGCCCGCTCACGAGCGCGCCATCAGCTGGCGGGCGGCGCCATCGCCGAGCGCCTCCGGATCGTTGGGATCTCCGGTCGCTGTGATCCGTCTGGCCTGGCCGCCCTCGACGAGCACCCCCCGGAGCACCAGGAGGTCGGACTCGATGGTGGCAAGCGCGCCGACCGGGGCCTGGCAGCCGCCGCCCAGGCCGGCCAGGAACGCCCGCTCCGCCCGCACGGCGGCGGAGGTGCCGGGGTCGTCGACGGCCAGCGCCCGCTCCCGCCACTCGCCCTCCGCCAGCGTCTGGATGGCGATGGCGCCCTGGCCGGGCGCCGGCAGGCACAGTTCCGGATCGAGGTACTCGCTCACCTCGGCTGCCAGGCCGAGCCGGTGCAGGCCGGCCGCGGCCAGCACGATCGCGCTGAACTCGCCCCGGTCGAGCTTGGCGATCCGGGTCGGCACGTTGCCCCGGACGGGCAGCACCTCCAGGTCGGGCCGGACCAGGAGGATCTGGGCCCGGCGGCGGCTGGAGTCGGTGCCCACGCGAGCGCCCATTGGCAGCTCGAGCAGCCGGCCGGCCCGGGAGACCAGAACGTCGCGGGGATCCTCGCGGGGGAGCACCGCGGCGACCTGAAAGGCCGCGGAGTCCTCCACTGGGAGGTCTTTCAGGCTGTGCGCCGCGAACTGCGCGGTCCCGGCCAGCAGCGCGCGCTCCAGGCTGTCTGTGAAGAAGCCCTTGCCCTCGACCTTCTCGAGCGAGATGTCATGGAGATGGTCGCCGGCCGTCTCCAACTCCAGGAGTGCGAGCTGGAGGTCGGAGTGGACGGCGGCCAGGGCTAGCCGGACCGCCTCCGCCTGGATCCGCGCCAGACGGCTGGCGCGGGTCGCGATCAGCGCGTCAGGCATGCTGCATGAGACCGTCCGCCTAGGTTAGATGTTCCGCGAGATGACGTAGTCCGCCAGGACTGCCATGGCTTCGACCGCCGGGTGGCTGGGGAGCTCGTCGAGGCGGCGGCGGGCGTGGCCGGCGATGTCCCTGGCTCGCGCCAACGCGGACTCGGCGGCTCCGCAGCCGCGAACCAGGTCCACCACCCGAGCCACCTGCTCGGCGGTGAGAGGGCGTCCCTCCGGCAGCAGCTGCTCCAGCCCGGGTCCCACGGTCGGATCCGCCAGGGCCAGCATGAGCGGCAGCGTGGCGCTCCCCTCGAGCAGGTCATGGCCGACCGGCTTCCCCACTTCGCGCTCCTCGGCCGTGTAGTCGAGGACGTCGTCGGCGATCTGGAAGGCAAGGCCGAGGTGATGGCCGTAGGCGCGAAGCACTCCCTCGACCGGGCGCTCAAGGCCTCCCAGCATGGCGCCGACGGCGCAGGCCGCCTCGAGCAGCTGCGCGGTCTTGCGCTGGATCCGGGCCAGGTACTCCGCCTCGGAAGGGCGGTACCGGTAGCGATCGGCCTGCTGCTTCAACTCCCCGTCGCAGATCACCATCACCGCGTGCGCCAGCTCGTCGACAACCCCGGCGCCGGCCCGGCTCGCCTCCCGGTAGGCCTTGGCGAAGTGGAAGTCGCCGACCAGGATGCCGGCAGCCTCGCCCCGCGTGGCGTACACGGTGGGCCGGCCGCGCCGGGTGGCCGAGCGATCGATGACGTCGTCATGGACGAGGGTGGCGGCGTGCAGCAGTTCGACGGCCAGGGCAGCGGGCAGCGCCTGCTCCAGGTGGTAGTCGCCCAGGCTGGCGCAGAGCAGCACCAGCCCTGGCCGCAGGCGTTTGCCGCCGGCGCCGACCAGCTCGGCCATCGGCCCGGCCGCCGAGGGTGGCTCGGCGGCCAGCGACTCCAGCAGGGCGGCCTCGAACCGGGGCATATCGGCCGCGACCGGTCCGAAAAGCGGCTGGCTCAAATCAGGGCCGCCGAGACATCGCCAGGTCTCCTGGGGATCTCAATCCTTGAGGTTGATCTCGCGCACCTCGGGGACGCGCTCCCCAAAGAGGATCTCGGCGACCTCGTTGAAGCGCTCCGGCACGGACGTGACCAGCAGCTCGTGGGCGCCCCCCGGCTCGGTTGAGCGCATGCGTGCCTTGTCGAGCCGGCGCTCGACCATGGCGGCGGTGGTGCCTGCTGAATCCACCAGCGTGAATGCCCCGGGGTACACGCGCTCGATCGCCGGCCTCAGAAGGGGATAGTGCGTGCAGCCGAGCACCAGGGTGTCGGCGCCGAGGTTGGCGATCTCGGCCAGGTCGCGGCGCAGCGCCTCGTCGGCGCGAGGCGTGTCGGCGTCTCCAGCCTCCACGATGTCCACGAGCTCGGGGCAGGCCTTCTGGTAGACCCCGATCATGGGATCGATCTCCTTGATGGCGTGCAGGTATTCCTGGCTGAGGCGAGTGCCCTCGGTCGAGATCACGCCCACCAGGCCCTTCCGGGTCGCCTCGACCGCGGCCTGGGCGCCGGGGCTGATCACACCCACGATCGGCACGTCGAAGATCTCGCGGGCGGGGTTCAGGGCGGCGGCGGTCGCCGTGTTGCAGGCGATCACGACCATCTTCACGTCGCGCGACTCGAGGTACCGGACGATGTCGAACGCGAACTGCTTGACCTCCTCCTGGTAGCGCGGGCCGTAGGGGAAGTTGAGAAGGTCGGCGACGTAGATGGTTCGCTCCAGGGGCAGGCTGTCGCGGATGGCGCGGAGCACGGTCAGCCCACCGACCCCCGAGTCGAACAAGCCGATCGGGCGGCTGTCGCCCACCCTCAGCCCTTCGCCGTAAGGCGGTAGCCGAGGCCGGGGACGGCCTCCAGCGCCACGCCGGCGTCCCGATTCGAGTCCAGCTTTTTGCGCAGCCGCTGCACGTGGGGGTCGACGGAGTGGTAGTCGACGTCGGCCAGGTAGCCCCACACCTTCTCCAGCAGCTGGGCCCGGGTCAGGACCCGGCCCGGGTTGGCGGCCAGGAGCGCCAGCAGGTTGAACTCGGTCATGGTCAGCTTGATCTCGCGCTCCCCCACGCGAACCCGCCGCCCCTCGGTGTCGATCTCCACGTTGCCGACCCCAAGCAGGCCCTCCTTCGAGGCGCCCGCGGGGGCCATTGCGGCGCGGCGCATGTGGGCTCCCAGGCGAGCGGAGAGCTCGCGGGCGTCGAATGGCTTGGTGATGTAGTCGTCGGCGCCCACCTCCAGGCCGACGACCACGTCAACCTTTGAGCTCCGGCCGGTGAGCATGATGATCGGGCAGCTGATGCCCAACCGGCGCAGCTCGCGGCAGACCTCGATCCCGCTAATGTCCGGCAGGACCCAGTCCAGCAGCACCAGGTCGGGCTCGCTGCTGGCCGCCACCTGGACGGCCTGGCGGCCGCTGGCGGACTCCACGACGTGATAGCCATCGCGGCGGCAGACGTCCCCGACGATCTCACGGATCCCGGCGTCGTCCTCGATCACGAGGACGGTCTTGCGGCGGCGCGTGGTTTGGGCGCTCATTGACAGGCCTCGGCCTCCATTGTGCCGAGCCGCCGGGTTCAGCGCCCCGGGGGGGCGAACCCGACGGGGCGGGCCTCCTTCTTGGGACTCTTCGGCTTGCGCTGCAAAACCGCGTACTGATCGCCCGCCGCCACGATTTCGACGAGGTCCCAGCCGTCGGCCGAGGCCGTGGTCAGCTTCTCGGCCAGCGTCTTGCCATCGGTGACCTGGGCGGCGGTCAGCAGCTCGGTCCGGTATTCGTACTCCCGGCCTCCCATCGAGACCGCGGGCACCATTGGACCGGGGCCGGCGACTGCATCGATCTCTGGCTCGTCCGGCTCATCCGGCTCGTCGGGTTCCGGCTCTTCCTCGAAGCGCAGGCGCATCGCAAGGATTCTATTGGGATTGATCCGCGGGCTCCCGCCGGGCGGCCTGGAAAGGCATTGTCCCGGCGAGGGCCGGCTGAGGTGCGGGTGGTGGGACTCGAACCCACAAGCCGTTGAAGGCCGGACTTTTTAAGAGTCCTGCGTATGCCAGTTTCGCCACACCCGCAGCGCGCCCATTAAAGCCCTAATGCCAGGCCGGATCAGCGGAACTCGCCGGATACCTCGTTCAGCTTTTTCAACTGGTCGTCGCCCAGCTTCAAGGTGAGCGCCCCGACGGTGTCCGTCAGCTGCTCCGGCCTGGAGGCGCCCACGATCGGCGACGTGACGCCCTCCTGCGCCAGCAGCCACGCCACAGCAACCTGGGCGGGGGTTGCACCCACCTCGCCGGCCACCTCCTGCACGGCCTCCACCACGTCGAACATACGGTCCGACCAGTACCGCGTCTGATACATACGGCCGTAGTCGCCGAGCCCGAACCGGGAGCCTTCGGGCGGCTCCTGGCCCCGCCTGTACTTTCCCGCCAGCATCCCCGCTCCCAGCGGGTTGTAAGGCACCACGCCGATGCTGGAGGCCCGACACAGCGGCAGCAGGTCGCGCTCGTAGGACCGCGAGAGCAGGTTGTAGCGCGGCTGGACGACCGTGACGCGGGCGAGGCGCCGCTCGGCGGCCAGGGTCATCGCCAGGCCGAGCTGCCAGGCCTCGAAGTTGGAGACGCCGATGTAGTGGACCTTGCCGTCCTGGACCAGGCGGTCGAGCGCCTCCAGCGTCTCGTCGAGCGGGGTGTCCGTGTCCGAGTGGTGCAGGTAGAAGATGTCGACGCGGTCCGTCTGCAGCCGGCGCAGGCTGGCCTCGCAGGCCTCGATCACGTGCTTGCGGCTGCCGCCAGCATCGTTGGGCGACGGGCCCACCCGGTTGACGCACTTCGTCGCCAGCACGAAGCGGGAGCGCTTGCCCTTCAGCCAGCGCCCCACGATCTCCTCGGTGCGGCCCGCGGTCTCGGGGCTGCCCGGCACGGGGTACACGTCGGCGGTGTCGATGAAGTCGAATCCGAGCTCCGCGGCCTGGTCCATTACGGCGACCCCGGCCGCCTCGTCCACGAAGCTCCCGAAGAGCATGGTCCCGAGGCAGAGTCGGCTGACCTTGAGCCCGCTGCGTCCGACGCTGGTCGATTCCACGCTCAGGCCCTCCCCGCGTAGTCGAAGAAGCCCTTCCCCGTCTTGCGGCCGAGGTGGCCCTGGTCGATCTTCTCCTTCAGGATGGCCGGCGCCCCTGGGCCGCCCTCCAGCCGAGCCCTGTCCTCGAGGGCGCCGTAGAAGATGTCGAGGCCGCTGAAGTCGAGCAGCTCGAAGGGGCCCATCGGCCAGTTCAGACCCTTCTTGACCGCGGTGTCGATGTCCTCGGCGGAGGCGTATCCGCCCTCGTACAGCCGCATGGCCTCCTCGGCGGCGGCGAACAGGATGCGGTTGACGACGAAGCCGTGGACCTCCTTGTTGATCAGGACCGGCACCCGGTCGATGCTGCGGACGAACTCCATCGCGACCTCGACCGTGCGGTCGCTGGTCTTCGGGCCCCGGACCACCTCGCAAAGCTGCATGACGGTGACCGGGTGGAAGAAGTGCGTGTTGCAGCAGTCTTCCGGGCGCTCGGTGACCTCGGCCAGGCGGGAGATGGCGATGGTGCTGGAGTTGCTGGCGAGGACGGTCCCCGGCGGCGCGTTCTGGTCAAGCGCCTGGAACACCTCGCGCTTGGCGTCGAGATTCTCGTAGATCGCCTCGATGGCGAGATCGGCCAGGGCCGCCGAGCCGGCCAGGTCGGTGCTCGTGCGCAGGCGGCCCAGAGCCGCGGTGCCCTGCTCCTGGGTGAGCCGCCCTTTCTCCACCCCGCGCGCCACCAGCTTCTGGTTCTGCTCGACCGCGCGTTCGAGCTGCTCCGGCTTGGAGTCGACCAGCGTCACATCGTAGTGCCCGCTGAAGGCGGTCTGGAGAGCGATCTGGGAGCCCATCGTCCCCGAGCCGACCACAAGAACGTTCCTGATCTGCGCCATCCTGATCTCCCTGATGCGAGTGAGCATGGACCGCTTCGAGCGCGCGGTCCGGGACGCCCTGCAGTCGATCCCGGCCGAGTTCCAGCCGTACCTCGAGGATATCGAGTTCGTGATCGAGGAATCGTCCCCGGACGGCCTGCTAGGCCTCTACGAGGGCGAGACGGCACTGGGCGGCGACTGGCCGCAGAGGGTGGCGATCTTCAAACGCTCTCACGAGGACGAGGCGAACACCTGGGAGGAGCTGGTCGACGAGGTCCGGCGCACAGTGCTGCACGAAGTAGGCCACCACTTCGGCATGGACGAACACGATCTGCCCTACTAGCCCACCCGCCGAAGGCTTCGACCTCGTCTTAGAAAAATTCCGACATGGCAGAAAGGGCCGGCTCCGCCGGCCCGTATGAGTCGAAAAATCCGATCGCGCACCAAACGCAATAGGTAGCCAAAAAAGGGAGGTAGGGTCCGGGGGAGGAACCGCCAGGTTCTTCCCCCGTCGGCTATGAGAGTCGCCAGAACGCTCGGTCCCATAGGATCAGCGGGTCGCCGGGGGCCCAGCCGGAGTCGATGACCAGGCCGAGGGCGATGTCGTGGTCGCCGGCCGGCCGCATCTCCTGGAGCCGGCACTCGAACCAGGCCACGCCTCCCTCCAGGAGGGGCACGCCATTGCCGCCCAGGCGGTGCGGGACCTCCCGCCAGCTGGGGTCGACCAGCGGCGCCCGGGCGGCAAAGCGCTCGGCCAGGAACTCCTGGTCGCGCGCCAGCAGGCTCACGTTGAACTCGCCAGCCTCCTCCACCGCATCTCTGGTCTGCGCGAAGCGGTCGAGGCAGACCAGGACCAGGGGTGGCTCCATCGAGGCGGAGGTGAAGCTGGTCGCGGTCAGCCCGCGAAAGCCGCCGGACTGGAGCGCGCTGACGACGGCCACCGCGGCCGCGTGCCGTGCCATCGCGTCCCTAAAGTTGCCGCCCGCCATCGCGTCAGTAGACTAGATGCCGCGGTTCGAGGCGACGTAGCCAAGTGGTAAGGCAGAGCTCTGCAAAAGCTCCATCCCCAGTTCGATTCTGGGCGTCGCCTCCAACTCCGCCGTCCGCGGTATCGGCTAGTAGGAGGACCTCGGCATGGGTGTAGCCCAGATCAAGATGCCTCAGCTCGGCGAGTCCGTGACCGAGGGGACCGTCGACAAGTGGCTGAAGAAAGAGGGCGACTTCGTCAAGCGCGATGAGCCCCTGGTCGAGGTGGTGACCGACAAGGTCAACGCCGAGATCCCCTCGCCCTTCGAGGGCACCCTCGTCCGCATCTCCGTGAGCGAGGGTACGACGGTCAACGTGGGCGTAGAGATCGCCCAGATCGAGGTGGAAGGAGCCGCTCCGGAGGCCGCTGTCGCCGCCGAGGCGGCAGCCCCCGAGACGCCCGTCGAGGCCGAGCCCAGCCCAGCGCCGGCCCAGGCGACCGCGGAGCCGACCGTCGCAGAAGCTGCCGAGGTCAAGGCTCCAGACCAGGACAACGGACAGCGCCAGCGCTTCAGCCCCGCGGTCCGCCGGCTGGCCGAAGAGAACGGGCTGGACCCATCTGTGATCAAGGGCACCGGAGAGGGTGGCCGGGTGACCCGCGACGACGTTCTCGCCTATATCGAGAGCGGCGCCAAAGCCGCGCCGGCGCCGGTGGCTCCGCCGCCGCCCGCCGCCCCCGCTCCCGGCGCCCCCGCTCCAGCGCCGACGCGCGCCCCCGCTCCCGCAGCGGCCGACGGAGCCCGGGAGGAGCTCGTGAAGCTCAGCACAATGCGGCGCTCCATCGCCGAGCACATGACACGCAGCCTCGCCACGTCCCCCCACGCCTGGACGCTGCAGGAGATCGACGTGACCGAGCTGGTGCGCTTCCGGGAGGCGGAAAAGGAGGGCTTCCGGGCCCGCAATGGAGTGGCGCTGACCTATATGCCCTTCGTCATCCAGGCCGTCACGGATGCCCTCACGGAGTTCCCCTTCCTCAACTCGAGCTGGAGCGACGACGGGGTCGTCCTCAAGCACTACATCAACCTGGGCCTCGCGGTGGCGATCCCCGACGGCCTCATCGTGCCGGTGGTGAAGGAAGCGGACAAGCTTGGCTTCAGCGACCTGGCCCGGGCTGTCAACGACCTGGTCGAGCGGGCCCGCAGCAAGAAGCTGAAGCCGGAGGACGTCCAGGGCGGCACGTTCACGCTGAATAACACCGGCGCCACCGGGTCGGTCGCCTCTCAGCCCATCATCAACCAGCCCCAGGCCGCGATCCTGACGACCGAGTCGATCCTCAGGCGGCCGGTGGTGATCGGCGAAGGGATCGCGGTCAGGCACATGATGAACATGTGCCTGTCTTTCGACCACCGCATCATCGACGGGATGACGGCGGGCCAGTTCCTCGGCTTCCTGAAGAAACGCCTCGAGGGCTGGACGCCGGCCAGCATCCGGATCTGAGGCGATGACCGATACCCTGCGCCCCGGACGCACGATCCCGGAGTGGATCAAAGTCCGCGTCCACGAGGGCGAGAACTTCAAGGAGCTCAAGCAGCTGGTCCAGGAGAAGCGCCTGCACACCGTCTGTGAGGCAGCCCGCTGCCCCAACATCTTCGACTGCTGGAACCGGCGCACCGCCACCTTCATGATCCTGGGTGACGTCTGCACACGGGCCTGCCGCTTCTGCGCCGTCACCTCGGGCCGGCCCGTTGAGCTCGACATCGGCGAGCCCCTGCGGGTTGCCGAGTCGGTGGCCCAGCTCAGCCTGCTTCACGCCGTCATAACATCGGTCGATCGCGATGACCTCCGGGACGGCGGCGCCGGCATCTTCGCGCGCACCATTCGCGCCATCCGCCGCCTTAGCCCGGGAACCTCGATCGAGGTGCTCACGCCGGACTTCGCCGGCGACCGCGACGCGATCCGCACCGTTGTGGAGGCCGGCCCCGACATCTTCAACCACAACACCGAGACGGTTCCCCGCCTATACGCGCGGATCCGCCCGAAGGCGGTCTACCTGAACAGCCTCGGCCTGCTGCGCTACGTGAAGGAGTTGCGGCCGGACATGGTGACCAAGTCTGGGGTGATGGTCGGGCTAGGCGAGGAACGCGAGGAGCTGCTCGAAGTCTTCCGGAACATGCGCGAGCACTCGATCGACGTCCTGACGGTTGGCCAGTACCTGCGCCCCACCAAGAAGCACGCCGAGTTGGTTCGCTACTACCGGCCCGAGGAGTTCGTCGAGCTGAAGGCGGCGGCCATGGAGATGGGCTTCGAGCATGTCGAGTCCGGGGCCCTTGTCCGCTCCTCATACCACGCCGATGAGCAGATCCCGGCGAGTCGTAAGAGCCTACTGGCTGGGTAGCGTCCCCTACCTCCGGGCCTGGGATCTCCAGCGCGCGGCGGTGGAGGCCGTGAAGGCCGGGACGCAGCCGGACTCGCTTTTGCTGCTGGAGCACCCGCACGTGTTCAGCATCGGCCGCCGCGGAACCGGGGAGAACCTGCTCTGGTCCGAGGCCGAGTGTGCCCGCCGGGGGGTCGAGCTGGTCTGGACCGACCGGGGCGGCGACGTGACCTACCACGGCCCCGGCCAGCTCGTCGGCTACCCGATCCTCGACCTGCCTCGCCTGGGCAGCGACATCCTCCGGCACATCCGGGGACTGGAGCAGTCGCTGATCTCGTACCTGGCCGGCGTGGGCGTGGCCTCCGAGCCTGGCGGACGGGGCATGACCGGGGTCTGGAGCCGCGGCGCGGGGGCGGAATCCAGCCCCCTCGAGAAGGTGGCGGCGATCGGGGTGAAGCTGAACCAGCGCGTCACCAACCACGGCTTCGCCCTGAACCTGACCAGCGACCTCTCGATCTTCAACGAGGGCATCGTGCCCTGCGGGCTGGCCGGCAAGCGCGCCACCTCGCTCCTGGCCCTGGGCGGCCCGGAGCTGGCCACGGCCGACGCAGCCGGTGCCTACACGCCCCACTTCTGTGGTGCGTTCGAGGTGGAGGTCGGATGGGGCGACGCCGCCGAGCTCTGGGCACTGCCGCCAGTGCCCGCGCCAGACCCGCACAGCCTGCTGACGCTGACTCCCTCGCCTTAACCAGGATCGACCAATCCGGTTAACCGACGGCGTATATAAAGGACGCAGCCCGACCCTATAATCCGGCGAGGGTCGCTGGGGGCGGGCGACGACCAAAATGCTGTACCACCTCATCCTTCTCCAGGCGCACCTTCCCGGCTGGCTGCAATCGCCGGAATGGCTCCGGCATCTCAGCCGCGTTTTGGGCGCTTTCTTCTTCCACGGCCACCAGACGCTCGGCCTGTTCGGGGCGATCTTCGTCGAGGAGCTGGGCGTCCCGCTGCCGGCGCCAGGCGACGCCTGGATCATGTGGGGCGGCTACCTGACGACGCGGGGCGAGATCCCCTATGCCATGGCCTACGTGTCGGTGGTGGGCGGAGCGGTCTGCGGCAGCTTCATCCTCTTCTCGATCAGCAAGCGCTACGGCCACCCATTCCTGGTTCGGTTCGGACGGTATATCGGCCTTACCCAGGAGCGCCTCGACAAGACCGAGCGCCAGTTCCGGCGCTGGGGCCCCTGGGCCATCATCTTCGGCCGCCACATCCCCGGCATGCGCATCGTGCTGTCGGCCTTTGCCGGCGTATTCGAGGTCCCGGCCCGGGTCTTCGTGCCCTGTGTGTTCGTCTCCTCATTGATCTGGGCGACCATCTTCCTGGAGCTGGGCCGCGTGCTCGGCCGCAACAGCCGTTTCCTGTTCCGCCTGGTGCCCGCCCACCTGCTGCCCTGGGGCGCCCTGATCCTCGTGGTGGGCGTCCTGGTCTTCCTCGCCTACGAGCACGGTTGGCGCCCGCGGCGCCACGCTTCTCAGCCCCCTGCACTGCCGCTGGAAGGGTCGAAAAAGGTAGCCTCGCGCCCGTAAGAAAAACAGCCGCTGCGTGGGGACAATTGTGATACCCTTCCTGTCATGTCTGAGAACACCGCGCACCAGGTCCGGCTCGATGAGGTCGAGCACGACAACGAGATGATGATCCTCCCCGACTTTCCGGCCCTGGTCGATGGGCACCGGGTCTGGGTCACCGCCGTCCTGGAGCGCACCGCGGTCGTCGAGCCGAAGCCCGGCGAACCGAAGATGCTGGTGAATCGCCGCCGCTGCCTCGTCAACCCCGGCGACCTTCGCTTCGGTCCCATCGCGGCCCGATACGCCGCCCGCAGAGGCCGCGAGGCCGCCCGCAGGAACCGCCTGGCCGCGCAGCAGGAGCGCGAGGAAAGCGCGGCATAACCCTGCCTTAAGACTCTGGTAAACTTCAGAGCGCCGACTTAGGGGGTCGGCGCTCTTTTTTTCCCCGTGCCAAGCACTCCCTCATCGCCCCGGAGGTCCATCTATGAGCAGCACCGTCGAACTCGTCACTCTCGCCAGCATCGTCCCGCCCTTGAACCACGAGGTCGCCGGAGGCTTCGACGCAGTTGTGCATGGTGAGCAGGTCAGGGTTCGCGCGGTCCTGGAGCGCACCGTCGTGGTCGAGCACGCGAACGCCGAGCGCAGCGTGGTGCGGAAGGAGCTGTGCATGGTCGAGGAGAGCGCAGTGCCCTTTGTGCCCGGCAACCCCAGCGCCGGTGTCGGACCCCGCCAGTGGCGGCGCCTGCCCGGCAAGCCGCCCAGGGTCTAGAGAGTCCGGCCGGACCCCGGGACCTCTCCCGGCATTCCGCCGGCGTCCTCGGTAAGGTGGGGGCGTAGCCGACAGCACCTGAACGCGATTGGGAGGTCCCATCTATGAAGGTCGCTTGCATACTCGGCCCGGGCTTCGAGGACTCGGAGTTCAAACAGCCCTACGACGCCCTCAGAGATGCCGGCCATGAGGTCACGATCGTCGGCCTGGAGGCAGGCCAGAAGCTCGACGGTTCAAAGGGCAATGAGACCGCCACCACGGACCTGGCGGTCGCGGATGCCACTCCCGAAGACTTCGACGCGCTGCTGATCCCGGGCGGTTCCTCGCCGGACAAGCTGCGGGCCCATGACGCACCGGTGGCTTTTGTGAAGGCGTTCTTCGACCAGGGCAAGCCGGTGCTGGCCATCTGCCACGGACCTCAGCTATTTCTGACCGCCGGCACCCACCGCGATCACCGGCTCACCGCCTGGAAGACGATCCAGGTCGACTTGAAGTTGGCCGGCGCCAAGGTGGTCGACGAGGAGGTCTGCGTCGACCGCAACCTCGTGACGTCCAGGCAGCCGCAGGATATCCCAGCCTTCATCCGCGAGAGTCTGAAGCTGCTGGAGCAGGTACCAGCGCGCCGCTAGAGACGGTTGTCCCGGCGCCAGGCCGAGAGGCCGGGCGCCGGGGTTCGCGCCCGTCATCCTGAAGTTGGTGCGCTCTGTTAAGAGAACTGCAGGGGAACTGTCGTCGACGGCTCCAACACTGGAATCGATGGAGATCCTCGAGTTGCCCCAAAAGCGCCCCGCCGCCAGCCCTAAGCCTTTCGACTTCGCCGGCCTCAGCCACGTCCTCTTCGAGAGCGCCGACCTGCTCGAGGAAGCCCGTGACTCCGACGACCAGAAGTTCAAGGACGCCGCAGTCGAACTGGCCGTCCGTTCCCTCTACACGGCCAGCACCGCGATCGACCGCTATGTCCAGGGCCATCGGAAGCCAGCCACGACTGCCGCCGCGATCCTCGCCGGCCCGTGGAACACCGCGAAGCCTCGCGGCAAGCGCGCCCCCGCCCTCACCAGCTAACGACGACGGGGGGGAAACCTGTTCCCCGCTGACCGGCTAATCCACCAGTTCGTAGGCGGGGACTGTCAGGAACTCGTCGAACTGGTCGGCCAGCGCCACCCGCTCGAATAACGAGCGGGCTTCGTCGAAGCGCCCCTTGTTGTAGAGCTCGTCGCCATACTCCTTGCGCACCCGCTCCAGCTCCTCGTCCTCGATCTTTCTCACGAGCTCCGGGGTGACCTCGCGCCCGTCCTCCAGCTTCGTGTGGTTGTGCGCCCACTGCCAGACCTGGGAGCGGGAGATCTCGGCGGTCGCGGCATCCTCCATCAGGTTGTTGATCGCGGCCGCGCCGTTACCGCGCAGCCAGGACTCGATGTACTGGATGCCGACGCTGACGTTCTGCCGCAGTCCCGCCTCGGTCACGGTGCTGCCCGGGATGGCGGTATCGATCAGCTGCTCGGGCGACACCTGGACCTCGTCGCGGCGGCGCTCGATCTGGTTGGGCCGCTCGCCGAGGACCGCGTCAAAGCACTCGGTCGCGATCTCCACCAGGTCGGGGTGGGCGACCCAGGTCCCGTCGAAGCCGTCGCCGGCCTCGCGCTCCTTGTCCTCGCGCACCTTCTCCATCGCCACCCGGTTGACCTCGGCGTCCTTCCGGCTGGGGATGAAAGCGGCCATCCCACCCATCGCGAACGTCCCCCGCCGGTGGCAGGTCTTGACCAGCAGCTCGGTATAGGCCCTCATGAACGGCACCGTCATGCTGACCTGCACCCGGTCGGGCAGGATCATGGCCGGGTCGTTGTTGAACTTCTTGATCACGCTGAAGATGTAGTCCCAGCGGCCGGCGTTGAGCCCGATCGAGTGCTCGCGAAGCTCGTAGAGGATCTCGTCCATCTCGAACGCGGCCAGGATCGTCTCGATCAGGACGGTACCTCGGAGCGTGCCCCGCGGCACCCCCATCTCCGCCTCCGCGAACGCGAACACTTCGTTCCAGAGCCGGGCCTCCAGGTGACTCTCCAGCTTGGGAAGATAGAAGTACGTCCCCTCGCCCTTCGCCAGCCGCCGCTGGGTGTTGTGGAAGACGTACAGGCCGAAGTCGAACAGGCTGCCGGAGACGGGACGGCCGTCCACCAGCACGTGCTTCTCCGGCAGGTGCCAGCCGCGGGGCCGGACCAGGAGCTTGGCGATCCCATCGTCGAGCCGGTACTCCTTACCGTCAGGGTTCTTGAACTCGATCGTGCGCTCGTTGGCGTCGATCAGGTTCACGTGGCCTTGCAGGTTGTTCTCCCAGGTCGGCGCGTTGGCGTCCTCGAAGTCGGCCATGAACACGCGGGCGCCCGAGTTGAGCGCGTTGATCATCATCTTGCGTTCCACCGGGCCAGTGATCTCGACGCGCCGATCCAGCAGGTCTGGTGGCGGTGAGGCCGTCTTCCAGTCCCCGTCCCGAACCGCTCGGGTCTCATCCAGGAACGCTGGGCGCTCGCCGTCGAGGATCCGTTGGGAACGCTCAGCGCGCGCCTGCAGCAGCTCTTCCCGGCGCGGGTTGAACCCGCGCTGGAGCCGGGTCACGAAGTCGACCGCCTCCGGGCTCAGGATCTCCTTCGCACGGCCTTCGACCGCGCCCCTTATCTCGACTCCTGCAACCGTTGCCATGAACCCACCTCCTAATCGATTCGGACCTCACTCGAATGTACACGGCGCCGAACAGGCAGGTAGGCGACCAGGCCGGCCGCCACGATCGCCAGGATCAGACCAAGGACGATCGCCGGCTGGTAGCTGCCCGTCCGGTCGACCACGAAGCCGGCGAACGGTGGCCCCAGAAGGGCGCCGACTCCCGCCGACGTGTACAGGGCGCCGACCGTGCCGCCCAGGCCCTCGGGGCCGAAGAGGTCGGCCGACACAGTCGGCGAGAGCGCCACCCAGCCCCCGTAGCCGACGCCGAGCAGCAGCGCGAAGACGACCAGGGCCCAGAACCCGGGCGCCAGCAGCCAGACCAGGAAGCTGAAGCTGACGATGGCGACGGCCGCCTGGAAGGCGCGCACGGAGCCCAGGCGCTCGGCCGCACCGCCGAGCGCCAACCGGCCGGCGACGCTGCCGGCGCCGATCACGCCCACCAGGGCGGCGGCCGGGAGCGCGGCCGCGCCGTGGCTCTGGGCAAAGGGCACGACGTGGACGAAGGCGATGAACAGCGCGAAGGAGGTCAGCAGGCCGCAGGCGTACATCAGGCCGAACTCGCGGGTCCGGATGGCGGCGCCCAGCCGCAGGCTGTTCCCGGTGGTGGCTGCCGGCGGCCGTCGGGCGAAGGCGGCGCACGCCACGAGCACCAGGAAGCTGGCGATTCCGAAGATCACGTAGGTCTGGCGCCATCCGTAGCGGGCGATCAGCAGCGCCGCCAACGGGGCCGCCGCCAGGGTGCCGAAGCCGATCCCCGTCACCGCGACTCCGATGGCGAGGGCCCGGCCACGCTGGTACCAGCCCCCAACAGCAGCCACCATCGGCACATAGCCGCAGGCCGTGGCCACTCCCACGCCCACCCCGTACGTCAGGTAGCCGATCCAGATGGCAGAGGCGCCCGAGGTGAGCAGCAGACCGGCCCCCATGAAGGCGGCTCCGAAAAGCAGCACCTTGCGGGGCCCGACCCGGTCCGCAATGGCGCCGGTGACGGCCCCGAGGCTGAAGTAGAGGAAGGCGGTGATCGCGAACACCGCCGAGGTGGCGCCGCGACCGGTTCCGAACTCGCGCGCCATGGGGTCGAAGAACGCGCCGAAGCTGTAGGCGACGCCGAAGACCGTGAACATGGACATGAAGGCGGCGGCCACGATCGGCCAGCGGCGAGGCACGCCCGCGAGTCTAGTTGGGCGCCGTTCCTAAGCCGCGTACCAGGCGAGGCCGGCGGTCGACACGCACCCCATGTAGGGGTTGTCCGCGCTGATATCGAGGGTCACGCTGAAGGTGAAGGTCGCGCTGGCCCCCTCCTTCCACTGGCCGCCGCCGACGGTGAGCAGGCTCTGCGGGTTGGAGTGGAGGCCGGCGAACTCCGCCAGCGTCCCTGAGAAGAGGACATCCTCGCCGTTGCGGATGACGAGGTCCAGCTTGCCGGCGGGATCCGAAGCGGTGCAGAAGGCCGCGCTCCGGGCCGACCTGGTCTGGAAGTCGGTCGCGTACACCCCGAACTCGGAGGTGACGCGGCCGCCGTGGTAGCCCATGGTGACCTGGGGCTGACAGTCTTCCCGGGCGCCAGCTGCGTGCCGGCCGGGAAGAGCGAAGCGCAGACCCCGCCAGACACCGGCTGGGTGCAGTCGGCCGAGGAGCCGGTCACGTTGGTCATGGTCAGCTGGTCGCCCGCCAAGGCGCTGGTCAGGGAGCCCACCAGCATGGCCAGCGAGACCAGCAAAGGCGAAGCCAGCTTGAGGGCGGCGAAGATCATGTCGGCAGCCTCGCAGAGTGCTGCGTCTGCATCCTGGCGACGTGCTGACAGCCCTCGGTCGATGTGCCGACAGGTTGCCGTCTCGGCGGCGTCAGCGGGCTGCCGCCCCTCGCTAAGCTGCGTCGGTCATGCCCGCGGTCGCAGCCGAAGACCGATCGCTTTGGCGCCGCCCCGGGCGTAGAGCCTCAGATCAGGCGTCACCGGCTGATCGTTCCCGCCGCGCCTGGCAGCCCACGCATCGCGTGGCCTCGGGGAGGTATTCGAGTCGCTCGGCCGAGATGGCGTCGCCGCAATCCTCACAGAGGCCGTAGGTCCCCTCCATTCGACGGCTCTCCGCGCGTTTCGCCTGCTGCTTGTTCGCGTCGCGCAGCCGGCGCACCGTATCGCTGGTCAGCCGGTCTGATTGCACCTGCGCGAAGTCGGATTCTCCGAAGCCCTTGCTCATCTATTGGCGGTTCCTGATTCGGCCGGGGTGGTGCCGAGGCCCAGATTTGAACTGGGGACACCTTGATTTTCAGTCAAGTGCTCTACCAAGCTGAGCTACCTCGGCACGGCGAACCATTGTACTTAGGGGCCGGACCGGGTCAGTCGGGTGGCGGCACCGGGAAGAAGCTGGTGATGATCATCTTCAGCTCGTGTCCCTCCTCGACCGGGCTGGAATCGATGCGCAGCCAGCGGTCGCCCGCCGGACCCTTGGCCTTGACGACCAGCTTCCGAAGGGGCCGCCGGAATGTGACCACGTTCGCGGGCGGGCGCATCGCCGGGGGCACCACTCGACCTTCGATGCCGGTCAGCGTCCATTCCGGGCCGAACGGCGGGTGCTTCCGGATCTCGGCCGCGCTCATTCCGAGGATGTCCTCCGCGGCCCAGTTGGACTCGATCACCCGCCCGGTCGCGTCGTGGATCAGGACGCCGCAGCCGAACGCGTGGTACAGCGAGCGGTAGCGCCGCTCGGACTGCTCGAGCTCGTGCCGGAGCTGGGCGTCGCCCAGGATCGGCGCGGTCTGCGAGCTCAGCAGGCTGATGGCCAACACGTCCTCGTCCGTGGCTCGCAGGGCCGATCCGATGATGAGGACGCCCTTGGACTCGGCCTTCACCAGCAGCGGCGCGACCAGGATCGAACGCTGACCCGGCTCCAGGATGCCGTCCATCTCGGCCGCCATCTCCTGGCCGTCCAGGAGCAGCGTGCGCTGCTCGCGAAGCGCTGTGGCCGCCGCGCCCGCCCGCGCGTCCACGAGCAGCCGGTCGGGCTCGCGGGTGGAGGCGAGGACGCGGAGCGGCTCTCCCGCCGCGTGCTGCCAGGCCAGGACAGCCTGGCTCTCGCCAAGCAGCTTCACCGTCTGCTCCACCATCAGCTTCGCGACCTCCTCCGGCGTGTCCGCAAGGGCGGCCTTGATGGAGAACTCATGGAGCGTCTCGAAGGTGCGGGCGCGGGCGCGTTCCGCCTCCAGCTTGGTGGCGTCGGTGAGGGCCAGGCGGGCCACCTCCGAGATACCGTCGAGCACGCGCTTCCTTTCGGGAGCGAGCGTGCCCACGCCCCGCGCGACCAGCAGGTAGTCGACGGCGCCGGCCGCGATGGCGATCGTGGCCAGCGCGTTATCCGGGTCCGGCCGCGCCCCGGGCGCGCCAACGACGACCCTGGTCTCGTCGCCGTCGACCCGGAACACCTCCACGGAGGAGCTCTCCGGGAGGAACGCAGCGGTGGCTTTCACCAGCTCGCCGGCGACCGCGCCGACTCCCTCGGCCGGCATCAGCGAGCGTGCGGTGTCGAGGAGAAAGGCGAGCTCGCGCTCCCGGCTCCGCTGCAGCCCCGCCGAGTTGACGGCCGCCAGCCGCCCGATCGCCGCAACCGTCAGCGCCGTGGCGCTCTGCCCCGCCACCCGGTACCACTCCAGCTCTCCGATCGCCCCCAGCCAGATGTCGAGCACGAAG
Source organism: Chloroflexi bacterium UBA4736 (assembly GCA_002404015.1). Taxonomy (GTDB): domain Bacteria; phylum Chloroflexota; class Dormibacteria; order Dormibacterales; family Dormibacteraceae; genus UBA4736. The sequence goes on from DHIW01000009.1 coordinate 48,324, forward strand.
ACGACCGCGACCACCGCGACCAGGTAGCGGAGCGGCAGCTGCCAGGCCACGGCCAGGATCGGGAAGATCGACAGCGTAAGGAAGCTGAATGTGAAGCTCTTGGGGGTGAGGGCGTCCAGGAGGAACAGGGCGACGCACATGGCGACGGACACCGCGAGGAGGAGCCAGCGCTGGCTTGGCCCCCGCTCGCCGAGGGGCCGGAGCGCGACCGGCGATCGGACGTGGTCTCTGATCTGTGACATGGACAAGTATTTGGTTTGGGGCCGGCCCCGACGATACACCGGACCGAAGCGAAACGTACCAGCACTGCCGGTGATGGGTCGCAGCCCGGCGATGGCGGCACATCGTCGGTGTGAACACGATCTGGTCCGTGAAGTCGACCAGCCCGGCAGATTGCGTAACTATCAGCGTTGCCGCCATGTTTGACCGGCAGACAGGGCAAGCGCCGCGAGGTGCTGGGGTTGCGCCCTTCAAGGAGAGCCCGATGCTGTGTCAGAAACTTGTTCTTCCGTCGATGTTTGCCGTCCTCGCCGTCGCCGCCTGCGGGAGCCCGTCGCAGGGACCTGCCGCTACTCCGAGCCAGATCGCAGTCACGTCGTCTGCCCCATCGCCGACGACCGCCCAAGTCCTGGCCGTGGCTCACCGGATCTTCATCGGGCAGAACGGCGGCGAATGCTCTTGGCAGGACCGCTCGAGCTGCCCCATCACCGCGCGACTCGCCGCCCGCTTCGCACAGCAGCAGCAGCCGCCGGCAGTCGGACCCGGCCCGCTGGCTGCCTTCTGCCGCTGCCAGAACATCCCGGACCTCTCGATGACCGCTGAGACTTCCTCCACCGGAGGGGTCGCGCACGTGACGATGGGAAGCATCCGAGGCGACCTCGTAATGGTTGACGAGGGTGGAACCCTGCTCGTCGACGACACCCAGTGCACCGGCCGCGGCGCCGCCACCTCGATCTATACATCGCCGGTGGCGCAGTGCGGATAATCGCCGCGTTCGCCGGGTATTGCGGCTCCTCGAAGGCTCCGAATGGCGCACTACCTGGGTAAGGCGCATTAGGTACCGTTTGAGGTTGGTGGGCGGTGATGGACTTGAACCAACGACCTCCTCGGTGTAAGCGAGGCGCTCTAGCCAGCTGAGCTAACCGCCCGCGGAGCGGAACAGTTTAGCTGGCGGGCATCAGCTCCAAGGCCCGATTCAGCTGGGTGTCGCCGGCGTGGCCGCGAGCCGGCTCCACGACGTCGAACATGTCAGCACGGTTTGGGAGCGAGACCGCGTAGTCGGGCGTGAGGCCGACCTTGTCGACCGACTGCCCGTTGGGCAGAAACCAGTGCTTGATCGTGATGTGCAGGTCACTGCCGTCCAGAAGCGGGTAGTCGAGCTGGACCGAGCCCTTCCCGAACGTCTTAGTACCCACCAGCATCGCGCGGCCCCGGGCCTGCAGCGAGCCCGCGGTGATCTCTGAGGCGGAAGCGCTGTTGGCGTTGACCAGGGCGATCAGCGGGATCGTGGGCGCGGGGTGCGTGCCGGTCACGTTCTGGCGTTCCACCTGGCCGTTGCGGTCCCGCTGCTCGAACGCCTCGCCGCTGCTGACGAACTCGCTGATGGCACGCGTGGCCGCGTCCACCAGCCCGCCCGGGTTGTCGCGAAGGTCGAGGATGACGCCCCTGGCGCCGGGCAGCGCCTTGCTGAGCTGGCTGTCCAACTCGGTCTGCGTGTTGGTCCCGAACTGGTAGATGCGCACGTACAGGATATCGGTGTTCACCATCAGCGAGACCACGCTGGGGCTCGTGAAGTCGAGGCGCTGCACGTCCACGTCGAGCGGCGGGGCCCCGGCCACACGCTGGACCGTAAGCGTCACGTGGCTCCCGGCCGGGCCTCGGATCAGGACGGCGGTCTGATCAGCCGTGAGCCCCATGGTGTCCTTGCCGTCGACCTTGACTATCACGTCCCCGCCCTGGAGGCCGGCCTTCGCGGCCGGCGAGCCCGGCAATAGGCTCTCGACGACCGGGAAGCCGTTCTGAAAGCTCACCGCGATGCCGATCTGGCCGTTGTGGCTGCCCTGGAGGCCGGCCCGCTCGTTCTTGAACCCCGTGGGGTCGAGGTAGCTGCTGTAGGGGTCGCCCAGCGCCTGGACGAGGCCGCGAACCGTGCCGTGCGAGAGGTTCGCGTAGTTCAGGTTGCGGTTGTAGTAGTCGGCCTGGATGATGCGCAGAGCCTGGTTCAACTGGCCGCTGTCGAGCTGCGACCGGGAAGAGTGCAGGAACACCGACGGCACCTGGTCGGGGTAGACCTGGTCCACGAAGACGCCACTGGCAAACCCGAGCAGGAGCACCAGGACCAGCGCGGCGGCTGCTGCCGGCCAGCGCCGCAGCCTGCTCACGCTAAATATCTAAGCGGGTTCTGCGGGACGCCGTTGTACTGGATCTCGAAGTGGAGATGGCAGCCGGTGGAGTAGCCCGTAGAGCCCTCATAGCCGATGGGCTGGCCTCGCTGGACGACCTGGCCCTGCCGCCAGGCACTTGCAAACCCCTGCTGGTGGGCGTAAAGGCTGCTGAACCCGTTGCCGTGGATGATCACCAGGTAGTTGCCGTAGCCGCCGCCATAGCCGTAGTTGACCAGGGCGATGATGCCGGCGTCAGCGGCGTGGATGGGGGTCCCGCAGGGCGCCCCGATGTCGAGCCCCGTATGCGTGTGCCGGGTCGGGCAGCGAGCGTCGTAAGGCTCCCCTAGAAGTGAGCTGCAACCGAAGCCCTGGGTGATCGGTCCCTGCAGCGGCCAAGCGAACTGCCCGCTGCCGCCGCCGTACTGGGCCGCCTGGGCGTCGTACTGAGCCTGCAGAACCGCCACCTGGGCGTCGATGCGCTGCTTCTCGGCCTCGATCTGCTTCCGGGCGTCGTCGTACTGGGCCTCGAGCTGCTTGAAGTAGGCAAGGGCGGCGTTCTGGGTGGCGATGGTGGAGTCCAGCTGGGCCTTCTGATCTTGCTGCTGCTTCAGGAGCACCGCCTGCTCAGCCCGCTTCGCGGTCAGGTCGTCCTGCAGCCTCTGGACCAGCGTCCGGTCCTGCTTGAGGGTGTCCAGCAGCTGCTGGTCGGACCGGATGATGTCTTGCATGATCACGATCCGGTCCACGAGCTGGTTGAAGCTGTGGGCGGTCACGAAGAGCTCGACGTAGTTGACCGTGCCGTGCTTGTCCATCGACCGAACGCGCTGCCCGAGCAGGTTCTCGCGGACCTGGAGGTGAGCCTGCCGGCGGGCGATGTCGGCCTCCGTGAAGCGGATCTGGCGGTCGGTCTCGTCGATCTGGCCCTGGGTCTTTGCGATCGCCGCCTCCTGCGCCTTCTTCTGGACTCCCAGCTGGGTGAGAAGGGCGCCCAGGGCGTTGACCTGAGCCATGGTGTCGCCGAGTTTCTTCTGGATGTCGGCGAGCCGGGAGTTGGCGTCCTGCTGGCCGTTCTTGGCGTCATTGAGGCTGCTGCAGACGCTGTCGCCGATGTCGCAGTAGAGCGCCGACGCCGTGACCGGCGCCAGCGGCAGCGCGACGCCGCACACGAGCAACAGGAGCACGAGCAGCCGCCGCGCCACCCCTTAGATCCTCACGAACCGGCGGACGCCGATGTAGCTGCCCAGGGCGCCGAGCATGGCTCCCGCCAGGAGCAGATCCTGTCCCAGCCGGCCGACGAAGGCGGCGTCGTACGACAGCGGGATGAAGAAGAGGTCGGACTGGAAACGGGCCACGAAGGGGTGGTAGGTGAGCAGCAGCAGGCCGATCGCCACACCGGCCGCCAGGAGCCCGGTCATGACGCCCTCGATGACGAACGGCCCGCGCACGAACCACTCCGTCGCCCCGACCAGTTTCATCACCTCGATCTCCTGGCGGCGGTGATAGACGGCGGTTCTGATCGTGTTCATGACGATCACGATCGAGACGACCGTCAGGATCGCCAGCACGACGAGGCCCGCCAGCGTCAGCCAGGTCGAGAGCCGGACCATGTTGTTGATGAAGTCGCCCTGGTAGTCGGTGGGGTCGGTGCGGTCGGCGCCCCGCCACTGCCGGGCCAACGCGTCGATCACCTGGACGTCAGCCAGCTTGTCGACGGTCACCTCGAGCTTGGCCGGCACCGGGTTGCCCTGGATCTGGGAGACCAGCTGCTGGTTGCGGGGATCGCCTGAGAAGCGGGCCAGCTCCTCGTCCTTGGAGACGTAGTGGACGGCCACGACCTTGGGGTTGGCCCGCAGCTGGTCCTGGAAGTCGTAGACGGTCGAGAGCGGGGTCTGGTCCGCGATGCTGATGCTGATGACGCTGACGCGCTGCTTGTAGGTGTCGAGGACCTGGCCCAGGGCGTGCCCGATCAGGAGCCCGACACCGGCCAGGATCAGGATCAGCGTGATCGACAGCACGGCCGCCATGCTGACGGCGGCGTTCCGCCAGAAGCTCTGCCAGGCGCTGCTAAGCGCGAAGAGCAGATGCCGCCAGATCTTCATGGTATCTCCCGGCCTGGTTGTCCCTGGCCACCTGCCCGCCCTCGATCGCCACGACCCGCCGCCGAAGCAGGTCCACGATCTCGCGGTTGTGCGTCGCCATCAGCACGGTCGCCCCCGCCGCATTGATGCGGAGGAACAGCTGCATGATCTCCCAGGCCGTCGCCGGGTCGAGGTTGCCCGTGGGTTCGTCGGCCACGATCAGCCGCGGCCGGTGGACCAGGGCCCTGGCGATGGCGACCCGCTGCTGCTCGCCGCCCGAGAGCTCGCGTGGATACTTGAGCTGCTTCTCGGCCAGGCCGACGGTCTCCAGGGAGTCGTCCACGCTCTCCTTGATCACCCGGTTGTGCTCGCCCAACACGCGAAGAGCGAAAGCCACGTTCTCGTAGACGGTCATCCGGGGCAGCAGCTTGAAGTCCTGGAAGACCAGCCCGATCTTGCGGCGGTAGTGGGGCAGCTGGCGCCGCTTCATGCGGCCCAGCTCCATACCAAGCACGAATATCTTGCCCTTGGTCGGCTTCTCCTCCCGGATCAGGAGCCGGATCATGCTCGACTTGCCCGCGCCGGAGGGTCCGACCAGGAACACGAAGTCGCCGTCGGGAACCTGCAGCTCGATCTCTCGGAGAGCCTCGGTGCCGTTCGGATACCGCTTCCAGACGTGCTGGAAGCTGATCAGGGGCCTGCTTTCAAAATCCGGTGCTATGACCATAGGGTGTGACGTTTGGTGGAACGGTGGGGACGCCGGCGGGCGCCCGGCTAAGTTGAGCCGCAGTATAAGACCAACCCCCTAAGGGGTCAAACGGACCGCCAGGCTACCAACTGCGGGTTCGGCCCGGAGGGCCTGCCGCTGGAGCAGCGGCTCGAGGGCCGCCACGATGCGCGGGTTCCACTGGCTGCCGCTGCCCCTCCGGAACTCGGCGATGGCCCGTTCCAGCCCCATCCCCGCCCGGTAGGGCCGGTCGCTGATCATGGCGTCGAGGCAGTCGGCGACGCACATGATCTGGGCTCCGATCGGCAGCCTCGCCGCCGGGACGCCTCGCGGATACCCCCCGCCGTCGAACCGCTCGTGGTGGCCCAAGACCAGCTCCTTGCCCTCCGCGTACTGGGGAAACCTGGAGAGGATGTCGGGTCGCCACCCAGCGAGCAGAGGTTAAGAAGTGGCAAATGATAGTTAAGACCGGCTGCCGCCGGCAACTGTTCTAGTCCTGGCTCAGGCGCCAGCGCAGCCAGCCTTCGAGGAACGGCTCGATCTGGCCGTCCAGGACCGCCTGCACGTTCCCGACCTCCACCCCGGTCCGAACGTCCTTGACGAGTGTGTAGGGCTGCAACACATAGTTCCGGATCTGCGACCCGAACTCGGCCGGCATCACGTCCCCGCGGAGCGCCTCACGGCGCTCGGCCGCCTCCTCCTGCTGGCGCTGGTAAAGGCGGGCGCGCAGGATCTTCATCGCCAGCTCTCGGTTCTTCATCTGGGAGCGCTCGTTCTGGCACTGGGCCACGATGCCGGTCGGCAGGTGGGTGATCCGGACCGCGGAGTCGGTCTTGTTGACGTGCTGACCGCCGGCGCCGGTCGAGCGGTAGGTGTCGATGCGCAGGTCCTCGGGGTCGATGTGGACCTCCTGCTCCTCGCTCTCGTCCAGCTCGGGCATCACCTCGACCAGTGCGAACGAGGTGTGCCGGCGGTGGTTCTGGTCGAATGGCGAGATCCGAACCAGGCGGTGCACGCCGTGCTCCGATCGCAGCAGGCCATAGGCGCGCTTACCGCGGAAGATCACCGTGGCACCCTTGAGCCCGGCTTCTTCCCCCGGTGAAGTCTCGACCAGCTCCACCTCGCAGCCGGGCCGCAGGGTGTTGCGCTCTCCCGCCGAAGGTTGCGCCCACTTCGTGTACATGCGAAGCAGGATCTCCACCCAGTCCTGGGCGTCGACCCCGCCCTGGCCGACGCTGATGCTCATCACCGCGTTGTGGTTGGCGTGGGGGTCCGAGAACAGCAGGTCCAGCTCCCGCTGATGCAGCTCCTTTTCGATGGAGGCCTGCTCAGCGGCCACCTGCTTGAACAGCTCGGGGTCTTCGGACGCCAGCTGCGCGAGCTCGACCAGGTCGCGGGCACGCGCCTCCAGCCGGGCCCACGCGTCGACCTCCTCGCGGTTCTCGGAGGCCTCCCGCGCCCGCCGGGCGGCCGCTTCCGGGTCGTCCCAGGCGTCCGGCGCCGAGAGCTCCTTCTCTAGCCGGTCGGCCCGCTCGGCCTTGGCGGGCAGGTCAAAGATGCTCCTTCAGCTCGAGGATCCGCCGCAGCAGCTCCCCGGGGGAGCGGTTATCGACCATGGCAGCGCTTGTACTTCTTGCCCGACCCGCACCAGCAGGGATCGTTGCGCCCGACCTTGGTATCGGCCGGCTTGCTGATGGTGGCGGTGGCCGCACCCCCGCCCCCGCCCCCGGGGCCGCTGAAGCTGGTCGGCGCGGGCGGCGGCGGCGCTGCCGGCAGGGGATCGTTGGGCATGATCTGGACCCGGAACATGTTGGCGACGACGTCCGCCTTGATCGCCTCCGTCAGCTCGTTGAACATATGGAAGGCCTCGTTCTTGTACTCGACGAGCGGGTCGCGCTGGCCGTAGGCCCGCAGCCCGATGCCCTCCTTGAAATGCTCCATCGTGGTCAGGTAGTCGATCCACTTCTGATCGACGGTTCGCAGCATCACGAAGCGCTCCACCGAGCGCATGACCTCCGGGTTGCCGATCTGCTGCTCCTTCAGCTCGTAGACCTGGCGAGCGGCGTCCTGGAGGAACTCGGTGAGGCCCGCCTGGCCGCCCCGCAGCGCCTCGTCGGGGATCTGGGTGTCGGCGGCGATCGGGAAGTAGTTGGACAGGTATTTGAGCAGCTCCTCCAGGTCCCAGTTCTCCGAGTGCCGGCCCTGGCAGTGGGCCTCGACGCCCCTCGCCACCAGCTCGTTCATATAGTCGTGCACGTTGTCCCTGGTGGCGGCTCCCTCGAGCACTTTGACGCGCTCGCCGTAGATGATCTCCCGCTGCTTGTTCATGACGTCGTCGTACTCGACCACGTGCTTGCGGGCGTCGAAGTGCATGCCCTCCACCTTCTTCTGGGCGCCCTCGATCGAACCGGCCACCCAGCGGTGCTCGATGGGTTCCACCTCGAGGCGGTCCATCAGCCGGCCGATGCGCTCCGCGGCGGGACCGAAGATCTTCATCAGGTCGTCCTCGAGGGAGATGAAGAACTTCGTCGAGCCGGGGTCGCCCTGGCGGCCGGCGCGGCCTCGCAGCTGGTTGTCGATGCGCCGGCTCTCGTGGCGTTCGGTGCCGATGATGTGCAGGCCGCCCAGGCCGGCGACGCCGGCGCCCAGCACGATGTCGGTGCCCCGGCCGGCCATGTTGGTGGCGATCGTGACGCCGCCGTTGCGGCCCGCCTCGGCCACGATCGCCGCCTCCCGCTCGTGCTGCTTGGCGTTGAGGACGTTGTGGGTGACCCCGCGCTTCTCGAGCATGCGGGACAGCCGCTCCGACTTCTCGACCGAGACGGTGCCGACCAGCACCGGCCGCCCGATCTTGTTCAGCTCCACGATCTCGTCGATGACCGCCTCGTACTTCGACTGCTCGGTCTTGTAGATCACGTCGGGGTGGTCCGTCCGGGTCATCGGCCGGTTGGTGGGCACCACCACCACCTCGAGGCCGTAGATCTTGTGGAACTCCTCGGCCTCGGTCACCGCGGTGCCGGTCATGCCGGCCAGCTTCCCGTAGAGCCGGAAGTAGTTCTGGAGGGTGATCGTGGCCAGCGTCTTCTGCTCCTGCTGGACCTTCACGCCCTCCTTGGCCTCGATCGCCTGGTGGAGGCCGTCCGACCAGCGCCGGCCCGGCATGGTGCGGCCGGTGAACTCGTCGACGATGACGACCTCGCCGTTGACGATCAGGTAGTCGCGGTCGCGAAGGAAGAGCGCCTTGGCCTTCAGGGCCTGGTTGATCTGGTGCGCCTCGACGACGTGCTCCAGGTCGTAGATGTTGGAGATGCTGGTCCAGCGCTCCATCTTCGCGATGCCTTCCTCGGTCAGCGAGACGGACTTGTGCTTGAGGTCGACGGTGAAGTCGGCCTCCTCTTCCAGCCGCCCCGCGAGCCGGGCGTACTCGACGTACTTCTCGGTCGACTCCTCGCCCTGGCCGGAGATGATGAGCGGCGTTCGAGCCTCGTCGATGAGGATCGAG
>DHIW01000041.1 GCA_002404015.1 Chloroflexi bacterium UBA4736
CCGGTCATGGTCGTCGGAGCCATCGCTTAGCCATCGCTTAGGTTGTGAGGCCCCCGGCGCCCGTATCCGCAACCGCGATGGGAGCGGTCGGTACGTCCTTGATGCGGAAGATGGCGCGCACCATCAGGGGCGCCGCGACGAACATGATCACGGTCGCCTGCACGATCGAGATCAGGTCGCGCGAGACCTGCGTCTCCAGCTGCATGAAGCCGGCCCCGCTGCGCATCGCCCCGAAGAGGAAGGCCGAGGGCAGGACGGCCCAGGGGTTGCTGCGCGCCAGTAGGGCCACAGCAATGGCGTCGAAGCCGTAGCCGGTCGAGAACGTGGGCGGCATGAAGTGCGAGACCCCGACCACCTCGTCCACGCCGGCCAGGCCGGCCAGCGCGCCCGAGATGCCCATGGTCAAGAAGAGGGTCCAGCCCACCGACATGCCGTTGGCGGCCGCGGCGGACGGGTTGAAGCCGACGGCCCGGATCCGGAATCCGATCGTCGTCCGCTGCATCAGAAACCAGACCACGGGTACCGCCAGCAGGGCCATGATCAAGCCCGCGTGCAGCCGCGTGTCGGCGATCAGCAGGGGCAGCTGGGCGGCCGGGTCGATGAACGGCGTTCGAGGCGCTGAGGAATGCGGGTCGCCCAGCGGCCCTCGATTGATCAGCCAGTCGGACAGCCCGAAGGCGATGTAGTTGAGCATGATCGTGGTGATCACCTCGTGGGCGCCAAAGCGCGCTTTGAGGATGCCGGGGATGGCCCCGTAGAGGAAGCCGCCGAGCATGCCGGCCAGGATCGCGAGGGTCACGTGGACGACCCCCGGCAGGCCGTGCAGGTGGTAGCCGACGTAGACGCCGAAGATGGCCCCCAGGTAGAACTGTCCCTCGGCGCCGATGTTGAAGAGGCCCGCCCGGAAGCCGATCGCCACCGCCAGGCCCAGGAAGATGTACGGAACTGTGGCGATCAGAGTCTCCGTAAAGGCGTTCTTGTTTGTGAAAGCGCCCTGCAAGAGGGCCAGGAACGCCTGGCTTGGGTCCGCCCCGCTGGCCACGACTGCGATCGCGGCAACGGCGAAGCCGCATAACACCGAGATCAGGGGCAGGTAGACGGCGGTGACGATCCGCCGCCGCATCGCTCGGCTCACGCCGCCCCCGCCATGAGCAGGCCGATCCGGTCGCGGTCGATGGAATCGCCCTCGAGCAGTGCGACCACCTTGCCGCGGTAGATCACGGCCACCCGGTCGGAGAGGGACAGGACCTCGTCCAGCTCGGAGGAGACGAGCAGCACGGCCAGGCCCTTGTCGCGCTGGTCGACGATCTGGCGGTGGATGAACTCGATCGAGCCCACGTCCACACCCCGGGTTGGCTGGGAGGCGATCAGGACCGCCGGGGCGGTGCCGAGCTCGCGGGCCACCACGACCTTCTGCTGGTTGCCGCCTGAGAGCGAGCCGAGCGCCTGCTGCGACCCCTCGGCCCGGATGTCGAAGCGTTCGATCAGGTCTTTCGCATAGCTCAAGATGGCCTGGAACCGGCGCACCAACCCGGAGGCGAAGGGCGGGATGTCGTAGTCGGGCAGCACAAGGTTGTCGGCGATCGAGAGCTCGAGGATCGCGCCCAGCCGGTGACGGTCGGCCGCGATGTGCGACAGGCCGGCGTGCAGGGTGCTCTTCGTGCTGGCGTGGGTGACGTCCCGGCCGCTGACCCGGATCCACCCGGAGCGGGGCCGGCGCAGGCCGACGATGGCCTCCACCAGCTCGTTCTGGCCGTTGCCCTCGACCCCGGCCACGCCCAGGATCTCCCCCGCCCGTACCGCCAGCGTGACGCCGGCCACCGCGACCTGGTGCCGGTCGTCCTCGACAACCAGGTCCTCGACCTCCAGGCGTTCCTCGGCCGGGTGGGCGGGCCCCCTGTCGACTCGGAGCAGGACCGGGCGCCCCACCATGAGGCGGGCCAGGTCGGCCGGCGTGGTCTCCTTGGGAATGGTGGTGGCGACCACCTTGCCTCGCCGCATGACGGTGATCCGGTCGGCCACACTCATCACCTCGCCCAGCTTGTGAGTGATGAAGATGAGAGAGGTTCCGTCGGCCTGCAGGCGGTGCATCACCTCGAAGAGACGCTCCGCCTCCTGTGGGGTGAGCACCGCGGTGGGCTCGTCCAGGATGAGCAGCCGGGCTCCGCGGTAGAGCGCCTTCAGGATCTCGACGCGCTGCTGGAGGCCGACGGGAAGGTCGCGGATCATGGCGTCGGGATCCACCTCCAGGCCATAGCGGCGGGAGAGCTCGAGCACCTCGCGGGCCGCGCGCCGCCGGTCCATGGTGCCCCCTGGTCCGGCTGTCTCCGAGCCCAGGACCACGTTCTCGGCCACGGTCAGGGGCGGGATCAGCATGAAGTGCTGGTGCACCATCCCGATCCCGAGGTTCAGCGCGTCGACCGGGTTGCGGATCCTGGCCTCCCGGCCGTCGACGACGATCTCGCCGGCGTCAGGCTTGGTCAGGCCGAAAAGGACGTTCATCAGCGTGGACTTGCCGGCGCCGTTCTCACCCAGCAGGGCGTGCACCTCGCCCCACTTCACCTCCAGGTCGACGTCGTCGTTGGCGCGTAGTGTGCCGAAGGTCTTTACGACACCCCGCATCTCCAGGGCGAGCCCGAGGGCCGGCCCTGCGGCCAGCCCCCGGGAATCGGCGGTCAATGCTTTCGGTCTAGGCCCCGGTCTTGAGGGTGCCGGCCGCCAGCTGCTTCTGGATGGCGTCGATCTTCGACTTCATGTCGCTGGTGACCTTGGAATCGAAGCTGTGGTATGCGGAAAGGCCGACGCCCCCGTTGGAGGCGTCGAAAGTCAGCGTGCCGCCCTTGGCGGTGCCCTTGACGACGTTGGAGATGGCGGTCTTGACGGCAGTCGCCAGCTTCTTCTCGGCGCTCGTGATCAGGCACTGGTCGGCGTCCGGGTAGGACTTGAACTGGTCGACGTCCACCCCGATGCAGGTCTTGCTCTTCTGGACGGCCGCCAGCAGGGCGCCGTTGCCCGTGTTGCCGCCGGCGCCGAACACGATGTCCGCGTTCTGGTTGAACTGCTCGATGGCGCGGGCCTTGCCCCAGTCGGGGTCGTTGAAGGCCGTCGGGCCCGGCGGCTGGTAGACGCCCAGCGCCTTGGCGCCCGGGTTGGTGCTCTTGAGGCCGTTCTCGAAGCCCACCCGGTAGCGATGCACCGGCGGGATGTCGAGGCCGTAAACGCCGCCGACCACATTGGTCTTGGTGTAGAGCCCGGCCAGCGCGCCGGCAAGGTAGCCGGCCTGGTCCTCGCGGAAACTGAGGCCCGTGAGGTTCGTCGGCACCGAGGCGTCGTAGGGGCCGGCCGGGTCCACGAGTGCGAACTGCGTCTTGGGGTTCTTCTTGGCCTCGGCCAGGACGTCGTCACCCATCAGGAAGCCGACGGCGACGACCATGTCGTAGCCCTGGTCGACGAAGGTCTGCATGTTCTTGGCGTAGTCGGTGGGCTGGTCAGACTCGATAGCCTTGCCGGTGACGCAGAGGCTCTTGTCGCTCTGGGCGTCCAGCACGCCCTGCCAGGAGGTGGCGTTGAACGACTTGTCGGAAAGCTTGCCGACGTCGGTGACCAGTCCGACCTTCCAGGTCTTGCTGCAGGTGCTGCTGCTGCCCCCGCTGGTAGTGGTGCTGCCGCAGGCGACGGCGGCCATGGCCACGATCGCAATCGCGGCCAGGCTCCGAACTCCCTTCATGGGTTCCCCCTTTCGCTATTGACGCCCGGCCCGCGCCGGAATGGCGGCTAGTTTAAGGGACGCGGGACCGCCCTAGGGACTTGAGGTGCCCTGCCTAGCCCACGCCGGTGGCCAGGCTGCCGTTGGCCAGGGACTTCCTCGTGGCCTCGAGCGCGGCTCGCTGGGCAGCGTTCAGCGGGTCCGCCTGGCTGTGGAAGGGCGCGTCGCCGACGCCACCGCTGCGCACATCCATCGAGAGCCCGGTGATCGGCCAGCGGCCCTTGACGAACGCGGCGATGGCCGCCTGCACGGCCACCCCAAACCGTTTTTCGGCGCTCGTCAGCAGGCAGGGCCGGGCGGTCGGGAAGCTGTAGAACTCGTCCACCTCCACCCCGATGCACGAGACGGGGCCGCCGTCCGGTGTGTGCCCCAGGGCGGCGATCGCGCGGAGCGTGCCCTCACTGGGTGTGCCCGGGCTGGCGAAGAATACGTCCGCGCCCACCCCGACCTGGTCCAGCGCGATCTGCGAGGACCACTGGGCCGTCCCGAAGGCTGCCCCGGGCGGTTGGACGATCCCGCGCACCAGGGTCTGCGGAGCAATGTGCTGGACCCCGTTCTCGAAACCGATGCGGAGGCGCCGCGCGGTCTCGTCGCCGCTCACGCCGTAGATGCCGGTCACCACGTGGGTATGGCTGGCGAGGCCGGCGGCCGCACCCACGAGGAATGCGGCCTGGTCGTCGCGGAAGCTGACCCCCACCAGGTTGGCCGGCGGCGCGGTGAGCGCCGCGTCCAGCACCGCCAGGCGCGTCTTGGGCCGGGCCCTGGCCACCTCCTGGGCGGCCGGCGTGAACCCAGGGCCGACCGCGATCACCAGGTCGTAGCCCTGGCCGGCAATCGCCTGCACCGACGAGCCGATCGCGGTGGCTCCGATGCAGAGGGAGGCCTTCGCTCGCGCCTGGGTCAGGCCCTGCACCGCCTCCGCGGAAGCCTCCTGGACAGTCGGGTCGGCGGTGCTCGTGACCAGCGCGACCCGGTACAGGTGCGCGCAGGCGGAGGCCGGCGTCCCTCCGCACGCCGCCAATCCGGCGGCCGTCAACAGGGCCAGGAATCCCCCGATCAGCCGAATCTCAAACCTCCGGGTGGCTCCTCAGGTAATCGAGGATCGCCTCGCGGTCGGGCTCCAGGCGCCCCTCCATGACCAGCTCCTCGAGACGCTCCTTCAGGCGGCCGACCTCGGGCCCGGACTCGAGGCCCCGCGCCTCCATGATGTCCGCGCCTGTGACGGGAATTCTCATGCGTGTCGGCTTCTCGTCAAGCACCGCTTTCAGCCGTCGTTCCAGGTCATCCAGCTTCTCAGGGTTCGTGTAGGCGGAAGCGGCGATGTCGGCCCGGGCCAGCGCGATCAGGTTCCACAGCAGCGGGCCGGCCTCGCGGGCCAGGCGGCGGACGGCGCCGTCGCCCCATTCCTCCAGCTCGTAGAAGACGGGGCGCAGGTGCATCCGGACGAGCTTCCCGACCCGTTCCGTCTCGGCGTTCGAGAAGCGAAGCCGGGCCAGAGCCTGTTCGGCCAGCTCGGCGCCCACCCGGTCGTGCTCGTGGAAGCTGCCGTCGGCGGCGGCGGTCAGGGGCTTGCCGACGTCGTGGAAGAGCGCGGCCAGGCGCAGCGTGAGATCGGGCGCCGTGTGCTGGACCGTGAGCAGGGTATGGCCGAAGACGTCGTGCGTGTGGTAGCCGCCCTGGGCGACCCCCTTGCAGGCGGCCACCTCCGGCAGCAGGACCTCGAGCAGGCCGCCGGCGTCGAGGAGCTCGAGCGCGCGCGCCGGCCGCTCCGACAACAGCATCTTCTTGAGCTCGTCCTGGGTGCGCTCGACAGAGAGGACAGGGGGCCGCACCCGGTCGGCCAGCTGGCGGATGGCGGGCAGCAGGGCGTCGTCCAGCCGGAAGTCCAGCTGGGCGGCGAAACGGATGGCGCGGAGCATTCGCAGCGGGTCGTCGCTGAAGGTCTGGACCGGGTCGAGAGGCGTTCGCAGCAGCCGCGCCTTCAGGTCGGGCAGGCCCCGGCCGAGTCGGTCGTGCACATTGCCCTCGAAGTCCATCAGGAGCGCGTTGATCGTGAAGTCGCGCCGCCGCAGGTCCTCCTCCAGGGTCGCCGTCCGGACCTCAGGCTTGCGCGAATCCGGGGCGTAGCTCTCCGCCCGCGCCGACGCGAACTCGATGAGCCGGTCGCCCCAGGTCACCTGCGCGGTGCCGAAGCGTTCGAACAGAACCGGGCGCCGGGAGCCCGTGGCGGTGGCGAAGGCTTCCGCCAGCTCGAAGCCACGACCGTTCTCGACCACCACGTCGAGCTCGCTGTGGGACCGGCCCAGGATGTGGTCGCGGACGTAGCCGCCGACCGCCCACGCCTGGATGCCCAGGTCGGACGTCAGCCTATGAAGGATCGGGAACGCCGGATCTAGCATGGTGGTGAGAAAGGAATCGACGGTGCTTCGGCGCCCACCTCTCTCAACCCCCTGCTAGAGGTTGTGGCGCGCCCATTCCACCGCGCCGACAAGCCCGCCCCGGTCGCCCAGCCTGGCCCGGCGGAGGCGCGGCCGGCGGTTGGGCTTGATGAAGGGCGAGCCCCGCAGCGTCGCGGTCAGGACGGGCTCCACCACCTTCCAGGAGCGGGTGATGCCGCCCCCCATCACGATCACGTCGGGATCGACCAGGTTGGTCAGGTTGATCAGCCCGATCCCCATATAAGTGGCGGCGCGGTTCACGATCATTCGGGCCTCCAGGTCGCCCTTCGAGGCGGCTTCGAACAGCTCCGAGGTGGACTCGCCGGTCTGGGCCGCCAGCTGGCGGCCGCCGCAGAAGACCTCGATGCAGCCGCGCTGGCCGCAGCCGTCCAGGGGCCCGTCGGGGTCGACGACCGTGTGCCCGATCTCACCCGCAGAGCCGTGACTGCCCGAGTAGAGGCGGCCGCCGAGGATGAGCGCGCCGCCGACCCCCGTGCTCCAGGTCACGTAGACGAGGTTGACCGCGCCCCGGCCGGCGCCCTGGTGGTACTCACCCAGGCCGGCCAGGTTGGCGTCGTTCTCGAGGTAGGCCGGGCAGCCCACCGCCTGCTCGAGGAGGGCCGTCAGGGGCACGTTGCGCCAGCCCGGCAGGTTGGGCGGGTTGACCAGTACGCCGCGCCTGGTGTCGATCGGCCCCGGCGCGCCGATGGCAAGGCTGCGCACCTTCTCGCGACCGCTGTGTTTCTCGATCTGGGCGGCCGCCCACTCGACGACGCGCTCGGGCGTCTTGAGCAAGGGCGTGCGGGCACGTGCCGTGGCCGTAATCCGGCCGTCCGAGCGCGCCAGGGCGACGCGGACCTGGGTACCCCCGAGGTCGATCCCGGCGATCACCTGTCGAAGGCTGTGCTAAGCGGCACCAAACAGGCCGTTGAAAGAGGAATCGACGGTGCTTCGGCGCC
>DHIW01000010.1 GCA_002404015.1 Chloroflexi bacterium UBA4736
AGGCTGGGTGGGGGGCCTCAGGGCTCCGCTGAAGTCGGCTCCGCCCCCCTCCCGACCTCCCCCCGCAAGCGGAGGGAGGGGGTCATGATCTCAGCAGCTCGGCCAGCAGGCGGGGGTCGATGTTGCCCCCTGTCACCAGCGCGACCGTGCGCTTCCCCGGCGGCAGCTGCTCGAGGGCCGCAAAGGCCAGCGCCCCCGCGCCTTCGGCGACCACCTTGCCGGCAACCGCTAGCTCGGGGATCGCCACCCGCAGCCGCGGCTCGGACACCTCCAGCCAGGTGTCGACGGCCTCGCCCAGGCGCTCGAACATCACCTGGTTGAAGGGCGCCGCGGTGCCGTCTGCGATCGTCTGCGGGGTGAGCGCCACCTGCTTGCCGGCCGCAAACGAGCGAGGCCAGAGGGCGTAGCCGTCGGATTGCACCCCGACCAGCTCGAGACCCGGCTTCAGGCCCTTGAGGGCGCCCGCCAGCCCGGTGGCCAGGCCGCCGCCGCCCACGGCCACCACCACCCGCTCGACCTCCGGCGCCTGCTCCAGGATCTCCAGCCCGGACCCGCCGTTGCCGGCTGCGAACTCCTCGTCCAGGTGGGGGTGGATGAAGTGCTCCGGCTCGGACTCCCAGCCGCGGCCCGCCATCCACTCGAAGATCCCCTCCCGGCTCAGGAAGACAGGGGTGGCGCCCCAGCGCCGGACCCCCTCGACCTTGGGCGGAGGGGCAGTCTCGAACATGAAGACCCGGCAGGACACCCCCAGCTTGTGGGCAACGTAGGCGCAGGCGAGCGCGGCGTTGCCCGCGCTCACGGTCAGCAGGCCGCGCTCGAGCTCGGAGCGGGGCAGGGCCAGGGCGGCCGCGAAATAGCCGCGGACCTTGTAGCTGCCGGTGGGCTGCAGCAGCTCCAGCTTGAGGAGGTCGCCGGCGGGCAGCGGGACGAGCGGCGTCCGCAGGACGTGGGGGCGCGCCCGCTCGGCGGCGGCTCGGACGCGCGGGAGCGGGATCAATCCGCCGCCAGCACCTGGTGGGCGGCCTCGATCAGCTGGCCGCGCGCCGACTCGTCGCGGGCGAAGATGCGAAAGAGCGCCATCCGGACCGGCAGGCGCCGGAACAGGTCGAGGACCCGGCTGTGCTGGTAGCTCTTCTCGAGCGGGTCGTAGAAGAGGATGTCCTGCTCCTCCATGATCGGGTTGAAGGCCCGCGACTCCTGGGCCGCCACGTCGACCTCGAACTCGATTTCCCTGAGGTCGGCCGGCAGGAGGGCTCGGATCCGCTCGGCGAACTTGGCCCGGGACATCGTCAGGGCCCCCGAGGGCACGTCGTGCGCCTCGGCGTAGCCGGAGTAGATCAGCTTCCAGCGCAGGCGGCGGGCCACGATCTCGCCCCACTCGTGCCCCAGCGCGACCTCTTCGGGGCTGCCGTCGCCGTGTGCCCAGCGCTCGACCTCGCTCATCAGCGACCACTCGTTGAGGCGCGCGAAGGCGGGCAGCCGCTCCAGCGGGTTACCGCCGAGGAGGATGTCCATGGTGGGCTCGAAGACCCCTCGCAGCTGGAGGTCGATGCGGCGCACGGTCCGGTGGAAGTAGACCTGGTGGTAGAGGTAGAGGCGCGCGTTCAGGAAGATGAACAGGGCCTCCGCGCCGTGGCTGTGGAGGGTAAGGCCGTGCTCCGAGATGAAGGAGTAGTGGAGTATCCGCTGCACGTCCACCGGACCGGTGGACACCCCGCAGATGTACGAGTCGCGGGGCACGTAGTCCATGTTGTCGGCACTGAAGGGGCCGACCAGCAGGGGCTTCACGGCGCGCACCCAGGACGGCGGCTCGAAGCCGCGCAGCTCGTGGGGCGAGATCAGGAAGGCCACCCAGCGGGGGTCCACGACTTCCCCCGGCTCGAAGTCGTGGTCGGGCGAAGCCCGCAGCCCGCCGATCAGGGGGGAGAGCTCGCCCAGGACCAGGTGGCGCCCGATGTCCTCGTGGTCGATGCCCCAGCGCGAGAGGTAGTTTTCGTCGAAGAAGTGGCCGAAGGGGCCGTGTCCGACGTCGTGGAGCAGCCCGGCCAGCCGCAGTGTCTCCTGGACGAGGCCCTCGGAGGGGCAGCCGGGCTCGACCTGGCGCAGGGTTGGGTAGAGGTGGGCGGCCCAGCTGCCGGCCAGGTGCATCGCCCCCAGCGAGTGCTGGAAACGCGAGTGCTCGGCGGTCGCGAAGACCCACCAGGCGCTCTGCAGCTGGTGAATCCGGCGCAGGCGCTGAAGCCAGGGGCCGTCGATCAGGTCCTGCTCGGCGGCCTCGCCGGGGACGCCGCCCGGCTTAGTGACCCGGATGTAGCCGTAGATGGGGTCGCTGGAGAGGTTGACGCGCGAGTACTCGGCGACCACCTCGGACATGGCGCGATTCTAGAGGTGCGACCGAAAAGCCCAGACGGAGCTTCGGCGCCCATGCAACCAATCCGATTCTCTCGCCCGGTTTTCCGGCCGCAGCTCTAGAGACCCCGGGCCGTCCCTTACCCTGAACGGCCGTGATCTGGTCCGCCCTGGCCGCCACCCTCTGGGGCGGGCTGTACGTGGTCAGCCAGCTGGCGTTCCAGTCCCACTTCCCTCCGGCCACGCTGAGCGCCGCCCGCCTTCTGATCGGCGTGCTGGCACTCCTGGTGGCCCTGCGCCGGCTGCCGGCGCTGTGGGAGCGCCGGCTGGCGCTGCTCGGTGCGCTGGTCGCCGCCACGGTGCTGGTCCAGTCGTTCGGCACCTACCTCTCGGGCGGCGCCGCGGGCAGCCTCCTGACCCTGATGACGCCGCCGTTCGTGGCCCTCCTAGCGCCCATTGCGCTCGGCGAGCGGACTCGCCCGACGCAGTGGGCGGGCATCGCGCTCGGGATCGGGGGGGCGGCCCTGGTGATCGGCCCGGCAGGCGCCGGCTCGCCCTTCGGCGACGTGCTGCTGGTGAGCGCCTCGCTCTTCTGGGCGCTGTTCACGGTGCTGGGCGCGCGCCTCGTCCGCAGCCGGGGCTCTCTCCAGGTCACCGCCGCCGCCTGCGTCTGGGCGCTGCCGATCCTCATAGTCGCCTCCGGGCTGGAGCTTGCACTCGGTACGGAGATCCGCCTCAGCGGGGGCGCTGTGCTGGACATCCTGTACCTGGGGTTGGGGGCGACGGCGCTGGGCTGGTGGGCCTGGTATCGGGGTGTCGAGCGCGCGCCCGCCGCCTCGGCCGCGGTTCCCTTCCTGCTCCAGCCGATCGTGGGAGTCGGCCTCTCCATCCCCATCTTCCACGCCTCGCTGACAATCCCGTTCTTGGCGGGCAGCGTGCTGGTGGCGTCCGGGATGCTGGTGGCAAGCCGCCGGTGAGCCTCGGGCGCGGCCTCGAGCTGTTCAACCAAGGCCGCTACTGGGATGCCCACGAGGCCTGGGAGGAGGCCTGGATGCCCGACCGCCGGGGGCCCGACGGCCGGTTCTACAAGGGCCTGATCCAGGTCGCGGCCGGCTGCCTGCACTACGGCCGCCACAACCGGCGAGGCGCCGTCAACAAGTGGCGCAGCGGCGTCGACTACCTGCGCCCATATCTGCCCAGCCACCACGGTGTCGCGCTGGCGCCCCTCGTCGACCGGGTGGACGACTACCTGCGGGCGATGGAGCCGGGCGGCTGGCCGGAGCTGGAGATGCCCCTTATCGGCTCCGGGCCTGTCGGCAAGGTCGGGCCGGCTCAGGAGCCATAGGGCGGGAAGCGCCGGCCGGCCCCGGCCTCGATGAGGCCGCCGTAGCCCAGCCGCACGAAGTCGGCGGCGTCCGCCCGACCGTAGGCGAAAACGAAGGGCAGCACGAGGTCCAGCGAGGTGTTCTTGCCGAACCCGGCGCAGGAGGCCACCCCGAACACGACCGTGCCGTCCAGGCGGCCCAGCCAGAGCATCGACCCCGGGTGGGCGGGGGCGCCTCGGCGGACCAGCTCGCCGCCCATGTTGACGAGCTCCACGTGGGCGGGGTCGAGGGGATCGATCGAGGAGGCTCCCGCCAGCAGCAGCAGCTCCGCCGAGATCGCCTGGGCATCCTCGTAAGTCTCGTGGACGGCCGCGGCGCTGCGCGCGATCTCACGGACACCCACCACCTCCGCCCCGTACCAGCCGAGCTTGCGGGTCACGGCTTCGGCGAACATGCGCCGGGCCGCCGGCTTCAGGCGCTCGGTCGCCACGACTAGGGTTCGCAGCGGCCGGAAGGGCACCACCTCGACTGCCGGCGCCAACTCGGCGGCCACCGCGGCCGCCTGCTCCAGCAGCTCCTCGCCCACCGCGACCGGCGTCACCTTGGCCCCGGCCACCTCCTCACCCGCGTCGACCGCCTGGCCGTCGACCACAGTGAAGACGCCTACGTTGGGCAGCGCGTTGAGGCGCTCGACAGCCTCCCTCTTGACCCTGGTGAGACCCCGCCGGGTCGACAGGAGGCGAACCTGGCTCTGGACCGGCCGGCCGACCTCGACGCCGTCCCCCGCCAGCATCCGGCCCAGCCGGACGGCGGCCTCGTCCTCGTGCACGTCGCCGGATTCCAGCTCCACAACGTGCACCTCGGGCACCGCGCGCAGCGCAGGCACGTGGCGGGCGCTGAGCACCGTGCCCTTGCGCAGACCCCGCCCGAGGTCGTGTGTCAGCACGCGGCCCTCCACTTCCGCCTCGGTCAGCGTCGGCCCCGCCAGCCGCACCGCCCTCACGTCGGCCGGCCCGGAGCGGGGTCACTACGATGGGTCGCGGCGTGCGTCTCTACAACACGATGACGCGGGGGAAGGAGGACCTCCGGCCGCTCGAGGCCGGCCGGGTCCGGATCTACAGCTGCGGGCCCACCGTGTACCGCTTCGTGCACGTGGGAAACCTTCGCACTTTCATGCTGGCCGACGTCCTCTGCCGGACCCTGCAGTACCTGGGATTCCAGGTCGAGCAGGTGATGAACATCACGGACGTCGGCCACCTCGTGGACGACCAGTTCGACCGCGGCGAGGACAAGATGCTGGTCAGCGTGCGGCTGGAGCACAAGTCGCCCCAGGAGATCGCCGCGTTCTACACGGGGGCGTTCCTGGACGACGCCGCCAAGCTCAACATCCGGCGCGCCGAGCACTATCCGCGGGCGACCGAATACATCCCCCAGATGCTGGCGCTCATCGAGGGCCTGGTCCAGCGCGGCCACGCCTACGAGGCGGGTGGCACGGTTTACTACGACATCGCCAGCTTCCCGGCCTACGGACGGCTGTCCGGCAACTCGACCGCCGACCTGCGAGCGGGCGTCCGCGGCGAGGTGGACCCGCGCAAGCGCAACCCGGGCGACTTCACACTCTGGAAACACGCCGGTGAGAACCGTCTCCAGGTCTGGGACAGTCCCTGGGGGCCCGGCTTCCCGGGTTGGCACATCGAGTGCTCGGCGATGTCCACCAGCCTGCTCGGCGAGCGGTTCGACATCCACACCGGCGGCTCCGACAACGTGTTCCCCCACCACGAGGCGGAGATCGCCCAGTCCGAGGGCGCGTTCGGGCACCAGGTCGTCGGCTGCTGGGTGCACGGCGAGCACCTGCTCCTCTCGGGCGCCCGGATGGCGAAGTCGGCCGGCAACTTCTTTCGGGTCACCGAGCTCGAGGAGCAGGGCCACGACCCGCTGGCCTTCCGCTACCTGGCGCTCCAGGCCAGGTATCGGGCCAAGCTCAACTTCAGCCCGGAGGGCCTGGCCGGCGCCGACCGCGCGCTCGGCCAACTGCGGCGCCGGATCGCCTCCTGGAGCACGGCCGGCGACGGTCCTCGGGGCGATTTCGACCAGCGCTTCCGGGCCAGCCTGGAGGACGACCTGGACCTGCCCGCCGCGATGGCGCTCGTCGCCGAGCTCGGGCGCTCGGACCTGGCGCCAGGCGCCAAGGCGGCGCTGCTGCTGGATTGGGACCAGGTGCTGGGGCTCGACCTCGGCCGGGAGCCGGTCAGGGCCGACCTGCCGCCAGGGGCGGCCGAGCTTCTCGAGCAGAGGGCGCTGGCTCGGGCCGGCCGCGACTTCGCGACGGCGGACCGGCTGCGCGACGAGCTATCCGCGATGCGTGTCATCGTGACGGACGGACCCGACGGCCAGGCCTGGCGGGTGCGCTAGCAGGGTGTTGAAAAAGGTCGGCGAGGGATTCGGGGGCCAGGTGGCCCAGATCCTAGGCGGCTCCGAGAACCGGAGCAAAGCGTATTGGAGATACGCGTCGCGAGGATCGCAGGAGCCAACGACGGAGATGGGTCGCCTGGGCGCCGAAGCACCGTCGATTCCTTTTTCAACGGCCTGCTAGAGCTTCGGGCCGCTCAAAAGGAAGAGGGCCGGCGCCATGCAGACGACCGGCCCCCAGGGAGAAAGAGGGAGTCTATTGGTGGACGTCTCCGGCGGGAGGCTGCGCGTCCGGCGTGTGGTCCGGCTGGGGGATCTTCTCCGGCTGCGGGGATTTCTTCGACCTGTTGGAGACCAACGGCCGCTCGGGAGTGGCAGTCGGCTTGGGGACGGCGATGATGCCCTGGGCGCTCGGCGCGGGCGGGATCTCGCGGGCGTCACTGGCCGCTGCGTTGGTCTCCGGCGCCGTCGTGGGCACGGCCGCGTGCTGGTCGCCATTCTGGCCCGCGAACACGCTGACGCACTCGCCGAGACCCTGCCCATCGGCCGTCAGGCCCGCCTGGCACTGCTCCACCCTGTGCGACACCAGCTCCCGCCACTGGATGGGGTTGGCCGTTCCCGACAGGGCGGTCCCAGTGGCGCCCACCGCGAACGCGGCTACGGTCAGCCCGGTCGCGACCTTGGCCACCACGGCAGTCGAGGCGCCGCCTCCCAGGAGCGACATCCGGCGGACCCGCCCGACGCCCGCCAGCGACCTGTAGCGCGGCTGGCTGGCACGAGTCCGGCGGCTGACGGCGGGATCGAGGTTGCGCTTCAGCGCCTCTTCGAGCCAGCCCTCGAACTCGCCACTTTCGTTCATCTCTAAGTCAGGAACGCCGGGGCTCGGCTGAGTACCCATCGGCCAGGTGGGCCAGCTCCCGGCGCAGCCGCTCCTTGGCCGCAGCCAGCCGCGAGGCGACCGTTCGCTCCGGGATCCCGAGCGCGGTTCCGATCTCGCGGTTGGTGTAGCCGTGGTAGTGGCGCAGCACGATGGCCGCCGCCTGCTTGGGCGGCAGCCGGCGGAGCGCGCGGGCGAGCTCGCCGGCGTCGCCGGCATCGAAGGGATCGGGGCCGTCGCCAGGGCGGCCGAGCCGGCGCACCAGCTCGCCCACCTCACGCAGTCGCTGGCGGCGCCGGTAGGAGATGGCGACATTGAGCGCGATCCGGTGCAACCAGGCTTCGGCCGGCGCGTTGGGCTTCCATCTCGACCAGTTCCGATAGGCGCGGACGAACGCCTCCTGCACGCAGTCCTCGGCGGCCGCCCGGTCGCCGAGCACGCCGATCAGCGTCCCCAGGAGCCTGCCGTGGCTGGCCCGATAGAGTCGGTCGAAATCCTCCTCGGATCCCGGCCGGTAGCCGTCCTCCTTCACCGTTTCCCTCCACCTCGGGAGCTTGACTACGAACGCATGTTCGCTTAGCCTCAGGCGCGAGCCCGCCAATGCCATACGTTCCCCAGCTCGATCCCGCCCAGCTGCCGGGCGAGGTCACCCTCGACCACGTCATCCCGGCGCAGCCGGCCGGCTTCGCGCCGCTCCCCGCGGATCTCCGGCCGGAGCTGGTATCGGCCCTCGCGTCGCGCGGGATCGACCGACTCTACTCCCACCAGGCGGAGGCTTATCAGGCCGTCCGCTCCGGCCGGCACGTGGTCGTGGTCACGCCAACTGCCAGCGGCAAGACACTCTGCTACAACCTCCCGGTCCTGCAGCGGCTTCTGGAGAACCCGACAAGCCGGGCACTATACCTGTTCCCGACCAAGGCGCTCGCCCAGGACCAGCTGGCGGAGCTGGCCGCCCTCGTCAAGCAGCTGCCACTCGGCATCAAGGTCGACACCTACGACGGGGATACGCCGCCTGGCCAGCGGACCGCCATCCGCGAGGGCGGGCACATCGTCCTCACGAACCCGGACATGCTGCACACCGGGATGCTGCCCCACCACACGAGGTGGCGAAAGCTCTTCTCCAGCCTCGAGTACGTCGTCGTCGACGAGCTCCACACCTATCGCGGCCTCTTCGGCTCCCAGGTGGCCAACGTGATCCGCCGGCTGCGCCGGATCTGCGACTTCTACGGGGCCTCGCCGCGCTTCGTCTGCGCCTCGGCGACCATCGCCAACCCGGCCCAGCTGGCCGAGCGCCTGCTGGAGAGCGAGGGGGTGCAGCTCGTGGATCGAAGCGGGGCGCCGCGCGGCGAGCGGCGCCTGGTGTTTTACAACCCGCCGCTGGTCAACCGGGATCTGGGGATCCGCCGCAGCTCGCTGCTGGAGGGGCGGCGCATCGCGGCGCCCTGGATCCGCCAGGGCATCCAGACCATCGTCTTCTGCCGCAGCCGGCTCCAGGTGGAGGTGATGCTCTCCTACCTGCAGGAGTCGCTGGCGCCTCGACTCGACGCCCGCAAGAGGGTCCGCGGCTACCGCTCGGGCTACCTGCCGCTGCGGCGGCGCGAGATCGAAGCCGGCCTTCGCTCCGGCGAGATCCACGGCGTGGTGAGCACCAACGCCCTCGAGCTCGGCATCGACATCGGCACCCTGCAGGCCGCCGTCCTGGTCGGCTACCCGGGCACCATCGCCTCCACGTGGCAGCAGCTGGGCCGGGCCGGGCGCCGCTCCGGCTCGATCGCGGTCTACGTGGCCTCCAGCTCGCCGCTCGACCAGTTCATGGTCCGCCACCCCGAGTACTTCCTGGAAGCCAGCCCCGAGGAGGGGCTGATCGATCCCGACAACCTGCTGGTCCTGGCCGGCCACCTGCAGGCGGGGCTGTTCGAGCTGCCGTTCGTCGACGGGGAGCGCTTCGGCCGAGCGGAGGTGGACGGTCTGCTCGAGCTGTTCGGAGAGGACGGCGCGGCCAGCCACTCCGGCGGGCGCTGGTTCTGGAGCCGAGACGCCTTCCCCGCCGAGGCCGTTTCGCTCCGCAGCCTGGCCGCCGACAACGTCGTGATCATCGACGTCTCGCAGCCGCACCCGGACGTGATCGGCGAGATGGACCAGTTCACGGCCCAGGTCATGCTCCACGAGCAGGCCGTTTATCTCCAGGACGGCGCCCAGTACCACGTGGACCGCCTCGACTGGGACCAGAAGAAGGCTTACGTGCGGCCGGTCGAGGTCGACTACTACACCGACGCCCTGCTGGGCGTCACCGTAAGCGTCCTCGACACCTTCGGGCACGAGGAGCGCGCCGGCCTCGACCGCTCGCACGGCGAGGTGAAGCTCACCTCGCTGGCCACCATGTTCAAGAAGATCCGCTTCCACACGCACGAGAACGTGGGTTCGGGTCCCATCCGCCTGCCCGAGCAGACGCTCCACACCACCGGCTACTGGACCACGCTGGACGCGCGGCTCTGGGAGAGCCTGGGCCGGGAGCGGCTGGAAGCCGGCCTGCAGGGCATGGCCCACGCGATGCGGACGGTGGCCGCACTCCGACTCATGTGCGACCCGCGCGACCTCGGTGCGCTGGGCGAGGTCCGCTCGACGTCCACCCAGCGGCCCACCGTGACCGTGTACGAGGTCTACCCGGGCGGCGTCGGCTACGCGGCCCGGCTGTTCGAGCTGCACGACCTGCTGCTGCGCGACGCCGCCGCCCTGGTGCGCGACTGTCCTTGCGCCACCGGCTGCCCCTCCTGCATAGGACCGCTGAACCTCGTCGAGGGAACCAAGGAGGCATGTCTGCGACTGCTCTCCGCGAACGCCTTGCCAGTCTAGGCGCCCGGCCCGCCGCCGCCCGGCGGGCGCCGCCCGAGCGCCGTCTGCCGCGGGGCTTCGAGCCGGTCTGGACCGAGTACGGCCTTGCCTACCGGCTGGCCGACGTGCTGCCCATCGGGCGCGTCGTCGGCCGGCTCCCTGCAGTCTGCCACGCCTACCTCGACACGGAAACGACCGGGCTCTCGGGCGGCACCGGCACCTACGTGTTCGCGGCGGCCATCTGCCGGCCGGGTCCGGCCGGCATGGAGATCGTCCAGCTGTTCCTGGCCGACCCGGCCGGCGAGGCGGCCTTCCTGTACCTGCTCCAGGAGGAGCTCGACCAGGCGGCCGCGGTCGCCACCTACAACGGCGGCAGCTTCGACCTGCCCCTGCTGCGGACCCGCTGGGTGATGTCCCGGATGCCTGGCGACCTCCGCCACCCCGAGCACCTCGACCTGCTGAGTCTGACCCGAGCGCTCCTCCGGCCGCGCCTCGACAGCTGCACCCTGCGGGTCGTCGAGGACCGGCTGCTGGGGTTCGAGCGCGAGGAGGACCTGCCGGGCGCCATGGTGCCCGAGGCCTATTTCGCCTACCTGCGGCAGGGCTGGAGCCCGACCCTCGAAGCGGCGCTGGAGCACAACCGGCAGGACGTGCTCAGCCTCTACCACCTGCACGCGCGGCTCCTGCTCCGGCTGGCGGGCGAGGACAGCCGCATGGAGGCGCCCGACTGGCTGGCGCTGGGCCGCCATCTGCTGCGCGCCGGGCGGCGGGCCGACGGGTGGCGGGCGCTCCGCCGGGCGGCCGAGATCGGCGAGGGGCCGGCCTCGGGCCTGGCCGCGCTGCTGATGGCCCGCACACTGGCCCGCCGCCGCCGGCCCGCCGCCGCCGAGGCGCTGCTGGCGGGGCTGCAACTGCGCCTTCCGGCCGAGCCGGCCCTGGCCTCGGCGCGGGCGCGGCTGCTGGAGTGGGGGCTTCGGGACCTGGCGGCCGCGCTGGGGGTCGTGGAGCGGGCCCTGGTCGGATTGCCGGCCGGCAGCCCCCACCGACCCGACCTGGAGAAGCGGCGAGGCCGGCTGCGGCTTAGGCTAGACCGCCTCGACGGCCGCCACCAGCCGCGCCGGCCCCAGCGGCAAGCCTCCCTGGTCGACGAAGGATCGCAGGGCGGCCAGCAGGGCGGGGTCGTACGCGCCGGTGTCCGCGGCCAGCTCGTCGACTGCCAGTGAGGGGAGCACCGGCGGGCGCTGCCCGCGGCCGCTTGTCAGGTCTTCGAACGCCTCGGCCAGGCCCACGATCCGGGCTTCCAGCGGGATATCAGAGCCCGCCAGTCCGTCGGGGCGGCCGGCGCCGTCCCAGCGCTCATGGTGGCTGCGCACACCCGCCGCGACGCGGGGCGGAAAGGGCGCTTTCGCGATCAGCTCCTGCCCGGCCACCGCGTGGGCCCCGTCCTGGCCGGTCGGACTCACGGTGCCCACGTCGTGGAGGTAGGCGATCGCGCGCAGGTCCTCCAAGTCCAGCGGCGGATAGTCGACCTGGCGGGCGACGGTCTCGACCACGGCCACGACCCGGCTGGTGTGGCCGGCCATGCCCGGCCGGCGGCCGTCCAGCGCCCGGCCGATCGCGACCATGACCTGGGGACCGGACGCGGTCAGCATCGCGAGCATCTCGTCGGGGGAGGCCTCCATCTGGCCGACGAGGCCAGAGAAGACCCGGCAGCGATCGCGACCCTCTCGCTTGGCCTGGTAGAGCGCCTGGTCGGCGGCCATCACGAGCTCGTTGGCTGTGAGCGCGTCCTCGGGAAAGCTCGCGACGCCGAGGCTGAAGGTCAGCTGGCTGCCCGGCGAGGTGACAACCTGCGCGGCGTGTACCGCATCCATCAGGCGCTCGGCCACGATCCTGGCACCCGCGGGGGTTGCCTCGACCAGCACGATCGCGAGCTCGTCGCCGCCGTAGCGCGCGACCACGTCGTGCGCGCGCGCCGTCTGCCGGAGCACCGACGCGGCGGCGATCAGCACCTCGTCGCCGTGCTGGTGGCCCATGGAGTCGTTGACCGTCTTGAAGTGGTCCAGGTCGATGATCATCACCGAGAGCGGCGTGCCCCGACGCTGGGCGCGCACGAACTCGGTCTCCAGCCGGCGGCGGAACTCGCGGTGGTTGAACAGCCCGGTCAGGCCGTCGCTGATCGCCTCCTGGGCGCTGCGCTGGTAGTGCAGCGCGTTGGCCAGGGTCACGGCTGCGCTGCCCGCCAGCGCGTTCACCATCAGGAGGTCCTCGTTCGAGAACGGACGGCTTTGGGCCTTGAGGCCGAGAACCGCCGTCACCCCGTCTCCAGACGCGAGCGGCACCACCATGGTCTGCCGCTGCTCCAGGAACACGGCCTCGCCGCGCTGGGCGGCACGCCTGACCGCCGGCTCGTCCAGCTCGGTGCCGGCCACCGCCTCGACCTGGTCGTCGATGACCAGGGCGACGCCGCCTGAATCGGCCGAGCTCATCTTGAGGCCGTGCTGGAGAATCACCTCGAAGACGTCCTTGATGTCGATGCTGGACGCCATTCCCACGTTCATCTCCCGCAGGGTGTCCGCCTGGGCCGCCCTGGAGATGGCCATCCGCCGCTCCCGCTCCAGCTCGCGGGACATGAGCCCGGTCGAGAGCGCGACCGCGGTGACCAGGAAGACCCGGCCGGCCACCTCTGACAGGGCCTGGGTGGCGGCGCCCTCATACAGGTAGATGAGGGAGATCGCCAGTGCAGCCCCCAGCGCGGCGACGGTGCCGAGTCGCATCGAGCCGGCGATCACGACCAGGAAGTAGGCCAGGAAAGCCGCGTTGTGGAACGTGCCGGCCAGGTGCAGCAGGACGCCGCCGAACACGATGTCGAGCCCCAGCGTGGCCACGCTGTAGGCGTGGCTGGGCCGGTGGCCGCGCAGCACGAGCACGGTCTGGCCGACGTTCAGGCCGGTCCAGACCACAAGGAGTCCGTCCGAGACCAACGCCGTCGACGTGAGCCCGTTGAGGTTGATCGCGGCCGCGAACACGACGAGGAAGAGCCACCGGAAGAGTTCGGCTACTCGCTCGCCAACCGCGCGCCGGTCGGCGTCAAGGTGCTGGTCGATTGCCCGCGCCCGCACGTCCTGCCAGAGCAGGAGGTTGACCTGGCTGGGCGGATCCTTTCTCGTGGGCCGGGATGTTAGCACCGCGTTCGCTGGTTTCAGCCCGCTGTAAGTCAGGCCCTCCACACTCGCTCGGACTGGCAGTGGCCCACGCAGGTTCCCCTATACGTTCACGTTGCTCTTCTGATGCTGTTCAGGTCCTTGGTCGACAGCCGGGCCGGTCGCTAGTCCGTGCTCCAGGATCCGGATCTCCTCTACTGGGTGGTCGGGCGGGTCAGCGGGCTCAGCTGCTACGCCGCCCTCTCGATCAGCGTTCTCAGCGGCCTGACGATCAGGTCGCGGTCCGGGGCGGCCTGGACCGGCCGCAAGCCGCTGGTCGCGCTGCATGAGTACACGACAGTGCTGTGGATGCCGCTGGGGCTGATCCACGTGCAGGCGCTGCTGCTCGACCACATCTCGGCCCTGAGTGTCTGGGACGCGGTGATCCCGTTCCGAGCCGGCTACGGCACTGTCGGGATCGGGCTGGGCAGCATCGCGTTCGACCTGATCGTCCTGCTGGCGATAACCACCTGGGCCCGCCGGTTCCTGTCCCCGGCGGCCTGGCTCTTCATCCACCGCCTGGCCTACCCGGCCTTCGTGTTCCAGTTCCTGCACTCGGTGCTCTCCGGGACTGACTTCAGCCAGCCCCCGATCGCGATCTTCACCTGGGGCTGCGCCGCCGCCCTCGCGGTGGCGGGCGCCGCGCGGGTCAGCACTTTGCTGAAGCCGGCCTGAGAAACTCGGCCGGACGCGCCCGAGCGGACCTCGCTTAGACTGCCGTCCACGTGGCCGTTCAGTGGAAAGTGGCCGTGGTCGAGGACGACCGCAGGCTGGCGCGTTCCCTCACAGCAGGCCTCCGGCGCGCTGGCTATCGGGTCCGCACCGCCGGCACCGCCGCCCTGGGCTTGAAGCTGCTCGGGGAGTGGAATCCCGACGTGGTTCTGCTCGAGGTAAGGCTCCCCGACAGCGACAGCCCGGAGATCTTCGCGCGGTTCCGGAACGAGACCGAGGCCGCGCTCATCGGCATGCACCACGCCGCCACGGTCGCGGAGGTGGTGGCCGGCCTCCGCCACGGCGCCGATGACTTCATGGTCAAGCCCTTCGCGATCGAGGAGCTGGCGGCCCGCGTGGGGGCGCTGGTCCGCCGGCTGAAGGCCGGCGGCGGCCTGACCATCGCGGTCGCCGACCTGGTCGTGGACGTGGAGGCGGGCTCCGCCAACCGGGCCGACCGCGACCTGCTGCTGACCGCGACCGAGTTCCGGATCCTGGCCATACTGGCCCGGAACGTGGGCAAGGTCCTGAGCCAGAGCCGGATCTCGGACGCCGTCTGGCCGATCGAGGGTGGACCCGACTCGAACTCGGTCGAGGTCCACGTCGCCCGCCTCCGCAAGAAGCTCGAGCTGGAGGGCGAGCCGCGGCTACTGCACACGATTCGCGGCATGGGCTACTCCCTGAAGGCCGGCGCCAGGCGGTGAGCCCGTGAGGGTCATCGTCACCGGGGGGGCCGGGTTCATCGGCTCCCACCTCGCCGACGCACTGCTCGAGCGGGGCGACGAGGTGCTGGTGATCGACGACCTCTCGACCGGGGAAAGAGCCAACCTGAACCCGGCCGCCGAGTTCGCGCAGCTTGACATCCGGGGCCCCGAGGTGGCGGGCCTGGTCACCCGCTGGCGGCCGCAGGCGATCTCTCACCACGCCGCCCAGATGAGTGTGAGCCGCTCGGTCAGGGAGCCCATCTTCGACGCCGAGGTCAATGTCCTGGGCTCGCTCAACCTGCTGGAGGCGGCCCGCCAGTCGGAGGCTCGCTTCACCTTCGCGTCGACCGGGGGCGCGCTATACGGGGACGCCGACATCCTGCCGACGCCCGAGACGACCCCCGCCTGGCCGGTCTCGCCGTACGGCGTCAGCAAGCTGGCCTTCGAGCACTACCTCCACTGCTACGGCGCCGAGCACGGGCTTTCCTACGCCGCCCTGCGCTACGCCAACGTCTACGGGCCGCGTCAGAACCCGCACGGCGAGGCGGGGGTGGTGGCGATCTTCTGCAAAGCGTTGCTGGGCGACGGCGTCGCCCGCATCAACGGCGACGGGCGCCAGACTCGCGACTACGTCTACGTGCGGGACGTGGTCAGGGCCAACCTGCTCGCGATCGACGCCCCCGCGACGGTCGGCCACTTCAACGTGGGCACCGGCCGCCAGACGGACGTCAACACACTCTTCCGGCTGCTGACCGAGCGGCTCGGGGTGCGGGCCCCGGAGGCCCACGGGCCGGCCCGGCCGGGCGAGCAGCGCACGTCGGCCCTCGACAGCAGCCTGATCGGCGAGCGTCTTGGCTGGCGCCCCCAGACCAGCCTGGAGGAGGGTCTGCAGGAGACCGCCGACTGGTTCCGGGCGCGGGCGGGGCGAGCCTAGCAGGGGCCTGCTAGGAGCGGAGCCAGGAGGGGACGAAACCGGCCCGTTCGAGGGCCGGGATGCCGGCTCCCGAGAAGATGACCTCGGCGTTGACCAGGACCGCCAGATAGTACATCCAGCGGAACCCGGGCTCGGCCAGGAACGCGACCGTGAGCGCCAGGTTGAGGGCGAGCAGGAAACCGACGATGGCGGCCTGGCGCGTGGCCAGCCCGAGGATCAGGAGAACCGCGACGACCGTCTCGGCCACACCCTGTAGCAGCGCGAACAGATGCCAGTTGGGTGCCACCACGTCGGCCAGGATCTCGTGCAGGCCGGGGATCGGGTTGACGCCGGGCGCCTGCTGGATCAGCGGGCGCATCCAGTCCACCCCCGCCCATTTCTGGCTGGCGAAGTACAGCCAGTAGAAACCGGCCGAGAAACGGAACAGCGCCCTCCAGAGCTCACTCGCGCGCATTGACGAGCACCACCAATAACCCCAATTGGGGCGCGGGAGCAAGTGCCACCACGCCTGCTCCTCTGCTCCAGGTCGCCAGCGCGCCGCCCTGGACCACCTTGACGGCCCGGTCGCCGTGGGCGGCGACGAAGAGCTGCCCGCCTGCCTCCGCGACCTGGTCGGGGTCGCGAGCGACCGCCACCACCCGGGGTCGCAGGTCGTCGCCCATACGCAGGACGAGGCCCGGATCCTGGTCCTCCTGGCCGCCCTCCGCGGCCACCAGGAGATCGTCGGCGACGCCGGTGGCGAGCCAGAACGCATGCGCGTGCGCGGGCAGCGCCACCCGGGCCCCGTCGGAGACCCGGACCAGGGCGCCCCCGTTGTAGTCGGCCGTCCAGAGGCCGCCGGGACCGGCCGCCAGGGCGAAGCCCGGGGCGGCAGGCAGGGCGTGGCCGGCGAGGTCCCAGACCGTTCCGTCGGCGCAGGCCACCTGGCCCGCACCGGCCAGCTCGCCGGGACCCTTGCCCACCGTGTAGCGCTTGAGGACCTGCCCCGAGCCGGCGTCGAGCTCGGCCACCATGCCGTCGGCATACAGGCTCGTGAGCAGATGCCCTCCGCTGAGCAGAAGCGGCCCCGGCCGGCCGCCGACCTGGGTCTTCCAGAGCACCCGGGGGCGATCTAGCGCGACGGCGTACACGTCGCCAGGGGCGTTGTCGGACACGTAGGCAACGTTGGCGGTCTCGTCCACCACGACCGCCAGCGGGTCCTGTCCGAAGCTCAGCCGGGCGCGCTCCGAGCCGTCGGCCAGCGACAGCAGCAGCAGCCCAGCGGAAGGCGGCGAAGCCTGCGGACGGCTGGGCGCCGCCGAGCCGCAGGCGAGCACCAGCAGGGCGCCGGCCAGCGCCGGAGCCGCTAGCGGATGACGCGTAGGACGGGGTCCGTGGCGAGCTCGAAGGCCACGGCCACCGGCTTCAGGTGCATCTTGCGGAGCCGGTGCTGGGCGGCGCCCTTATAGATTGCCGCGCGCAGCTTGAACTCCGAGAAGTCGGTGTTGAACAGCAGCCGGTTGTGACGCACCTTGTGCCACTCGCCGTGCTGCCGGATGTCCTCCACCTTGGCGAAGAACTTGGTGCCCGGCAGCGGGTAGGCGATCGTGTAGCTCACGTAGTCCAGGGGCAGGCGGGACGAGAAGCGGATGGTCCGCAGCAGGCTTTCCGTGGTCTCTCCAAGGTAGCCGACCATGAAGAAGCCGGCGGCCTTGATCCCCGCCCTGACGCAGGCCTCGACCGTCTCCTCGGCCTGCTGCGGGGTGATCCCCTTCGACATCTGCTTGAGCACGCCCTCGTCGCCCGACTCGATGCCGAAGAAGATGCGCTTGCACCCGGCCCGGCGCATCTGGCTGAAGAGGTCGTAGTCCACGTGGGTGACCCGGGAGAGGCACTCCCAGGTGAGGGGCACCTGGGCAGCCTCGATGTCGGCAGCCAGCTCGAGCGTTCGCTTGTAGTTGAGCGTGAAGAGGTCGTCCGACATCCAGACGTGGTCGTACCCCAGGTCTGCGATCTCGCGCATCTCGGCCACCACCGACTCCGATCCGCGCGCCTTGAACAGGTTGCCGAACACCGCCTTGTGGCAGAACTCGCAGCTGAACGGGCAGCCGCGCGTGCTCATCAGCGGGGTGGTGGCGTCCTTCCAGTGCCGGCGCCAGTACTGGATGTACTGGCGGTTGGGGAGGTCGCGCCGGTACGGCAGCGGCAGCGAGTCGAGGTCGCGGTTGCGCTCCCGCGGGGCCGTCCGGACAAGCTCGCCGCCGCGCTTGAAGACCAGGCCGGCGACCTCCTCGAAGCGGCGGTCGCCGAGGTGGGCCATCACCTCCAGGATGGTCTCCTCCCCCTCGCCGATCGCGACCAGGTCGAAGCGGTCCACGAACTCGTCGGGGTCACCGGAGGGATAGGGGCCGCCCGCGATGGTGAGGGCCTTCCCTCTCACCTGCTCCGCCAGCGAGAAGGCCTCGTCCTGCATGGTGATCATGCAGTAGACGCCGATCACGGACGGCTTCAGGCGGTCGATCTGGTCCAGCACCTCGTGCCGCTCGAGGAAGGTGTGGTCGATGTGGCGGACGCTGTAACCGGCCTCCCGGAGAACCGCGCTGAGATACATCAGGCCGAGCGAGGGCATGATCCAGTGGCGGCCCCGGCGGGGCGCCCGCTGCGGGTATACGAGGACGACGTCCACATGCTCTGTCATCGCGCCTTCATCACCTCCACCTGGTAGTCGGCGCCCGTGAAGCCGGGGCCGAAGCGGTACTCGAGGCCGGCAAAATCGATCTCGGGCGGGCGCAGCTCGCGCTCCGCAACCATCTGGACGCCCGGCAGGGCCGGCTGCGACCATTCCAGGCCCAGGCTCTCCGAACGCAGGCGGGCCCAATCGCCGGCGGCGGGCTGCCAGCTGCCGAAGGCCGGGCCGATCAGCTTCTGGGTGGGGTCCGCGAAGTCGGCGAACTGGGCCGACTGCTCGTTGAGCAGCACCACCTCGGCGACGCCGGTCGCCAGCTCCAGCGCGCGGGCCGAGATCGCGACGTGGCCCTGGCTGATCCTATAGGTGACCTCGACCCGGCCCACACTGGGCACCGCTTCGAAGCCCGCGAAGCGGCCGGCGGTGTCGACCTCGCGCCGGTCCAGCTGGAACGTCTTCTTCCAGATCTCCTGGTCGCGCGTCGACGCATCGAGCGTGAGCGCCGAGCCGGGGTAGTACCAGGTGCTGCCGACCCGGACCAGGGGCACGCCGAAGCCCATGCCCCCGCCGGCCAGCTGGGCGCCGTTCTCCTCGAACGTGAGCCCCTTCTGGAGCGGGGCCGTCTTGCCGGCGGCCGGCTGGGCCGTAGGTCGCAGGCAAGCCACCAGGCCGTCCAGCAGCGGCGCCTGGTACTCGGGCGGGTTGAGAGCGTAGGCGAACGTCGTCTTGCCCCCCGGCGCCCGGTAGGCCGCCTGGTCGCCGAGTGTCACGAACGGAGCGCCGGCGCGACCGGCGGCCAGGTCGGGAAAGACCTGGGTCGCCCGGTAGTAGTCGATGTTCTCGACGACCAGGCTGGTAACTCCGGCTTCCTGCAGCCAGGCCAGGGCCGCGTCCGGCTGGCGCGGCAGCGGCTGGGAGCCTGTGATCTCGGCCGGAGGTTTGTGGCTGGCGTAAGCGGCCACCGGCGAGTCCGTCAGGAGCCGCCCCGGCACCCGCCCGGCCATCGTCCCGGCCGCGACCAGGCCCTGGTTGGCGGCCACGAAGCTCTGGAAAACGGGCAGGTAAGCGATCGCCAGCAGCCCGGCGGCGCCCGCCGCGACCAGCGTCAGGACGGCCTGGCGGCGGTCGAGGGCCGCGGCGGCGAGGACGGCGAGCGCCGGCAGGGCGGGGTAGAGATAGCGGTGGCTGCCGGTGTACACGCCCAGGCCGACCAGGGCCACCACGGCGGCCAGGTAGCCGAGGGCCGGCACGTGGAACGCGAGCAGGCGGAGCCGGCCGGCCGCCGAGCGCGCTTCGGCCACAAGGCCCAGCGGGGCCAGCGCCAGCAGGGGCAGACAGGCCAGCGCCAGGTACCAGCCGAAGCTGGCCAGCCTCGCCTCGGGACCGGCCGGGAGGCTTCCCCGCGCCGTCGCCGAGGTGACCTCGGCGGCCGCCCGGGCGACGGAGTGGGAGGCCGGCGCGAAGCCGAGTTGCAGCAGCAGCAGGACCGCCAGCGCTGGCACCAGCCACCGCGCGGACGGGCGCCGGAGGGGTCGCGCCGCCAGCGCCCGGCTGGCCAGCAGGCCGAAGACCGCGGCCAGTACCCAGAGCCAGGCCTTGGTGCCGGTCAGGCAGGCGGCCGCGACCAGGAAGCCGGCCAGGTAGAGGCGGCCCGAGACCGCCGCCAGGGCGGCGGCAGTGAGCTCGGCCACCAGCAGCGGTTCCGCCACCACGGAGCCCGCGGTCAGGAGGAAGACGGGGTTGGTGGCGAGCAAAAAGACTGCCAGCCAGCCCCGGCGGGGTGAGCCGGCCAGGCGCTGGACGGCGGCCAGCGTGAGGACGGCCAGGAGCACGTTGGCGGCTTGCAGGGCCGCCAGGTTCCAGATCCCGAACAGGCGGAGGATCCCGGCAGCCAGCACGTGGTAGGCGGGCAGCCAGCTGTCCTCCATACCGAACAGAGGATCGTGAAGATGGCCGGTGGCAGCCAGCGTGGCCGCGATCAGCCAGTGGTGGTAGGAGTCCTCGAAGGGGTTGCCGAGGGCAGCCACGGCGCCTATCAAGAGCCCGGCCGAGCCCAGCAGAAGGGCCGCCGGGGTGGCCCGACGCAGGCGGGTCAGGGCGCCCGCCCCCAGCCTTCGCAGCGTCACCACCTGGAGGGCTTGGGCGGCGGTCAGGCCGGCCCAGGTCAGGAGTCCGGCCGCCAGCAGGGCCGCGTACAGAGCGACCACCCAGACGCCGAGGCTCAGCGCGACCGCCGACATCAGCAGGGCCACACAGGCCAGGCCGCCCTCGGCGAGGGCGGCGGCGTCAGCGGCGCGCACGTAAGCCGTGTCGCGCCACTCCTGGCCACGCGATTCAATCCGGTACTTGGGCGTGCGCAGGAACTCGCCGCCCGGCCGCAGAGCTCGGAAGAAGGCGACCATGGCCGTCAGCGACATGCCCGCGCCCAGCAGCTGCAGCGCGATCGCGGGCAGAAAGCGCCACCAGGGCCTGCCCCGCCTGACCTGGCCGACCATGAAACCGACCCAGGGCGCCAGGCTAGTCAGGTTCAGGGCCAGGCCGACCCAGCTCCAGGCGACAAGCGGGTCGCGGTGGGCCGCCGCCCAGACCAACACCGGGTAGCAGCCGAACTGGATCAGCATCAGGGGCCCGGCGGAGTAGGCCAGCAGGTGCATGAGGCCCTGCCACTTGACGCCGGGGCGCTGGTCGCTGCGCAGCAGCGGCCAGGCCAGTCGGAAGGTGGCCTGGAAGCTGCCCGTGGCCCAGCGCGACTGCTGCCGGCGGTAGGCGTTGATGTCCACAGGCAGCTCTTCGGGAACCTCGAGGCCCTCGCGGTAGACCGCCCGCCAGCCGCGCAGCTGGGCCCGATAGCTGAGGTCGAGGTCCTCGGTCAGGGTGGCCGCGCTCCAGCCGCCCGCGTCGTCGATGGCTGTGCGCCGCCAGACGCCCGCCGTGCCCGTGAAGTTCGTGAACAGGCCGGACCCGGCGCGGACCGCGTGCTCGACGAAAAAGTGGTAGTCGAGCCCGATCGCCTGCACCCGGGTGAACCACGAGTAGTCCTCGTTGAGGTGCCCCCAGCGCGCCTGTACGAATCCGGTGCGGGGCGCCTCGAACGCGTCCATCAGGCCCCTCAGGAAGCCCGCCGGCGGCACGAAGTCGGCGTCGAGTACGGCCAGAAAAGGGGCGTCAGTCAGCGTCAGACCGTGGGCCAGCGCGCCCGCCTTATAGCCGGTCCGAGAAGCCCGCCGGACGTGGCTGATGGCAACTCCGCGGCGCCGCCAGCGCTCGATGACCGCGCGGGCGATGTCAGCGGTGGCGTCGTCCGAGTCGTCGAGCACCTGGATCTCGAGCCGGTCCCGCGGCCAGTCGAGCGCACAGGCGGCGTTCAGCACCCGCTCCACCACGTAGCGCTCGTTGTAGACCGGGATCTGGACGCAGACCCGCGGCTCGCTGGTCAGCGGACCGGGCGGCGGGGCCGGCGGCAGTCGCAAGGAGCGCCAGCTGAGGTAGAGCAGGTTCGTGCCGAACGTGAAGAGACACAGGCTGGTAGCGATCAGGACCGCAAGCGCCACGACGGTCAAGGGGCGTCCCTCATCGCCCGGGAAAGAGGTTGTAGGGCCGCATGGTCTCGCGCACGAAAGCCACCCTTGCCAGGGCGTCGGGGCGGCGCCGCCGGGTCCACTGCATGTAGCGCCAGGCGGCCCGCCCGGCGACCTCGGCGGGCCGGTCGAGCAGGGCTGGGAAGAGCGCCGCGGGCAGCGCCCGGGCTGGCTGGACGAGGTCGGCGAGCGGGCGCGTCGCCAGCTGGGGGAAGTGGCCGGCCAGGCCGGGGTTGGCCGCAACCAGGTCGCCCAGGAAGCGCGAGCCATACACGGGCTGCGACTGCAGCAGCTCGAAGGCCATGTCCTCGTCCTGGCGCTCGAGCGGGAAGCACTGGCCACGCTCGAGTATCAGGTTGGCGGTCATCAGCCGGGGCGCCAGCGGTCGCCGGCTGTGGGTGTCCACCGGCTTGGCGCGGTGGCCGAGGGCGTGCAGGAAGCCGAGCGCGTTGAGGGCCACGTAGGCGAGGTGGCGGTGGCCGTCCTCGACGACCAGGTTGAGGTCCACGTCGTCGGAGGCGCGGAACCCGCCCGAGGCCAGCGAGCCGGCGATGGCCACACTGATGACGAAGGGCAGGGCGGCCAGGCGGGCCGCGAAGCGGAGCGTCATCGGAGCGTAGATGGAAGCGGCCGCCTGGTGCTCGCGGGCGCGGGCGGCGATCTCGGCCGCTCGCCGGCTGCCTCTGGCGTCGACCACCAGGCCCTGCGCGAGGCCGAGCTCGGCCCGACCGGCGACGGCCTCCAGCACCTCGCGCTCGGGGAGCCGGCCGCCCAGGCAGAGCTCGCCTAGCCGGGCGGGACTGGCCGCGTAACCGCGCCGGCCCAGCAGGGCCACCGTGCGCCGGACGCGCTCAGGGGCGTCCGCGCCCAGCGCCGGAGGCGCGGGGATCAACACGCTTTGGGATACGCCTTCGAGTTACCCGTCAGCACCATTCCGAGGCCGGGTCGGGCAGCTCGTCGCGCCCGCCGCCTGGCAGCGGCCGAACCTGGTATCCGAGCGGTCTCAGGCCTCGTCGATCCACTGCAGCGCCATCTCCTCGGTGCTCGTCCACACCTCCGGCCGGGCGCCTGGCGACGCGGTGTCGATCACCACCCTGCCCACGACCCGGAGCAACGTGCGCGCCAGCGGAATTGCCGGCGGAGCGGCCACTTCGAGCTCGCCCAGCTCTCGGGAGAGCTCGAAGCAGAGCATGTTGATCCGCTCGGCGGCCCCGGGCTCGCCGCTCATCCGACGACTTCGACGCCGGCTGCGGCCAGCTCCCGCCAGGTGCGCGCCTCGTCGCCGGGGTTGAGCTCGACGAAGCGCACTCCCTTGCGGAGGACGCTCACCGGCCAGCCCAGCTCGTGGCCGTCCTTGGCCGTCGCGCCGACGCAGTAGTCACCGGCCAAACCCAGCACGGCCAGGCTGCGGATCCCGAGTGCGCGCAGGCGGGCCCCGAGGACTGTCTCCGCCGCCTCGCCCGACACCGGGTCGCGCACGCAGAAGCCGGAGTAGCCGTCCTCACCCTTGGCGCCCTTGCGAACCACCTCGCCCATGACCTTGAGGTCGGGGTGGAACTGGGCGCCCCAGGTCTCGCGCACACAGTGGACCGGCCATATGCCGCCGTCCCTCTGGAAGTGGGGAGTGTCCGGCGGATGCCAGTCCTGGGTGTAGAAGACCGGCGATCCAGCCGCCGCGGCGAGCTCGATCTCGCGGTTGGCGATCGGCACCACCTGCTCACCCTCGCGGACGTAGAGCGAGCCCGTAGGGTCGGCGAAGTCGTTCTGAACGTCGACGACGATGAGCGCCGTGTCCGGACCGTAATCGATCATTCCCAGGACTCCTTGCAGGGGCCGCTCGCCGGCCGGGAGGGCTCGGATACGGGGTTATTATTGCGGCGGTGGTGGGGACATGGATCTGACGGAACCGGTTCTTCTAACGCCGGAGGGGCTGGAGAGGCTGAAAGGCGAGCTGGAGGATGCGCGCCAGCGCCGGATCGAGGCCGCGGAGCGCCTGAAGGAGGCGTTCCAGCCCGGCGACATCGAGGACAACCCGGAGTACGAGCAGGCCAAGGAGGAGGTGGCCCTGATCGACAGCCGGATCTACGAGCTCGAGGAGATGATCGGGCGAGCCCAGATCATCGAGGAGAAGCACGGCAGCATCGCCGAAGCGGGCTCCACGATCGAGGTCGAGGACGCCGACGGCCGGGTCGAGACGTACCACCTGGTCGGCGGGGTGGAGGCCGACCCGGCGACCGGCCGGATCTCGGTGGACTCACCCGTCGGGCGGGCCCTGGTCGGAAAGCGCAAGGGCGACAAGATCTCCGTCAGCGCCCCCTCCGGCACGTTTGAGCTGAAAGTCAAGGCGGTCCTCTAGACCAGCTTCAGGACCGGGGCGGCCGTAACGCCTGGCTCCGCCAGGCCGGATGAGTTGACAAATCCAGGCGCGCTAAAACGTCGCATGGAACCAAAGGGAAAGGGGTCCCGTGGGGGGAACCGCCAGGTTACCTCCACGCCGTCTAGACCAGCTTCAGGACCGGGGCTGTTTCCTCCATGTAGTCGGGGTTCATCGCAACCACCGGCTCGGTCGAGAACGAGAGGATCGAGTAGCCGATCCCGACGCCCTGGTAGGCGCGCAGCACCTCGGCGACGCGCTCGGGGCCGCCCACCACCAGCTTCTGCCCTGGCTTGCCGTCGGGGACCACCGCCAGGCCGGCACTGAATGTGAACGCTTCCGGGTCGCGGCCGGCCGCGTCGAGCTCGCGACGCAGACCCTCGATGGGCTCGCGCAGCCACGCCGGATCCTCGCCGCCCCAGGCCAGGTTCCAGCCGTCGGCGATCCGCGCCGTCAGCCGCAGCATGCGCGGGCCCTTGGCGGCGATCCAGACCGGCGGCGGGGGCGCCGTGGCCAGCACCTCGGCACCGCTCAGGGTGACGTACCGGCCGTCGCGGCTCACGCGCTCGCCCCGCAGCAGCCGGGTGGCGGCGTCCGCCTGCTCCTCGAAGCGGCTGACCAGGCCCGTGAAGGGAATCCCGAAGGCGGTGAACTCGGGCTCGTGCCAGCCCGCGCCGAGACCGAGGATGAAGCGGCCGCCCGACGCGTCGGCGAGCGCTGCCGACTCCCGAGCCAGCTGGCCGGGCGAGCGGAACGGGGTGCAAACGACCAGCGTGCCCAGCCTGACGCGCCGGGTGCGGGCGGCCACGTAGGCGAGCAGCACGAACGGGTCGTGGCCCGTGACCTTCCGGCCGCGCAGCTCCAGGATCGGATGGTCCATGACCCAGACCGAGTCGTAGCCCAGCGCCTCCGCCCGCTGGGCGGCCGTCGCCACCTCGTCAACGCTGAAGACCCGCCCTGTCTGGAGATCGCAGACCTGGAGGAAGACCCCTACCCGCAAGACGCTGACTATGGTGACGGAATGGTCACTGGCGGATCCTGGACGAGCCTCCGCCGGAAGCACTCGGAATGCGACTTATGCTTGGCTTGATGGAAGCTGAAGCGATCTCGGAGCGGACGACCGTCGGCGTCTTCGCCCGGCAGGCGGAGCGGCTGGCGGACCGGGTCATCCTCCGCCACCACCAGGACGGCGGCTGGCGCGAGCTCAAGTGGTCCGACCTGCGGGACCTGGTGATCCGGGTGGGAGCTCGACTTGTGGAGGAGGGCGTCGGCGCGGGCGACCGGGTGATCCTCATGTCGGAGAACCGAGTCGAATGGCTGTACTGCGACCTCGCCATCCAGGCCTCGGGCGGCGTCACGGTCCCCGTCTACCCCAGCACGCCGCCCAAGACCGCCCAGCACATCGCCGAGAACTCCGAGGCCGTCCTGGCCATCGCCTCGGACGCCGAGATGGCGGGCAAGCTGCAGGCCAGGGGCGCCCTGCGCAAGGTCGTCACTATGGACGACGACGTCAAGGCCTGGGCCGAGGACGAGCCGCGCGCCGAGGCCGTAAAAGAGCTGGACGCGCGCTCGGCCGGGCTTCGACCCGACGACCTGGCCAGCCTCTGCTACACCTCGGGCACGACCGGCGAGCCCAAGGGAGTCATGCTCGCCCACCGCAACTTCGTCGACGCCGCGCACAGCTGCCTGGGCGCGTTCGACCTCGGCCCCGACGACATCTCGCTGTCCTTCCTCCCCTTCTCCCACGTCCTGGAGCGGATCAACGGCATCTTCGTGGGCATGGTCGCCGGCGGCAGCACCTATCTCTCGCGCGGCGTCGACCGGCTCGCGGAGGACATCGCCGAGGTGCGGCCCACCGTGATGGTGTCTGTGCCCCGCGTCTACGAGAAGATGCACGGGCTGGTCCAGCAGAGGGTGGCGGGGCAGCCGCCCTGGATTCGACTGCTCTTCCATTGGAGCGTCGGGGTCGGCCGCAAGCACTCGCGGACCGGCGGCGCCCGGCTTCGCTTCAAGCTCGCCGACCGTCTGGTGCTCAGGCCCCTGCGGGAACGCCTGACGGGTGGCCGGCTCCGCTTCTTCGTAAGCGGCGGGGCCCCGCTCGCCCGCGAGGTCGAGGAGTTCTTCTGGGCTAGCGGCGTCAAGATCCTTCAGGGCTGGGGGATGACCGAGACCTCCAGCGGCGCCACTTCCAACACTGAGACCGCCCACAAGTTCGAGACGGTGGGCCGGGCGCTGCCGGGCGTCGAGCTCAAGATCGTCGAGGACGGGGAGATCCTCGTCAAGAGCCCCGGCAACATGCTCGGCTACTTCCGGAACGAGGCAGCCACCAGGGAGGTGCTCGAGGACGGCTGGGTGCGTACAGGTGACATCGGCGAGCTGGACGAGGACGGATTCCTCAAGATCACCGACCGCAAGAAGGACCTGATCAAGACGGCCGGCGGCAAGTACGTGGCGCCGCAGCCGCTGGAGGCCAAGCTGCAGGAGGATGCCGCGATCGAACGGGTCGTCGTCATCGGGGACGAGAGGCCGTACGTCACGGCGCTGGTGGTGCCCGATTGGGAACGCCTGAAGCGGCAGGCGGGCCTGTCCGGCGATCCCGAGAAACTGGTTACGGACCCCAGGGCCGTGGCCGTGGTGCAGAAGCGGGTGGACGCCCTGAACAGCGAGTTGGGCAGCTGGGAGAGCATCAAGTACTTCACGCTGCTGCCGGCCGATTTCACCGAGGAATCGGGGGAGATCACGCCGACCCTGAAGGTCAAGCGACGAGCCATCCAGGAGCACTACAAAGAGACGATCGACCGGATGTACCAGCGCGAGAAGCCGCAGGGCGGGCGGGGCTCGCACTGACCATGGCCGGGCCCGTCGACCTCTCCGAGCTCCACCAGTCCCTGGATCGCCTGCGCCGCCAGCTCTGCCACTGCGGCCTGCGCGGGGAGTGCCTGGGCTGCAAGGGGGTCGAGATGCTCCGAGCGCAGGCCGAGGCGGTGACCGCCGCGGCCAGCCAGCCGATCCTGATGCAGGTCGCCCAGGAGGCGGCCATGAAGGACATGTCGGCGCAGTTCGAAGGCATGGCGGAGCGGCTGCTCAACGACCCGGAGCTGCGGCGCGCCGCCGAGGAGATGCAGCAGCGGGTGATGTCGGACCCGGAAACCCGGGCCCTGCTCGAGGAGCTGATGAAGCGGCTGGGCGGGGCGCCGCCGGAGGCTTGAGCCCCGGAACAAAAAAAGAGGGGAGCCATTCGACTCCCCCCATCTGTGCCGGCGGAGGGCGGGTCCGCCTCGCCTGGTTAGCCGGTAGGCGGCGTCGGCTTGGGCTTCGCCGCCGGCCGCGGCGCGCGGTTCCACGACGGCAGTGCGCTGCTCTGGAGGCGCGAGAGCGCCGCGTCCTCCTGCGCCTGGGTGATCGTCTTGGCGATGACCGCCTTGTCGAGGTCGGCCTTGACAGTTGCGATGTACTTGGCCCGGAAGGCGGCCTCGTCCATGCCCTTGGAGGCCGCGACCTGCTGTAGGGTCTGGCCGCCCTGAAGAGCGGTCTTGAGCTCGGCCGGCGTAATGCCCAGCGCCTTTGCGACGTCCGCCTGGACCACGGCCTGGGTGCCCATGGCGGCCGCCTGGGCGTGCAGCCCGGCGAGCTGGCCGGAGCAGACCTGCTGACCGGTCAGCTTCTTCTTGAGCTGGTCGGCCTGGGCCTGGGTCAGGGTCCCGTTCTTGACCTGGTCGTCGATCGACTGCGAGGTGGCGTCGGAGAGCGCCTTTTTGACCTGGGCCGTTGACTTGCCGAGGTTCTTGGCGACT
This sequence comes from Chloroflexi bacterium UBA4736, assembly GCA_002404015.1. Lineage (GTDB taxonomy): Bacteria > Chloroflexota > Dormibacteria > Dormibacterales > Dormibacteraceae > UBA4736. The sequence continues at coordinate 27,756 of DHIW01000010.1, forward strand.
TTGCCCAGATAGGTGTCGCAGGCGGCGGTAGCCGCCTGGGCCCGGGCCGCCGCGCCCGGCTTCGGGGTGGCCTTGGGGGTCGCCGGGGGGGTCGCCGCGACGGCGGTGACGGCCACCACGGCGCCCGCCAGGAGCGTTGCGCCGACGGCTGCGACGGTGATGCGGAGAAACCTGGAGAAACCCATTCTCAGAGCGATACAGGGGAATCCTGAGAGAACGCCAAGCCAGCGGTAAAGCTTTTGTAAATCCGTACACTGGCCTACCAAATGGAAGCCCCGGCGCCGCCCGCGGTCACCGCCTCGGGGTGGACGGGCAGGCACGCGGTGGAGCTCTACGTGCGCACCTACTCGACCATGCTGCAGAGCTCCGGCGAGATCAAGCTCGACTCCCTCGTGCACGCGCACCTGGGCATGGGCTCCGCCCTGCACCCGCTGGCCGCGGAACCCCAGGTCGACATGGGCGCCCTGATCTACTCCGTGCGCCGTCTCCCCCTCGCGATCGCCCGCAGCCGGCGCGTGTTCCTGGGCTCCTCGCCTCACGGCTTCAAGGCTGCTGTGGGGGCCGACATCGCCAGCTGGGAGCGCGTCAAAGCGCCCGCCCGGCGCCGGCCCTGGTACTACGACCGCGCCGACACCCTGGCGGTCCTGCTGGCCTCCCCCTCCGACATCGACGACCTGGTGCCAACCCTGGTCGCCTTCCAGATCGAGTGGAACAAGCTCCACGACGCGGTCAAGGAGCTGGACGGCTCATCCGAGGCGATGCGCCGCGCCGCCGGCGCCACGGAAGCCGACTGGGCCCGGCTGATCGACTCCTTCGGGCCAGAGTGGGAACGCACGCTGGCGGCGGTCTCGATGTCCGAGTGCCACATCACGCTGCGCTTGATCGGCGGCTCTCACATCGGGTATGCGCGCTCGGCCGGACGCTGGTGGATTCCCGTCCAGGCCGCCATCGACGAGCTGGGCCTCTCCGACGCGCCCTTCTACTTCGTGTCCTCCAACGTGCACAGCCTGGTCAACGTCCTGAGCGGAGTGGCCCGGCGCTTCGAGGCGAACATCGTGGATCACGTCAGCCGGGCGGACCCCGACCTGCAGTCAGAGCTGGAGAAGCTGGAGTCGGGGGAGACGATGGCCTCCCGCGACAACTGGCTGTACTTCGGCGCCAGGGTGCTCTTCGACGGCCACGAGGATTCCCTGAAGCTGCGCCGCATGCGCCAGGAGATGGAGGCCGAGGTCGGCATCAGGCACGTGGCGCCAAGGGACGCCGGGATCGACTCGGCAGCCCAGATCGTTCGGATCCGCGACCTCGACCCCGACGGCCTCGACCCCCGGATCGGGCGGGTGGACCCGCTGGCCCTGAAGGCCTCCCAGGCGGCGATCATCAACGTGGACTACCCGCTCGGGTTCGCCGCCTACCACCTGCTCCATCAGGTGGCGGAGGCCGTGCCCTGGATCTCCGGCGTCTACATCATGGGCAAGGCGGCGACGCTGAACGCTGACGTTGGCGACGTGATGATCCCGAACGTCGTCTACGACGAGCACTCCGGCAACACGTACTGGCTGGACAACTGCTTCGCAGCGGCCGACGTGCAGCCCCACCTGGTTTTCGGGTCCGCCCTCGACAACCAGCGGGCGGTGACCGTCCGGGGCACCTTCCTGCAGAACCGCGAGTACCTGGAGTTCTACTACCAGGGTCGCTTCACCGTGGTCGAGATGGAGGCGGGGCCGTATCTCGACACCTGCTTCGAGGTGCGCCAGCCGGGACGCTACCCGATGAACGAGAACGTGAACATGAGCCGCCTCGGGTTCGACCTGGGTGTGATCCACTACGCGTCCGATACCCCCTACACGCAGGCCCGGACGCTGGGCGCCCGCGGCCTCAGCTACCGGGGCATGGACTCCACTTACGCCTCCGCGGTCGCGGTCGCCCGGCGCATCCTGGGCCAGGAGCGGGCGCTCCTCGACTAGTCACGGCCTAGGAGGTTCGGACGGCGTGCGGGTGGTTGTGCTCGCCGAGGCCATGGCCGACGTCGGGGTCGCAGGGGTGGCAGCTCTCCAGCTGGATCGTCGTATGGCCGATCTCGAAGCGCTCGCAGACCAGCTGCTCGAGCTTCCGCATCAGGTGCTCGCCGTCGGCCAGGCTGCTCTCGCTGACCACCAGGTGCGCGCTCAGAGCCATCTGCTGGGGTGAGAGCGCCCACACGTGCAGGTCGTGCACGGACAGGACGTCGGCGTCCGCGGCGAGAAGCGACTCGACCTCCCCCATGTCGACTCCTCGCGGCGTGCCTTCCAGCAGGACGTTGACCGTCTCCCGCGCGATCCGCAGCGCGCCCCAGGCGATCAGGGCGGCGATCGCGAGCGAGATCAGGGGATCGGCGTAGAGCCACCCGGTGAGCAGGATGATCAACCCGGAAAGCACCACGCCGACCGAGGCCACGATGTCGCCGACCACATGCAGCAGCGCCGCGCGCACATTGAGGTTCCCGCCCGACTGGCGCAGCCCGAGCCCGATGTAGGAGTTGACCGCGATCCCGACCAGCGCCGACACGATCACGATCCCGCCCTGCACCGAGGTCGGCTGGACCAGCCGGTGAGCCGCCTCGAAGGCGATCCAGACCACGATCAGGATCAGGGTGGTGGCGTTGGCGAGGGCGGCCAGGATCCCCACGCGCTGGTAGCCGTACGTGCGCCGGCTGTCCGCCGGCCGCCTTGCCTGGCGGACCGCGAACCAGGCCAGGCCGAGGGCGAAGACGTCGGTCAGCACGTGGCCGGCGTCGGAGAGGAGCGCCAGGGAGTGCGACAGCCAGGCGCCCACCACCTCGACTGCCAGCACCAGGCAGGTGAGAACCAGCGCGCGGCCCAGCTGGCCCTCGGCGGGAGAGTTGTGATGGTCGATGGCGGTCATGGTACGTGCCACCAATCGTCGCCCTGCTCGAGGTACGCGAGAAGCATGCCGTGGCGGAGCCCCTCGTGGCTCACATGCAGCGCCTGCAGGCCGTAGTAGTCGAGCAGCAGAAGCAGGATCTCGACGCCTCCGCGCAGCGCCCGAACGCGGCCCTCGCCCAACCCTGAGCGCCTGGCGATGGCGGCCGCGGGTTCGTCGTCCAGCCGGCGCTGCACCTCGAGCAGGGCGTCCGCGGTCAGCACCGAGGGCGGCGAGTCGGTGGAGAGCAGCGTGGGCAGGTTGGTGGCCGTCCCGCCCGTCGCGACGAGCTTCTCGGGCGCGCAGTCGGGCGCCTTCCGCAGAGCCTGGACGGCCGTCTCGCGCAGAGACGCGCGCTCCGCGGCCGCCGGCGGGTCGGAGAGGAACCGGGCCGCCAGCGCGCCCGAGCCGAGGTCCAGAGAGACCCAGCTGCCCATCTGCCGGTTGTAGGCGGCCACCAGCTCGGTGCTGCCACCACCCAGGTCGCACATGAGCCAGTCGTGGCGGGCGGCGTGCCGGCTGGCGACCCCCAGGAAGCTGAGCTGGGCCTCGCGCTCCCCCGAGATCAAGCGTACCGACACACCGGCCTCGGCCGAGGCCCGCTCCAGCAGCGCGGCGCCGTCGGCCGCCTTGCGCACGGCGGCGGTGGCGCCCGCGACCAGTTTCTCGTAGCCGTGGGCGGCCGCCTTCGTTAGCACCGAGTGGAGAGCGGCCAGCGCTTCGGCGGCTTTGGCCTCGCCGATCTCGCCGGTGCGGGCGACCGCGGCCCCGAGCTCGGGCATCTCCACGTAGTGGGCGACGTCGCGCAGCCCTTCCGGCGCGGCGTCGGCGACCAGGACGTGGACCGTGTTGCTGCCGATGTCCACCGCGGCGAGGCGCATCTGGCTGGCAGCCTACACTTGAAGCCGATGGCCGGGACCCGGATTGAGCGCGACTCGATGGGCGAGGTCGAGGTTCCTGAGGAGGCTTATTACGGGGCCTCCACCCAGCGCGCCGTCCTCAACTTTCCGATCTCCGGCCAGCGTTTCCCACGCCGCTTCATCCGCGCCCAGGCCCTGATCAAGAAGGCGGCCGCGGAGGCCAACCTGGAGCTCGGGCTGCTCGATCCCAAGAAGGCCGCCGCCATCGCCGAAGCCGCCCAGGAGGTGGCCGACGGACGGTTCGACGAACAGTTCCCGATCGACGTCTACCAGACCGGCTCGGGCACCTCCACCAACACGAACTTCAACGAGGTCATAGCCACCCGGGCCAGCGAGCTCCTGGGCGGCGGCAGGGGCGACCGGCTGGTGCACCCCAACGACGACGTCAACAAGTGCCAGTCCTCCAACGACACCATCCCCACCGCCATGCAGCTCTCGGCGGCCATGGCGATCGAGGAAGACCTGCTGCCTGGGCTGGAGCGGCTGCGGGTGGCGCTGGCCGCCAAAGCGGCTGAGTTCATGCCGACCGTGAAGACCGGGCGCACGCACCTCCAGGACGCCACCCCCATCCGCCTCGGTCAGGAGTTCCAGGGCTACACGGGCCAGATGGAGGAGTCGATCCGGCGAGCTCGGCAGGCGCAGTCCGAGCTGCTCAGCGTGCCCCTCGGCGGGACCGCCGTCGGGACCGGTATCAACGCGCACCCCGAGCACGCGCGACGCGCCTGCGCGATCCTCACCCGCGCCACCGGCCTGGAGGTCCGAGAAACGTCCAACCACTTTCACGCCCAGGCCGCCCTGGACTCCGTCATCGCCAGCCACGGGGGCCTCCGCACGATCGCCCTCAGCCTGTGGAAGATCGCCTCCGACATCCGTCTGATGGGCACCGGGCCGCGCGCCGGTATCGGCGAGCTGGAGCTCCCCGAGACCCAACCGGGCTCCAGCATCATGCCGGGCAAGGTGAACCCTGTGATCGTCGAGTCGCTGACGATGGTCGTGGCGCGGGTGGTTGGCAACGACAGCACGATCGGGTTCTCTCAGACCGGCAGCTTTCTGGAGCTGAACGTGATGATGCCGGTGGCCGCCGTCGCGCTGCTGGAGTCGATCACGCTCCTGGCCCGCTCGGCCGACAACTTCGCGACGCGCTGCGTGGAGGGTCTGAAGGCCACCTCGCGCGGACCCGAGCTGGTCGAGAAGGGCCTCATGCTGGCGACGGCCCTGGCGCCGGTGATCGGCTACGACGAGGCGGCCAAGATCGCCAAGCAGGCGCTCAAGAGCGGGCGCACCATCCGCGAGCTGGCTCGCGAGAAAGGGCTCGCCGAGGCCGACCTGGACAAGCTGCTCGACCCCGCCAAGATGACGGAGCCGGGCCTCGGCGGCGGAACGGCCGGGGGTTAGCGCCCGCTCAGAGAGCGAGTTCCATGAGGATCACCTTCTCGCCCCAGTAAGGTGCCCGGTTGCCGCCCGACTCGTGGAAGCCCAGGCCCTGGAAGAGCGCCAGCGCATCGTCCAGCTTGGGGCTGAGATAGACCCAGACCCGCGTCACACCCGCCCGGCGGGCCCTGGACACGGCGTGCTCCGCCAGGACCTGGCCGAAACCCTTGCGGGCGTGGCCGGGGTCGACGGCCAGCCGGTCGACCAGGCACGTGCTGGCTGGAAAGCTGCAGCGCACGGCGCCCACCAGGGCGCCGTCATGGGTCGCCCGGTAGACCTCGAAACCGCCCCGGAACCAGGCCTCCACCTCCTCGGAGGCGGGCGCCTGGTCGGCGAGCAGGCGGGGGTCGAGGCGGTCGGCGTACTGGCCCCAGGCGCGCCCGTACAGCTCGGCCAGCGCTGCGGCATCCGCCGCCGTCGCCAGCGAAACCTTGGGAACCGGCCGGAAGAACCGCATGGGAGGGTAGAGTAGCGCCGCCATGGATCTGCTTCGGGAGGCGCGCTCGCTCTACGCGGGCGGCCGGATGCACGATGCTCTCGAGGCCGCCCAGGCCGCGGCCGACCGCCACCCCAAGGATGCAGAAGCCTGGTGGCTGCTGGCCCTGGTCAGCCGGCACACCGGCATGCCGGGCGCCAGCGACGACGCCTTCCGGAGGGCGGCGGCGCTGGCCAAGCAGCGGGCCGTCCCGGTGCGCGTCGCCAAGGGGCGATTCGAGGCCCTGCTGGCCGAGGCCAGGAACGGGCTTTCCCCGGACGCCCGGCGGCGCCTGGCCGGCGCCGCCCTCCGTGTCCAGGCGCTGCCGCTGGCGGAACAGGTGAAGGGCGGCGTAGACCCGGACGCTCTATGCCATCGGGTCCGCACGCCCGACGACGTGCTGACGCTCTTCCAGGTCAACCTGGAGAACCTGGCCGGTTCGGAGACCGCCCTCCTGGCGCTCATCACCCGAACCTTGAGCCGGGCCTGATGGACGGACTGTCGGCGCTGCTCGGCGGGTTCGGCGGCGCCGCGCTAACGCAGCGCTCCTGAGGAAGGGATGGCGGATCTCAGGGTCGAGCGCGACGGCCCGGTCGTCGTGATCACGGTCGACCGCCCCAAGGCCCGCAACGCGCTGGCGGCCGGAACCATCGAGGAGCTGGACGCCGCCCTCGGCGAGCTGGCCCGCAGCGACGCCTCGGTGGCGGTCCTGACCGGAGCCGGCGATCGCGCCTTCATCTCGGGCGGCGACCTGAAGGAGCTGGAGGGCCAGCGCGGCAAAGAGTTCGCGGCCGCGATGGCGGCCGGTATGCGGCGCACGCTCGATCGCATCGCGGAGCTTCCGATCCCCGTCATCGCGGCCGTGAACGGGGCCGCGCTGGGAGGTGGCGCTGAGACCGCCATCGCATGCGACTTCCGGATCGCGGTGAACGACGCCCGCATCGGGTTCACCCAGGTCCTGCTGGGGCTGATGCCGGCCTGGGGTGGCATCGAGCGGCTGGCCGAGTCGACCGGCCGCAGCCGGGCGCTCTACCTCCTGCTCACAGGGACCGTGCTGAGCGGACGGGAGGCGGCGGCGTGGGGCCTGGTGGAGGAGTCCGTCCCCCGCCCCGACTTCGAGAGCCGCTGGCGAGCGCTGGCCGCCCAGGTGGCGCGGGCGCCGCGGCCGGCGCTGGCGGGGATCAAGGCCGCGATGCAGGCGGCCCACCCTGGCAGCCGGCCCGACCTGGCGGGGCCGGCGGTTGCCGACTTCGCCAGGGTCTGGGCGGACGAGGCCCACTGGCGGATGGCCGCGGATCTGGAACGGGCCCGGCGCGCGGGCCCGGAGCGCGCTTAAATAGCGAGCATGGGCGGAAAGAAAACGTTAACTGCGATCCTCAGCCTGTTCGGCACGGTTGCCCTGGCCTGCGGCGGGACCAACAGCGGCGGCGGCACCACGACCGGCGCCGACATCATCCTCGGCACCCCGCTGTCGATCACGGGGGCCCAGTCCAACGAGGGCAACCTGACCAAGCAGGGATACGACATGTGGCTCAGCTGGATCAACCAGCAGGGAGGCATCTCCGTCAAAGGGGTCAAGCACAAGGTCCAGATCAAGTACGAGGACGACGCCAGCAACGCCAACCAGAGCGCCGTCCTGATGCAGAAGCTGATCTCAGAGGAGAACGCCCAGTTCATCCTGGGTCCCTACGGCTCGGCCGCGACGGCGACCGACGCAGTGGTGGCCGAGAAGGCCGGCATCCCGATGGTGGAGGCCAACGGCGCCGCCCAGGCGATCTTCAACAAGGGCTACAAGTACACGTTCGGCGTGCTCTCGCCGGCCAACAAGTACCTGTCCGGGGTGATCGACATGGCCACCACGCTGAACCCCAAGCCGACCACCGTCGCCATGCTCTCGGCCGACGACAACTTCTCCCTCGAGGTCGCCCAGTCGATCGTCGACTACGCGCCCACCAAGGGTATGCAGATCGTCTTCAACCAGAAGTACCCCAACGGCTCGACCGACGTCAGCGGCCTGGTCGCCCAGGCCAAGGCCAAGAGCCCGGACATCGTCTTCAACTCCGGCCACCTGGCGGAGGCGATCGCCATCAACAAGGCGGCCAAGGACCTGAAGCTCGACGCCAAGATCTTCGCCTACTCGGTCGGCCCCTCGACGCCCCAGTTCATCACGTCGCTAGGCAAGGACGCCAACTACGTCTACGACGGCTCACAGTGGACGCCGCAGGTCAAGTACAAGCCCAGCTTCTACCTCTCGGAGGCGGACTACGTGGCGGCTTACAAGAAGCAGTTCAACACCCCGGACGACCCCGACTACCACGTGGCCGAGTCGACGGCGGCCTGCCTCGCGCTGCAGAAGGCGATCGAAAACGCGGGCAGCCTGAAACCGGACAAGGTCCGGGACGCCCTCGCCACCCTGGACGTGATGACGTTCTTCGGGCAGATCAAGTTCGACAGCCGCGGCATCAACACCTTCAAGCCGATGGTCGTGGAACAGATCCAGGACGGCAAGCATCACACGGTGTTCCCGGCGGACGTCGCCGACATCAAACCCCAGTACCCAACACCCGGCTGGGCTACGCGATAAAACGACTGGGGAAGAACCTCGCGGTGCCTCCCCAGAACCCTTCCTCCCTGGCAGGACTTAGTAGGCTGGTGCGCGTCCTGTATTCGGGACTCAAACAGCCTGGCGGAGCCAGGCCTTCCTGCCACGTCTTTCCGGGTTAAGTTGAGGAGGCCCGTGACCAGCTCAAACGGCCTCGCGGAGTCGGGTCCAGCGAAGAGGTCTGGCTGCTGATGCAGCTCCTCCTACAGCAGATCGTGCTCGGCCTGTTGCTCGGTGGGGTCTATGTCGCGGTGGCGATCGGGTTCAGCCTGGTCTGGGGCATCCTCAACATCGTCAACCTGGCCCACGGCGCGCTCGTCGTGGTCGGCGCGTACACCACCTGGTGGCTGTTCACGACGCTGCACGTCGACCCCTTCCTTTCCCTGCCCATGGACGCGCTCTTCCTCTTCGTGATCGGCTACGCGCTGCAGCGCGGGCTCATCAACCGCGTCATCCGCGCACCACTCTTCTTCACGCTGCTGCTGACGTTCGGCGTGAACCTGGTCGTCATCAATCTCGTGCTCCTGGTCTTCAAGTCCGATTTCCGATCCGTCACGCCGTCGTACGCCGGCCAGAGCCTGGACCTGGGCGGCGTGCTGGTCCCCTACGTCCGGCTGGCGGCTCTCGTGATCGCCCTGGTCCTGGCGGGCTTGATCGCGCTGCTGCTGAACCGGACGCGCACCGGCTTCGCGATACAGGCCATCGGCGCCGACCGGGACGCGGCCCAGCTGGTCGGCATCGACCTGCGCCACGTCTACGCCCTGACCTTCGGGGTGGGCGCGGCCTGCGCGGGTGTGGCAGGAGGTCTTCTGAGCGTCATGCAGGCGATCAACCCAACGGCCGGCGAGCCGTACACGCTGCAGGCGTTCGTGGTCGTCATCCTGGGTGGTCTGGGCCGCGTCAGCGCGACCATCGCGGGCGGCCTCGTGTTCGGGCTGATCGAGGTGCTCGGCCAGTCGGAGCACGGACTGGGCGCCGGCTACGCCAACGCGATCGCGTTCGCGGTCCTCGTCATCGTGCTGGTGGTCCGCCCGCAGGGCCTGTTCGGCCGCCTGCGGTAGTGTCAACGCAGCCCGGCCGCCGATTTCTCGGGGACCGCGGCTGATGTCGAACGCCGCCTTCTCGACCCAGCCCACCCAGGCCGGCCGCCGCCTCCGCCGGCTCCTGCTGATCGTGTTTGCGATCGCCGTCGCCGCGGTCCTGATCGCGCCCCTCACGCTGACCGACCAGGCCGACTCCATGGGCCTGCCGGTTCTGGTCAACAAGTCCCAGGTCAGGATCCTGACGATCGTGGCCATGTTCATCGTCATGGCCGAGTCCTGGAACCTGATCGGCGGCCTCACCGGTTACGCGGCCTTCGGCAACGTCGCCTTCTTCGGCCTGGGCGCGTACACCTGCGCCGTCCTGGTCGACCCCCACAAGGCCAACCTGCCCTTCCCCGTCGCGCTGGCGCTCTGCTGGATCGTGCCGGCGGTCTTCGCAGCGCTGATCGGCCTTCCGCTGCTCCGGCTCCGGGGCCACTACTTCGCGATCGCCACGCTGGGGACCTCGGTGGCGGTTGGCGAGATCGTCAAGAACCAGGAGTGGCTGGGTGGCTCGACCGGCCTCTTCCCGCCCATCTTCCACAGCGCGGACCTGCTCTTCCTCTACCTCATGGTCGCGGCCGCCGGGCTGACCGTCCTCGTCAACTGGTTCGTGCTCCGGTCGCGCTTTGGCTACGGGCTGATCGCCATCCGCGAGAACGAGGACGCCGCTGCGGTCCTGGGCGTCAACACGACGGCGTACAAGGTCGCCGCGTTCACCCTGGCGGCCGCCCTCACTGGCGTGGCGGGCGGCATCTTCGCCCAGTGGAACAGCTTCATAAGCCAGGACAACGTGTTCCCCATCGACTACAACATCCAGATGATCCTGATGGCCGTGATCGGCGGCGCCGGGACACTTTTCGGGCCGGTCGCCGGCGCCATCGTGCTCGAGTTCCTGATCCAGTCGCTGGCCGGCCACGGCACGGTCGCGATCTATGCCCAGATCGCGTTGGGGGTGCTCCTGGCCGTCACCGTCATCTTCGTGCCGCGGGGCGTGGTGGACTTCTTCGGAGGCTCCAGCAAGCTCTCCCTGCGCTTCTTCCGCCGCTCCCTGCGCGAAACCAGTGTCTGAGGCGGCGCCCCTGCTCGCCCTGCGGGGGGTGACCAAGCGCTTCGGGGGCGTGAACGCGCTTACGAACGTCAGCTTCCACGTCGCGGAGGGCGAGATCCTTGGGATCATCGGACCCAACGGCGCGGGCAAGACGACGCTGCTCAACTGCGTCAGCGGCGTCTACAAGCTGGACGCCGGCAGCATCCAGCTCCGCGACCGCCGCATCAACGGAATGGCTCCCCACCACATCGCCGGACTGGGCATCGGCCGCACCTTCCAGGTCGTGAAGCCCTTCCAGTCGATGACGGTCCGGGAGAACTGCGCCGTCGGCGCGCTCTTCGGCAGCCGGGAGGCGCACATGGCGCCCAAGGCGGCGTTCGCCGCGGCCGACGAGATCCTCGAGCTCGTCGGCCTGGCCCCCAAGGCCCGCCTGCCGGTGGGCAGCCTCACCATCCCCGACCGCAAGCGGCTGGAGGTGGCGCGCGCCCTGGCGACGAAGCCGCGGCTCCTGCTCCTGGACGAGGTGATGGCGGGCTTGAATCCGGTCGAGGTTGACGAGGCGCTGGAGATGATCCGGACCGTCCACGGAAACGGCGTGACGATCGTCCTGATCGAGCACGTCATGCGCGTCGTGGTGGGCGTGTGCAACCGGGTCGTGGTGCTCCATTTCGGCGAGGTGCTCGCGGAGGGCGAGCCGGGCACGGTGCTGCATGACTCCCGCGTCATCGAGGCCTACCTGGGTGAGAAGTACGCGCAGCGGCAGGCCCGCGCGGAGAAGCGCGATGACTGAGGCCCGACGGGAGCTGCTCAAGGTGCGCGGGCTGAGCGCCGGCTACGGTGCGGGACCGGTGCTCTTCGGCGTGGACCTGGACTTCCTGGCCGGCGAGCTGGTAGCGCTGATCGGCGCCAACGGCGCGGGCAAGTCGACACTCCTGGGGGTCCTGAGCGGGCTCCTGAAGCCGCTCGCGGGCAGCGTGGTCTTCGACGGCCGCGACATCACGGGGCACCGGCCGGAGGCGATCGTCAAGGCTGGGCTGGTGCACGTGCCGCAGGGACGACGTCTGTTCGGAACGATGAGCGTCGAGAAGAACTTCCGGCTGGGCGCCTACCTGCGGCGCGACAGCGAGGTGGCCGCTGACATCCAACGCGTGGCCGGCTACTTCCCGGCGCTGGCCGACAAGCTCGCTCGCGACGCCGGCACTCTGTCCGGCGGTGAGCAGCAGATGGTCGCCATCGGACGCGGGCTGATGGGCCGGCCGAAGCTGCTGATGATCGACGAACCGTCACTGGGGCTGGCGCCCAAGGTGGTCGAGCGGGTCGTGGACGTGGCGCGGGAGATCAACCGCGACGGCACCTCGATCCTACTGGTGGAGCAGGACGTCCTGGTCGCCCTGGAGGCCGCCGATCGCGGCTATGTGATGGAGAACGGCCGGATAGCGCTGAGCGGCAAGGCCTCCGACCTGGAGCAGGACCCGGCCATCAGGAAAGCCTACCTCGGCGTCTAGCCAGCAGCCGCCCCGCCTGGGGCGGGATTTCAACCTGCTCTGGGGCGCCTCCACGGTCTCGCTGTTCGGAGACGCCGTCACCATGCTGGCGCTGCCGTTGGCGGCGGCCCCGACGCTGAAGGCCAACGCATTGCAGATGGGCCTCCTGACGACCGTCGGCATGCTGCCCCACCTGTTCCTGTATCTGTTCGCGGGAGCCTGGGTGGACCGCGGCCGGCGGCGCCCCTTCACGATCTCGGCCGACCTGGGTCGGGCCACCCTGATCGGCGCCATCCCGCTGCTGGCGGTGCTGCACCTCTTACGCATGGAGTGGCTTCATGCGATCGCCTTCGCGGGCCGGCGTGCTGAAGGTATTCTTCGACCTGGCCTACGCCGCCCGGGTGCAGTCGCTCGTGGAGCCGGCCTTTTTTGCGGCGGCCAACAGCCGGCTCTCCTTGAGCCGCTCCGTTTCGTTCGTCGCCGGGCCGGGCGTGGCCGGCGTGCTGGTCCAGCTGATCGGGCCTCCCCTGGCCCTGCTTGCCGATGCGGCGTCCTTCGCGGCCTCAGCGGCCCTGGTCGCCACCATGCGGGCGCCGGAGCCGGAGTCCGGCCACACCCGCAGCGGGCTTTCGCGGGAGATCCGCGAGGGCATCAGCTTCACGATCGCGCAGCCGGTGCTGCGGCCCTTCTACCTGTGGACGACCGCGATGAACTTCTTCAACTACGTCTACAGCGCGATCTACCTGCTCTACCTCGTGCGCGCCCTCCACCTGCCCCCAGCGCTCATCGGAATCCCACTCGGCGTGGCGGGAGTGGGAGCGGTCCTGGGCAGCCTTCTCGCGACGCCGGTGGCCCGCCGGCTGGGGATCGGGCGGGCCTGCATGCTGGGAGAGATCATGTTCACGGCCGGCTACCTGGCGGTGCCCCTGGTCTCCAGCACGCCCCAGGTCGAGGTCGCTTTCATCAGCGCCGGCGCGCTGGTCACCGGCGTCGGGCTGATGCTCCTGGATACCAACTCCAGCACGATTTTCCAGTCGCTGGTGCCGACCGCCCTCATGGGCCGGGCGCAGGCGGCCACCCGCCAGGTCAACTGGGGCATCCGGCCGCTGGGCGCGCTGGCCGGGCCAGTCCGTCGGCCTGCACCTGGCCATCTGGATCGGGGTGCTAGGCGCGCTGGCCGCCAGCGTGGCGCTGATCTTCACGCGCGTGCGCACCTACGACGTCAGGGTGTAGACAAGGCGTGGTGACCCACCCGCTGCGGAGATTCCGCCTGCCCGGCCTTCTGCTGGCCGTGGTCCTGGTGGTCGGAACGGGCGGCTACGTGCTGATCGGCGGCTGGACGCTGCTCGACGCCTTCTACATGACCATCATCACGATCAGCACCGTCGGTTTCACCGAGGTGCACCCGCTCGCGCCGGCCGGCAAGCTCTTCACGTCGGCCCTGATCGTGGGTGGGGTGGGTACCATGCTCTACGGCTTCGGCGTGTTCGCCGAGATGCTGAGCGAGGGCCGGCTTGGCGAGTACAGGAGGCAGAGGAACATGGCACGCCAGGTCTCGGCGCTCCGCGAGCACTTCATCATCTGCGGCTACGGGCGCATCGGCACCCAGATCGTGACTGAGTTCGAGCACGCGAGGGCCAGCTACATCGTGATCGACAACAATCCCGAGGCACTGCGCCGGCTCAGCCACGAGGACCGCCTGTTCATCGAGGGCGACGCGGCCTCGGAGGAGGTGCTCAAGGAGGCCGGGATCGAGCGGGCCCGCGGCCTCGTGTGCGCCGTCGACGCCGACGAGCGGGCGGTGTACATAAGCCTGGCGGCCCGGGCCCTGAACCCTGACCTCTACATCCTGGCGAGGGCCGGCCAGCCGGAGTCCATCCGCCGGCTGGAGCTGGCCGGAGCCAACCGGGTCATCTCGCCCTACCGGATGGCGGGACACCAGCTGGCCGAGCTTGCGCTGCGCCCGGCACTCCTCGACGTCACCAGCGCTCTCCACCATGGAGATGGCGACGTGGGTGTCGAGGAGTTGCTCGTGAGCGCGACGTGCGGCCAGGTCGGGAAAACGCTGGCCGGCTCCGGCCTGCAGGAGCCGGCGGTGGCCCGCCTGCTGGCGCTGCGCCGGCGCAGCGGGGACCTGCACGTGAACCCGGGCGGTGAGATGGTCCTCGAGGAGGGCGACCTGATCATCGCCATCGGCTCCCAGCAGCAGCTGGAGGCGACGGCGGCGCTCCTGCAGTGACTATCGCGCCAGTGGCTGACGAACGCTTGAGCTCGCGCCCCCAGCTGGTCGTGCTGGTCTCGCTGGGTGTGGACTGCATCCTGGTCGTCGCCAAGCTGATCGCCGGCCTGCTCACGGGCAGCCTCGGCCTGCTCAGCGAGGCGGCCCACTCAGCCCTGGACCTGGTGGCTTCCCTCTTCACGGTGCTGGCGATCCGGACGGCCCGCAAGCCGGCGGACCACGATCACCCGTACGGGCACCGGCGGGCCGAGAACCTGGCCGCGTTCGGCCAGGGCATCGTGCTCCTGCTCACCGCCATCGGCATCAGCTACGAGGCGATCCGGCGCCTCCTGGGCGCCCCCTCGGACGTGAACCCGGCCTGGTACGCGCTGGCCTTGATGGTGATCACGATGGGGATCGAGGTCGTCCGAACCCTGGTCCTGAGCGCTGTCGGGCGCGCCACCAGGAACGAGGCGCTGAAGGCGGCCGCGGCCAACCGGCTGGCCGACATCTTCACATCGGCCGGTGTGCTGGCCGGGCTGATCGGGGTCCGGGCCGGTTTCCAGTGGGCGGACGCGGTGGCCGCGCTGCTGGTCGCGGTCCTGATCTTCCGGGCGGCCGCGCTGCTCTCCTGGCGCTCAGCCGACATCCTGATGGACCGGGCCCCGACCGGCGTCGAGGACGACCTACGGCGCACGATCTCCGGCGTCGAGGGCGTGCGTGAGGTGCGCGAAGTACGGGTTCGCGGGTCGGGCTCCAACCTGCTGGGAGACGCCCGCGTCTCCGCTCCCCGTATGCTCTCGGTCGAGGCCTCTCAGGCGCTCCGCGAGGAGGTCCGCGAAGCGGTCGCCGAGGCCCATCCCGAGGTCGAGCTGGCGCTCGTCATTGAGGCCGACGCCCAGGCCGCCAACCTGGTCGAGCGAGTGCACGCCGCGGCGGCCCGGCACGGCGGCGTCTCCGACCTGCACAACGTGACCGTCGAGAAGGAGGATGACGGCAGCCTCCACCTCTCGATGCACGCCAAGCTGCCCGGCCAGATCAGCCTGGAGCAGGCGACTCGGACCAGCGTCGAGCTGGAGCGCGTGGTGCGGGAGGAGCTGCCCGAGGTCTCCCGCGTCGACGTCCACCTGGAGCCGCTGGAGCCGGACTGGGTCCATGGCGAGGAGGTGACGATGCAGCGGGCCGACCTGGCGGCCCGCGTCCGGCGGGTCGTGGAGAGGCACCCCGAGGTGACCGCCTGCCGGGATGTGGAGCTCAGCTCGCGCGGCGACCGGATCGTCGGCCACGTGGTCGCCCAGATGCGGGCCGACGTCACGCTTGAACACGCGCACGCGGTGGAGACGGAGCTGGAAGACCGGATCCTGGCCGAGGTGCCGGACGTCTACGAGGTCGTGGCTCGGGTAACGACCTGAAAGGATTCAGGCTGGGGGCGCAGAACCGTCCTCGCCAACCACGTCGAACGTGATCTCGTAGACGCCGCCCACGAACCTTGCTCGGTGCACCCAGCCCAGGCGCCGGAGCAGGGCGAGCATGCTCTGGTTCTCCGGCAGCACGATCAGCGTGAACGTCTGGATCCCGTGCCTGCGGGCGACGGCGGCGACGTGGCTGAGCAGGGCGGCGCCCAATCCGCGGCGCTGGAACTCGTCCACCACGGCCACCGCGACCTCGGCGATGGTGGTGCCGGGCGCCCGGTCGTAGCGGGCCACGCCGACGATGTGCTCCGCGCGGTCCGGCTTGTGGGTGATCGCCACGACCGCGTAGCGGTCCTCGTAGTCGACCCGGGCCAGGCGGTGGGCGAGCTCCTCGGGCAGCCGCTTCAAGGGCGAGAAGAAGCGGAAGTACACGCTGCGCTCGGACATCCGGCTGAAGGCTTCGTGCAGGCGCGGCTCGTCGTCCGGCCGGATCGGCCGCAGGTGGACCTTGACGCCGTCCTCCAGCATGACGGTCCGCTCCAGCTTGTGGGCGTCAGACACGGGGCTAATAATCCCCCAGCTCGGGCCACGCCGGGCCGGGCGCCGCGATGCGCACCAGGCTCATCGCAGACAACTGTACGAGCAACCCGCGACGGCGCAGCCTAGCCTTAGAGCTTGCGTTTTCTGGTCTCGCGGCTCGCCGGCCGGAGCAGCTTCAGCCTGTTCAGCGCCGGCTCGCTCTTCAGCGTCCTCAGCATCCTGAGCATCGGCAGCGCGGGATCCATCCTCTCGATCGGCTGCGCTGGCTCAATCCTCTCGATCGGGAGCGCGGGCTCCATATTGTCGATCGGCAGTGCCGGTTCCATCCTCTCCATTGGCGGCCGCCGGTAGCGCTAGCACGGCCTGCTGGTTCCAGCCGGCGGCTGGTCTCCAGGACGGCTTAGCATCCGCGTCCCATGGACCACTTCGATGTGTCGGAGTTGGCCGTATCCCAGCACCGTCCAGGTGAGCACACCTACACCGACTTCTTCAGCAGCCGGCTGCTGAGCATCGGCTTCGCGATCTGGCCGGCGGGCGGCGAGGACAACCAGCGCCCGCACGCCGAGGACGAGGTCTACCACGTGCTGTCCGGGCGGGCCCGGATCCGGGTCGCGGAGGAGGATCGTCCAGTCGGGCCGGGCTCTGTGGTGTTCGTGGCGACCGGTGTCGAGCACCGGTTCTTCGACATCGACGAGGACCTCCACGTACTCGTGTTCTGGGCCCCGCCGCACCGGCCGTGAGCAGGGCCTGGGCCGCACTTGGCGCTGGAGCGAGCCTGCTCCTCGCAGGCTGCAGCGGTGGCAGCCAGGCGACGGCACGACCCGCCCCGACTCTGTCCGGCTCCGCCCAGGCCGTGGCTCCGGCCGCCGCTCCGACGCCGGTGCCGACGCCGCCCCCGCCCGCCTTTTACATAGAGTCTCTGCGCAACCGGATTCCGGTCGCCGGCCAGGTCCAGGTCGGCGACCTGATGTGGCATGGAGCGGGCTTCAGCAAGTACCACGTCACCTGGACGAGCGGCGGCCAGCCCATGACCGGGACCATCTCGCTGCCGGACGGCGGCGGGCCGTTCCCGGTCGTGATCGTCAACCACGGTCACATCCCGCCCGAGCGCTACTGGATCGGCCAGGACTCGGGCATCTTCGGGGATCCCATGGCCGCCCACGGCTTCATCTCGATCGCCCCCAACTACGTCGGCTACGAGGGTTCGGGCCCCGGCGCAGCGGGCCTCCAGACCAACCAGCAGATCGCGGTCGCCGACATGGACCTGATCTCGTCGCTGGGCTCGCTGTCCCAGGCGGATCCCACCCGGGTGGCCGTCGTGGGACACAGCCAGGGCGGCGGGGTGTCGGAGATCCTGATGGTCGTCGACACCCGGATCAGGGCGGTTGTGCTGCACGCACCGGTCAGCACGGACGAGGCGGAGAACGCCGCCCGGCTGCATGCCAGGAACGGGACCTGGCCCGCCCTCGGCGACCCCGCGCAGAGCCCTGAGGCCTACGCGCACGTGTCACCGCGCAACTACCTCGCGCGCTGGCAGCCGCCGGTGCTCCTGATCCAGGGCGCGCTCGACCACACCATCCCGGCGGCCCACACCCAGGCGACCTTCGACGCCCTCCAGGCGGCCGGCATCCAGTCCCGGCTGATGTGGATCCCCGGCGGCGACCACGACCTCGTCGGCTCCGACCTGGCCACGGCGGTGGCCGCCCAGGAGGACTGGATCCGGAAGGCCCTCGGCTGATCGACCCGCGTCGCCGGGATGCGGCCCTATCTGCGGCCGTGGATGGGGGCGTTGGCCGGCAAAGGGCCCTCTGGCGCTAGGAGCGCCCCGCTCCTCAGGCGGCTCGCCGATCGTCGCGCGCCAGGG
This sequence comes from Chloroflexi bacterium UBA4736, assembly GCA_002404015.1. Taxonomy (GTDB): domain Bacteria; phylum Chloroflexota; class Dormibacteria; order Dormibacterales; family Dormibacteraceae; genus UBA4736. The sequence continues at coordinate 45,754 of DHIW01000010.1, forward strand.
CACGCACGATCCTGACCGCGAAGTAGCCCAGCGCCAGCACGACCACGGCGGTGCCCAGCCAGTACAGCCAGGGATGGCCGGCGACGTAGCGGCCCGCGGCCCGGCCGTAGGTGCGGCCCAGCCACAGCCAGAAGAAAGCCCAGGGCACCGCGGATACGGCGACCGAGGGCGCGAAGCGGCGGTAGGGCATTCCGAAGGTGCCCGCCACGACCGTGATCGGGATCCGAAAGCCGGGCAGGTGGCGGCCGAAGATGACGGCGACGAGGCCCCAGCGCCGGAACCAGCCCTCGGCCCGCGCGATCCGGTCGGGATTCAGGTGGAAGGCGCCGCTGAGGCGGTGGCCGACCAGCCGCCGGCCCCAGCGCCGGGAGACCCAGAAGAGGTTGCTCGAGCCGGCCACAACCACGGCCACCACCGCCGCCCACTCGGCTACGAAGACTGCCGCGGAGCCGGCCGCCTGGCGGCCGAGGAAGATGAGGAGGGCGTCCCCTGGCAGCGGAAGCGGCAGCCCGCTCTCCTCCAGGTACAGCAGGAGTAGCGCGCCGGCCACGCCCAACGGCCCGAAATGCGCCCTCAGGAAGCCGCGGAAGCTGCCGTACGCCTCAGGGACGTCGCCCTCCCAGACGAGCATCACCACCAGCAGCAGCACCCCGGCGGCGGCCCAAGCCAGCGGCACCCAGCGGGCGCGCCGGGACCCAGATCTCGCCATACGGACCAGTCTGCCCGGTTCCCCCCTGGGAACTACTCCGCGCGAACCTGGTCGGACGCGCGGACCATCACCTGCAGCTTCTTGAAGGCCGTGGCCCGAGGCAGGTACTTCATGCCGCAGTCCGGCGCCAGGATCAGGCGCTCCGGCGGCACGAAGCGCAGCGCGCCGCGGATCCGCTGCACGACCGTGTCGACGTCTTCCACCGGGCTCTCGTCGGCGAGGTCGATGACACCCACGACGAACTGCTTGCCGGGAACCTCGCGCAGGATCGCCAGGTCCACGCCCTGCTGCGCCGACTCTAGCGAGATCTGGTCGACCACCGCATCGGCCAGCTCGGCGAAGAACGGATAGCCGCCCGGCCGCGAATGCACGATGTGGGCGTAGCCGAAGCAGGTGTGCAGGGCGGCCCGGATGGCGAACGCGCGGGCCCGATCCGCCCTGGCCTGCAGGTAGGGCTCGTCCAGCTGGACCACGTCGGCGCCGGCGGCGAAGAGGTCGCGCACCTCCTCGCTGACCGCGGCGGCGAGGTCCATCGCCAGCGCCTCCTCGTCGCCGTAGTGGTCGTCCTGGGCCTGCTGCGACATCGTGAAGGGACCCGGGACCGTCACCTTGATGGGGCGGTCGGTGCTGGCGCGCAGGAACTCGACGTCCCTCACGAGCACCGGCCGCGAGCGGCGTATTGGACCGATCACCCGAGGCACCGGGTTGGAGTGCCCGGTTCGGTCGAGGGCCGTGCCCGGGTTGACGATGTCCATCCCCTCGAGCGCCGTGGCGAACCGGTTGGAGTAGCTCTCTCGCCGGATCTCGCCGTCGGTGATCACGTCGATGCCGGCCCGCTCCATGTCCCGGATCGCAACCAGCGTCGCGTCGTCCTGGGCCTCTTCCAGGAATTCAGGGCCGACCCGCCAGATCTCCGGGGCGCGGGTCCGCGGCGGCAGCCGGCCGCCAAGGGCGCCTCGGTCGACCAGCCAGTCCGGCTGCGGATAGCTCCCGACCACCGTCGTCTGGAGGATGGCTGGCGTCACGTCAGTGCCGGCGCGTGCGCCGCCGCCGGAGCGACCAGCCCAGGCCCACCGAGAGCGCCCGGCAGGCGGCCGCCACCAGCGCCGGCCCAGCCCCCGCGACCGGCCCGACGTGAAGCCGGCGGAGGCCCGGCAGCGTGTGGGCCGCGATCCGCAAGACAGGGACGAAGCCGGCGTACGCGACGGCGCTCTCCGCACTGCCCTCGACGCTGGCGATCCACATCCGCGAGCGCCCCTCGCTGCGGGCCTGGGCGGTCATGAAGACGACCAGTGCGGCGAAATTGCCGCGCCTTCGGTGCGGCGCCAGCGTGACGCAGTTCCAGATGTAGCCGTCGCCAGGCTGAGGGCGGATCTCCAGCCCGACCTCCCCGATCCACTCGGGCTCGAACGCCAACCAGCCGTAGGCGATGAGCTCCTCGCCGGCCCAGGCCCCAAAGCAGCGGCAGCCGCGGGCCAGCCGCGGCGGCACCAGGTCTCCCTCCGCGCCCATGGCAGCCGCGATCGCCGCCGCGGAATCGGGAAGCGCCTCCCCGAAGACGGCCGGGACGGGGGCGGGCGGCGGGCTCCACGATGGCAGCTCCGCCGCCCACAGGGTGACTACGGGTGTCCGAAGCGGCCTCGCGTTAGAACCGAAAGAAGAGACGCCGCACCTGCTCGATGACCTCCGGGTCCCCGCTCGCCGAGCCGCCCGGGAAACGGCCCCACACGCTGAGGACGAAGTCCCCCGGCGTGTGCTGGAAGAGCGCCTGGCAGCCCTCGAAGTTGCCTTCCTCGGGCTCGGACGACCACTTGCCGTCCTTCACCGTGACCCGCCACTTGCCGCCCCAGGGACCGCTGACCTCGAGCCCATACACGATGTCCACGCCCCGGGCGGCCTCCTGGTCCACCGTGTTCTGCATGATGATGTGGGTGTACGGGATCAGCAGGCCTGCGGCCTTCTCGTCGACGGTGGCCAGCTTGTCGCCCAGCCCGTACTCGATGTCGTAGGGATGGATCCCGTAGTCCATGATCTGGAAGGCGGGGTAGAAGCCGGCCGGGCACGGGCCCATGTAGGGGTGGACGACCAGGAAGCCGGTCCACTCGTCCGGAGTAAGCGCCTCGAAGATCCCCGTCATCTTGTCCGCGTCTGCCTTCAGGCGGCTGATCGCATCCTGGCGGGAGAGGCTCCGGAACTCCTTGGCGTGGTCGTCGAGCATCTCGCCCATGACCTGCAGGCCGACCGCATCGGCGCTCTCGCCGCGCTTGGCGATCTCCCAGCGCTCGAGGTAGCCCTCGGTGACGTCGATCATGTGCCCGACCAGGTCGCGCACCTGCCACTCGGTGCAGCGGGTCTGCACCTCCCAGTTGGCCGGGTCGTCGATCAGGTCGTCTCTCGCTTCATGACGTCGAGTACGACGTCCTTGCCCTCCGGCGCCATCGGATTGACCGGTGCTACGAGTGTGCTCATCCGCGAATACCTCCCTGAAAAGTCAGCGGGACGCCGCCTCCCCAACTTCGTCACGACGCTCGAGCGCCGCCATCAATCTGCCGACCAGCCTCAGCTCCTCCCCGCTCACCTCGTGTCCCATGCCGGGGTACAGGTGGACTTCGACGTTGCCGCCCAGGCCGCGCAGGACCTCCCCGCTTTCGACGACCCGCGTGGCCGGGATGTGCGGGTCGACGTCGCTGCAGCCGAGCAGGACGGGCGTGCCCGCGAGTGACCCCGGATAGTCGCGCGGGGTGCCGTCGGTTCCGATCAGCCCGCCGCTCAGCCCGACGACGGCGCCGTGCCGGCGGGCGTTCCTGGCCGCAAACTCGAGCGTGAGGCAGGCGCCCTGCGAAAAACCGAGCAGGATCACCCGGGCCGCGGGGACCGTCTCCTCGACCCGGCGCAGCAGGCCCGCCAGCAGGTCGAGCGCGGAGGAGAGCCAGGGCTCGTTGCGTTCCAGCGGCTCCATGAAGCCGTACGGATACCAGGCGTTGCCGGCCGCCTGGGGGGCCAGGAACGCGAAGCCCGGCCGGACCAGGCCGCGGCAGGTGAGCAGGATGTCCTCGGCGGTGGCGCCTCTCCCGTGCACCAGAATCATGGCGGCTGACGCCTGGCCCAGAGGTTCGCCTGCTGCGAGGACCGGCTGGCCGTCGTGAAGACCGGGCACGGTCAGCGACCCGCGCCGCTGCCGGCGACCGTCGGGACCACGATCGGCGGCAGGTTGAACTTCAGGTCTTCGCGCTGCCCCTCGTACTGGGGCGGCAGCTGGAGCGCCGAACCCAGCGCCTCGGGCGCCTCGTCCACGGTGAAGCCCGGCTGGTCCGTGGCGACCTCGAAGAGCACGCCCCCCGGCTCCCGGAAGTAGATCGACCGGAAGTACTTGCGCTCGATGACGGGAGTCACCTGGCGACCGGCGCTCAGAAGCACCTCCCGCCAGGCCACCTCGTGGGCGTCGTCGGTCGCCCGCCAGGCCACGTGGTGCACCGTACCGACCGCCTCCTCTCCCACCTGCGCCCCGGGCTCGACCAACACCTCGAGCACCGCGTGCGGGCCACCCGCACCGGTCTCGAAGCGGATGCGGCCGCCCTCGCGACCTGTCTCGCGGAAAGCCATCGTCTCGGTCAGGAAGCGGGTGCAGGGCTCCTCCTCGCGCACGCCGAGACCGACCGAGTGGAAGCCTCGCACCTGGTGGTCGGGGTCGACCGAACTGGCGGGCCAGGCCACCCAGCGTTCGTCGCTGGACTGGCCCACCAGCTCGAGCTGGATGCCGTCGGGATCCTCGAACGCGATCACGCCGGTCGCGAAGCGGTCCTTTCGGTCGGCGCCGACGCCCAGCTCCCGGAGGCGGCCGGACCAGAAGTCGAGGGACCGCTCGGGGACCGCGAAGGCGACCACCGTCACCTGCCCGCTGCCCGCCCGCCGCGCGGGCAGATGGGGCCAGCCGAAGAAGGTCATCGCCGTGCCGGGAGTTCCCAGGTAGTCCCCGAAATAGATGTGATAGGTGTCGGGAACGTCGAAGTTGACCGTCTTCTTGATGAACCGCAGGCCGAGCACGCCGACGTAGAAATCCACGCATCGCTGAACGTCGCCCGTTATTGCGGTGACGTGGTGGATACCCGGCACGTTCGCGGGCAAGTGCTTCCCCTAAAAACCCCAGGACGCTTGCGGCGACAAGATATTAGTCCCGCGCCACAAGCCTGTCGAACCGCAATCGGTCAGCGCGGCGCGTTCTCGTCGGACGCTGGCCCATCCCTCAGGTGCGCCGACGCCTCGTCCTCGACGCGCGACCAGATCTCGGCTGCCAGCGGGTCCTCGACCTCCTCCTGGATGTGCGCCACGAGGCCGATCGCGCGCGCCATCACAGCGAGTCCGCGGCAGATCCGCCAGGGAATCTCGAGCTCGCTTGCGATGGCGCCGATGGCGCCAGTCGCGTTAACCGGCAGGGCCCGCCCATGGCGGCTCGTCGCCTCCTCGCCGATCAGCTCCATCAGCGCGACATAGCGACCCGAGAAGCCGTTCTCCGACGCGACCTGGAACAGCCGGGGGACGCGGGGATCGATCGGCTTGTGGATGGGGTGTCCCAGCCCGGCGACGGGGCGTTTCAGCTCCAGCTGGGCGGCGACCAGCCCGCGGGCGATCTCGCGTAGGTCAGCGTCCGGGGGGGCGGCCGCCAGGGTCTCCTGCAGCATTCGAGCGGCCTGCTCAACCGGGCCCCCGAAGCGGTCCCCCATGCCGAGCAGGCCCGCGGCCACCGCGCCCTGCAGCGACTCGGGTGCGCCCAGGTACGTCATCCGGGCGGCGATCGCGCTCGGCGTCATGCCGTGCTCGACGAGGGTGATCGCGATGGCGTTGAACGCCGCCGACTCCGGGGCATTGGGCAGCCGGCCCTTCAGCTCCAGGAACGCGAAGTCTCCCAGGGAGACCCGGCCGATCAGCTCCTCGCTGAGGTCGTGGCCTCGTACGACGATGCGGTCGACGGTGCTCCACGCCAGGTCGGAGCGCAGCCGTTTCCGCTTTGGCCCCTCGCTCACGGCCGGCTAACCGACAGCCGGGTCTTGTAGCCGCTGTCGCCGAAGTCCGTTTCGGGGATCAGCTCGACGTGGCAGCGGAAGGTGAGGTGGGAGCGGACCGCACTCTCGATCTCGGCGGCCAGCCCGGGATCGCTGGACGAGCCGCCGGGGACTTCGACCTCGACCGGCACCGGCGGCTCGATGCTGACCGCCCCTTTCTGGCGGAGGACCCGCGCCCGACCCGTGACGCGGGGCCGGAACTCGCCCACCACGGCCAGGATGGCGGAGGGATAGACGTTGACCCCGCGCACGATGAACATGTCGTCGCGGCGGCCGAGGCAGCGCATGCGGAAGCTGGTCCGGCCGCACTCGCACGCGGTGCCCTCGATCCGGACGACGTCGGCGCTCAGGAACCGGACCACCGGCATCGCCTCGCGGGTGAGGTGGGTGTACACGAGCTCGCCGACCGCACCCTCTTCGATCGCGATCGGCTCTCGGGAGTCGGGGTCGACGAGCTCCGGCCAGACGTGGCCACCGCCGCAGAAGTGCATGCCGAGCTGCAGCGGGCACTCGCCGAAGAGGGAGGGCGCGACATCACCGATGCCCAGCACCTCATTGACGGTTGCGCCCAGCACATCCTGGATGTGGTCGCGGATCGCGGGGATGCCGCCCCCCGGCTCGCCCCCGGTGACGACATGGATCAGGGCGAGCGAGCTGGGGTCGGGGTCGTTCAGCGCCAGCCGGTTGGCGAGGTGCTGGGCGAACGAGGGGGTGGCCAGCAGCGTGTCCGCGATGCCGGACCGCAGGCTGAAGAGCACCCGATCGGTGTCGCCGGGGCCCACCGGGACCGAGCGCACGCCGATCTGCGAGAGCACGAAGTGGGTGTGGCCCGCCACAAACGGGCCGATGCCGAAGGACGAGAGGACGCTGTGGTGGTCGTGGATGCCCGTCGCGTAGTAGGTGCGGGTTCCGATTGCGGTCCACCCGTCGACGTCGGCTGCCGTGAGCGCGAGCACGCTCGGGGAACCGGTCGTCCCACTCGTCTGGTAGACCCGCTTGACGCGCTCGGCGGATACGCAGAGATTGCTTCCGAAGGGCGGCGCCTCGTCCGCTGCGGCCTTCAGGTCGTCCTTGTTGGTGAACGGCAGCTGCGCCAGGTCGGCGAGGCCGACTCCCGTCGTTCCGATCCCGGCCGCCTGGAACTTGCGCCGATAGAATGCGGAGTGCTCCAGCAGGTGGCGGAACTGGCGTTGCCAGGCGGCGGCGGCCCTGGCCGACGCCTCTTTTGCGGGGGCGGTCTCGGTCTCCCGGTCCCAGATCCAGTCTCGGTCGCAATGGTCGCCCCCAAGGCGGCCGCTCGACCCCTTCTCCTGCTTCGAGAGCACGTCGGCGTGACGACCTCCACCTGCCAGCCGGCCGGCAACAAACTGCGCGCCGATTGTAACTACCGGGCCGGATCGGCCTGGGCCCCAGGGGTCTCGGCCCGGCCGCGTTCAGGCAATTCTCAGGCCGTTCCTACGTCGGCCTCAGGGTGGGTGCCCAGGGTGGACCGCTGATGCGGGCGCCATCCGTTCACGGGAGCCGAGGATCGCTGGGACTGGCGCTCGCCAGCATCGGGATCGTCGCCGCCCTGGCGGCGTGCAGCTCACCGGTCCGCCTCGCCACCCCGTCTGAGGTGAAGCAGGCGACGGCCCCCTCGCCCACGCCGGCTGCCATCACGGCGCCGATCCCGGGAGCGAGCGCCGCGCCCGGCGCCTCGCCCGCCCCCGGCGCCTCCCCCGCGCCGGCCCCGGCGGGCTCAGGCGCCCTGGGGCAGCTCCAGAACGAGCTCCGGCTGCTGATCGACAAGGTGCTCCCCTCGGTAGTGCAGATCGACACCGGGAACGGCCTGGGATCGGGAGTCGTGATGGACGCCCAGGGTGACATAGTCACCAACGCCCACGTGGTCGAATCGGCGAGCAGCCTCACCGTCACCACCTCGGACGGCCACACCTACTCGGCCACGCTGGTCGGCTCCTATGCCGCCAACGACCTGGCCGTCATCAAGGTGAGCAGCGACGCCAGCCTCAAGCCGGCCACCTTCGGCGACTCGGCGGCCGCCCGCGTGGGCGACATCGTGCTCGCGATCGGGAGCCCGCTTGGCCTGACCGACAGCGTGAGCGAGGGCATCATCAGCGGCACCGGCCGTGAGCAGCCCGAGGGCAACGGGATCACGCTCAGGGGCCTGATCCAGACGACCGCCTCGATCAACCCCGGCAACTCGGGCGGCGCCCTCGTGGACATCAGCGGCCAGGTCATCGGGATTCCGACGCTGGGCGCCAGCGCCTCGCCGCGCGGGGGCGCCGCAGCCAGCATCGGATTCGCCATTCCCAGCAGCCAGGTGCTGAGCGTCACCAAGCAGCTGACGACCGGCGGCACGGTCACCCAGACCAACCAGGCTTACCTGGGGGTCGTGGTCAGCGCCGCCTCCAACGGTGGAGCCCTGGTCGGTTCCGTCGCAGCGGGCGGACCGGCCGACGCCGCCGGCGTGAAGGCCGGCTGGATCGTGCATTCCCTGGGCGGCCACGCGGTCGCCGATTCGAGCAGCGTCAGCCAGATCCTGTCCGGCCTCAAGCCGGGGGACAAAATCCAGTTGACCGCCCAACTGCCGGACGGCTCGTCGAGGACCGTGACGGTTACCCTCGGCCAGCGGCCGCCCGGCCCGTGACAAGGAGACACATGCAAGAACCAAAAGCAGCTCAGCCGACGGCGCGACTAACCCAGGAATACGCGGCCCGGGTGCCCGCCCCGGTGGAGCAGGTCCTCTTCGAGGTGCGCCGGATGATCGTCGGCCAAGACCGGCTCCTCGAGCGCCTCGCCGTCGCCCTGCTGGCGGGCGGCCACGTCCTCCTCGAGGGCGTCCCCGGGCTGGCCAAGACTGCCACCGTGCGGGCGCTGGCACAGGCGGTCGGCGGCACGTTCGGCCGGATCCAGTTCACGCCCGACCTGGTGCCCGCCGACCTCATCGGGACCCGGATGTACAACCCGCGGCGGGCGGAGTTCACCACCGAGCTGGGGCCGGTCTTCTGCAACCTGCTGCTCGCGGACGAGGTGAACCGCGCTCCGGCGAAGGTCCAGTCCGCCCTGCTGGAGGTGATGCAGGAGCACCAGGTGACGATCGGCAAGCAGAGCTACCCCGTCAGCGAGCCGTTCCTGGTGCTCGCCACTCAGAACCCGATCGAAGCCGACGGCACCTACCCGCTTCCGGAAGCGCAGATCGACCGCTTCATGCTCAAAGTCCTGGTGGGCTATCCCTCGCTGGAGGAGGAGGTCGTGGTGGTCGAGCGCATGATCGGACCCCCGATCGAGATTCAGCAGGTGATCAGCCTGGACCAGCTCCGGGAGATGCAGGCTTCCGTGCGGGCCGTTTACGTCGACCCCGCGGTCATTACCTACGCCGCCAACCTGACGGCCGCCACGCGCACCCCGGCCACGTCGGGCCTGTCCGAGTTCGCCGGCGCGATCGCCTACGGCGCCAGCCCGCGCGCCTCCATCCACCTGGTGGCGGCGGCCCGCGCCCTCGCCTTCATCCGCGGTCGCGGATACGTCCTTGGCCACGACGTGCGGGACGTCGCGCCCGAGGTGCTCCGTCATCGCATCGTCCTGAGCTACGACGGCATCGCCGACGAGGTCTCGACCGAGGCAATCATCGCACGCGTCCTCGAGAACCAGGCTCTGCCCCGGATCGACCTCGCCGAACGTCATGCCTCCTGACCACCGCAGCTCCACGGCGCGAGCCCGCTCCCGCGAGGTGCTTCGCCGCCTGCGCTGGCCGATCGCGCGGCGCCTCGGCGTTCATGCCTGGGGAGACGAGCTCTCGCGCTTGCGGGGCCCCGGCATCGAGTACGCCGACGTCCGGGAATACCAGTTCGCCGAGGACGCGCGCCTGATCGACTGGAACCTGACGGCCCGGTCGGATCGCCCGTGGGTCAGGGAGTCCCACCCGGACCGGTCGCTGGACGTCTGGCTGGCCGTAGACGCCAGCCGCTCGCTGGACTGGGGGACTGCCACCTGCCTGAAGAGCGACGCCGCCTTCGAGCTGGTCGGCCTGGCCACGCTCCTGCTGACGCGACACGGCAACCGGGTGGGGGCGATCATCTTCGACACCGAGGTGCGCCGGATCTGCCCGCCGACGGCCGGGCGCCGGGGCCGGCTCGCGCTGCTTTCAAAAGTGGAGGCAGCGGACGCCTCGCAGACCCTCGGCGGGCCGACCAACCTCGCGAGCGCGCTGGCATACGCGGCTCGCCTGATCAGCCGGCCCTCGGTCGTGATCGTTATCAGCGACTTCCTGGTCGCGCCGGGCTGGGAGCGGGGGCTCAAGGCCCTTGCGCTGCGCCACGAGGTGGTCGCCGTCCGCATCACCGATCCCCGGGAGGGCGAGATCCCCGCGATCGGCGTGGTCACGTTCGAGGACCCCGAGACCGGCGCCCAGCTCGAGGTCGACACCGGCAGCTCGGCGCTGCGCGAGCGCTTCCGCCAGGCAGCCCTCGAGCAGCGCCGCCAGCTTGTCGCCGAGCTGAAGCAGGCGCGCGCGGACCTGCTCGAGGTCAGCACCGGCGACGCGGTCCTCGGCCAGCTGGTCGCGTTTCTCCGCAGCCGGGCGGCGAAGCGGCCGGCGGGTGCGCTCCCGCAGTGACCTTCCAGCAGCCGCTCTTCCTGATCAGCCTGGTCGCGGTGCCGGTCCTGGCCGGTCTCTACGTGCTGGCGCAGGGCCGCCGGCGGCGATTCACGCTCCGATTCACCAACCTGGCCCTGATGCAGTCGGTCGTGGGGCGCCGGCCCAATGTCCGACGGCACTTCCCGCCTTTCCTCTTCCTGCTGGGGGCGGCGGCGCTGCTCCTGGGACTGGCCGGTCCGATCCTCAACCTGGAGGTGGCCCGGAGCGACGCCAGCGTGATGCTGGTCATCGACGTCTCGGGCTCGATGCAGGCGACGGATGTGCAGCCGACCCGGCTGGACGCCGCCCGCAGCGCGGCCAAGACCCTGATCGATCAGCTGCCCTCCAACAACCGTGTCGGGCTGGTCAGCTTCAACGGGAACGCTCGCCTCGACGCCGCCCTGACCGACAACCGCCAGACCGTGCTGTCGGCACTGGACGGCCTGGTGGCGAACGGCGGAACCGCGATCGGCTCGGGGCTCTCCCTGGCGCTCGAGCAGCTGGCGCCGGGCTCGAATCGGGCCTCCGGTGCCAACCGGCCCGCGGCGATGATCGTGCTCCTGACCGACGGTGTCTCGAACACCGGGATCGATCCCCAGGCTGCGGCGGACCAGGCCCGAGCGGCCGGGGTCCGGGTGCAGACCATCGGCGTCGGCCTTCGAAACGCCAGTGTCCGGGTCCGGGGCCAGGAGGTCGGCGGGGTCGATGAGCAGACGCTGCAGGCGATCGCATCCACGACCGGTGGCAAGTACTACTACGCGGAGGCGGCCGGCCAGCTCACGCAGATCTACTCGTCGCTGGGATCGGAGGTGGCCTGGCGGTTCGTCAAGTTCGACCTGACGGTCCCGCTGCTGGTGACGGGCATCATCGTGGTCCTGCTGGGCGGCGCGGTCAGCCTGGCCTGGTTCCGGGTCCTCCCCTGAACAGAGCCGGCCGCGATCGGCCGGCCCTGGACGCTGGGGAGCTCTCGTGGCTCAGTCGTTGTTGTTCTGCAGGTCCCGCCGCGCCGCGTCGGCCGCGACGGCCAGGGCCATGAGCGTCCGCAGGAACTCCTGGGACTGACCCTCGAACAGGTGGTCGGCCGTCAGCGACCTGACCGCCGCGACCGCCCCTGCGTTGGCGGCCGAGGTGGGCCTGATAACCGAGCACTTGGGCAGGCTCTTGCTGATGAAGTCGGCGGGCTCGGGCAGGATCTTGTTGGGCTGGAACCGCTCCTGGTCGAAGTGTGCGGGATCGCTGAGATCAGGGAAGTGCAGCCCTGAGACCGGGTCGGTGAGCCCCGCCAGGGATCCCGACACCGTGTTCGCCACCTTGTCGTGCCACAGCGAGAAGTGGTCGACCTCGACCCCTCCGATGCTGACGATGATCCGGAGCACCTCCAGGCTCGAGGCCTTGGTCGCGAGCCCGGTGTACAGGCTGGAGCCGCCCTGTTCGATGAGGGCGAAGTGGAAGGCGGCCGTGTCGGCGATCGCTTGCATGCGCCTGGCCGCGACGGTCGTCGGCAGGTTATCCTGCGCGGTGGTCGGCGGGGTCTCGGTGTCATTGAGCGGAATGGCCGGCTGGTTTCGAATCGTCACCGCCTGGTCGAACGTTGCGCCGAGGTCCGGGTTGCCCATCCCCCGATAGCGCGTGTACCAGCTGGTGTCCACCGTCAGGTTCTTGAGGTTCGTCAGCCGCTTCCGGTTCTGGGCGCCCGTTGCCGCGGTGGTGGGAAGGGTTCGGAACTTCTCGAGGCTCACCTGGGGCGCGCCTTTCGACTTCAAGTAGGCGTTCAGGAATTCAGCGTGGCTCTCCTCGTCGTCCGTGTTGTCGGTGATGTACTGGGGCATATCGCCGTCGATGTTTTCCAGCGCGGCCTTGTAGGCGGGGTTGGCGCCCAGGGCACCGCCCAGCTCGCTGTACTGCTCCCAGAGATCGCTCTCGATGATCTCGGCTGCCGCCAGGAAGCGAAGGATCGCGATGTCGCCCTTGTTCAGCCGGCTGTCGTCCGACGCCTGGACTGTACCCGGCACAAGCGCCACGGCCGGAAGGGCCGCGCTCACCACCCCAAGACCCCTCAGAAACGAGCGCCGTTTGACGACCCGATGCCACTGCGACTCGAGATCCTCAACCGTGCTGCCGACATCGGGAAGCCCTTTTTTGGCCATGCTCCGTCCTCCCATGTGGGTGTCGCAATCGCGATCCGCAACCTTCTGCGTGGCCACGAGTGATGACGCGGCGCCGGTTACTACCGGGGGGAGTTACGGAGGAACTGCCAGACCCCGACCGTCGCGCTCGCCCCGGAACTCCGGGTCGGCGTACATGCCGCCCTGGGCTCCCAGGTGCTCGCTGGCGTCCGGTTCGACATCGCCTTCGAATGCGTCGGCGTCGTCCTGGGGCCGGTAGCCGATCGCCTCCGCGGCTGCCATGTCCCACCAGCCCCGGCTGGTCCGGGAGACGCCATAGACGACGGCGAAACGAAGCGGCGCGTCCAGGCAGGCCCGGAACAGCGCCACCCCGTCCCGGTGGGAGAGCCAGGTCGAGAGGTGGCGGGCGTCCTGGGGCCGTTCCAGGAAGCTGCCGATCCTGACGCAGGCCACCTCCAGCCCCCACTTCTCCGCGTAGAGCCGGCCCAGGGCCTCGCCGAAGACCTTGCTCACGCCGTAGAAACCGTCGGGCCGCACCGGCGCCTCGGCGCCGATGTGCTCCGAGCGCGGGTACATGCCGGTCGCGTGGTTGCTGCTCGCGAAGACCACCCGGCGCACGCCCTGGCGGCGGGCTGCCTCGTAGACGTTGTAGGTACCCCGGAGGTTGTGGTCGAGGATGGCCTCGAAAGGCGCCTCGGTGGGGATCGCACCGAGGTGCACGACCTTTTCGACACCGGCGAGGGCCTGCTCCACGGCCGCCAGGTCCCGCAGGTCGACCTGTTCGATGCCCTCGCCGGCCCGGATATCGAGGAGGCGGAGCCGGCCGCCGAGCTCGCGGGCCAGCACGCTGCCGATGACGCCCGCCGCGCCGGTGATCGCGAGGAGGCCGTCAGCCGTGGCGGGAGCCGACCGCTGAGAGCAGGCCCCAGCCCAGCAGCTGCTCTCGGAGGTCCTCGCGGGCAGCCTGGCTCAGCACGGGGACGGGGGGCGCCGGCCACGGCTCACACACCCCCATCAGGTCGAGGGCCGCTTTGATGGCGGCCGGAAAGACGCCTGCCCGGACAGCCAGGACCAGCTGCAGCAGCAGGTCCTGGTGGGACCGCGCCAGCTCCCACTGGCCGCCGACGAAGGACTCATAGACGCGCACCACCCAGCCCGGAGCGACGTTGGCGCCGCCGCAGATCGTGCCCGCCCCGCCCATGGCCATCGACGCCAGGAGCATCGTGTCGCTCCCGGTGAAGACGCAGAAGCCGGGCAGCTCGCGAGTGGCCAGGCAGATGCGCTCGAAGTATTCGAAATCGCGGCTCGAGTCCTTTGTCCCGGCGACCGTGCCCTCGCTTGCCAGTGCGGCCAGCGTGGCCGGCTCGACCACCACCTTGGTGAACTGGGGGATGTTGTAGACCAGGATCGGCAGGGGGCTTTCGGCTGCCAGGCGGCGATAGAAACCCAGCACCGTCGCCTGGTCGATCGGGTAGTAGAAGGGCGGTGTCACCAGGGCGGCCACGGCACCCAGCTCAGCGGCTGCCGCCACCTCGGCGCGGGCCGCGGCCAGGTGGGTCTGGGCAACCCCGCAGATCACGGGCACGCGGCCGCCGGCCGCCCGGACAACGGCTGCCAGCACCAGCCGCCGGCTGGGCTCGTCGAGGGAGGCCGTCTCGCCCGTCGAGCCGAGGGCGAGCAGCCCGTGCACGCCGCCGGCGAGCACGTGCTCCACCAGGCGGCCGATGGCCGGTTCGTCGACGGTCCCGTCCTGGCGCAGCGGAGTCACCAGCGCCGGCAGCACGCCATGCAGTTCTTCGATCTCGGTCATTGCTCCTCCAAGCACCCTCGGTCAGGGCCTGTCAATGGTGATTGATGTGTCTACAGGAGCCTGGGCACGTCGTCGAGGACAACCTGCAGCCTCAGCGCGAGCCGCACTTCGCCGGCCGCCCGCAGCTGCACGACGGTGCCCGCAAGTCCCTCGACGACCGCGTACACCTCGTCAGCACACGTGGCGCTCGTACGGCCGAGCCGCACGTCCTCATCCAACCTGTCTCGCCAACGGGTCAGGGGCGGCGACCACTGGTGGGCCATCAGGTGCCGGCGGGCTTGCCGGGGGACGTCCGCCGCGCCAGCTCGCGGCGCGCGCATTCGATCGCGGACGCGGCGTCGTGGTGGGTGATGTGCTCGCAGTTCCAGACGCCCTGGCCGTCGGACTGCGTGACCACCGCGGTGTAGTCAGATCGGCCCTCCTGCTGAACAGAGGACGCCTGCAGGTCGGGAGGCACCGACCCATTCTGCTCCGCGGCGGCCGATTAGACCCGGCGGCCGCCCGCCTGCGGCCTCCCCTAACCTGGTCCTGGCCATGAATCCGCTCTTCTTCGCCTCCTGGCGATGCACCTGGCGGCGGTCCTGGTGGCGTATGGGGCCAATCTCCTCATCCCCGTTCCAGGCTGAGCCGGCGGAGGGCAAGGAGGGATGGCTGTTCAGGTTCGAGCGCCTGGCCGCGGAGCGGCTGTCACTGCCGGCCGCGCTCACCGTGCCCTTCACCGGGGCCGGCATGGTCCTGGTCGCCGGCATCAACCCGACCACCCGGTTCTGGCTCTGGGCGTCCATCGTGCTCTACCTGGGAACGCTGGTCTACCTGGTGGCGCGGCAGCGGCCGGGGGTGATCCGGCTGCTGCGAGGGGACCGCTCGGCGGGCCGGCTGCAGCAGCTGCGGCTGGCCAGCGTGGGAGTCCTGGCGGTCATCCTCGCGATCGGCGCCATGATGATGGCCAAGCCCGGCCAGAACTGAGTCAATCGGCCGCCTGGGCCGCCTGGTCCGCGACCGCCGGTTGCGGCTCTTGAACACCCTGAACAGGAGCGCGAGCGACGGCACGGTGAGGAGCATGCCGACCGCGACGATTCCCAGCAGCACGTGCCGCGCGACTTCCGGTGCGGCCGTCTGAGCGACCGTCAGATCCGGCGGGACCAGGTACGGAAACTGTCCGATCGCCCAGGCCTTGGGGGCGGTGCTGTCCCTGACCATGCGTCCGAAGGCCACGACAGAGACCAGGACAGCGAGCACGAGAAGTCCTCCGACCAGCCTCAGCGCCTGGCCTGGCAGCCGGTGGGCAGCGCGGGGCTCGAGTCCGGCCGGCGGTCGCAGCCTGTCCACTTCTTCCGCGAGTATCCGACTTCGGGGCTGAACATGCCCCCTGCAAAGGGGAGGCTTGCCGGTCGTCGCCGCGCCGGTCGTGAAGCGTAGGCTGGACTGGCCCCGACCGTTTCCAGGCTGGTCAACACGAGGCTCGAGCCATGGACAAGGAGGATCGCCATGGCGAACCCGATCCAGAAGGTCGTGATCTTCTTCATGGAGAACCACACCACCGACAACTTCGCCAGCGAGGTTGCGGGCGTCGACGGCGACCTGGCTCTTCCACTCGCGCCCGACCTCGTGGTTCCGGACCCTCCGCACGACCACGCCCACTGGCTGGCGCGCGACACCCCGACGCCGGGCGGTGCCCTCCGCCAGCGGTACGGCCGTCCCCAGCTTCCCAACGCGTACAAGCTCATGGACGGCTTCACCGTCTGCGACCGCTACTTCTCCGATTACGCGGGGAACTCGTTCCCGAACCACGCCTTTGCCATAGGGGCCGACGCCGAATGGACAGACCGCAATCCCGGTCAGAGCTACGCCGTCAGCCTGAAGACCCCCGGCGTTCCGGCCCGCCTGGTGGCGGCCGGCAAGACCTGGGCCAACTACGGTCGGGGCTTCGCCTTTCAGCACTACGCCGACCCCCTCATGCACGCCACTCCCAAGAACACCTTCGCGCAGGACGCCAAGGCGGGCAACCTGCCCAACGTCTCCTGGGTCTACGCGCCGGGCGGGCAGGACTTCCACCCGGGGTCTCGGACCAGGATGTCCGCCTCCGACACCTGGCTGGGCCAGGCTATCGCCGCGCTTGCCCAGGGACCGGACTGGCCGCGCGTGGTCGCCTTCCTCACGTTCGATGACTGGGGCGGCTGGTTCGACCACGTCGTGCCGCCGCTGGTCGAGACGTTCCCCAACAGCAAGGACCAGTACCGTTTTGGATCTCGCGTGCCCTGCGTGGTCGTCGGACCTTACGCCAAGGCGAGGTCCGTCTCGCATGTGCAGTCCTCGTATACGAGCCTGGTGGCGTTCATCGAAAGGCTCTGGGGCCTGCCACCCTCGCCCAACCCCGACGCGGCCAGGCGGACCACATCGCCTGACGAGCACGCCATGGCCGATTGCATCGACGTGACGCAGAAGCCCCTGCCGCCACCGCAGTAGGCAAACGGGGCGATCATCATCGACACCTTCGTCACTTCGGCCCCACGACATCGCCGGGAGGACGAGGACTAGCAGACCTCAGTGATTGCTGCCCACCGGGGGGCGCTCTCAGGAGCGCCCCCTTTTGGCATGGAGCGGGAGGACGCCAAATCGGTATGCCGCGGTGTGCTTACGGTGAGGGGATGATGCTCGGGATGACGTACGCCTCGATCATCGCGACGATGCCGACCAAGCTGGTCAGGATGAGGCTGTAGCCGATAACCCGCCGGAAGATCTCCCCCTCGGCACCCACCTTGTTGACGCCGGCTGCTCCCACCGACAGGTTCTGCGGGCTGATCATCTTGCCCATCACACCCCCGGACGAATTGGTGCCGGCGGTCAGGATCGGGCTCACGTTGCCGAGCTGTTGCGCGGTCTGCGCCTGAAGGGGCCCGAACAACGTGTTGGAGGATGTGTCGCTGCCGGTCAGGAAGACGCCCAGCCAGCCCAGGAAGGCGGCTACAAACGGGAAGATGAAGCCCGTCTTGGAGAGCGCGATGGCCAGGCTGGAGGTCATGCCCGCGTAGTTCATGAGCTGGGCGATCGCGAGGATGAAAGCGATCGTCACGATGGGCAGCGCGAGCTGGCGGACCGTTCGCGCGTAGACGGCCAGGAAGTTGACAGCTGCGCCGCGGAGCCTCATCAACAGGAAGGCGAGCAGCCCCGCGTAGAGCACGAGCGAACCGGCTGCGGCCAGGAAGTTCCAGTCGAAGTTCAGTGGGTACTCGGCGGACTTCGCGACGATCGGCTTCTCGCGGAAGATCAATGAGACTGGCTTGCCGCCCTTGATCTCGTAAGTGCCGGGCCAGAGGAAGTTCCAGTCGGGGAACTTGAACGCCTGCCGATCCTTGGCCGGGGTGGGCCCGATCCATGGCTGGGGGCAGAGCTTGAAGAGGGGGGTGCCGCACTTCAGGTCGGCCGTGATGTTGGCCGGCGCGGCCAACGCCGTCTTGACGTCGCCCACGGGGTGGCCGGCGAAGAACGGCAGGTTGCCCATCTGGCCCACCAGGATGACGACGGTCAAGAGCACATACATCGAGTACGCGCGCAGGATCCGCCCCGGCGTATCCGCGTTGACCTCAGCGCTCGGGGGGGGCCCCGACCCAGCGCTCGCGGGCGGTGCCGACCCAGCGCTCTCGGGCGGCGGGTCGGGCGGTCCGGATCCCCCGCTCACGGGCGGCGGGCCGGCTGCAGCGGATTCGGTCTCGAAACGGTAGACGTGGGCCGGGCGCCAAAACCGAAGCAGTGCGGCCAGGCAGCCCATGGAGACGAGCGCCGCCAGGATGTCGGTGAGCTCTGGGCCCACGAAATTGGACACGAGGAACTGGACGACAGCGAACGAGACGCCGGTGACCAGGACGGCCGGCAGGATCTCGCGCATCCTCCGCCAGCCGGCCAGGACCACGATCAGATAGGCCGGGATCACGATCGAGAACAGGGGCAGCTGGCGGCCGACCATGGCTGAGAGGGCCAGCGTGGTCGAGGTCACGTCCTTGTGCAAGATCGGGGCCACCAGGGCGCCTAGGGTGACCACCGGGATTCCGATCGAGCCGAAGGCCACCGGTGCTGTGTTGGCCAGCAGCGCGAGGACCGCGGCCGTCACCGGCTCGAAGCCAAGGCTGGCCAGGATCGAAGCCGTGATCGCCACCGGCGCGCCGAAGCCCGCGATCCCCTCCAGCAGCGCGCCGAAGCTGAACGCGATCAGTAGGGCCTGCAGCCGGCGGTCCTCCGTCAGCCGGGTCAAGGAACGCTTGATAACGTCGAAGTCGCCGCTGGCGACGGTCAGGTTGTGGAAGAAGACGGCGTTGAGGACGATCCAGCTGATCGGCCAGATGCCGAACGCCATGCCCTCGGTCGCGGTGGCGGCCGTCACGCCGAAGGGCATTCCCCACACCAGCCAGCTCAGGACGAAGGCCGCCAGCATGGCGGTCACCGCGCAGATCCAGGCCGGGAGTCGAAGGACCGCGAGCATGA
The DNA here is from genome assembly GCA_002404015.1 of Chloroflexi bacterium UBA4736. Lineage (GTDB taxonomy): Bacteria > Chloroflexota > Dormibacteria > Dormibacterales > Dormibacteraceae > UBA4736. The sequence continues at coordinate 64,574 of DHIW01000010.1, forward strand.
TGAACAGCACGTAGAGCGGGAGCCCAGCGACCAGAGCCGACAGCAGGACGCTGCCGAGCACCGGTTGATAGGTCTGGTGAAAAGTCAGCAGAATCCCCATCGTTCCCTCCGAGCTGTGCCTTAGGCAGGCTCTTCTTACGCCGGAATGACGTTACGTGCCCGTGACCGTACACCGCAACAATGGCACGTCTACGACCGGGCGGGGGGACGCCGGCGTCACAAAAACTGATGCCGTGGTGCTTCTATCTCCGGTGCCGCAAGCCGAAGGCGTCCTGAAGACGATCCAGCTCTCGAAGTCGTACGGATCCCGCAAGGCCGTCGACGGCCTCGACCTCGAGGTGTCGCGCGGCGAGCTGTTCGGCTTCCTGGGACCCAACGGCGCCGGCAAGACGACCACCATCCGGATGGTCCTGGGGCTCATCGCCCCGAGCGCCGGCTCGGTTGAGATCCTCGGCCGCGAGGTCCGGCGTAATCGCTCCCGGGTCCTGCCTCGGGTCGGCGCCCTGGTCGAATCACCGGCGCTGTATGGGTATCTCTCCGGACGCGACAACCTGCGCGCCGTCGGCGACCTCCTCGGCGGCCTCCCGCGCGGCCGGATTGACGAGGTGATCGAGATCGTCGCCCTGGCGGGCCGCGAGAAGGACCGGGTCAGGACCTACTCGCTGGGCATGAAGCAGCGGCTCGGCCTGGCGATGGCGCTGCTGAACGACCCCGACCTGCTGATCCTGGACGAGCCCGGCAACGGCCTCGACCCGGCCGGGATCGTCGAGATGCGCGACCTGCTCCGCCGGCTGTCGGCCGAGGGCAAGACGGTGTTCATCTCCAGCCACGTGCTCAGCGAGGTGCAGCAGATCTGCTCGCGGGTCGCCATCATCGACCAGGGCCGGTTGATCCGGGTGGCGCCGGTCGCCGAGCTGCTGGAGACGCACGGCGAGTTCGAGGTCAAGGTCGACGATCCGGAGCGCCTGCTGGAGGAGCTGCACCGCCACGAGTGGGGGACGGGCGCCCGCCTGCAGGGCGACCTCGTGCTGACGGCCGCGCCGCACGCACGCGGCCGGAACCTGATCGAATTTCTCGTCGAGGCCGGGTTCCACCCCGACTCTGTCACCGCGCGGCAGCAGGACCTCGAGGACATCTTCCTCAGCCTCACGGGAGGCGATCGATGACCCATCCCAGCCTCGTCGGGACGTTCCGGGGCGAGGTGCTGAAGGTCTCGCGGCAGCTGAGCGTCTGGTTGATGCTGCTGGGGGCGCTGGTGATGTTCGGAGTGATCGTGCTGGCGACCACCAGCGCCGACAACATCCACACCCTGGCCGCGAAGGACCGGACCGGCTTCGCCTACAACATGCTGGACATCTTCGGAACGGTGTTCCAGATCGGGTCGGGCATCTTCCTGCTGCTGGTCGGATCGCGGCTGATCGCGATGGAGTATTCGTCGGGGACGATCCGGATCATCTATGCGCGAGGCACCGGCCGGCTGGCCCTGCTGCTGGCGAAGATGGGCACTCTGCTCCTGATGGGGCTGCTGCTCCTGGTCGCCTACCTGGTGATCGTAGGGGTGGTGCTGAGCTTGCTGGTGGGCTCCTGGACAGGCGGCATCGCGCCGCTCCAGCACCTGCCGCAATCCTTCTGGCAGGACTTCTGGAGATGGGTTCTCGTCCAGGGCATCAGCATCGGGGTGCTGATCCTGATGGCCGCGGCGGCGGCCGCGATCGGCCGCTCGCTGGCCTTCGCGATGGCGGCCTCCCTGGCGTTCTTCCCGGTCGACAACTTCCTCACGATCATCCTGGCCCTGGCAGCGCGCGCGACCCGCCACGATCATCCCTGGACCGACATCAGCGCTTACCTGCTGGGGCCGAACATCAACGTGCTCCTGAACCTGCTCGAGCCCGCACACCTGTCGCGAGCGGCCTTCGCCACCCCGCTCGTCAAGGTCGACGCCACACACTCCTTGCTGGTGATCGGGGCGTTCGCGGCGGCCTTCGCGATCGTCGCGGTGCTGAGGACCGTGCGACCCGACGTTCTGGAGTGACTTAGCTCCCTTGGGGGCAGCGCGCACAGAATTTCCCCAGCAAATTCTTAGGCGCCTTAACGGACAGGGCGACAGGATGGGCTCATGGCCACCATGGCGCTGCACACCGATCGTAGCCGCAGCCACCTGGGGCACCGACCGCGAAGGGACCGCAGCACTCCCCGCGGCACGGAGAACAACCTCCAGGCCGTTCGGTTGGCCCTCGTCGAACGGGTCATCACCGACACCGCGCCGCTGGATGCCAACGACAGGCTGACCCTGATCCTGGCGATCTTTCAAGGGGACGATCCCTACGCGGACCAGGTCGGATAGCCGCGAAGCCTGGCTGCGCAGGGGGTGCTGAGCGATCAGCGCCCCGATCAGGTCGAGGCTGCCGGTCAGGGCCGGGAGGCCGCCGAAGAAGGGGCGGATGGGCTGCCTGTCCGAGAGGGCGGCGGTTTTTGGTTAGAGGCTCCTCACATTGCGGCGGCGGCCCGGAAGCGACGCTTTACTGCCCGTGACCGCGGCCAGCATGGCGTCGCGAAACCGGGCCTGTTCCGTGGCCGACAACTGGCGGAAAGCCTCGGGCGGTGCGAAGAGGCGCTCGATCAACTCCTCTCTTACCCGTTGGCCCTGGGAGGTGACCAGCAGCACGTTGACGCGCCGGTCGGCCGGATGGGCCTGTCGAAGGACGAGGCCGGCGTCTTCAAGGCGGTCGGTCGGATCCACCACGGTCGACGGGTTGCAGCGAAGGCGGGCCGCCAGCTCCTTCTGGGCGATCGGGTTGTCAGGGTCTAGCTGGACCAACGCCCAGGCCGAGACCGGCGATAAGCCGGCGGCCGCCGCGGCCTCGTTCACGCGTTCCTCCCACCCACGAAAGGACTCCACGACGAGCGCCCACAGCTCGTGCGCTCGCGATCGGTACCGGAGTCCGGGGACGAACTCCTCGCTCACGGGGGCAGTGTACCGGCGCATCGACCAACCGAATTGAGCTAGAAATAAGTGGAGTGTCGAACCAGTTGGTAGGTCAACGATGGGGATTCGGCCCTTACCACCTGTCGCCGTGGTCACCGGCTATTGCTGAGGAGTAAACCTTATGGGCACCTGGAAGTTCGACCCTTACCACACTCAGGTCGAGTTCTCAGCCAAGCATCTGGGCATGATGACCGTCCGCGGCCACTTCGCCGAGGTGACCGCGACGGGTGATATTCACCCGGAGCAGCCGGAACGCTCGACGATCGAAGCGACCATCAACACGGCGAGCATCCGCACTCACAACGAGCAGCGGGACAACGATCTTCGGTCGTCCAACTTCCTGGAGACCGAGAAATATCCGACCATCACCTTCAAGAGCACCAAGATCGAGCCCGCCCGACGGGATCGCTACACCCTGACAGGCGACCTGACCATCAAGGGCACCAGCAAGCCGGTAACGCTTTCGGTGGTCAAGTACGGTGAGTTCAGTGATCCTGCCATGGGGCATCGAATCGGCTACGCGGCCGAGGGCAAGATCAAACGCAAGGACTTCGGAATGAGGTTCGACATGATGCTGGACGGCAAGTTCATCGTCAGCGACGAGGTGCAGATCAATATCGAAGGTGAGCTCGTCGAGGCCGCGGAGGAAAGCGAAGCAGCCGGCGCCGCTACGAGCTGACGCGCCTCGCCCGCAGGCAGCCACGGGCGATGCGATATCGCCCGCTAAGACCGCGGTTCGAGATCCTGATGACCGGTTTGGGCAGGGCCTTTGGGCTCCCGGTCAGCCAACGTCGGCAGCAGGCGGACAAGGAGCCGGTGAAGGTCAGCACGTTGGGCGCTGGAGAGTTCCGACAACATCTGCTCCTCCTCGCGCTGCAACAGGCTCGCCAGCTGATTCAGAGCGGTGCGACCAGAACTGGTGAGTCGAACCAGGTGGCGGCGCCGGTCGGCCGGATCTGCCTCCCGAATCAACAAGACCCGCTGCTCGAGGGCGTCGAGCACCCCGACCAGGTTCCGCGGATCGATGCCGATGAAGGTACCGATCTGCTGCTGGGAGGCAGGCCCGAGATTAGACACGGCCATGAGCACGCTGAACTGCGATTGGGTAAGGCCGCGCCGGCCGAGAGCCTGATTGAACCGGCGTCTCGATTCCGCGCCCAACTCGGCCAAGAGGAACCCGGTGCTCGTCCTGAGTAAGTTCTCGGCTGTCTCTTCCGGCCTCGGCATTGCGCTCGTAAGTACGATCCTCATGCTACATGATGATCATTGCCTGTGGCGCTTCCGGACCCGATCTGACCCAGTCTCGGTTCTGGCCGGTCTCGCGGCCGATCCTAGTGTGGCCCCAGCCCCGTGACTCCCTGTCTCGGAGTCCTAACCCACCGGCTCGGACGGGCCGCGGTCGCGTCCGACCCCGGCCAGTGATTCGTCGCCCTGTCCTCAGGTGCGAGGTGATCCGAGGAGGAGCGGGACTGAGGTCGGGCAGGGGCCGGCATCACCCTGGATCGCGCGGCGTTTCTGCTACTTGGCGAGCGCCTTTGGCGCCGCCGCGCCGCCCGCCGCGTGCAGCTCGAGCCGGCTGGCCGCGCTCACGACCGCACGCAGCGAGGCGGTGAGGATGTTGGGGTCGAGGCCCACTCCCCAGGCCACCGCGCCGCCCTCGTCGGCAGCTTCCACATAGGCGGCAGCCGTTGCGTCGGAGCCGGAGCCGACCGCGTGCTCCACGTAGTCGAGGATGCGCAGGCGGATGCCGCACTCGCGCGCCAGCGCTTCCGTGAAGGCTGCGATGGGGCCGTTGCCGTGGCCGGTGATGGTCTGCTCCACGCCGTCGATGCGGACCACAGCGGTGAGGTCGGTGGCGGCCGCTTTGCCGGCGTGGCGGTGGTCGAAGGTCTGGTGCTCGACCAGCTCAAGCGAGGTCTCGGGGTTGAGGTACGTCCACTGGAAAGCCAGCCAGATCTCCTCCGGGGTGATCTCCTTGCCCGAGGCGTCGGTGATCTGCTGGATCACCTGCATGAACTCCATCTGCAGCCGCCGCGGCAGCTCGAGATGACGCTCCGTCTTCATGATGTACGCGACGCCGCCCTTCCCGGACTGGCTGTTGACGCGGATGATGGCCTCGTACGTGCGGCCCACGTCGTGGGGGTCGATGGGCAGGTAGGGGACCGCCCAGATCTCGTCCTCAGCGCGCTGCGCGGCGTCCATCCCCTTTTTGATGGCGTCCTGATGAGAGCCCGAGAAGGCCGTGTACACGAGCTCGCCGGCGTAGGGGTGGCGCGGATGCACAGGCAGCTGGTTGCAGGACTCCACCGCGCGTCGCATCTCGTCGAGATCCGAGAGATCGAGCCCGGGGTCGACGCCCTGGCTGAAGAGGTTGAGGGCGAGCGTGATCAGGTCCACGTTGCCCGTGCGCTCGCCGTTGCCGAAGAGCGTCCCCTCGACCCGTTCGGCGCCGGCCATCACGGCCAACTCGGACGCCGCGACCGCGGAACCACGGTCGTTGTGGGGGTGCACGCTCAGGATCCAGCTGTCGCGACGGTCGATGTTTCGATGGCACCACTCGATCTGGTCGGCGTAGATGTTGGGGGTGCTCATCTCGACTGTGGCCGGCAGGTTGAGGATCATCTTGCGGTCCGGCGAAGGCTGCCAGACGTCGATCACGGCCTCGCAGATCTCCTTGACGAAGTCGAGCTCGGTCCCTGTGAAGCTCTCCGGCGAGTATTCGAATGTGAGGTCGGTCCCGGGTAGGTCCGCCGCCAACTTCTTGATCAGCTGGGCGCCCTCGACCGCGATCCCCACGATCCCGGCCCGGTCGAGGCCGAAGACCACCCGGCGCTGGAGCGTAGAGGTCGAGTTGTAGAGATGCACGATGGCGCGCCGGGCGCCCGCGAGGCTCTCGAAAGTCCGCTCGATGAGCTCGCCGCGGGCCTGGGTGAGGACCTGGATGGTCACGTCCTCGGGTATCAGGTCCTCTTCGATGAGCAGCCGCACGAAGTCGAAGTCCGGCTGCGACGCGGATGGAAACCCGACCTCGATCTCCTTGAAGCCGACGCTCACGAGCAGATTGAAGAGGCGCCGCTTGCGGTGCACGTCCATGGGGTCGATGAGGGCCTGGTTGCCGTCGCGGAGGTCGACGCTGCACCAGGTCGGGGCGCGGTCGATGACGCGGCTCGGCCAGCGCCGGTCCGCCAGGTCCACGGGCGGATACGGCCGGTACTTTCCGATCGGCATCGACTTCATACGTCCTCCAAGGCTTGGGAGAATGAAAAACCTCCTGGATCGCCGGGACCCAGGAGGTTTCGCGAGCACCCGTCCGGGCGCTCGCCTAGATAAGGAGCAGGCTGGCTACGTGAGAGTCCACGAGGGTATCGATATTGGCGGGCGCGGCGACTCGCGCCTAGTGTTGCTCACACCAACCCTGCCCGGGTTCCTAGTGGCCGGGCGACAAGGCGGGCGGGCCCATCCGCCTCGGCAAGTGCGTAACCACGGGCGCGTTCGTAGCGTCTGATAGTTTCAGCGGGTGGCCGGCTCGCCAGACGGAACCACCCCGATGGACCCGGCTCGACTGACACCGGCCCCGCCGCGCCCGCGCCGCCGACTCGGCCCGTTTCTCTGCTGGGCCGTCGTCTTTGCCGACATCGGGACCTCCGTCTACTACACGCCTGGAATCCTCTACGGGCAGGTCGGCGTGCACGCAGCTCTGTTCGTCACGATGACCCTCGTCGTCTTCGTCCTCCTCTGCATCAAGTACGCGGAGGTCGCCATCCGCTACCCGGAGGGCGGCGGCGTGGTCACGGTCGCGACCCGGGCCATCCATCCCTTCGCGGGGCTTGTCGGCGGCCTTCTGATCCTCGTCGACTACTTCTTGACTGCCGCGCTGAGCGCGCTGTCCGGCGTCATCTACCTCACCGTTGTCGCGGGTCCGTTGAAGCCTCTGTTGCTGCTCGTGACGGTTGCCGCCCTGGTTCTTCTCGGCCTGCTCAACCTGATCGGTGTCAAGACCAGCGCCCAGGTGACAGCAGTCTTCGCGACCGCGGCCGCCGCGGGCCAACTTGCCGTCGTAGTGGGCGTGGCCGTCCACTTGGGACCGAGCGGCGTCCTCAACTCCATCTCGCACCTGCTGTCGGGCCCCCGGCTCAGTCCGCTCGGGGTGCTGACAGGTTTCTCGGGCGCCTTCCTTGCGTTCTCGGGCCTCGAGAGCATCGCCCAGCTGGCACCGGCGATGGCCGAGCCGCGCAAGAAGGTGGCGCCAATGGCGATGGGCCTTGTGGTCATGACCGTCGCGGTCACGAGCCCGCTGCTGACGCTCTGGTCGACCACCCTCCTGGATCCGGCGACGCACGACCCCAACCAGTTCGTATCGCTGCTGGGAGGCTTTGCGGCCGGTCCGGTGCTGCAGCTGTCAGTGGCGATCAGCGGGGCACTGCTGCTGGTTTTTGCCAGCAATACCGCCTTGATCGGGACCTACAACGTCTTCCTTGCGCTGGCCAAGCTGCGCTTCCTGCCCACCGCCCTGACCACGACCAACCGCTGGCGCAAGACACCCCACATGGCGATCTTCGTCGCGACCGCTGTCCCCGTGGGAATCGTCGTCCTGTCCAGGGCCAACGTCGGGCTGCTGGGAGACCTCTACGCGTTCGGGCTTCTGGGAGCCTTCTCGGTGACCTGCATCGCGCTCGACCTGGTGCGCTTCCACGAGCGGCACGTCCAGCGCCTGGGCCACGAGGTCGTGAACGTGGGCCGGATCCGGTTCATCCTCGGCGTGATCACCACCGTGCTCGTCAGCGGCGCCTGGATCACGAACCTCTTCGCCAAGCCGTTGGCCACCCTCTTCGGCGGCTGCGTGACGCTCGTCGGAGTCGGCATCGCGTTCGTCACCTACCGTCGCGCACGCCGGCGCGGTCCCTCCCTCATCTACCCCCACGTGCACCACTACGAACAGCCCGTCATCTTCATGTCGAAGGGCCGCCGACTGCCGGCGTCCCGGGTCCTTGCCCTCCTGCCACACGACGCCGAGCAGGCCGAGCAACTAGCCAACCTGGCCGCCGCGGACACTTCAGGCCGGCCGGTCGCCTTCGTCTACATCGCCCACCCCGACACAGCCCGAAACGAGACTCCTCAGATGTTCGAGATCGTCGACCCGTACCGCGATGACACCACCGCCCAGGAGGTCTTCGCCCAGGCGGAGGCTGCCGCGCGCAAGGCGCGCCTCGACGGCCGCTACATCTACGTACCCGCCGGCGCCCCCGCCGGAACGGTCGACTGGCTGGTGACGCACTTGGCCCCTCAGGAGACGATCATGCTCGACGACGGCGCCGGCCTCGCGGCTGCTGACAGGTTCACTTTGGAGCGCAGGCGGGCGGGCGATACGCCCGTCCTGCACTACCGAGCGAAGCCCGACTGACCGCTCAGCGGGCCTCGCCCGGCCGGTTAGAGCCTCCTCAGGTTACCTGCGGCCGTGCCGACCGCACCCGCTCCGGGGCAGCCTCCAGCGGGCCGCCGTCCACCTCCGCGATGGCCACGTGGTTGGTCTCCGGACCCAGTGCCCCGCCAACCAGGATGAGCAGGCCGCCGATCACCAGCAGGGGCACCTCTGTGTACTTGTAGGGCATGAAGTGGGCCAGCCCGAGCAGGTAGAAGCTGTAGAAGGACGGCAGGACCACGGCCAGGCTGTAGCCGATGCCGAAGCCGGAGGCGCGCATGCCGGTCGCGAAGCGCTCGTTGATGTAGGCAGTGAGCAGGCCCCAGCCGGAGACGGTGAGGACGATGGCGACCGTCGCCAGGGCCATTGTCTGGACCACGTTGCCTGGGCCGGCCGTGCTGACCATGGTGGCGTAAGCGGTCGATCCGACGACCGCGATGAGGACGCCCATCACCATGAGCATCGTGCGGCGGCCGATCTTCTGGCCGATGACGCCGACCAGCAGGTAGCCGCCGACCAGCACCACGTTGGCGAGCAGCAGGCCGTTGGTGACCGTCGTGCTCGAGTAGCTGAACTGCTTCGTGAGCAGCGCCGGGATGGTGGAGACGACCACGTAGAGCGTCAGCCAGAAGCCGGTCATCACTATGAAGACCTGGAAGAAGGTGCCCCGGTTGGCGGCGCTGAAGAGCTTCCCGATCGGGTTCTTGACCTTCTCTGAGCGCTTCCAGGACTCCGACTCGGGGACGCTGCGGTAGTAGAGCAGGAAGAGGCCGGCGATCACGGCGCCGACGACGAAGGGGATCCGCCAGCCCCACTGTACGTAGGGGCTCTGCAGGCCCTTGGCCGGGGCGAGGATGAGCATGGCGGCGGTGAAGAGCGAGATGACAACGAAGGCGATCGGATAGCCGGCCTGGATGATGGCGCTGTACAGGCCCCGCTTGGCTCGCGGGCAGTACTCCATTGCCAGCGGGCTGGCAGCCGTGTACTCGCCACCCAGGAAGATGCCGTCGACGAGGCGCAGCGCGATCAGCAGGAAGAGCGCGAAGATGCCCAGCTGCGCGTAGCCCGGGAGCAGGGCGATCAGGAGGGTGGCGATCCCGAAGCCGCCGACGGCGATCATCGTCGTCGGCCGGCGCCCGATCCGATCGCCGAGGTGGCCGAAGATGAACGCCCCGATGGGGCGCCCGATCAGGGCGACCGCGAAGACGAGGTAGAAGATCGTGGTGGCGGTGGAGACCGCCAGGTGCTGGGGTTGGAAGTAGATCAGCGCCGGCGTCAGGGCGACGACCGGCAGGTAGACGTCGTACATGTCCACCAGGAAGCCGATGAAGGCCCCGGTGATGGTGCGCTTGGCGGCCGGGCTCAGCGCGTCGCCGGCTTCGCTCACCGTCGTTGGATGCATCGATATCTCGGCCACAGCTCACCTCCGGGCGGCCGCGCCGGCGTTCGGGCGCAGCCTCCGCCTCATCGCCCCGCCCCGGCGAGCAGCTCCTTGAACAGGGCCCGGTGATGGACCTCCGCCCGGCGCAGGTCATCGGCGCTCGCCTCAAACCATGCTGCGCGCGGACCGGTAACAAAAGCCGCAACTCCAGGAAAGAGACTCAGTCGATAGACGCCACCGCGCGCAGACCGTCGGGATCCAGAAGCTGGCGGAGGCCATCTCGCCGAGCTTTCCGTTCTTCTTCGGCGCCGGCGCCGTTCTCTTCCTGGGGGGAAGCCACATACGGGCGGTGGACGCGCCGGAGAAGGCCGAGGAGAAGGCCGAGGTCATCATCGAAGAACTGGAGGCGGCGGCGGGAGCATCGGCCCCGGTTTTCTGTTTATCGAGGAGCTCAGCTAGTCACCCCGCCGCGCTAGATTGGTGAGCACGCAGAATCCGGAGCAGACGAGGAGAGCCAGGCATGAGCGAGCTGAGCCCGATCAACGTCGTCCCCCACTTCATGCGATTGCACGAGTGGATCGCCCTCGAGGAGGGCCACTTCGAGGCCGAGGGCCTGCAGCCGATGATGCTCGACGAGGTCATGCATCAGGTTTCCAGCCATGGCTCCGACGCTTATTTCGAGCGACCTCAGGACGCCCCTTTCCTGAAGACCCAGGAGGTCGCCAACTCGGCCTGCGAGTGGGGATCGATCTGCAACGGCGGCGCGGGTATGGGCAAGTTCGTACCCGACCTTTACGGGATCGCCCGCCACGCGTTCTTCGTGAAGCCGGGTTCGCGAATCCGCCGCTTGGCCGACCTGCGCGGGGTGCCGGTCGGCGTCGGCCTGATGGCGGGCAGTCACTTCACCGCGTTGCGGACGTTGGAGGCGGTGCTTCCCAGGGACGAGATCAGGGTCGAGAACGTGGGCGGCCCCGGCAAGCGGCTGCTCGCTCTCGTCGCCGGGGAGGTCGAGGTCGCCAACCTCCTGGACCCGGAGATCGCGATCGCCGAGACCAAGGGCCTGGAACGGATCGCGCAGGGCGAGTTCCGCACCCTGTTCTGGGTGTCGCCCACCATCAGCCCGACGGTGCTGGGAGCGTACTTCCGTGCCCTGGGCCGCGCCGACGCCGCCCTGCATGAATCACCCGATCGCTACCTCCACCTGTGGTCGCGGAACCTGCCTCCCGAACTGAGAGGCGACTACGACTGGTCGCGCTTCGGCCTCGGCGAACTCCTGGTCTTCGAGCGGTACCCGGAAGACGTTTATGCTCAGAGCATCGAGTTCGCGCACCGCTGGGGCCTCGACGGCCACATGTCCGACACCGCCTACGACACTCTGGCGGTGCCGATCACGGTCTGACCGGAGCCGGCAGCCCGAACAGCTTGAGCGCGTTGCCGCCAAGGATGTTGCGGCGTGCATCGTCCGAGAGAAAAGGAAGGTCGTAGACCTGCGTGGGCAGGTCGAAGTCTTGGTGCGGGTAGTCGGATGAGTAGAGCAGCTGCGACTCACCCTTGATCTCCTCGAACATGGCACGCGTGTGTTCCACATCGTCGAACTGCTCAAGCGGCTGAGTGGTGAAGTACATCTCGCGGATGTACTCACTGGGCAAGCGCTTCAGCAACGGCGCCTCCGATGAGCGCTGCCGGTATTCGTTGTCGAGGCGGGCAATCAGCAGCTGCACCCAGGCTTGGCCAGCCTCCATGAAGATCAGCCTCATGTTCGGGAAACGTTCGGGAATCCCATTGAGGACCAGGTTGGTGAGCTGGATCATCGCGTAAAAGGGAAAGCCAAGCGCGTGCACGCCGAGGAAGCGGTTCAGCTGCTCGAATGGCCGGTCGCTCCAGTTGGGACCGGAATGGAAGGCCACCGGCAGGGACCGCTCGTGAAGCGCGGCGAACACCTTGACGAACCGGTTCTGGTGAATGGGCTGGTAGCGCACGGCGGTGACCATGAACCCCACGACACCGGGCTTGCCGGCAAACTCCTCAATGAAGTCCACGCTGGCGTCGGGATCGCTGAGCGGTAGATAGGCCATGGTCTTGATACGCGGGCTTGCGGGCAGGACGCGCTCAACCAGCCAGCGGTTGTAAGCCCGCGCCAGCTCGACCTCCACCTCCAGCTGGGGATGGGTGCCCAGCGTCAGCATCGGGGTGGGGAACAGAATCGAGTAGTCGATCGCCATCTGGTTCATGGAGTTGAGCAGACCGGCGGCAATCGGATGCATGCCTTCGAACTCACCCTGTGGCAGCACCTGGTCGAGGTCGGTCTTGATGCGTCCGGCGACCATCCGGTCGCCCAGGTTGCCGGGCAGGAAGGCATGCGCGAGCATGAACTGCGAGTAGCGCTCGAACGGCCTGCGCACGGCCGGGTTCTGGACGTAGGCCGCGATCTCGGCCATGGCCGTTGTCTCATACACGTGGCAGTCGCAGTCGACGATTGGGATGTCGAAGAGGCCACGCCGCTCCGCCTCCTTGCGCGCGTTCCCGAGGAACGAAAACTGGCGGTCCGGTATGACCTCGGCTCGCGCTGTTTCGCGCAGATCAGACATTGAAGAGCGCTGCCAGCTCGAAGCTGGTCACATCCGCGGACCGCATCATGGCGGCGACCGTCTTGGCGACCTCGTCGACTGTCAGCGCGCCCTCTTCGATGGGCGAGGTTGCGGACTCGCGTTGCGCATAGACGCGGACCAGCGCTGTGAACAGGCGGCGCCGTGCCTCGTCCGACATCGCCTCCACGTCAAACGACGACATACACCTCGGCGTCGCGCTGCCGAACCTCGATCCGGCGCAGCCGGAAGCGGCGGTCCGCGGTGCATTCACCCGTTTCGAGATCGTACTCCCAGCCGTGCCACGGGCACGCGATGCGCACCTCGTCGTCGGCGAAGCGCTCGCTGGCGACGGTTCCGTCCGGGAGCAGCACCTGCTCGTAGCGGCCGATGATCTCGCCTGTGCACACCGGACCGCCCTGATGGCGGCAGCGGTTCTCATACGCATGGATGCGGCCCTTGACCATGAAGACGCCGACCTCCAGACCGCCCGCCCGGACCAGCACGCCGGTCCGGTCGGGGAAGTCGGCGATCGCTCCCACTTGGTACTCGGCCAGGGCCGATTCCTCCATGGCCACTCTCAGGCTCCATTATGTCGGGCCACGCCCGGCGGCGGATCGCGCTCATCCCGGAGGATGAGTCCAGAGATCGCTCGCCAGGCTGACGGCACCGGCGCGACGCGCGACTAGCGTGTCCGCGCGATCGAGGTCGTTGCGGCAGGGGATGCTTTGCTGGCGCCGTCTGTCACCCGTCGCCTCATTGAGGAGTTCGCGCACAAGCCCAAGCCCCAGGTCTCAACGAAGGCCGAATTGGGGACCCTGACTGGACGGGAGGCGGAGATCCTCCAGCTCGCCCGTGGAAACACGAATCACGAAATCGCCGGCGCGCTGCATCTGAGCGAGGCGACAGTCAAGACTCACGTTGCGCACGTTCTCGCCAAGCTCGATTCTCGCGACCGCATCCAGGCGGTCATCTTTGCGTACGCGGCGGGTATGGTCGAGCGGGGCTCGCGGCCAGACTGAGGAGACGCCCCGGCGTAGCTGTCAAACGTTCATCAGAGAAGACTGTCCCGCACCGAGTAAGGGGAACACAGGGGGGTGGGGCCTCATATCTGGACACGTTTTGTAGAGCTGGACCCCAGATGAGGTGGCGGGGATGGATGGGAATCGAACCCACCTGGGACCCCTTATCAGGACCCCACAGACGGTTTTGAAGTTCGCGGGACGACGGTCCCTCACCGTCCGGCGACGTCCGTCACGAACTCAAAGGCAGCGATCATGCCAGGCTGGCGTCCGCCACCATCCATCGTTGTCGAGCGGCTTGGCTGTCAGTTTGGCTGTCAAGGTCCCCTTGTCTGCCGGTGTATCTCGGAGCCGACCGCGTCGGCTACGTCCGCTGAGCCTGATGCGCGGGCTCTCGGCCGCCGGCGACTTCGAGACCCTCAGCCGCCTACCTGACGGGCTCTCGGTCGCGCGGTCCCCACTCGAGGAGGAACACCACGACGCTTTCGGGCGTCAGGTACCGACCCCATCCATCGGCTGTGATGCGGGCGCCACGAACGCGATGCTCGCCGCGGCATCCTGCCTCGTTGGCGCCGAGGTTGTGAACGAAGTGTAGGCAGTGTTCGGCCGCCTCGCGGGCGTGAGTTGTGTAAGGGCGGGCGTCCTGGCCACGGGTAGCAGCGAGGGTGCCGCCCCCCGCACCGAGTTCAGGGGGACGAAGTGGAGCCCGGTGCCAGCCAGACGGTTGGAGCGCGGTCCAGCGTTGGATGAGGCGCTTATCGCGAAGCCGATTGGTGCGTATCTGCGCATGGCGCTGGCCCTCGAGAAGAGTTGTCGCGCCTGCGCCTCAGGGTTGGCGTCCCGGTTCATCTCTCCGTCATCGACGCTGAGGCTCGAAGTCGGCGCGAGGTCGAGGAAGTATGCGACCGACCTCGCCGTGCGGCGACCGATCATGCACAGCCACGACGGGCGCGTCGTTCCCGGTTCGTCCTAATCGCTCCGTAGCTGGAATCAATCGGCTCGTCCAAACGCGAAACGGCTCGATATACTGCCTACCAGCATCCGTCCGGGTCCGACCTTCCCGATTGAGGAGGAAGCTACTTTGGCTGCGAGTGAGCGCCTACTGAATGCGGACCTGGCGCCCACCACGGACAGGACGTGGCGCACATATGACCTCTTCGCGATGTGGATGTCGGACATCCATAGCATCGGCGGCTACACGTTTGCGGCCGGGTTGTTCTTCCTTGGGCTTGTCGCCTGGCAGGTTCTGGTCGCGCTAGTGGTCGGGATCATCATCGCCTTTCTAGCGGTGAACTTGAGCGGCATCGCCGGTCAGAAGCTGGGCGTGCCCTTCCCAGTGCTCAGCCGGATCAGCTTCGGCCTCTTCGGCGCCAACATTCCGGCGCTGACGCGGGCCATCATCGCGATCGCCTGGTATGGCATCCAGACCTATCTGGCGTCGGTCGCGATACTCGTGCTCGTTCTCCGGGTGTCCCCCTCCGTAGGAACTTCCAGCCTCTACCGCTCCGACCTGCTAGGTCTGAGCTACCTGGGCTGGATCTGTTTCCTGATCATCTGGGTGATCCAACTGCTCGTCCTGTCGCGTGGTATGGAAACGGTCCGTCGCTACCAGGACTGGGCGGGACCGCTGGTGTGGGTCGTAATGCTGGCCCTCATGGTCTGGTTGCTCGTGCTGGCGGGCGGCAAGATCAACCTGAACCTGAGCTCCAAGACGCTAAGCTCAGGGCAGGCGGTGCTGGCATTCTTTACCGCCATCTCTCTCGTGGTCGCGTACTTCTCAACCCTGATGCTGAACTTCTGCGACTTCTCCCGGTTCGCGCCCACCAGGAGATCCGTCATCGTCGGCAATTTGCTCGGGCTGCCCGTCAACTTCACGGCTTTCGCGGTGGTCTCCGTGCTCGTGACGGCAGCCACCATCACGGTCTTCGGTAAGGCCATCACGGACCCGGTCCTGATCGTGAGCAAGGTGCCCAACACCGCCGTCCTCGTTCTCGGCGCGGCGATGTTCGCGGTCGCCACCATCGGCATCAACATCGTCGCCAACTTCGTGTCACCGGCCTACGACCTCGCCAACGTGGCCCCCAAGTACATCAACTTCCAGAGGGGCGGCCTGATCGCCGCCGTGGTGTCGATCGTCGTGATGCCCTGGAAGATCTACGCCAATCCGGTCGCTGTCAACTACTTCCTTGGCGGCTTGGGTGCGCTCCTTGGTCCACTCTTCGGGATCATCTTCCTGGACTACTTCCTGATCAGGCGGCAGAAGGTCGATGTGGACGACCTCTACCGCGAAGGCACCTCATCTCCGTACTGGTATCAAGGCGGCGTCAATCCCCGAGCCTTGGCCGCCTTCATCCCAGCTGCCGCCGTCTCTCTCATCGTCGCGCTTTTGCCCGCGCTGGGCAGTGCTGCGCCCTTTTCCTGGTTCATCGGAGCCGGACTCGGCGCCGGCATCTACTGGATCCTGAGCGCGGTCCCTGCGCCAGGCCGGCGACCAGCGCCTACGCGGGTGGCGCCTAGCCCTGGCGGTCAGGGCTGAAGGAGCTGGAAGAGCCGGGAGGCCGGGCCGCCCAGGATGGCCTCCCGGTCCGGCGGTCCGGCTCCGGGAGTTGCGTCATCGTCCCCGGAGCACCTCAATATTTAGGCTCGAAGTACGGGCTGTCGCCCGCGTATAAGAAGGACGCTGACGTGGTCGACCAATTCCGGGAGCTCGCGGCCCACGCTTAAAGGCTGGGCCGGCTCCGCCGAGAACATCGAGTCCCGGCCCCGCCCTAAGGTGCGCAGAAACTCAGTCGCCTGCCTTCCGGGGGCCAGCCGCGATAGGCGAGGAGGTCTGTGCGCGGATTTCAGGCTCAGGCGGCGCGGGAATATATCAGGCCGCAGGAGCTATGGCCACATGCGCCAGGCCGCGAGGAGCAGGACCACGCCGAACGCCCGGGCCAGGACCGCGTGGGGCAGCTGGAGGGCGATCGCCGCGCCGACGATGGCGCCGACCGCCCCGCCCAGCCCGATCCACAGGGCGGCCCGACGAAGGACGTTGCCAGCCCTGTCATGGGTGACCCCCCCGACCAAAGCGGTAGGGAGGATGGCCGCCAGCGATGTTCCCTGGGCGATTCGCTGCGGGAGCCCGAATCCAAAGGTCATGATCGGGACCAAGAAGATCCCGCCGCCGACGCCCAGAACTCCACTGGCGGCTCCCACCAGGAAGCCTGCCAGCACCACAAGCGCGGCGTGAGTGATCACGGCGCCAGCAGCTCCTTTAGCCCCAGGCCGAGCAATACGAACGTCATCGCATACTTGAGCGCCCGCTCGGGAATTCGACTCATGAAACGGGCCCCAACGTAAGCACCGAAGACACTTCCGGCGACCAGCAATCCGGCGAAGGCCAGGTCGGCCTGGGGCTGGCGTGAGCCGAAGTAGTAGATGAGGAGGGCGACCAGGGAACCCGGAATGATGCCGACCAGCGACGTGCCGTGGGCCTGGTGCTGGCCGATGCGAGCGAACACGACCTGGAGCGGAACCAGGATGAAGCCCCCCCCCACTCCGAGTAGGCCGCTCAGGAGGCCGGCGGCAAATCCGATGGTGCCAAGAACCACTGGCGAAGACGCAGGCCGGCGTGTCGCGGCGATCAGGCGCCTGTCTCCAGCGCTACTCCAGCATCCAGTAGCTCTCTCGCCGCCACGGCCAGATTCGCGAGCGTGTCCGCAGCGGACTTGGCACGGAGGGCCCAGATTCTGGAAACCGGTCGCAGTGCCTCCGGCCGGCTTTCATGGCAGGCGCCCCATGCGCGCGCCTTTGCGGCGAGCCAGGCGAGCGTCCGCTCCGGGTCTTGGCTTAGCAGTCCTTCCAAAACGTATCTCCGTTCGGCGATGCGCAGGCCGAGGCCGAGTTCGGCGGCGGCACGGGCCAGGTCGTCGCGGACCAGGACCATGCCCGTCCGGGCGGGAGCTAGGAGCGCGGCCAGGAAGGCCCGGCTGCCGGCCGCCCGCGGATCCGGCAGGGGCGCCGGCGCGCGGAGGGCCAACGGGGTCGAGGCCGGCGGGCCCACCCGCTCCGCCTCGGCGGCCAGGGCTTCGCCGAGGAGCGCCGCCCAGGCCCGATAGAACGGCGAGGAGCAGTGCACGACGGCGTCCAGGTAAAAGGGCAGCCAGGAGAGCAGATGCTCCCAGAGCAGCGCCTTGCCGGCGTGCCGGGCCTTCTCCGAGGGATCGTCGGCGAGGGCCGAGTAGAGGCCGAGCAGCGGGGTCAGGTGGTCGGGCTCGGCCGGAGGCTGCAGTCCCAGCGCGCGCCAGAAGCCGGCCACCCGGTCCCGCGCCTCGCCGCCCAGCATCCCTTCGGCGCCCAGGTAGACCGAGGCGTAGGGGTAGAGCTGGAAGAGGAAGACGTCCGCGTGCTCGGCCGCGCCGGGCGGCGCGGGCAGGCCGAGGGCGGCGGCCGGCCGGGCAGCGGCGGGGCCGGGCGGTTCGGCGAGCGCGCCCAGGGCGCGCAGCAGCTCGCTCATGTCCCCGCCGGCAGCTCGTAGGCGTCGTGGCCGGGCTTTAATGGCCGCAACAGCCAGTAGGGTCGCCGGGTGCCGTCCGGCGAGACTTGGAAGGCGGAGCGGGTCAGCTCAAGCCAGCTTTTGTAGACGGCCTCGGCCTTCGCCGTGTCGACCGCGATGTCGCCGTAGGCGTCGCCCGGTTCCGCCCGCCGCACCCGCACCGCCTGGTGCCAGCAGTGCATCCCGGAGATCGGGTCGGGATGGACCGGAAAGGTCAGGTTCTGGTGTACACCGGCGTCCGTCCACCAGATCCGGCGCGTGTCGGGATCGCTTGACTCGAAGGGCTCCACGCCCTTCTGCCGGTTCAGCTTCCAGCCGTCGACGCCTTTGTCTAGGCGGACCGTCGCCATCATCTGCCGCTGGCCGGCCTGGTGGCCCTCCACCTTCCAGCGTCCCATGTGGTGACTACACGCAACCACGCCGGGCCGGATGCCCTCGGTGACCCAGGCCTTGACGACGAAGTGGCCGATCTCGGTCTCCACCCGCACGAGGTCGCCGGTGCGCAGGCCGCCCAGCCTCGCGGCGTCCAAGGGGTGGATCCAGGCCGGGTTGGTGTGGGCGATCTCGTCGAGCCACTTGGCGTTGGCGCTGCGGGTGTGGATCTGCACCGGCAGCCGGAAGGTGGAGATGAGGACCATCTGGTCGGGGCTCAGTTCGGAGGGGTGGACGTGGCTGCGGATATAGGTGGGCACCGCGTATTCTGGCCAGCCCCACTCGGCCAGCGTCCGCGAGTAGAACTCGAGGCGGCCGCTTGGGGTCGGCCAGCCCCGCAGGATCTCGCCGTCAACCTCGACGCCGACTGGGCGCCGACCCTCCGAGTCGGGGTCGGGCGTGGGCAGCGGCACCACGTTGGGGCTGGCCGGTCCGGCGGCGCGCGTGTAAACGCGGCCGATGCCGTCGGTGCGAGTGTCCTCGAGCTCCGCGGGTGGTACCGGCTGCTCGTGCACCGGCCCCACCTTGGAGGTCACCTCGAAGGCGCCGTAGCGGCGCATGAACTCGAGCGGCGTCATGCCCTCCGACTGGGCCCGCTCGGGCAGGCCCGGCACCGAGTTCTCGAAGATCCAGGCGTAGTACTCGTCCACGCCCAGCTTGGCGCCGGGCTCGCGTTTCGATTCGAAGTACTGGCGGATGCCCAGCTCGCCGTCTGGGTCGATCCGCCAGGACAGGTCGATCCAGAACTCGTTCTCCTCCCAAACCTCGCCCGGGTTGACCTCGCGGGTGTCGGTCACCTTCTCGCCCAGGCGCTCGCGTGCGGCCCGCAGCACAGGCTGCCTGAAGCCCAGCCATTGGGCGTCGTGGGTCTCGTAAGAGTGGATGTCGTGGCGCTCGGAAGAGTGGCCCATCGGCAGCACGTAGTCGGCGAAATAGGCGGTCTCGTTCCAGGTCGGAGTCAGCGCGACGTGGCAGCCGACGAGCTTCTCGTCGGTCAGGGCCTCGATCCAGGCGAAGCCGTTGGGGTTGGTCCAAACCGGGTTGTAGACCCGCGTGAAGTAGACGTCCAGCCGGCCGCGGCCCTCCTTCAGCAGGTGCGGCAGCAGGAACGACATCTCGTTCATGGCCAGCGGGTACTCCTCGGGCCAGGTGAGCCGATTCCATTTGGGCGGGTGGGGCGGCACATATATGGGCCGGGGCACCCATTTGTTCCAGGCGTTGGGAAAGACGCCGCCCTCGCTGGCCACGGCGCCCAAGAGGGCGTTCAGAAGGAAGAGGCAGCGCGAAACCTGCCAGCCGCCCAGGTTGCCGGCCGCCGCAGAACGCCAGTTGTGGCTGGAGAAGCGGGTGCCGGCGCCGGCCACCAGCTCGGCCACGTCGCGCAGCGTGGCCGCGTCGACCCCCGACTCCGCCTCGGCGAACTCGAAAGTGTATTCCGCGTAGAGCTCACCCAGCTCCTTCTCAAAGGCCTCGAAGGTCTGCGGCCGGTCGGCTCGCTCGCGGGCCATGAACTCCTGCCAGTTCCACCAGCGGCGCACGAACTCGCGGTTATAACGGCCGGTGGCGACCAGGTGGGCCGCGATCGCGAGCAGCATCGCCGGCTCGCTGCCCGGCCGAGGCGCCAACCAGTGGTCCGCGTGGGTGGCCGTGTTGGACAGGCGGACGTCAACCACGATCAGCTTGGCGCCGTCCTGCTTGGCTTCGATGATCCGCTGCGCGTGGGGGTTGAAGTAGTGGCCGGACTCCAGGTGGGCGGAGATCAGGAAGATCACGTCGGCGTTGGCGTGGTCGGGGCTCGGCCGGTCGAGGCCCATCCAGTACTGGTAGCCGGCCCGGCCGGCCGAGGAGCAGATGTTGGTATGCGAGTTGTGGCCGTCCACGCCCCAGGCCGCCAGCACCCGCTCGGTGAAGCCGTCCTCGCCCGGCCGCCCGACGTGGTACATGACCTCGTTCTGGCGCTCCTCTTGGATCGCCCGGCGGATCCGGCCGGCGATATCGTCAAGCGCCTCGTCCCAGCTCACCTGCTCCCAGCGGCCCTCGCCCCGGGCGCCCGCCCGGCGCAGCGGGTGCAGGATGCGGTCGGGGTCGGTGACCTGGTTCAGGGTGGCCGGGCCCTTGGCGCAGTTGCGGCCACGGGAGCCGGGGTGCTCGGGGTTGCCCTCGAACTTGCGCACGCTCAGGCTGTCGCGGTCGACGTAGGCCAGCAGACCGCAGGCCGACTCGCAGTTGAAGCAGGTGGTGGGCACCAGCAGGTAGCGCTTCTCGCTCCGATCGCGTGATTCCACCTCCACCCAATCGCCCCAACGCTCCTTGGGCGGGAAGGCGGCCAGGTGGATGCGGCTCGCGCCCTCGTAGAAGGTCTCGCCGCGCGCCTCCACCTCCTGGCGGGCCGCGCTGACGCGGGCGTTGAGCTTGTCCAGGTTCATGCCAGCGGCACCGACTGCCCAGCCTGAACGTAAGCGTGCTCGTGGAGGAGGAGGCCGGCCAGCGCTGGCAGGGCGGCTACCGGACCGATCACCGGGGCCAGCGCACTCAGGGCCACGGCGGCCATGCCCAGCCAGAAGAAGCGGGCGAAGCGGCCGCGATGCATCTCGTGCGCCGCCAGCCGGGCGTGTGCGGTGGGGTGGCCGAGAGTGGCCTCACCCAGCACCATCAGTAGGTGGGTGGCGGCGGCGGCCGTCAGCAGCACCAGCAGCTCGGGGACCGCCCGTGGCTCCAGCCACGCCGCCGCCGGCAGGAGGGCGGAGACTCCGGCCAGGGCTGCCTGGACCAGCAGGTGGGGCGGCAGCAGTGGGCTCTGCCAGAGGTCGCGGGCCTTGGCCTGGGCGAACAGGTAGCCGGTGTAGACGGCGGTCGCCGCCGCCAGGGGCGCCCCGGCCAGGCCCAGCCAGCGGGCAGGCGCCGAGGTGCCGAGCAGGCCGAGCAGGAAGTGGGCGGCCAGCACCAGTCCGTAGCCGCTGATGAAGACCGCGCCCCGGACCAACCAGCTCCGCCACTGGGGCCGGGTGAAGATGTAGACGAACCGCAGACGGTGCTCCAGGTCCCAGATGAGCACCGCGCCGGTGGCCGCCAGCAGGGCACCCGCGATCACCGGCGTGGCGAGCATCCAGAGCCGGCCGTCGGCCCTCAGCACGCCTACCAGCACCAGCGCCAGGGCGACCAGATAGACGCCGGCCGCGATGCCCTTGGTCCAGGTGTAGAGGCTGACCCGCCAGTCCCATGGCACCAGGTGGGGGACGTCGTAGGAGAGGACGGCGGCGGCCGAGCTGTTGGCGGACCCGGGATGGCCAGAGGTGACCTGGCGGGAGACGCTCCCCTGCTCCGCCCACATGAAGAGCCCGCCCTCCGGCCGCCGGGCGGCCAGCGGGTCCAGCGTCATCTGGGTGGCGCCCAAGTAGAACACTTTGGGCTGGGTGTCCTTCTCCGGCCGGCGAACCTGCACTGGCTGCCGGTTCACAACCTGGGTGGCCCGCGAGGTCGGATCGTTGAGGTCGCCGACGAAGATGGCCTGGGTGGGGCAGACCACGACGCAGGCGGGCTCCAGGCCGGCGTCGATACGGTGCGAGCAGAAGTTGCACTTCTCGGCCGAGTGGTCGTCGGGATTGATGAAGATCGCGTCATAGGGGCAGGCGGCGATGCAGGCCTTGCAGCCGATGCAGGCGCTCTTGTCGAAGTCCACGATGCCGTCCGGCCGCCGGTACATGGCGGCCGTCGGACAGGCGGCCACGCAGGGCGCGTCCTCGCACTGGTTGCAGCGGGTGACCTGGAAGGCGCGCCGAGCCTGTGGAAACAATCCGACGTCCACCGACTTGACGTAGGTGCGGGTGACGCCCAGTGGCACCTCGTTCTCTGATTTGCATGCGGTCGTGCAGGCGTGGCAGCCGATGCAGCGGGACTGGTCGAGCACCTTGATCCACGTTATTGCGGAGGCGATGGCTGGCTCCCCGCTTCATTGACCAGAACCACCTTGCCGGTCGATCGTCGGCTCGCCACCGTCGCCAGCGCTTCCCTGGCCTCTTCAAGTGGAAAGCGGCGCGAAACAAGCGGACGAATCTTCCCGTCCGAATACAGCTCGAGGAGCTCTGCCGTGCACTCGGGTATCAGATGAGGAGAGCGCTCCGCGTAGAGACCCCAGTGCAACCCGACGACCGAATAGTTCTTTACCAGGGCGTGGTTCGCCCGCACCTCCGGAACGCGGCCTGATGTAAATCCGACGACCACGATGCGCCCTTCGAAAGCGACGCACTTCGTCGAGCGCTCGAAGACATCGCCGCCTACGGGATCGTAGATCACATCGGCGCCTCGTCCATCGGTGAAATCGTTCACCTCCTTGGCGAAGTCGCTCTGTGAGTAGTCGATTGCAAGTTCGGCCCCTAACTTGCGACAGAGCGCGACTTTCTCCGTCGTGCCTGCGGTGGCGACGACGCGAGCCCCGGCCGCCTTTGCGATCTGAATGGCCGCGCTACCCACACCACCAGCTCCGGCATGGACGAGCACCAACTCTCCCGGACGCAGCGAAGCTCGCCGATGGAGGCCGAACCATCCCGTCTGGTAGTTCACGAAGAACGCAGCCGCCTCATCGAAGGGCATCGCATCTGGGATTCGGACGGTGCGGCGGGGCTCAGCATTGGTCAGCTCGGTGTAGCCGCCTTGGACTAATCCGCTCTGGCCGACAACGGCCAGCACTCGGTCGCCCGGCCGAAACCCGCTATCGGCCGGCGCGGACACTACCAAACCTGCGACCTCGGCGCCTGGAATAAACGGCAGATCAGGCCTCACTTGATATGTACCTGCGAGCTGCAGGGTGTCGAAGAAGTTCACGGCGGCTGCTTTCACAGCGATGCGAACCATGCCAGGCTGGTCGGGCTGCCGCTCGATGTCCTCCAAGTCCATGGCGTCGAGGCCACCTATGCGCCGGACCACCCAGGCCCTCATTCGACGTCTCCACTCCGACTAGCAATCATCGGCTCATGATCGATCACTCTTGGCGCTCGGTCACAGGCTGAAACCGCATCGACTTATGGCGACGTCGCCTTCGTAGAAAGCTTCAGACCATGTTGCCCTGCCGGAAGCCACCTTCAGAACAAGTCTGTACAGCGCATTTGCCGCGTGCTCCGGCGATTCTCGGCCACGCATCAACCGGTCAAGCGACAAATCAACGTCGGTGCCGCCCCAGGTCACCGCAGGGTTCGCCGATAGGCGCACGATCGGCAGCACCGGATTGGCGGTGGGATTGCCGGAACCGGTACTGAAAACGCATATCTGCGCACCGGAGGCTGCCATCGACGTGAGGTTTTCGACCGCACCGGCAGGGGCGTCCATCAGGACGAGGCCGCTTTTCCGTGGCGCCTCCCCCAACCCCAAGACCTCCTGCACCGTGGAGTGGCCGGCCTTAGCGATCGATCCGAGCGATTTCTCCTCGATCGTCGTGATGCCACCGGCGATGTTGTCCGGTGAAGGGTTGACCCCGCGGAGATCCACTCCCTGCTGGTTGGCATAATCCTCGTACCATCGAGCGATCTGGCGAATCCTTCGGCCGAGAGCCGGGCTGGCGGCCTGCTTGGCCAAAATATCCTCAGCGCCGATCCACTCGCTGGGCTCAGACATCACGACGGTGGCACCCGCCTGAACCAGCCGATCGGTGAGGAGTCCAACGACGGGGTTAGTCACTGCGGCTGACGTGCCATCCGAGCCTCCGCACTCCACCGCCACGTAGAGCTGTCCGAGGTCGGCTGCACGTCGCCGGCGCTGAGAGATCTCGACCAAAAGCCGGGCGGCGGAGGCGGCCCCCGCCGTCACCGCCTCCAGGGTGCTTCGGTGCTCATTAACTACGACGATCGCCGTGGGCTTGTCTGCGCGCATCCGATCACGTACTTCCTCAGCGTGTGTCCGCTCCAGGCTCACGATTACGGCGGCGCCCACATTCGGATTCGATGCCAGCCCCGCGAGAACTTGAAGGTGGCGTGCGCGGTCCTCTCCAAGCTGGGCTCGACCGTAAGGGTGCGTGATCGGAACTGCGCCTCGGACAAGGCCGCAGATTCCACGAACGATGCCGTTCACGTTGTCCATCACTGAGACGACCAGCAGGTGATTGCGGACGCCCGGTCGACCGTCCGCCCGGTAACCGGAGAAGGCTTCAGGCACGTGGGCCTCTGTGTGATTGCAGGTTGTGCAAGTGGACGTGCTCACCGGCGCGGATCGCGACCTGGGCAAAGCCGATCACATGGCCCAGCTTGCGCACATCGCGTCCAGACTCGACATCCTGGAGCGCGACCTTGTGTCCGAACGGTATCGCGTCCCGCACCTGGATTCGCATCGCCTTGGCCCCTCGCACCTCGGCTGTCCGGCCGGCAATGAGGGGAACGAGAGCCACTGCAACGTCGTCCCCAGCGGCCAGTACCAAAGCTTGAGCGGACATTCCTACTCCGCCTTGAGCCCAAGACCCTGGAGGGCGGTGCGCAACTCGGCGAGCGAAGAAACAACAGCCGCCCCGGCATCCTCGAGCGCCCTGATCTTGTCGACCACACTGGCATTGCCGCCGACGCCCGCCCTCGGGGCATGCCCAAACGGAAGAGACGACGGCATCGTGTCCGCGAAGCGGCCCGCCACCAGTGCCACGACCGGGACCCGAACCCGGCCATCCTCGATCGCCCGTGCCAAGTCCAACTCCTGTTCACCCGATGGTTCACCGAACACGACGATGACATCGGTGGCCTCATCGGCCTGGACGATCTCGGACGCCTCGGTCAGGGTGGTTCCCACCAGCGGCGCGCCACCAATGTGAAGCTGGACACTCGTCCCGAGATGCCAGCTCCGGAGCAGCATGCTGATCTCGCTCGCCATGCCTCCGCTCCGGGAGACAACGGCGACTGACCCGGGGCGGAATCGCCGGTCAGGATCGGTCCCGCCGGGGCAGCCGACCCTCGACACCCCGGGTACCACGATCCCCTGCGAATTGGGCCCGACTACTCGCGCCCCTCGGCTCTGCGCCGCGGCGATCACCCTGACAAGGCCGTGGACTGGAACGCGCTCGGCGCTCATCACTACCAACTCGACGCCGGCTTCCACCGCTTCGAGTGCGGCTTGAGCAGCCGCCGGGGGCGGCGCGTAGATCATCGATACGCGATTGCCATGGCACGAACGCGCCTCTGCCACCGAATCGTAGACCGGGACGCCGTGCACCTGCGCGCCGGCCCGCCCTGGCGTCACGCCGGCACTTACATGGACTCCTGACTCGAGCATCCACCGCGTTTCGATCTGACCCTGGCGCCCGGTGATGCCCTGGACCATAAGCCCGTGACTATCTGCAAGCAGTTCTCGAATCACCAGCTGCAGCGCCTAGTCAACCTTGCCCATCTCCTTGAGCAGCCGGTCGCAGGCCTGCTCCAATGTGTGCTCGCGTCCCAATGCGATCAGACCGGGAACCGTGTTCAGCAATGCTCGCGCCTGCTCCTCGTTGGGACCGGCGATCCTCGCCACGATTGGCAGCTGCCTAGCATCCACCCCGGCCGCACCGATGCCGTCCACCAGACCGCGGGCGAGTTCCATTACATCTGCCAAGCTAACGACTACCGCGCCAAAGATCGCACCCTCGACGCCGGGCACGGTGAGTCCCGCCTCGACAAGCGCCTTCAACTTGTCGGCGCCGGCGCCGGGGCTATAGTCGGCATAACACGCCGGCTCGGCGCCTCGCTCACGCAGGTGATCGAAGCAGAGCAGGGCAGCTCCACCGCCGACAATCAAAAGTGCCGTGTCGCCCTGCAGTTCGAGAAACCGAACCATCGGTAGCCTCGGCTGTGCCTTATCGGCCCGCGCGACCGCCGCCTCCCGGTCGGTCTGCGGTCGGCCATAGTCGACACCCCTCTCAATCTCGGGCCACGCCGCCCGAGCCGTAGGTGTTGCGTTGTCGTCGAACTCGAGCGCGAAACCGACGGGGACGGCGCGATGTCCATCCCACCGGATGGGATTGAACTCGATCAGGATCGCTTCACTGCGGCGGAACAAGTCCCAGGCTATGGTCCCGATCTGACGGATCTCAGATGCCAACCGCTGGTCCGAAATGCCCGCTGTTTGAAGGAGACGGTCGAAGGCCCCAGGGTTCAAGAGCTCGTCAGAGCCGGGTTCCCAAATAGGGGCAGTTCTGGCGTCGAACCCGACGCCGCCGGAATTCGAGCATCGAACCACCGCCGAACGCCGCGAATCATCGATCGAAATCGATAAGTAGTACTCCTGACCGGGCACGAACTCCTCGACGCAGGCGGCACCCGCCGGCCCGGCCCCCGCATCAAAGTCCAGCGCCGCGCTGATCGCCTCTGACAGCTCGTCTATCGTTCTCGCGACCCGAACTGCGCCGAGATTGCCCTTGCCTCCCACGGCGACGTCTGGCTTAACCACCCAAGGGGGCCCGAACTTCACACCGGCAACCTGTCCTGCATCGAGGCCGGCGATGCGCAAATGGCTGGGGACACGCATGCCATTGGTGGCGAGCCAGTCGAGAGCCGCGAATTCAGGCGCGCGAGCCACAGCTGCCACTCAACGGTTTGTAACCTGCCACCGGAGCAGTCGGGTCTCGATCGCGACCATGGCCGCATTGAGGATGGCCGCTATCGCGCCCAGGATTACGAGCACGGCGAACACGCCAGCCGTGTTGAAGGTGCCAGAGTAGTAGGTCAACTGCTGACCGAGACCCGCCCTGGCCGCGATCATCTCCCCCACAACCACGCCGAGAAGCGAGTAGACGGCACCTAAACGGAGTCCTGCAAAGATTGCCGGCACGGCCCCCGGCAGAATGACTTTGGTGAACATCTGACGCTCCCCAGCCCCGAGGCTGCGGGCAATGATGATGAACTCCTCCGGAACGGTCCTGACTCCCGCGCGCGTGTTGACGACAAGAATGAAGAACACAAGGCTCACGGCCAGCGCTACCTTCGACTGTTGGTCGATCCCGAACCAAAGGATGAACAGGGGAGCCAAGGCAACCCGCGGCAGTGAGTTCAAAACGTTCAGGAACGGGTCGAAGATCGCGTCTAAAGTGGCGAATCGAGCCAGCGTCAGCCCGGCCACGATCCCCGCCGCGCTACCGATCACAAAACCGTAGATCGTCTCGACGACTGTGACGACCGTATGGTTCGTGAGCTCGCCCGTCCTGATCGCGTTCGCCAGAAACTCCACAACGGCTGTGGGTTGGCTGAAGAATAGAGCCTTGGCGAGTCCGCCTCTAACAGCCGCCTCCCAGAACAGCAGTACGACCGCCAGCAACACGAAACGGCTGATCCAGATCACCGCCAGCCGGCGGCGCTCGGCTCGCCGACTCCGATCTATGATTTCGGCGACGGCCGGATCTGGGTCGTGAGGAGTGCCCAGGCCTTGGGCCACCGCCTTGCCCGTCATAACTGAGCCCTCTTGACCTCATCCCGGAGGTCCGACCAGATCCGGCTGTGTACCTCCTGGAATTCCGGCAGAAACCTGACCTCTTCTATGTTGCGAGGGCGTTCAAGATCTACCCACGAGTCACTCTTGATGCGGCCTGGTCGCGCACTGAAGACGATCACGCGATCGCTTAGAGCAACCGCCTCCTCCAGGTCGTGAGTCACCCAGATGACCGTCATGCCGCTCCCCTCCCAGACCTTGATGAACTCCTCCTGCACGATCAACTTGGTCTGGGCGTCAAGAGCTGCGAAGGGTTCGTCCATCAGCAGAAGGTCCGGCCGCAGCGAGAGCGTCCGGGCAAGCGCGACTCTCTGACGCATGCCTTGGGAGAGCTGTCCGGGGTACGAGGAGCCAAACCCCGTCAGCCCGACAACGTCCAGCAGCTCATCCGCCCGAGATCGTCTCTCGCGGGCGGGGATGCCGCGCAACTCAAGTCCGAGCTCCACGTTCGCATGAGCCGAACGCCAGGGCAGCAGGCCGTCCCGAGCAAACATGTAGCCCACGTCGCGTCGGGGGCGGGTGACCGTGCTGCCATCCCTGACCACCCGGCCCAGAGTCGGAGCTACGAGGCCGGCGATCATGTTCAGCACGGTCGTCTTGCCACAGCCGCTCGGGCCAACCAGGGAAACGAATTGGCCACGCGGGACGTCGAAGCTCACGTGGTCTGCCACGAGCAGCGGTTCGCCGTGCCGCCGAACGAAGTAGTGGCAGACATCCTCCACTCGCACCGCGACGGCATCTGGGTGCGGAGCGTGTTCAGGCGTCGTCATTGGCCCACCGCCGTCGGGCCCGCCGATGGCTGACGCATTGGCGTGCCATTGCTGGCGAGTCTAGGGACCACGGCAGCCCCGATCAACTCGCATCCCCATATGGACCGATAGGCAGCGCCTATCTGCCGGCCGGCTATAGGTGTAGGCGATCAGCGCATAGGTGCACCATCGTTGGGGCTACGTGGGGTTCCGTGACCGGTTGACAGGCTCGTCCCCATAACTAAGCCTATTGATCGCATGGTCGGTTCTGAGGAGGTATGGAGGACTTCGCCGTGACCGAATCGTGGGCGGGAATCACCATCTGTCAGCTCGATCCATACGAATTCACCGTTGACGGGCCCATGAACGAGCAATATCTCGATTCCATGGAGGCCTATCACCCGCGATACGCGGCCGGTAGGTCCGGCCAGGCCGCGATCGTCCATCCCGGGCTGCTTCTGAATCGAAGCAACGATACCCGAAGCCCTTCCTACAGGATTCCCAGCCGCGAGGCGGGGATACACGCCAAGGACGAGGCGTACTTCCTGGGGCTGGTCTACGTGGGCGAGCCAATGCGCACCACATGGGAGTACACGGACCGCTACGAGCGCCGGGGGCGCCCTTATTTGGTAATCGAATGCTCGATTCGACATCTCGATGGCCGGCCGATCCTGCGACGTCGCTTGGTCCGGACAATAACAACGGATTCGGCACCCATCGTCGCCAAGCGTGAGCCCACCGCCTTGGAGGGAACGGTTGCCGCACGGGAGGCTGGCCCACCTAGCTCAGCCAGCGCCGATCCCGATATCGGTCGCCGCCTGTACGGTCGGCTCAAGACGATGACACTGGATCGCATGCGTATGTTCTCGGGGCCCAACAGGAACATCCACACCGATGAAGTCGCCGCCACCGCGGCCGGCCTGCCCAAGCCGATCGTTTCCGCCACCCAGAGCATGGGGCACATCTGCGAGCTGATGGTTGACTATTTTGGAGATCAGTGGCTGGCGTCGGGCACCCTCAAGGCCACCTTTGTTCGGCCCATCGTCATGGACGACGTCGTCGGGTACGAGGGGCGTATAACAGCTAAGACTCCCTCGGAATCGGGGACTGGCTACGAGGTCAGCGTCACTGGCGCCAACCAACTCGGCCAGCCTGTGACAGTCGCAACTGCGTCCGCAGTCCACTAAGGGGCAAAAGATGACGATGGCTGACAGGGAATCAGCGACTCACGGCTCAGGTGCCGCCACGGGCCTGTGGCGCATCGAGACCCTCTGCTGCGGCGTTCTGCACGGCGTCCCCGAATCAGCGCTCATGTACATGGACGCTAGCGGCAGACGCGTCGATTTGCCTGTGCTCGTCTGGCTGTTGCGGAATGGCTTTGAGACGCTCTTGGTCGACACTGGACCCTCAAGCCCGGAGCTGGCACGCCTGCGCTTTCATCCCGAGCTCGACCAATCAGGCAGCCGGACGCTGGCTGAACAACTAGCGCTCCACGGCCTTTCTGTCCAGGACATCGACGCGGTCATCAACACCCATCTCCACTGGGACCATTGCGGTGGCAACCCGCTGATGCAAGCGCCGATCTACGTACAGCGCAGGGAGCTGGAGTTCGCCAGTGCCCCACTACCAACCCAGCTTGTTCCCTACGAGGCGTCGCTAGTCGGCATGGAGGCGGCCTGGCTGGCGAGCGCGGCCTGGATGCGGGTGGTCGAGGGTCCGACCGTGATTCGGAAGGGAATCAGCGTAATCCCGTTGCCTGGCCATACCCCCGGATCACAGGGCGTGCTCGTCGACACGGCTGATGGACGTTTCTGCGTTACCGGCGACCTGATCGATTCGAAGGAGAACGTCGAAGGCCAGTTGGTCGGCTGGCCCGATCATGTCCGTGGGGTGCCCTCCGGCATCCATACAGATCTGGAGGACTGGTACGCATCACTCCGAATGCTTCAGTCCATGGATCTCAGTCTGATCCCGGCGCACGACTGGGAGGTGCTCGAGATTGGCGCGTTCGGATGAGCCCGTCAGCGAGCACTCCCGCTCGATTGAGCACGAGCGCCGACGCACCCACGCCCTTGCCATGGGTGGTGCGGCCAAGATAGCGGCTAGGGCCGAGGCTGGCATCTTCAGCGCCAGGCAGCGAGTCGACCGGCTTTTAGACCCTGAGAGCTGGGAAGAGGTAGGCCTCTTCGCGGTATCCGACAATCCCGCTGACCGCGAACGCACGCCTGCGGACGGGAAGGTAACGGGCTTCGGCCGGATCGATGGTAGGAACGTTGCGGTTGTCGCCTATGACTTCACAGTGAAGGGCTCCTCGAGCGGGACCATCGGGGAACGCAAGGTCGGCTACATGAAGGAGAAAGCGCGGGAGAACGGCACGCCCATCGTGTTCCTCTGCGAATCAACGGGGGCCCGCATGCCGGACGTTATGGGGGCGCAGGGCATGGCGACGCTGGACGGCCGGACTCGTTTCCTCCGGCGCAGGGAGTCGCCCTGGGTCAGCGCAGTCTTGGGGAGTGCCTTCGGCTCAGCTGCCTGGCACGCGGCGGCGTCCGACTTCTGCGTGATGCGGAAGGCGTCGGTAATGGCGGTGTCGAGTCCACGACTGATTCGCAGCGCCACGGGCGAGCAGGTGGATCCCGAGGACGTGGGTGGCTGGCGACTTCATTCGGAGGTCACAGGCCTCGCTGACGCCGTCGCTGAATCTGACGAGCATGCGATCTCTATGGTCCAGCGCTTTCTGGGCTACCTTCCCAGCCACCAAGGGCAGCCACCGCCGACTTCTCCCGTCCCGGCCGGCCCCGGCGATGCTGCGGAAGCCCTTGCCGGCGTCGTTCCTAATGCGCGATCTCGCGTGTACGACGTTCGCAAGGTAATCGAGGCGGTTGTTGACAGGGACAGTAGCCTCGAGCTCAAGCCCCGTTTCGGACGCAGCTTGGCCACGACTCTGGCTCGTGTCGGTGGCCGGTCGGTGGGCGTGATAGCCAATAATCCCTTCTTCAAGGGTGGCGCACTCGACGCTGACGCCTGTGACAAGGCTATCGATTTTCTGGTGCTCTGTGACTCGTTCAACATCCCGCTGATCTCGCTGGTGGATCAGCCGGGATTCCTCGTGGGCCTCGAGGCCGAGCGCCGTGGCATCGTTGGGAAAGTCATCAACTGGATGAACGCCCTCTCGCTCGTGACGGTGCCTCGCATTATGGTGGTCCTCCGCAAGAGCTACGGTCAGGCCTACATCAACATGGGCGGTGGCGGCTTGTCCGACGCGAGCGCCGCCTGGTGGAGCGCGGACGTCAGCTTCATGGACCCGGCGGCGGCGGCGGGTGTTCTCCAGCCGGCTGATGCTCGCGGCGAGAGCAGTTCTGCTCTAGTCGCTCAAGAAATGACAAAGGAGACGTCCGCGTATGCCCTCGCTGGCGTCTTCGGTGTGCACTCGGTCATAGCTCCTCGCGATACACGTGACTACCTGCTCCGGGCTTTGGAGATCCACGCCGACGGTTCTCGCACGGTTGGGAAACATCTCCTCTCGAGTTGGCCCACAAGCAATTGACGCTGACGCGGATGGACACGCAGACGATTGGCGAGGTCTCCAGCAAGCTTGTGCTGGCCAGCCTGGAAATCGCTATCCCAAGAGGTTTCGTCGTCCAGAGGGATGACGAAGCTGGCCGCGCCGCCCGGATGTTGAGGCCGCCATACGTCGTCAAGATCGTGTCGTCCGATGTAGTGCACAAGAGTGATGTCGGCGGAGTCGTCCTGAATTTACGAACGTCCGGAGAGGTCCAGACCGCAGTCGCCTCACTGCGGCGCCAGGCAGCCGTGTCAGGCTGGCGGTTGGATAGCTTCCTCATCGAGGAGATGCAGCTCGGGGGTCACGAGCTCATTGTCGCCGGCTTCGTCGACGAGAGATTCGGCCCGATGGTGATGGTGGGGATGGGTGGCATCTATGTAGAGATGCTGCCGGAGGTCGCCTTTCGGTTCTGCCCGATCGGCGAGAACGACGTTCGGGCGATGGTCGGAGAGGTTCCCGGGATAAAGGTGCTGCTGGAGGGCGCGCGCGGCCAGGCCAAGGCGTCGGAGGCAGCCCTGATCCAGGTTCTTCTTCAGATCGGGGGTCGGTCAGGCCTTCTGAGCGAGTACGGAGAGATGATCGAAACTGTCGAGATCAACCCGCTCCGCCTTGATCCAAGCTCGGCGGTCGCCCTCGATGCCAGGATCATGGTCCGCGGGACTGGTCACGAACCAGCAGGAGGAGACTCGGTCCTTCTGCCCGCACCAGACTTTCGGCGGCTCTTCACCCCCGCGTCCGTCGCCGTCGCGGGTGCCTCATCCAACCGGGTGACGCTGGGGAACGTCTTCATACGCCACCTGCGTGCATACGGGTATCGCGGCACCATTTTTCCCATCCATCCGACCGCGGCCACCATCGAAGGCCTGCCGGCATTCTCGTCGGTAGTCGATATCCCCGATCCGATCGATTACTCCTACCTGGCTGTCGCACCGCCCGACGTCATCAGCTTCCTCGACGGCGCTCAGGACCG
The DNA here is from genome assembly GCA_002404015.1 of Chloroflexi bacterium UBA4736. Taxonomy (GTDB): domain Bacteria; phylum Chloroflexota; class Dormibacteria; order Dormibacterales; family Dormibacteraceae; genus UBA4736. The sequence goes on from DHIW01000010.1 coordinate 97,649, forward strand.
GCTGGGGTTCGTGCAGGTGATCACGAGCGGCTACGGTGAGTTGGAAAGCGGCTCAGAGCGGGAAGCCGAACTGCTCCAAGCGGCTCGCCGCGCACACGCCAGGCTGCTGGGGCCCAACTGCCTCGGGACGCACTCGCCCAGAGGCCGGCTGACCTATCTCGAGCACCCTTCGGCCGTCCTAGGGGGCGTCGGTGTCATCTCGCAGAGCGGCGGCCTCAGCCTCGACATCGCGAGCCTGGGTGACCGGCTGGGCATCGAGTTCTCAGGCATCGTCACGATCGGCAATAGCGTCGACTTGGGCCCGACCGACCTATTGGAGTTCTTCGAGCAGGACGACGTGACGACGGTGATCGGAGCCTACCTTGAGGACGTCAAGGACGGCCGCCGTTTTGCGCGTGCTCTGGCTCGGGTATGCGCCAGCAAGTCGGTCGTTACCCTGATCGGCGGCCAGACCCCAGCCGGCCGGCGGGCAGCGTCTTCTCACACGGGGGCCCTGGCGACAGAGGAGAGGAAATGGAAAGGGATCGCCGCGCAGACGGGCTCGGTTCTGACCGAGACTCTTGACCAGTTCCTCGAGTCATTGGCAGGTCTTCAAGCGATCATTCCAAACCGGCATCGCGTAACCGAGGAGGTGGCTCTGTTCGGAACGGGTGGCGGTATCAGCGTCCTCTCAGCCGACTTGCTGGAACGCGAAGGCTTCTCGGTGTCTCCCCTCCCTCCAAAGGCGGCCACTCGGCTTGCAGCTCTCCGGTTGCCCGCCGGAGCCAGCATCGCAAACCCCGTAGACACTCCTTCGGGCGCGCTGATCGAGGGAGAGGGCTCTCGTGCGATCGAGATCTTGCGCATCCTCCTTGAGGACGGCGAAGTCGATGCCGTCGTCGTCCACCTCAACCTGGCCTCGTTCATCAGCTTCACAGACTCAGCCGCCGAATTCTTTTCCCGCGTGCTCAACCGGATTGGTGATCTGGCACGCAAGCACTCGGATCGGACCCATGTCCTAGTTGCGCTGCGGTCGAGTGGCGAGTCACATTTGGACGCAACTCAACGGGAGGAGATCGCGAGGGGCCGACGGCTTGGACTGGCCATGTTCACCCGGATAGAGGGTGCCGTCAACGCGCTCGTTGCACTGCGCGCCGTCGAAAGATACCGTTCGAGGCTGACAGGCCCAGGTTAGGTCCCGTGGCGCCTAGCCTCCTGCCGAAGCATCTGCCAGAGCGCCAGGACGGCATTGGACGGTGGCATTCGCAGCAATCGAACCGCGCAGACGAAGATGCTCGAGGCCAACCCCTCCACTGGCACATAGACGATCTTGCCGGAGCGTCGCAGTACATCGTCGACGATGCTGCATTCGGCGAGGAGCGTTAGACCAACCCCCAGGGCAATCATGCGTTTTGCTGATTCGGAGTTGTCCGTGTAGTAGACGATGTTGTACTTCTGTTCCTTAATGAGGCCGAGGACGATGTCGTGCAGCAAGTACCCCTTTCGAAAGACGATGAGCCGCTGAGCCGCCAGCTCTGCGGGCGTGATGCTTCGACGGCCTGCCAGAGGGTGCTTGGCGGGCAGGCAGGCGACCAGCGAGGTGGCGAACAGGTCCTCGACGACCAAGTCGTCGGCCAGCTGGCCCAATGACAACCTAGAGATGAGACCCAGATCCAGGTCGCCCCGCCGGATCGCATCCAGGATGTCGAGCGAGCCGGTCTCTGTGACCAACAGGTCGACCGCCCTGTGCTTGTTGTTGAAGAGCCGGAGAACCGGGGGAAGGATGGTGTTACTGGCCGCCGTGACCGTGCCCAAGCGCAGTTGTCCGCGGTGCAGTGTCGAGAATGACGCCACCTCCAGACGCAGGTGCTCCTCCGCTGCCAGCGCGACGCGCACGTGGGGCATTACCGCCTCTCCGGCGGCCGTCAGGCGAACACCTCCACGGGAACGATCGAGAAGCCGGCTGCCAATCTCCTTTTCGAGCTGCTGGATTGATTGGCTGATGGAGGGCTGGGCCAGGCCCAGTTCATCCGCGGCCTTACGGAAGCTGCCAAATCGGATTATCGCGTCGAGATACCGAAGCTGATCGAAGCGCATTCGAAGGAAGCTGATAGGCACGCCTTATCAGTTCCGCCGAATATACCAGGGTTCTAGCTATCGATTGTCAAGGGGGTAAGAGCGTCGGGAGTTGCTAGAGCGGTCGACCAAGCGTAATAGTCCGACGGCCGGGCGGCCCCGGTCGCGACGACAACCACGTTGGAGCGGGCGGACAGCAGGCCTTCACGGAGCAGGGCGGGGATTCCCGCCACCGCGGCGGCGGCTTCCGGGGCTAACAGCAGCCCCGTTAGGCGAACGGTGAGCCGGGCGGCGGAGACGATCTCCTGGTCCGTCGCGGTAACAAATCCTCCACCGGTATCCCGCACTGCGCGCAGGATCAGTGCCGCTGCCGACGGAGCCGGCGCAAGCAGGCCGCGGGCGATGCTGCCGACGTCAGTCCAAGGCTGGCCATCCCCCAAGAGATCCGGCGCACCTGCTCGCCACGCTTCGTGGAGTGGCGCACATGTCTCTGACTGGGCGCCGAAGAGTGATGGGACGCGAGCCTCCATACCCAGTCGATTGAGATCGCGGCCGGCCTTCCAGGTCCCGACGAGACCGATTCCCGATGCGCACGGCCAGATGACAGCGTCTGCCGATGAGGTCCGAGGGTCGGCGAGCAGCTCCAAGCCTAGTGTCTTGTCGCCCTCGACTCGATAGGGTTCCGCCCAAGCACCCACGGACCACCAGCCGTTGGCTGCCGCCTCGTCAGCGCACGCCCGGCCCGCCACTGATACCGGGCCCTCGATAAGCCGGACATCGGCATTGAGAGCTCGCAGGAGGTCAGTCGTCTCGCGCGCCGTCCAGGTTGGGAGAAACACGTGGCAGGTCAAACCGGCGCGCGTCGCGTAGATCGCCCACGCAATTCCCGAATTGCCCGCCGTCGCCAGTGCGAGCTCGCGGTGGCCCGACTCCGCCGCCTTGCTCACCGAGACCGAGGCGCCGCGAGCCTTGAATGTGCCGGAGGGCTGCTGCCCCTCATTCTTGATGTACAGGCTGTGGATCCGTAGCGCCTCTGCAAGCCGGGGCGCCTCAATGACCGGTGTTCCACCTTCTCCCAGGCTCACTCGGCGAGCGACATCCGCTACCGGAAGAAGCCAGGAATAGCTCCAAAGGTCGCCGAGAACCAACTCTGGCGGGATGCCCTCGTAGTCCGCCAGGAGGGGGCCCCCGCAGGAGCACGACCCGCGCATCGCATCAGGTTCGAACGAAGACGAACAGCGGGCGCAGGTCAGGGAGCATAGGCGGGTTGTCGGCGTCGCGTCGGCATGCAGGCCCGGATTCACGATCGGAGCCGCTTGACAACGCCGTCCGACCATAGGTGCACCTGATCGGTCGTCGGCTTCAAGGGATGAACCACGACGTGGTCCACACCCGCATCCAGCCGCCTCTGAACCTGGTCCGCAATGTCGTCGAGGGTGCCTGTCCAGTGGAGTGCCTGTACGCGCTCAAAGGTCACAGCCGGCCCGAGAGCGCGCGCGAACCACTCCTTCTGCTCCATTAGCGCGCCCTCTCGGGAGCCATCCACCAGATGGCAGAAGTTGACGTGGCCGAGAACGATCTCGCTCGGGTCGCGCCCGTTGCGGGCAGCGGTGTCCTGAACGACCTTGTACTCCGCCACCATCTGCTCGACGTTCGCCGTTGGTCGAGTGAGCCAACCGTCAAGTCGCGCGAGCCGATCGACCACCTTGCTGGAGATGGTGCGTGTCCCCACAAGCTGGTACTCGGCTATCCCTTGGCCGCCGGACCCCCAAATTCGCGGTCGCGGGTCGCAAACCGGGTTAATGGTCGCGCCCTTGAAATTGAAGATACGGCCATCGTGGTCGAACGGCTGCCCGTCAAAAGCCTTTAGCAGCACATCGATGCTCTCATCAGTCCTCTGTCCGCGCTCCGACCGCGGAATGCCGAGCACATCGAATTCCTCAGGGGACCAGGCGGTGCCGAGACCCAAGATAAGCCGCCCTTGTGCGAGGAACTGAAGCGATGCAACCATCTTCGCCCACATCAATGGGTGCCGGAACGGCGCCAATGCGACTGCCGTACCAAGGAGCATCCTCTCTGTGATAGCCGCCACGTAGGCGAGCGCCTCGAGTGGTTCGAGCACCCAGTCGTCCGCCAAAAAACTGTAGTACCCGTGGACGGGCAGCAGGTGCTCGGGGAGCCAGAACGAGTCAAGGCCCGCCGATTCAGATGTCAGCGCGTAATCGCGCAGAACCTCCACTCCGACGCCGGGGGGGAACGTGGGTGCGCGGACTCCGAACTTGATCGCTCGTCTATCTGACGCCACCCCTCGTCTAAGTGCCCGGCAGGACGTAGTCGGAGTACTTGACCTGGTTCTTCAGCAGTCCATTGCTGACCAAGAACTGCGACGTGTTGGTAACCGCTTGGCTGCTCATCTTGTAGCCGAATGTGTCCAGGTTCCCCTTCAGCATGTCTGTCGCCGTCTGGGTGTCCATGTTCTGTATCTTCGCGGTGAGCTGCACCAGAGCATTGAAGTTCTTGGGGTCGTGCATCCAATCCTGGGTCTGGCTCATCGCCTTTTGAAATCGCTTGATCGCCTCCTTGTTGGAGCTCGCGTAGTCACTGGTCGTGGCCCAGGAGTTATAGTCCCACTCCTTGAAAAGTGCGTTGCCCTCACCCTTTCGCAGGTCGACCAGGATCTTGGCTTCCTTCTTTTGGGTGACAGCCAACGTCTGCATAGGCTCGAAGGCCATATAGGCGTCAATCTGCTTGTTCTCCATCGCCGGCAGCGCTGTGCCGGGCAGGCCGACGCCAATGAATACGACGTCCTTGTTCGGGTCTAGGCCTGCGTCCTTCAGCATCACGTGGACGAACAACTCGACGCTGGAGCCTCGCTGAGTAACACCGATCTTCTTACCCTTCAGGTCTGTCATCACTGCCGGATAGCCCTTGCTCTGGTTCGGGGTGGAGACGTCGGTGCGCGCGATCAGACTGAAGATCATGTGATTCGTGTCGCCGGCGGCGACGACGATCTTCTGGCCCTTTTCGCTCGTCTGCATATTGAGATCGGTCGCGTTGAGCATCATCTGGACGCTATTGCTCAAAAGCGCGGATACAGCAGCGGGGCCGCCGCTGACTTCGACTAGAGACACATCCAGACCGTTGGCTTTGAAGAAGCCCTTCTGCTGGGCGATGTATCCCGGCAGGCTGATGAGGCTGCCGGGATACAACGCGACCTGCATCGAGATCGGCTGCGACGTGGCCTGTGATGAGGGGGTGCTGCTGCCCCCACAGGCAACCACCACCACGGAGCAGATAACCGCGATGGTTCGCCAAGTGGCCAGTTTCACAGCCCCCTCCTCATTTGATCGAATGTCGAGAATGGAAGTCGGCCGGCCGCCATCGCCGGAGCGCCCCTCTCCAGAGAGTCGCGCAGGAACCGCCACGCGCCTAGCGCCATGGAACACACACGGCTATGCAAGACGGATGCTTAGGCGCTGTCAACCCCCGATGCCAGCCAAGTTGGCGCTGTGGCCGAATGGCTATTGGCTGATCGTCCTACCCTATCGGGGGCGCCTTGAACAAGAATCAGTTGCTGACATCCCGGTGGGGACAAGCGACGGTGTTCCCGCTTCCAGTAATTGGGACAGTATTTGGAGATGCGATTGGGTATCGATGTGGAGTCGACAGCCGACGTTCTGATCGTCGGCTACGGAGCAGCCGGAGCCGCCGCGGCACTCCGAGCCGCAGAGCTAGGAGGCTCAGCGCTGATCCTCGAGAGGTATCAAGCTGATGAGCACACGCCAAGCACCAAGATGTCCGGCGGTCTCATCATGGGCGTGCGCGACGTGGAGCCGGCCACCACGTATCTCGACCGATGCGCTGGGGGTCTTGTCCCCGTCGAGGTTTCTCACGCTTGGGCCGAAAAGGCATCGGATCTAGTCGACTGGCTTGACCGGCAGGGCACCGATCTGAGTCTGCTCAGGACCGGTGGCGCCGAGCACCCGTCCTTCAAGGGAGCCGAGGCAATCGAGGTGTACTGCCAATCCATACTTAGGGACGGGCGCCGGGTACACGCGCTCGATGACAACCTGGCGGGGACCGGCGGGGCGGGTCATGGCGATTCTCGCTTCCGAACTGGTCGGGAGCTCTTCGCCGCGCTGCATTCAGCCGTCTCGAGTCGGCGCCAAGTCGGAATTGTTTGGGGAGCCCGAGGTCAGCGCCTTTTGCAGGACGCCAAGGGCCGCGTGGTCGCGCTAGAGGCGGTCATGGACGGCCGCGTTCACACGTTCCTCGGGCGACGAGCCATCATCCTGAGCAACGGCGGCTTTGAGTTCGACGAGCCATTGAAAACCGACTACTTCAGAGCCGCGCCTGTGCACTTCTACGGGAACCCCGCGAACACCGGCGACGGTGTTCGGATGGCCCAACAGGTCGGTGCCGACCTGTGGCACATGACACAGTTGGCCGGTCGCGCAGTCGGGCATTTCCAATGCACCGATGGCACCTGGCGCAACTTCGTTATCTACGTGGAGCCCGGTGGGTACGTGATCACCGACAAGCATGGCCGAAGGTTCGCAAACGAGCAGCTCCAGGCGAAGCTGCGGCACGACTTTTACTACGAGCTACTCACCTACGATTCTCAGAACGAGGAATACCCTCGCGTTCCGTGTTACTGGTTCTTTGACCAATCGAGACTCGGTGCCCGACCATTGACTTCGCTGGCCTCCGGTGTGGTTGGGGTCGGCTTGTACGAGTGGAGCCCCGACAATCGGCGTGAGCTTGAGATGGGGTGGATCCATGAGGGCACGTCAATCGCCGACGTGGCGCGAAAGGCCGGGGTGGGCGATCCAGAGCGGGCCGCGGCAACGGTGGCGGCATACAATCGGATTTGCGCGGATCCGTCTGCAATTGACCCTCACGGCCGGCCCCGTGATTCCCTTCTGCCCTTGACTGGGCCGCCGTTCTACTGCGTCACGCTCTATCCCGGGGGCTCTAACACGTCTGGCGGGCCGCGTCGGAACGAGCATGCCCAGATCCTGGATGCGTTTGGCGTACCGATCCCGGCTCTTTACGGCGCCGGCGAGCTGGGTCAGGCGATCGGGCTCCTATATCCGGCCGACGGCAGCAACCTGTCCGAGGCATTCTGCTTTGGTCAGCTGGCCGTCGAACACGCGCTCGGCTAGCCCTCGCTTGGGGCCGCCGACTGCGGGGGCTGGCACTTGGGACAGGCCGCGTCATCGCATGCCCAGCAGACCGCAGCACGATGCAACCCTCAATAGGTGACGCTGGCATCCCGACTGGGATGAGCTTTGTCAGTAGCCTGCGCGGCCTCAGCCACTGCAAGGAAGTCGCTTCATTGGAGGAGGACCTGCGTGGCACCAGCTTCCCTGGCTTGTGGGGTTTCAAAAGTCCGATCGCACCGCTTCATCACTGCTCGACGATGTCTCCGACGCCGGGCCCGAGGCGCCGGCCGCCGCACCTAGTAACCGGTAGGCCCACTCTTCGGCTAACTTCCGCGAGCCG
>DHIW01000091.1 GCA_002404015.1 Chloroflexi bacterium UBA4736
TTCTCAGCGCTCGGGCCGCGCCCCGGCGAATGTTGGAATGACGATCGGCGTCAGGTTGAAGTCCAGGTTCTCGCGCTTGTCCTCGTATTGAGGTGGCAGCTGGAGGCCTGAGCCAAGCGCCTCGACCGGCTCGTCCACCGTGAAGCCTGGCCGGTCGGTTGCGATCTCGAAGAGCACGCCTCCGGGTTCCCGGAAATAGATGGAGCGGAAGTACTTGCGCTCGATCACCGGCGTGACCTCGCGGCCAGCGTCCACCAACGTCCCCCGCCAGTCCAGCTGGTGGGGATCGTCGAGGGCGCGCCAGGCAACGTGGTGGACGGTTCCAGTGGTCTCCTCGCCAATCGCGGCGTCGGGCCGGACCATCAGCTCGAGGATGGCGTGCGGCCCGCCCTCGCCGGTGGCATAGCGGACCCGGCCGGGCTCGCGGGCGACCTCACGAAAGCCCATGACCTCGGCCAGGAAGCCGGCGCTGGGCGCCTCCTCTCTGACGCAGAGTCCCACTGAGTGGAAGCCCCGTATCTGGTCGGCCTCGCCCACGGGGCTCTCCGGCCAGGGCGCCCAGCGCGCGTCGGACGCTTCGCCGACGAGCTCGATCAGGATGCCGTCAGGGTCCTTGATCGCGATGACCTCGGTGTCGAAGCGCCGCTCGCGCGAAGCCTCCACGCCGAGCTCCCCGAGGCGCCGCTCCCAGAAGTCGAGCGAGCCGGCGGGGACCGCGAAGGCCACCGCCGTAACCTGCCCGGCGGCCGCCGGACCCCAGGGTAGGTGAGGCCAGCCGAAGAAGGTCATCGCGGTGCCGGGTGTGCCGACCTGGTCGCCGAAGTAGATGTGGTAGGTGTCGGGAACGTCGAAGTTGACGGTCTTCTTGATGAAGCGAAGGCCGAGGCTGCCAACGTAGAAATCGACGGTGCGCTGGACGTCCTTGGCGATCGCGGTGACGTGGTGGATGCCGGGAACTTGGGCGGCCATTTGGACCAGTCTCGAACCTTACGAAAAGTGAGTTGGGGCCATCGTCGCCATGTTACTCCTCTCGCGTTTGCTCGCCGGCCTCCTCTTCCACACGGCTCCAGATCTCCGTCGCCAGCGGGTCGGCCACCTCCTCCTGGAGGTGGGCGACGAGGCCGATGGCACGCGCCATAACGGCAAGCCCGCGGCAGACCTGCCACGGGATTTCGAGCTCGCTGGCAATGGCGCCAATCGCCCCGGTGGCGTTGACCGGGAGCTTCCGGAAGAGCGCGGTTGACGCCTCATCACCAATCAGCCTGACCAGCTCGACGTGGCGGCCGCTCAGGCCGTTGGCAGCGGCGACCTCGAACAGCCGGGGCACGCGCGGGTCGATGTCCTTGTGCTCGGGGTGGCCGATGCCGGGGATGAGACGCTTCGCCGACCTGTGCTCCTCGACCACGTCCCGGGCCACCTGGCGCAGGTCGGCCTCCAGTGGCGCCGCACCGAGGCGCGTCTGGAGGATGCGGGCAATGTCCTCGACGGTGCCGCCGAAGCGACCGCCAAGCCCGAGGATGCCCGCCGCGACCGCGCCCTGAAGTGACTCTGGGGCGCCCAGATAGGTCATCCGGGCGGCGATCGTACTGGGGGTCATCCCGTGCTCCACCAGGGTCACCGTGATTGCGTTGAACACGGCCGATTCCTGCGAGGTGGGAAGGCGCCCCTTCAGCTCCAGGAAGGCCATGTCGCCCAGGGCCACGTTGCCGATCAGGTCGACCAGGTCGTGGCCGCGTACCACGATCCGGTCGGCGGTGCTGTAGGCGACCTCGGAGCGGAGCCGGCGGCGCTTGCTCACACGCGCGTAACCGCGAGCCTGGTCTTGTAGGCGCTGTCGCCGAAGGCGCTCTCAGGAACCAGCTCGACCTTGCAGCGGAAGGTGAGGTGCGCCCGCACGGCCGCCTCCAGCTCGTCCGTCAGCGCGCCTCCGGCCACTGTCTCCGACGGCACCTCGACCTCGATCGGCACCGGCGGGTCGATCGACACCGTGTCCTGCGAGCGCACCACGCGGGCGCGTCCGGTCACCCGGGGCCGGAATTGACCAACCACGGCCAGGATCGCCGCCGGGTAGACGTTGACCCCACGCACGATGAACATATCGTCACGCCGGCCCAGGCAGCGCATCCGGAAGCTGGTGCGGCCACACCCGCACGACGTGCCTTCGATGCGCACGATGTCGCCACCAAGGAAGCGCATCACCGGCATCGCCTCACGCGTCAGGTGGGTGTACACCAGTTCGCCCACCGCCCCAGGCTCAAACTCCATGGACGCGCGGGTCTCGGGATCGACCAGCTCCGGCCAGACGTGGCCAGTACCGCAGAAGTGCATCCCCTGCTGCAGCGGGCACTCGCCGAACAGCGATGGCGCCACGTCGCCGATCCCCATGATCTCGTTGACGGTTACCGCCAGGGTCTCCTGCACGTGGTCGCGGATTGTCGGGATGCCGCCGCCGGGCTCGCCCCCCGTGACGATGTGGCCCAGGCTGGAGGCAGTCTCCCCGCCCGCCGCGGCCACGCGGTTGGCGACGTACTGAGCAAACGACGGGGTGGCCAGGAGCGTGTCGGCGATGCCGGCGCGCATCGCGAACAGGACCCGCTCGGTGTCGCCCGGACCGACCGGCACCGTCCGGCAGCCGATGCGGGTGAGCACGAAGTGGGTGTGGCCGGCCACGAACGGTCCGGCGGCGAACGTGCTCAGGACGGCGTGGTGATCGTGGATCCCGGTGGCGTAGTAAGTCCGGGTCCCGATCGCGGTCCACGTCTCGACGTCGGTCGCGGAGAGGGCGATGACGCTCGGCGCGCCGCTGGTGCCGGAGGTCTGGTAGATGCGCTTGACCCGCTCCGGCGGCACGCTCGCGTTGCTGCCAAACGGCGGGGCCTCGTCGATCGCGGCCTTGAGCTCCTCCTTGGTGCTCAGCGGCAGCTTCGCGATGTCGGCGAGATCGACCCCCCTCGGCCCCACGCCCGCCTCACGCAGCTTGCGCGCCGCGAACGGCGAGTCTTGGAGGAGGTGGCCCAGCTGCCGGTCCCAGGCGGCCGCGGCCATCGCGAAGGTCTCCTCCCGGCTCGCCGTCTCAACCCCACGATCCCAGATCCAGTCGCG
>DHIW01000054.1:0-1184 GCA_002404015.1 Chloroflexi bacterium UBA4736
GAGAGAAAGACGGCGTTCTCATAGCGTCCGTTCAGGGATGCCTTGAGGGCGCCGAAAATCGAATCCAACGCTGCCAGCAGCATCACGGCGGTATAACGCGAGTAGGTGACCGGGATCTCCACGTTGGTCTTGATGCCCACGATCACCCCCAGGACAGCGGCCAGCAGAACGAAGAGGACCTGGATCAATTGAGGGAACTCACTAAGGTTTCTTCGTCGGAGATGGCGATGGGGCAACGCTGGGCGTGGGGCTGGGAATCGCCCGTGTGGTCACGGCCGCGGGGTTTTCCAGGTCGACGTAGACCAGCTTGGAGTCGGCCAGGTCGATCTTGGCCCGAAGCGACCTGAGCGACCCCAACTTGGCATCGAGGCTGTCGATCTGCTCATCGGTTGCCATCTGGCCAAAGAGGATACGCGGCCCGGCGGTCGTATTGGCGGTGAGTTTCTGGTTGGCGTCCAGCGCGAAACCAGAGATCGTCAGGCCGTATGCCGTCGGGAAGGCGCTCGACATCTTGTCGAGGTCCTGGAGCAGCCGTCCGGGGAGGGCGGTCTGGCCCAAGCGCATCAGACCCGGGGCGGCCCAGGTGATGGCGACGTGGGGCTGCCCCGCCCCAATCCCGGTGCGGGCGTCGGGGGCGATGCCGAGGATCCCACCCTGGGCGTTCAGAAGGTAGAAACCGCCGCCGCGCCCAACGACTGCCAGCGGCTCCCACTCCAGCAGCTCGACCTCTACCTGGTCGGGCAGTGTGGTTCTGATGGAGACCGAGCGCACGTACGCGTTCAACTTCAGCTGGGCCACGGCCTGGTCGGTGGAGAGAAGTAGCATCGACGGGTCGCCGCGGAGCCCGGCGCGGTCCAGGACCTGCTGGCGCGACAGCTGCCGGTTGCCCGTGATCAACACCTGGTGGGCGGCCAGGACAGGGCTCTTGATCAGGGCCACCAACAAGGCCAGCTGCGCGACCAGGACCAGGAGCCGGGTGGCGGGACGGACCAGCCCTCCGAAGTTGCGGTCGGAGCTGCGCCGGGCAGGTTCCGTGGCCGCCCGAGTCCGGCGTCGCAGGCGCACCGAGGTGCCCCGGCGGCGGGATATCCGCGGGTGCAGGTCGCGCAGGGGGCGGCGGCCGCGGTTTCGGCTCACCGCGGGGTGGCGTCGTCGATCAAGCCTCTGATCAGGGCAGGGAACTC
>DHIW01000054.1:1371-2243 GCA_002404015.1 Chloroflexi bacterium UBA4736
AGGCCGGCGGCGCGGGCTGCGTCGGGGAAGAGGCTGAGCTCGGTCAGACCCGGCATGGTGTTGACCTCGAGGATCCAAATCGCCCCCGTCGGTTCGCAGATGGTATCGACCCGAGATAGGCCACGAGCGCCGATCAGGTTGTGCGCCCGCACCGCCAACTCGGCGACCTGGCGCTGCTGCTCCTCGGGGATGCGCGCCGGGATGATGTGATGGCTGAGCCCGGCGGTGTACTTTGCCTCGAAGTCGTAATCGCCCTCGCGCCACGTGATCTCGAGCGTCGGCAGGGCCTCCGGTCGCTCCACCCCGAGCACCCCGATGGTGACCTCGACGCCGGTCTTGGCCGCCTCGACCAGCGCGGTGCGATCGGGACCCGAAGCCGCCAGCGCAGCCTCGATGCCGTCGAGGACGGCGTCCTCGTCGCCGGCGAGTGTAAAACCGAGGCTTGAGCCGCCGGAGTTGGGCTTGATCGCCAGCGGCAGACCCAGGCGGCCGACCAATTCCCCGGCCTGCGCCCTGGGGTCGGCGACGCTGGAGATCAGCTCGAAGGGCGGGGTGGGCAGGCCCTCGGCGATCATCACCCGCTTGGCGGCGGCTTTGTTCATCGCCAGCGCCCCCGCCAGCACGCCCGAGCCGACATAGGGCATGCCCAGCAGCTCCAGCACGGCGGCGGCGGTGCCGTCCTCTCCGAGCGGCCCATGGAGGGTAGGAAAGACGAGGTCCGGCGCGAGAACGTGGAGCTCCTCCGAGGCGCGGGGGCCGAAATCGACAAGCCGGGCGTCGTGACCCAGCTCGAGCAGCGTCTTGAGCACGTAGCGCCCGGAGAGCAGCGAGATCTCGCGCTCGCCGCTGACACCACCGCTGAGGACGGCGAT
>DHIW01000054.1:2441-2824 GCA_002404015.1 Chloroflexi bacterium UBA4736
CCGAATCGGTCCTCGATCGCCGCCTGGACCAGCCGAACCAGGACGGCCACCTCTGCTGCCCTCGCGCCACCAGCGTTGATGATGAAGTTGGCGTGCTCGTTGCTGACCATGGCACCCCCGATCTTGCGGCCTCTGAGGCCGGCCTCCTCGATAAGGCGCCCGGCAAAATCAGCTGGCGGGTTCTTGAAAACGCTGCCGGTGCTGCGTCCGGTGACCGGCTGGGTAGCCTTGCGGGCCTGCTGGACCTCCTCCATCTGCGACCGGATGGCGGCGGGGTCCCCGTCCCGGAGCTGAAACTCGCCCGCGGTGACGACGCCCCCGGCGAGTGAGCCCGCGCGCAACGCCGAAGTCCGGTAGGCGAAGGCGCATTGCTCCGTTGTCCA
>DHIW01000054.1:2939-5215 GCA_002404015.1 Chloroflexi bacterium UBA4736
GACCTTCACCATCCGAGCCGCCGCGGCGGCCTCGATGACATCGCCACGCACCTCGATCGAAGTGTCGACCGGTCTTACCACCAGCCCTTCCACGCCCTCATCGGCAATTAGCAGGTTGCTGCCATTGCCCAGCAAGGTCAGCGGAATGCCTCGCTGACGGCAGCCCGCGACCAGGATTTCGAGGCCGTTGAACGCCTCCAGGTACCAGTCCGCAGGACCGCCGATCCGATAGGTGGTGTGCGGCGCCAGCGGATGGTCGCGCCTCACCGCGCCGAGGTTCGCCAGCCAGGCGATCGCCTCAGCGCTTGTCACACAGCCTCCGCCAGGCGGCGGCTGACGCGGTAGATGTCGCCGGCTCCCATGCAGACGGCGACGTCGCCGTTGTGCAGGCGGCGCCGGAGCTCGTCCGGCAGCAGTTCGAGCGAATCGAGGACCTCGACCCGACGGCCGGGGTCATGCCGGTGGATCGACTGGGCCAGGGCGGCGCTGGTGGCGCCGTCGATGGGTGCCTCGCCGGCGGCGTATACGGGCAGGAGGAGGACCTCGTCGGCGGCAGCGAAACACGCCCCGAATTCTTCCAGCATCGCGCTGAGGCGGCTGTATCGATGCGGCTGGAAGGCGCAGATGAGGCGGCCGGAGCAGAGCTCACGCGCCGCGCTCATGGTGGCGGCAACCTCGGTGGGGTGGTGGCCGTAGTCGTCGTATACGCGGGCGCCGCCGAACTCCGCGACCAGCTCCAGGCGGCGGCCGGGGAGTTCGGCGGTGGCCAGCCGGCTGACCAGCTCGGTCAGCCGGCGGTTCAGGACCAGGCCGGCAGCGATGGCGCCGAGCGCGTTGCTGGCGTTGTGCCGCCCGGGCATCGCCAACCGAACCCGGGCGTGCCCCCAGGCCGAGTCGACGGTGAAGGCGCAGCCTCCCTCGCGGGAAACGTAGCCCGACCCGCGCACCTCGGCATCTCCGAAGCCGTAGCCGACAACTGCGCCGGGCGCGGCGGCGACAAGCGCGCGTGCGCCGGGGTCATCGACGCACCCGACGAGGGTGGAGATGACCCGGTCGGCGAAGCGCTCGAAGGCCTCGCGAATCGCGCCGATGTCGGCATAGCGGTCGAGGTGGTCGGCCTCGACGTTGGTAACCACTGCGACCTCGGGTGTCAGCTCGAGGAAAGATCCGTCGCTTTCGTCGGCTTCGATGACCGCGAATGCGCCGTCGCCCGGCCTGGAGTTGTAGATGCTGCCGGGCAGACGCCCCCCGCTGATGACGAGTGGGTCGGTTGGATCCAGGGCAGCGGCAACCAGCGTGGTGGTGGTGGTCTTGCCGTGGGTCCCGGCGACCGCGACGACGCGGCGCGTGGCGCAGAGCTGCGCCGCAGCCCGGCCGCGAGAGAGAACTGGCAGGCCGCGCCGACGAGCCGCCAGCAACTCCGGGTTCTCCTCCCCGACGGCGGTCGAGACGATCACCACGTGGGCGTCGCCAAGGTTCTCCGCGGCGTGGCTCAGCGCCACCCGCGCCCCGTCCTTCGTCAGCGCCTCGGTGACATCGGACGCGGCGGAGTCGGAGCCGCTCACGGCATCCCCCCGCTCGAGGTAGAGATGGGCCAGCGCACTCATGCCGGCGCCGCCGATGCCGACCAGGTGGACCTTCACCGCGCCGCCTCTACCACAATCCGGGCGACCGCCTCGGCGGCGTCGGGCCGGCCGAAGTCGAGGCTGGCTTGGGCCATCCTTCGGAGGCGGTCGGGGTCCGTTATCAGCCGCCGCACCGTCTCCACCAGGCGCACGCCGCTGAGCTCTTCGTCGGGAACCACGATGGCGGCGCCCGCCTTCGCCACGGGCTCGGCGTTGAAACGTTGGTGGGCGCCGGCGTGCGGATAGGGGACCAGCACCATCGGCGCCCCCACCGAGGTCATCTCCGCGATGGCGCTGCCGCCGGCGCGGGCGAGGATGAGGTCCGCTGATTCCATCAAAGCGGCGATGGCGTCGCTGAACGGTTCCACGGTGTACCGATCACGGAGGTCGTCGTCCAGCCCGGAGCGCATCGCCCGTAGCTGGTCGTGGTCCTGCTCGCCGCTGAGGTGGTGGACCGCCAGGCCGGGCACGGCCAGCAGCGCCTTAAGGCCTTCGGCCACGGCGGTGTTGAGGCGATGCGCTCCCTGGCTGCCACCGAAAACGACCAGCCGGAAGCCGCCGTCGACGACCGCGCGGGACTGGGCTCGGCGGGCCCGGCCGATGGCGGCGAACTCGGGCCGCACGGGCGTGCCGGTGACCTGGGTCCGGCCC
>DHIW01000054.1:5485-5622 GCA_002404015.1 Chloroflexi bacterium UBA4736
AGGCTGGCGGCGATCCCCACGGGGGCGACGACGTAGCCCCCGGTACCGAACACTACGTCGGGCTGGAACCGTCCCACCAGGCGCGATGCGCTCACCACCGCGGCCGGAACCGAGAAGGCCAGGGCCAGGTTGCGCCA
>DHIW01000054.1:5840-6289 GCA_002404015.1 Chloroflexi bacterium UBA4736
GCCTCGGGTTGGACGCCGCGCACGCGCAGGGTTTCGATTTCGATCCCGCGCTCGGGCACGATCCGTTCCTCCATGCCGCCCTCCCGGCCGACGTAAAGAAGCTGGACCCCGGGGTCGAGCTCAGCCAGGGCTTGGGCTACGGCGAGGGCCGGGAATATGTGCCCCCCGGTGCCGCCGCCCGATATCAATACCCGCACGGCGACCCACAGCCGGCTTCACGCCCTGGGCTGAGATGTTGAGGAGGAGTCCCACCGCGGTCAGCGAAACCGACAGCGAAGAGCCGCCGAAGCTGACGAACGGCAGCGGAATGCCCGTGGTGGGGAGGGTGAGAGTGACCGCCGCCATGTTGACGAAGGCCTGGAAGGTCAGCCAGGTCGTAATTCCCGTTGCAAGCAGCAATCCGAAGGTGTCTGGGGCTCGCATCGCGGCCCGGTAGCCCCGGTACGCGA
>DHIW01000072.1:0-463 GCA_002404015.1 Chloroflexi bacterium UBA4736
CTGGCCCATGTTCTCGGCGTTGATGCGGAAGTAGGCCTGGAGCGGGATCTCGACCCGCACGCCCTTGGGCACGTAGATGAAGGAGCCGCCCGACCAGACGGCCGTGTTCAGGGCCGAGAACTTGTTGTCGGCGGGCGGGATCACGGTGCCGAAGTACTGCTCGAAGAGCTCGGGGTGTTCGCGCAGCGCGCTGTCCGTGTCGAGGAAGATGACGCCCTTCTTTTCGAGCTCCTTGTGCAGTGAGTGGTAAACGACCTCGGACTCGTACTGGGCGGCGACGCCGGCCAGGAACTTGCGCTCCGCCTCGGGCACCCCCAGGCGGTCGAACGTCTTCTTGATGTCGTCGGGGACGTCGTCCCAGGACTTGCTCTGCTTCTCCGACGCCTTCAGGAAGTAGAAGATGTTGTCGAAGTCGATCACCGACAGGTCCGCACCCCAGTTGGGCATCGGCTTCTTGCGGAAG
>DHIW01000072.1:690-10676 GCA_002404015.1 Chloroflexi bacterium UBA4736
TGCGGAAGATCTCCAGCGAGCGGACGCGCATCTTCGTCATCCACTCCGGCTCTTGCTTCATCCAGGAGATCTCGCGCACGACCTCTTCGGAGAGGCCTCGCTTGGCCTTGAAGACGAACTTCTCGGGATCGAAGAAGCCGTACTTCTCCTTGTAGTCGTCGCCGACGTTGATCTGGGGTGTGACCGCCACTAGCTCGCCTCCTCGTCTTCGGTGATCCATTCCTTGTAACCGGTCTTCTCGAGCTCGTCCGCGACCTCAGGGCCACCCGAGCGAACGATCTGGCCGTCCACCAGCACGTGTACGTAATCGGCCTTGATGAACTCCAGGATCCGGGTGTAGTGCGTGATGATCAGCACCCCCAGGTTGGGTCCCCGCATCGCGTTGATGGACTCGGCAACGTACTTGATCGAGTCGATGTCCAGGCCGGAGTCGGTCTCGTCGAGGATCGCGATCTCGGGCTGCAGCACCGCCATCTGGAGGATCTCGGCGCGCTTCTTCTCGCCGCCTGAGAAGCCCTCGTTGATGTAGCGGGAGAGGAACGAGTCGTCCATCCGCAGCGTCTTCATCTGGTCCTTCAGAAGGGCCCGGAACTCCTTGGGCGTGACCGCCTTCGACTTGTCCTTGCCGTCGTAGCCGCGCTTGGCGTTCAGGGCGGTGCGCAGGAAGTTCGCCATCGTGATGCCCGGGACCACGATCGGGTACTGGAACGCCAGGTACATTCCCAGCCGGGCCCTCTCGTCTGGCTGCAGCTCGAGAACGTTGCGGCCCTTGAACAGCACCTCGCCACCGGTGACCCTGTAGCCGGGATGGCCCATCAGGGCGTTGGAGAGCGTGCTCTTGCCGGAGCCGTTGGGCCCCATCACCGCGTGCACCTCGCCCTCGTTGAGGGAGAGTGAGATGCCCTTCAGGATCTCGCGGCCCTCCACGCTGACCCGCAGGTCCTTGATCTCGAAATCAGCCATTCAGCCTTGCCTTCCCCTTGTCATTTACGCTCCGGGTGATCTCACGATTCGCGGAGACCCCCTGTGGAATCTCATAAGTGCAGCTGCTGTCGCCCTCGGCCTGCCAGGTCGACCGCGACACGTCGCCCCCGAGGAGGCGCCGGTACATGTCCTGCTCGTGCGAGCATGGGTGCGGAGTCCGCGCCGCGACGTCCTGGATCGGGCAGTTGCAGTGGCGCAGCGCCAGGCTGCCGTCCGGCCGCTCCACCACCTCAGTCATGTGACCGTGCTCGGTGGCGAGGCGGGCCAGCTCCCGCACCCTCCCGCCCCAGTCCAGCCCGGCCAACCGGCCGGCATACTCGGCCTCGACGCGGGCCGTCCGGGCCTCGAAGAAACGCTCCAGCTGGTCGCTCTCGAGGAAGTCCACCAGCTCCCTGGCCAGCTCGCGATGGCCCTGTGGAAACCGGTCGGCGGCGGCCGCCGTCAGGCGGTAGACGTGGGCCGGCCGGCCGGGGCCGCTGCTCGCCCGCTGCACGTGCCGGGCGACCAGACCCAGCTCCGTTAGCGCCTCGACATGGCGAAGGGTGCCCTGCTTGCTGAGCCCCATCTGCTCGGCCAGCTCGGCGAGCGTCGCCGAAAAGTGCGCCTTGAGATAGAGCAAGATCCTCTCCTTGCGGTCCACGGCTTCGATTCTACCCATTTGTCAACATTCGCATTGACAAATTGAGCGACTACCGCCTGCTCCTGGCCACCCGCTGCCTGCGCGCTTTCGGCTTCGGCTTCTCGGCGCTCTTGATCGGCGTCCACCTGGAGCGACGCGGCCTGAAGCCGGGCGAGATCGGCCTGGTCCTCACGATCGGGCTGGCGGCGGCGTCGCTGTCGGGGCTGCTGTTCGCTGCGGCGGCGGCCAGGGTGGGCCGGCGGGCCGTGCTGGCGGTCGCCGGCGTGCTCATGGCGCTGACCGGTCTCGACCTGGCGCTCGCGACCTCGCCGGGCCTGCTGCTGCTGGCCGGCATCACCGGCATGCTGGGCGCGGCGAGCGTTGACCTGGGCCCCTTCGCATCGGTCGAGCAGGCGGTGCTGGCCGAGTCGGTGGACGCCCGGGGCCGGAACCGGGCCTTCGCCCGTTACTCGCTGACCGGAGGCCTCGCGGCCGCCGCCGGTGGGCTGTTCGGCACGCTGGGCGGCGACCTGGCGCGCAGCGAGGCCCTCTTCCTGCTCTACGCCCTGCTCGGCCTGCTGACGGCGGTCATCCCGCTGCTGCTCTCCGCCGCCGTCGAGACGCACCGACCCGCCGCCCGCGCATTCGGCAACCTGCGCCCCCTGGCCGGTCTCGCCGCCCTCTTCGCGGTGGACGCGCTGGGCGGCGGCCTGGTCGCCACGGCGGTCATCGCTTACTGGCTGCACGTCCGCTTCGGCGCGGGAACCGACGTCCTGGGGCCGGCGTTCGCGGCGATCGCGCTGCTTCAGGCCATCTCTTACGAGGTGGCCGGCCGGCTCGCCGACCGCTTCGGGCTCGTCAACACGATGGTCTTCACGCACCTGCCCAGCAACCTGCTCCTCCTGCTGGTCCCGTTCAGCCCCACCTTCCAGGTGGCCATCGCCCTTCTACTGGTGCGCTTCGCCACCTCGCAGATGGATGTGCCGGCCCGCCAGGCCTACGTGGTCTCGATAGTCCCGCCGGCCGAACGAGCCGGCGCCGTGGCCGCCACCGGGGCCCTGCGCGGGGTCGCCCAGGCGTTGGGGCCGCTGGTCGCCGGCCTGGCCATCCAGGTCGCGGCCTTCGGGCTACCCTTCTTCCTTGGGGGAGGCCTAAAGATCGTGTACGACCTGGCGCTCTTCACGCGGTACCGAAGCCGTCCGGCGGAGCACGAGACCCATGCCTGAGGACCTCGGCGAGCTCTCGCCGGACGAGCTCGACCAGCGGGTGGAGGACGTCCGCGCGCGCATGCGGCCGCTCGAGCGCGATCTCGCCGAGCTGCGCTCTGAACGGGACGTGCTGCTGACCGAGCGCCGGCGCCGGGAGCGGCTGGCCACCCGCGAGAGGCGAACCGCCGCCCGCGAGGCGGCCCGCGGCGGCGAAGCCCCCACGGTCGCTGAGCTGATCTCGGAGGCGGCCGGCGGGGCCTTCGACGAGTACGTCTACACGCTGAAGACGGGAGGCGAGGTGCGCCTGGGCTTCCCCGGCGCGCGTGCCCAGACCGTCGCCTTCACCGACGGCCGGCAGGTCAGGCAGGCGCGAGACCTGGCTGAGGCCGGCGAGCTCTACGAGGCCGGCTGGGAGCTCGGGTCGCCGGGCCGTCCGGGTGTCCGTGTGCACTTCCCGGGAACGCGCCAGGAGAGGCTGGCGGAGGCCGCCGAGGTGTTCGTGAGGCAACTCTAAGTGAGTAGAACAAGTGATAGCATCACTACATGAATCTGCGCCAAGTGAGAAATCGTGGCGAGAGTGCCCGGGACGAGCTCACGAAGACCTACGTGCTGCTCCGCGACATGCTCGCCGACCGTCTCGACGACATCGATCGGGAGGCCATCGGCAAGCGCGGCTACCAGGCGGCCGCCGACATCCGCCGGAAGGTCGAGAACCGGGTACGCCCGCGACCGAGACGCCGGCTCCCCCTGGCCGGGCTGATCCTGCTGGCCGGCGCTGTGGGCGTCGGGGTCCTGCTCTACGACCACCGCCGGCGCGACATGGTGCGCGGCCGCATCACCCAGGTGCAGGTTCGCGGCCGCGAGAAGCTGGACGAGCTGGGCGGTGTGTCCGGGGCCGTCGACACCGTGATGGGCAAGGTCCGCTCCGGGGGCGGCCCGGCTGACGAGACCCGCCTGCGCTCCGACGTCCAGACCGCGGTGACGGCCGGCGGTGCCTTGCCGGCCGGCCTCAAGCTCACGGTCGAGGGCCGGACGGTTTACCTGCGGGGCGTCGTCGACAACCCGGCGTTCGTGGACCAGGCCGCCGAGCGCGCGCAGAACGTGGATGGGGTGGCCGCGGTGGTCAACCTGACCTCGAGCCCCGAGCCGGCGCCCGTCCGGCAGCCGAAGCCCAAGGCCTGACGTCCCGATAATCGCTGGGTGCCGTCTGAGCTAGCCGCCGAACGCGGCGAGCCCTCCTACGTCTGGCGCTCAGGCCAGGAGCGGCGCCTCCGGATGATCCGCGAGGCGGCGCCCTTCCTGGCTGAGGCCACGGTCCTCGATGACGGCTGCGGCATCGGCACCTACGTGCAGAAGCTGGCCGAGTTGGCGGTCGCCGCCTACGGGCTGGACTTCGAGCGCGAGCGGGTCGCCGAGGCCGCCCGCCGCCTGGCCCGGCCGCTCGTCGTGTGCGGGGCCGGTGAGCACCTGCCCTTCCGGGCCGGCAGCTTCGACCTCGTCCTCTCCAACGAGGTGATCGAGCACGTGGCCGACGATCGGGCCGCCGTGGCCGAGATGGCGCGGGTCCTGCGCCCCGGCGGCCGCGCGGTCATCTTCTGCCCCAACCGCTGGTACCCGGTCGAGCAGCACGGCGTCTACTGGCGGGGCCGCTACCGGTTCGGCAACATCCCCCTGGTCAACTACCTGCCCGATCCGCTCCGCAACCGGCTAGCCCCCCACGTGCGCGCCTACACCAAGCGGGGGCTGCTCAGCCTGCTCAGCGGGTTGCCGGTGCGGGTCATCCGGCACAGCCGGATCTTCGGTGGCTACGACAACCTGGCGGTGCGGCTGGGTGGCCCGGGGCGCGTCTTACGGCGTGCGCTGCAGGGCGCGGAGCACACGCCGCTGGCCGCGCTCGGCCTCAGCCACCTGCTGGTGTTCGAGCGGACTTAACGACTACAATGCGCGCCGCTACCCCAGCCGTATGAAGGGCCCTGCCAGAACCCGCACGAAATCCGGGCGCAATCCCCGCGCCCGGCTCCACGCCGGCTGGTCGCCCATGGGCCAGCGCCAGCGTCGGACGACCCTCCTCAGGGTGCTCGGAGTCGCGCTCGCCTTGATCGTCTTCGTGGGTGCCGCGGCTGACGCCTACGCGCAGGAGTTCCTCTCCAGCCTGCCCTCGGTCCAGGGCCTCGACTCCTCGACCTTCCGCGGGGATGCTCTCATCTACGACCGCGCAGGCGTGCTCCTGGCCGATGTCGGCAGCCAGGGCGACCACCGCCTGAACGTCACGATCGACAAGGTGGCGCCGAAGCTGCTGCAGGCGACCGTCGCGATCGAAGACAAGAACTTCTTCCAGAACGCCGGGTTCGACATCGAGGGCATCCTGAGGGCTGCCATCTCAAATTACCGCTCCCAGAGTGTCGTGGGCGGCGGCTCGACCATCACCCAGCAGCTTGCCAAGCAGCTCTTCCTCCAGCAGTCCAACGGCGTCGCCGCCCAGTCCATCGACCGCAAGATCCGCGAGGTCGTCCTCGCCTACCAGCTGAGCCGGAGCTACACCAAGAACCAGATCCTAGAGCTCTACCTGAACCGCAGCTACTACGGCGACCAGGAGTACGGGATCCAGGCGGCCGCACGCACCTTCATCCACAAGGACGCCAAGGACATCGACCTGGCCCAGGCCGCCCTGCTGGCGGGGCTGCCCCAGGCCCCTGCCCAGTGGGACCCGGTCGTCCACGCCGACGCCGCCAAGATCCGCCAGAAGCAGGTGCTCGACGCCATGGTGCGGACGGGCTACATCACGCCCGAGGAGAGCGACAACGCGGTCAAGGAAGCGCTCACGGTGTACGGACCGGTCAACACCTTCCTGGCGCCCCATTTCGTGGCCTACGTTCAGGCGGAGATGGAGAAGCTGGGCTTCAAGATCGGCGACCAGCAGCTGGTCGTGAGGACAACGCTGGACTATTCGAAGCAGCAGATCGGCGAGCAGGTGGTCCGCTCCAACCTGGCCGCCAACAAGCACCTGGACCCGAACGGCCTCCTGAGCTCCTCGCTGGTCTCCATGGACCCCAAGACCGGCCAGATCCTCGTGTACGTGGGCTCGCCCGACTACAACCTGGACGGGG
The DNA here is from genome assembly GCA_002404015.1 of Chloroflexi bacterium UBA4736. GTDB lineage: Bacteria > Chloroflexota > Dormibacteria > Dormibacterales > Dormibacteraceae > UBA4736. Next base: position 6,609 of record DHIW01000072.1, read on the forward strand.
GCAAGTTCGACTTCGTGTCGGGCGTGCCCCGCAATCCCGGATCCTCGGTGAAGCCCTTCACCTACGGCGCGGTGATCAACGCCCGCAAGGCGACTATGGACACACCGATCTTGGACGGGCCGAGCCCGCTGGAGCTCCCCCAGGGTCCCGGCCAGGACACGTACAAGGTCTACAACTACGACAAGAGCACGCACGGGATCCTGCCGCTCCGGATGGCGCTCCAGAACTCGCTGAACATCCCCGCTGTGAAGGTCGAGCTCTCGATCGGGGTGCCGGCGGTGGTCCAGTGGTGGCGCAACCTGGGCATCAACCCCCGGATCGCCCACCAGGGGACCGACGGCCTGTACTTCTACGCGACCGACGACTCGGTCTACAACTACGGCGCCAGCCTCACGCTAGGCGGCTACCCGATCACGATGCTCGAGGAGGTGACCGGGCTCTCGGTCTACGCCAACCTGGGGGTCAAGCACGACCCCGAGGCCATCCTCGGCATCACCGACCTGAAGGGCAAGCCGCTGTACGTGGCCAACCCCGACGCCAACAAGCGGCAGGCCATCGACCCCGGGGTCGCTTTCATCATGGCCTCGATCATGTCCGACGACCAGAACCGCTGCCTGATCTTCGGCTGCAACGGACCCCTCCACCTGCCGGAGCGTCACGCGGCCGCCAAGACCGGCACCACCGACAGCTTCAAGGACGCGCTCACGATCGGGTTCACGCCGGACCTGGCGACGGTGATCTGGGTCGGCGACATCCTCGACAACAGCCACACCATGCGCTCCGGCTCGGACGGCATCTTCGTGGCGGCGCCGGGCTGGCACGACTTCATGGAGAAGGCGCTGGCCGGCGCGCCGGACAAGTGGTACGACCCCCCGAGCGGCGTCGTGAAGGGACCCGGCAACAGCTGGTACCTGGCCGACGCCACCAGCATCGCCAGGCTGCCCAACGACAACCCGACGCCCAAGCCGGCGCCTCCCGACTACGGCATCCCGGGCGACCCCGGCGCGGGAATCCAGGCGGTGCCGACGCCGGCGCCGACGCCCAAGCCCAAACCCGCGCCGACCCTCCCACCCGTGCCTTAAGGGCCCGCCGGATCTTTTCAACCGGTCGGTAGAATCGCGACCGTGGCGACAGCCGAACTCTCCGTCGTGACCGAGAACCTGCCGGGCAGCCAGGTCGGCCTGACCATCGAGGTGCCCCAGGAGGCCGTGGACGAGGCCTACGAGCGGGTGCTGAAGCGGCTCTCGCAGCGGGTCAAGATCGAGGGCTTCCGGCCCGGCCACGCCCCCAAGCCGCTGATCGAGGCCCGGATCGGCCCGGCCGCGCTGCGGGAGGAGGTCATCGACGCCCTCGTTCCGCAGGCCGTGAACCAGGCCCTGAAGGAACGCAGCATCGAGCCGATCGACCGGCCCCAGGTGGAGGTCCTCGACCTGGAGCGCGGCCGCCCGGCCAGGCTCTCGGCCCGGGTCAGCGTGATGCCCGAGGTCCAGCTTCCCGAGCTGGCGGGGATGAAGGTCGACAAGCAGCACACCGAGGTCGACGACGACATGGTCGAGCGGCGCCTCCTGGAGCTGCGGGAACGGCTGGCGGAGATCGAGCCGGTCGAGCGCGAGGTCCGCCCCGGCGACCTGGTCGTGGCCGACCTGAAGGTTGCGACAGGCGGCCAGGAGGTCGCCTCCGAGGCCCGCAACGCAATGGAGATGGAGGTCCGCGAGGGCGTCCTGGTGCCGGAGCTGCTGGCGGTGCTGCCCGGCAAGAAGGTGGGCGAGGTGGCGACCGCGGAGGTCACCATGCCGGAGGACCACAGCAACCCGGACCTGGCGGGCAAGCTGGCGAACCTCGAGGTGACCGTCCAGGGCGTCAAGGAGAAGCGGGTGCCCGAGCTGACCGACGAGATCGCGCAGCAGTTGAGCGACGGTGAGCGGAAGACGGCCGCCGAGCTCCGCGAGGCCGTTCGGGAGGATCTGGTCGAGCAAGCCCGCCGATTGGACGAGCTGGCGCACGAGCAGTCCGTGCTGAAAGCGGTCGTGGAGGGGACCCAGGTCGAGGTCCCCAAGGCGCTCGTGGACCACGAGGTGGAGCACCAGGTCTCGGACCTCGAGGAGAGGCTCAAGCGCCAGGGGCTGCGCATCGACCGCTACCTCCAGTACCTGAACCAGACTCCGGAGGAATACCTCGACGGGCTGCGGCCGGACGCCGCGGCTCGCTTGAAGGTGGACCTCGTCCTGAGCGAGTTCGGCAAGCGGCTCGGGATCGAGCCCACCGACGAGGAGGTCGAGGCCTACATCCGCACGGAGGCCGAGCGGGACCCAGAGCTGAAGGGTTCGTTGGACCAGCTACTGGCCAACGGGTCGGCCCGGGACTACTTCCGGCACCGCCTGGAACGGCTGCGAATCCTTGAGACCCTGGTAAAAGAAGTTGGAAAGGAAGCTTGAGAGTGCTGGATAGAGATTGGGAAGGGCGTGTCTACAATGGCCTCGTGGATGGCGGCGGCCTGCGGCCGATGAACTACATGGTGCCCATGGTCGTGGAGAGCACCAACCGGGGGGAGCGTGCCTTCGACATCTACTCGCGGCTGCTCAAGGACCGGATCATCTTCCTGGGCACGCCCATCGACGACCAGGTCGCCAACCTCGTCATCGCGCAGCTGCTCTTCCTCCAGAGCGAAGACCCGGAGAAGGACATCTCCGTCTACATCAACAGCCCCGGTGGCCAGGTGACCGCCGGTCTCGCGATCTACGACACGATGCAGTACATCCGGCCCGAGGTCTCGACGATCTGCATCGGGATGGCCTATTCGATGGGCGCCGTGCTGCTCTGCGGCGGCGCAGCCGGCAAGCGCTACTCGCTGCCGCACGCCAACATCCTGATCCACCAGCCGTGGGGCGGCATGCAGGGGCAGGCGACGGACATCCAGATCCACGCCAAGGAGATCCTGCGCACCCGCGAGGTGCTGAACGGGATCATCGCCAAGCACTCCAAGCAGCCGATCGAGCGGGTCCAGCAGGACACCGAGCGGGACTACTTCCTCACACCCGAGCAGGCCAAGGCCTACGGGCTGATCGACGACATCATCGCCTCGCCCGACCAGGTCCCCGTCCCCAGCGTGAACGGCAAGGAGGCCGCCAGTAAGAGCTGATGATCTTCCGACGCCGGTCCAAGGCCGCCAAGGTGGTCCGCCACAAGCCGCGCTGCTCGTTCTGCGGGAAGGAGAAAGGCGAGGTGGGGACGAGGCTCGGCCACCAGCAGGTCCAGCTAGTGGCCGGCCCCGGCGTTTACATCTGCAGCGAGTGCATCAGCGTTGCAAACGACATTCTGCGGGGGCATAATCCTCCGGCTCCGGCCTAGGAACCTATGAACGACCGAGAAGACCGCCGCCGCTACACGCGCTGCTCCTTCTGCGGAAAGGGCCAGGACCAGGTCCGCAAGCTCGTCGCGGGACCGGGCGTCTACATCTGCGACCAGTGCATCGACCTCTGCCAGGAGGTCCTGGAGGAGGACAGCCGCTCGGTCGGGTCCAAGAAGGCCAAGACCGGCTTCATCCCCAACCCGAAGACCATCAGCGCGGCCCTCGACCAGTACGTGATCGGCCAGGAGCACGCCAAGAAGGTGCTCTCGGTGCAGGTCTACAACCACTACAAGCGGATCTCAGCCTCGAAGATGATCGGCGACGTCGAGCTTTCGAAGTCGAACGTCCTGCTGGTGGGCCCCACCGGCTGCGGCAAGACCTACCTGGCGCAAACGCTCGCCAAGATCCTCGACGTCCCCTTCGCGATCGCCGACGCGACCAGCCTCACCGAGGCCGGCTACGTGGGCGAGGACGTCGAGAACATCCTCCTGCGCCTGATCCAGGCGGCCGACTTCGACATCAGCCGCGCCGAGCGCGGGATCATCTACATCGACGAGATCGACAAGATCGCCCGCAAGTCGGACAACCCCTCGATCACGCGCGACGTGTCGGGCGAGGGAGTCCAGCAAGCGCTCCTGAAGATCCTCGAGGGCACGGTCGCCAACGTGCCGCCGCAAGGCGGCCGCAAGCATCCCCACCAGGACTTCATCCAGATCAAC
>DHIW01000014.1 GCA_002404015.1 Chloroflexi bacterium UBA4736
GTACGAGAGGACCGGGTTGAACGGACCGCTAGTGTACCGGTTGTCACGCCAGTGGCAGTGCCGGGTAGCCATGTCCGGTTCGGATAACCGCTGAAAGCATCTAAGCGGGAAGCCGACTCCAAGATTAGGTCTCCCACCGGGTTAACCGGGTAAGGGCCCTGGTAGACCACCAGGTCGATAGGCCGCAGGTGTAAGGCATGTGAGTGCTTGAGCTGAGCGGTACTAATAGCCCGAGGGCTTGTCCACCTATAACTCACTCTTCAGCAGCTGGGGCTGCGCGAAGGGATCCAAGAAGAGAGATCTCGAAAGACCTATTTCGGTTAGTCAGCAGGGCGGCACGCTTCGGCGGCCGCCCTTTTTTGTGATTGAACAGTCGATCAACCTCGCCTATACTCCGTCCCTACGTCTCTCGGGGGGGAGGGGACCGCGACGACTCACAGCCGCCGGTACCGAATTCCAGGGACACTTTCGGAGAGGAGCAACGGAGGAGAGTACCGGTGACCACTTTTGCCGACAAGGCGCTGACCTGCCGCGACTGCGGGATCGAGTTCACATTCACGGCCGGTGAGCAGGAGTTCTACCAGGCCAAGGGCCTGGTCAACGAGCCCGGCCGCTGCCCTGAGTGCCGCTCGCTGCGGCGGGAGGGCCGGGCGGTGACCCGGGCCCGCACCCTGCACGACGTCGTCTGCGCCGTGTGCGGCCAGACCACCCAGGTCCCGTTCCTGCCCACCCAGGGCCGGCCCGTATATTGCCAGGATTGCTTCCAGCAGATCAGGGCCAGGAACTAGTCGAGGTTCGGATGCGGCGGGCGCTCGAGCTCGCCGCCCAGGCCGACTATCGAACGAGCCCCAACCCGATGGTTGGGGCTCTCCTTTTCTCGCCCGACGGCGAGGAGGCCGGCAGCGGCTGGCACAAGCAGGCGGGGGACCCCCACGCCGAGGTGCTGGCCCTCGTCGCGGCCGGCGACCGGGCGGCGGGCGGCACCCTGTACGTGACGCTGGAGCCCTGTGCCCACCAGGGCCGGACGCCACCGTGCGCCGACGCCGTCATCGCCGCCGGGGTGGCTCGCGTCGTGGTGGCGATGATCGACCCCGACCCCCAGGTGGCCGGCAGGGGTGTCGAACGGTTGCGGGCGGCCGGTATCGAGACGGTCGTCGGCCCCGGTGAAGCGGGGGCCAGGCGTCTCAACGAGTTCTACGTGAAACACCGGGAGACCGGCCGGCCCTTCGTGTCGGTCAAGTTCGCGGCCAGCCTGGACGGCCGGATCGCGACCCGCACGGGCGGCTCCAGGTGGATCACGGGCGAGGAGGCGCGCGCCCACGCCCACCGGCTGCGCCACCAGCACGACGCGGTCCTGGTCGGCGTGGGCACGGTGCTCAAGGACGACCCCCAGCTGACCGCCAGGTTCCCGGGGGCCCGCCAGCCGCTCCGGGTGGTGCTGGACTCGAGCGGCCGGACGCCCGCGGCCGCGAAAGTCCGCGACGGCGGCGCCGAGACTCTGATCGTCAGCCACGGCGGAGACCTCGGCCGGGTGCTGGACGATCTCGGCGAACGCGGTGTCCTCAGCGTCCTGGTCGAGGGCGGGTCAGCCGTCCATGGCTCTTTCTTCGACGCCCGGCTGGTCGACAAGGTCTACGCGTACCTGAGCCCGATCATCATCGGCGGGGCGTCAGCTCCCGGCGCCGTCGGGGGCTTGGGCCCCGAGACGATCGAGGATGCGCTGCGCCTGGAGGACGTCGAGACGGCGCCGCTGGGCCGAGACCTGCTAATAAGCGGGTATGTTCACCGGGATCGTTAGGGCCAGGGGCCGGGTCGCCGAGCAGGCGGGCGGCCGGCTGGCGGTCGAGAGCCCCGAGCTGGCGCCCAGCCTGGAGGTGGGTGGCAGCATCGCGGTGAACGGCGTCTGCCTGACGGTGACCGCAACCCACGCCGGCGTTTTCCGGGCCGACATGGTCGCCGAGACGCTGCGCCGGACCAACCTGGGATCGCTTCGGGCGGGCGACGAGGTGAACCTGGAGCCCCCCCTGACCCTCGCCCAGGGCCTGGACGGCCACCTCGTCCTCGGCCATGTGGACGCAACCGCGCGCGTTGTCGCGGCCGGCCCCGACCTCAGGGTCGAGCTGCCCCCCGACCTTCGCCCCTACGTCGCGGAGAAGGGCTCGATCGCCATCGACGGGATCAGCCTCACGGTTTCCGTTGTCGACGATGAGGCCGGCACCTTCCAGGTCGCCCTGATCCCGCACACGTTGAAGGCGACAATTGCGGGTATGTATTCTCCGGGTACCCTTGTGAACCTGGAAGTGGATGTCATGGCGCGATACGTGGGAAGGGTCCTCGAATGCCGCTAGCCACGATCCCCGAGGCGATCGCCGACTTCGAGGATGGCCGGTTCGTGATCATCGTGGACGACGAGGACCGCGAGAACGAGGGCGACCTCTGTGTGGCCGCGCAGCTCGTCACGCCCGAGCACATCGCCTTCATGGCCAAGCACGCGGGCGGGCTGGTCTGCATGCCGGTCATCGCCAGGCGCCTCGACGAGCTCGAGATCGAGCCCGCCGTCGCCCATAACACCAGCCGTTTCGGGACCGCCTTCAGCGTCTCGGTGGAGGCCAGGGACTTCGTTACGACCGGCATCAGCGCCTACGATCGCGCCGCCACGATCAAGCACCTCCTCAACCCCGACGCCAAGCCCAGCGACTTCGCCAAGCCCGGCCACACGTTTCCGCTGCGCGCGGCGGAGGGCGGCGTCCTCGCCCGGGCCGGCCAGACCGAGGCCGCGGTCGACCTGGCCCGGCTCGCCGGCCTCTACCCGGCGGGCGTGATCTGCGAGGTCATGAACGACGACGGCACCATGGCCCGCATCCCCGACCTGGAGAAGTTCGGGGCCAGGCACGACGTCAAGATCATCACGATCAAGGACCTGATCGCCTATCGGAGGCGCAACGAGAAGCTCGTCGAAAAGCGTGTGACCGCCAAGATCCCGATCGACGAGCTGGTCTGGGAGGCCCACGCCTACGAGGATCTCCTCACGCAGGAGGTCCACTTGGCGATGGTGTTGGGCAGGATCGACTCCGCCCAGCCGATCCTGCTACGAGCCCACTCGAGGTGCCTGACCGGCGACGTCTTCGGCAGCCAGCGCTGCGACTGCGGTCCTCAGCTGGCGGCCGCGATGCGGGCGATCGCCGAGCACGGCAGCGGCGTCGTCCTCTATATCGGCAACCATGAGGGCCGCGGCATCGGCCTGATCGACAAGCTGCGCGCCTACAACCTGCAGGACGGGGGGATGGACACGGTGGAGGCCAACGAGGCGCTCGACCAGCCGGCCGACTCGCGCGACTATGGTATCGGCTACCAGATCCTCTACGATCTGGGCGTCCGCAAGATGCGGATCCTCACCAACAACCCCCGCAAGCTGATCGGGCTCGAGGCCTTCGGGCTCGAGGTGGTCGAGCAGGTGCCCATCAAGATCGCGCCGACCGATCACAACCGGCGCTACCTGCAGACGAAGAAAGACAAGCTGGGACACCTGCTCTAGCGGCGTGGGGGAGAGGAGCGCCGAGAAGCCGACCGCGCGTGATCTCGACGCCGGCGACCTGCGGATCGCGGTCGTCGTCTCCCGCTACAACCTCGACATCTCCCGGCGCCTGCTGGCCGGCGCCCTCGAGGCCCTTGAGCGGATGTCCGCTACGGATCCCGACGTGGTGTGGGTTCCGGGCGCCCTCGAGCTGCCGGTGGCCGCCCTGACGCTGGCCGAAGGCGGCCAGGCCGACGCCATCGTCGCCCTCGGCTGCGTGGTCAACGGCGAGACGGCGCACTTCCAGTACGTGGCCGGCGAGTGCGCGGCTGGGCTCATGCACGTCCAGATGGACACCGGGGTGCCGGTCGCATTCGGCGTCCTCACCACGTTCGACCGCGATCAGGCGCTGGCCCGCAGCGGCCCCAAGCACAACAAGGGTGCCGAGGCGGCCGAGACCGCCGTGGAGATGGCGAACCTGGTCCGCCGTCTACAGGGAGGCTCCGACTAGCGGCGGCAGGACGCCGTGCTGTGCGGCCAGCCGGTCCAGCTGCGCCCGCGAGAGGGCCTCGGCCGCGGCTCGCGGCGTGACGCCGTCCCGCCGGGCGGCCGCGAGCAGCTCCCCGACCGAGGTCCGCATCACCGACGCGATCTTGGCAAAGGCGTCCGCGGCCGACGGCCCGACCTCGCCCAGGGCGACCCACCACGCCCAGCCGTTGGTGCAGGCGTTGGCGACGAAGTCCGGAACGATCACCACCCCGCGGCCTGACAGCGCCGCCTCCGCACCGGCCGTGGTGGGTATGTTGGCCGCCTCCACGACCAGGGCCGCCCGCACGGCCGAGCAGTTGTCGACGGTGATCGCGTCGGCCACGGCGGCCGGCACCAGGAGATCGCAGTCCAGCCCCAGCCAGTCCTCGCGCGGCAGCAGGACGTCCCCGGGTCCGACGCCGGCGGCCCGCGAGATCAGACCCAGGGGATCCCTGGCCGCGAGCAGCCGGGCCACGTCGAGCCCGGCCGGGTTGTGGATCAGGCCCTCGGAGTCCGCCACGCCCACCACGACCGCGCCCTTCTCGACCAGGTAGCGAGCGGTGGAGCCGCCCATCGAGCCGAAGCCCTGAACGACCGCCCGCAGCCCCTCTGTCGGGCGGCCCAGGAACCGGCAGGCGGCCGCGCACGCCTCCGCCACGCCATAGCCGCCGACCAGGTCGACGAGCGGCGTCCCCTCGACCGTCATCGACAGGGCCCCGGAAGTCCTGGCCAGGGCAGCGGCCGCGTCCCCTGAGGCCCTGAGCGAGGCCCGCAGCGACGTCTGCAAGCCCACCTCCGCGAAGACCGCATTGAGCGTGGACTGCTGTACGCCCATGTCCTCGCCGGTCGACATGTAAGCGTCGAAGATGGGCGCCATCGCGCGCACGAAGCGGACCAGCACGTCCCGCGTGGACGGGTCCCGGGGGTCGGCATCCAGCCCGCACTTGGCGCCGCCGGCGGCGATTCCGAGCGCCCCGTTCTTGAGCGACATGGCCGCCGCCAGCCGGGAAACCTCATCGAGCGTGAGGCCGGGCCGGATCCGGAGTCCGCCGCCGGAGATCCCGCCCACCAGGCGATCGATCACGAGGTAGCCGTGCGCGTCCGACTCCGAATCGCTCCAGGCCAGGCGCAGAAACTGATCCGCCACGAAGGCGGATTCTAGAGGTCCGGCCTCTAGAGGTCCTCCCGAAGGCCCCGTCGGGGCCCGGTCTTCCGGCCGGACCTCTAGAGCCGGACCGCGAACGAGAGCTGCTACATAGTGGCCGCAGCCGGGAAGCCGGCCCGCTTGAGCAGGGTGCCCGGCCGGTCCTTGCGGCGTGCGGCCGCGGGCTCGCGCGGGAGCATCGCCAGCAGCTCCTGGACCTCGGCTTGCTCGAGCTGGGCGGTGACCGTCCGCAGCGCCATCTCGCCGACCTTCTGGGACCGGCGGGCGTCCATCACGTTGTTGCCGATCGTCGCCAGGTCGCCAACTGTGGGCTCGATGACCACCACGTGGGTGCCATCGTCGAGCAGCATCTCGACCTCCTGGTCGAGCTGCCGGGTGGCCATCCCGCGGATTGCCGCGGCCATCCGGGAGAGCGGGTTCCAGCCCCCCAACTGGTGGCGGCAGGAGAGCGGGCTCATGACTATCACGAGGTCGAGGCCCTGGCCGCGGAGGACGTCGAGGTTGGATATCGAGTGCAGGCCGCCGTCCACGTAGAGGCGGCCCGCGATGCGGACCGGCTTGAAGAAGCCGGGAATCGCGCAGGACGCCGCCACGGCGTCGGCCAGGTGTCCCTGGGGCGCATCCTCGCGTCCGAAGATCACCCGCTCGCCGGTCTCGTAGTCGCAGGCGACGATCCAGCAGTTCGGGTGGTCCCCCCAGCCGAAGGGGACGGCCCTGCGGATCGTGTTCTCGATCGGTTCGGTGGACACCATCCCGGCGGGCGCGAGCCCGGCCAGCGCCCGCAGGGGAGTGCCCTGCCGCATGCCGTTGCGGATGAGCCGCACGGAGCCCGGGAACACGTTGGGCAGGCGCCGCCCGATCCGGTAGGCGTTCTCCGTGGAGAGGTCGCTGAGCACCCATTCCCGATCGGTCCTCACGTCGACCTCGCCCAGCTCGTCCATCGCGCCCTCGGACGCCGGCAGGAGCGTGGCGGGTGGGACGTGACCGGCTACGAGCGCCGCGAACACCGCGCCGGCCGAGGTGCCGAGCAGCACGTCCGCTCGCGACGGGTCCCAGCCGGTCGCCCTGGCGATGGCGGCCAGGCCACCCGCCAGCCAGGCTCCTCCGAGCACACCCCCGGCTCCGAGGGCCAGTCCGATTCTTCGCTTGCTCTGCATAAGTGGCCTTGTGTGCATCACATGATGGCACTCATATCACATTTAGCAACACCACCCACCAAACGTGGGCGACGGGGCAACGGACTGGGTCATTCTTTGATCCTGCAGACCCTTCCCATCGGGACGGGGCCCACCTCAGGCTCGGGCGCACACCAAAGCTCAAAGGAGGGCGCCATGACAGAGTCTGATGCGGAACTGGAAGGGAGCACCCGGGTGCTGGCGGGCGGAGTCTGCCTGCTCTTGGGCGCGGTGGTGCTTCCCATCGCTATGTTGGCCCAGATCGGGAACGACTTCATCTACGACTCGAAGATGAACGTCGTCGGCGTGAAGATGACGAACGAGCTGGGTGCTCAGCTCAGCACGATCCTCCTGGCACTGGCCGGCTACCTCCTTCTAGGCGCGGCCGTTGGCCTGGCCGGAGCGGTCCGCGGCCGGGGTGCCGGCTTGAGCCAGGCGGGGGTCGTCTTGCTCGGGCTGGGGTCCATGTTGGTGGCCATGGTCTTTACGACAACAGGGCCCTTGCAATTGCTGGAGGCGGCCAGGCCGCCCGCCGGTGTCACGGCGACTATCGTCTGGACGGTGGCCCGTCATGGAACCGACGCCTGGTCGTTCGTCGCGGTCGGCGCGGTGATTCCGTGCTTCCTGCTCGCGCCCTTCGTCCTTGACTCGGGGCTCTTCCGCGCTCGGCTGATTCCGATCTGGCCGGTCTTGCTCTGGATCCTTGCGCTGGTGGGGGTCCTGCTGCCGCCCTCGACTCCGATGCACCACTTGCTGAGCGGCGCGGTCTTCACTGTCGGGATCCTCGGCAGCCTCGGGTGGACGGGCCTCGCCGTCGTCCGACGCACCCGCCGAGCGCCGTCGAGCGCCGTCGGAAGAGCTGTCCGAGCGTGAGCGCGAGATCCTCGAGCTCGTTGCGGAAGGGTTGAAGAATGCTCAGATTGCGGCCAGGCTGTCCCTCTCCCCAAAAACAGTTCGCAACCACGTGAGCAACATCCTCAGCAAGCTCCAGGTTGCGGACCGTACGCAGGCCACCGTGCTGGCCCTGGCAGCGGGCCTGGGCCCGCGGCCGAGAAGCCGCGGCTAGGAAACCAGACCCCAGCTGAAGCTCCGCTCCACTGCGACGCGGGCCCGCTCCGGGCCGATCACCGTGGCCCGGCCCTGCAGCGCAACGCCGCGCTTGGGCTGGCCGGCGTCCACGACGAAGCCGACCCGGGGCTCAGCCTGGAGGTTGCGCAGCTTGACACCGTCGGCGTCGAACTCCAGGCTGCCATCGTCGGCCACGGTGTACATGACCGGCATCACGTGGGGCCAGCCCGAGGGTCCCACGGTGGCCAGCCTGCCCAACCGCTGCGAGCGCAGGAAGTCGAGCTCGGCCGGGCTCAGGCTAACGTCCCGCGCCGGGCCTCCACCAGGAAGTTGAGCGCGTTCAGGTAAGCGTGGATCCCGGCTTCGATAGCGTTCGTGGAGGCTCCCGAACCGACGACCCGCAGCCCGTCCAGTGTCAGCTCGATCACCGCCTCGGCCATCGCGTCCCGGCCGGGGGTGGCCGCCACCACCGAGAAGTTCTGGACCTCAGGCTCGAGGTTCGTCAGCTTCTGGATAGCCTTCATAGCCGCGTCCAGCGGCCCGTCGCCATGCTCGCGCCGCATGGCCGGGCCGTGGCCGAGCTCCAGGGTGACCTCGGCCGTGGCCGGCAGCCCGGTCGTGGACTGAACGGTCACCGCCAGCAGGCGGAAGCGCTGTGGGGCCTCGGCCACCTTCTCCTGGGCGACGGCGCGCAGGTCGGCCTCGTAGACGCGCTCCTTCTCGTCGCACAGCTCCAGTACCGACGAGTAGATGGAGCCCAGGAGCTCGTCGTCGCTGACGGGCACGCCCAGCCGGCGCAGCTCACCGGCCAGGTGCTCCCGGCCCGCGTCGCTGCCGACCACGCCGGCCGCCGGGTCGAAGCCGAGCAGCGACTTCTCCACCACGGCCGGCTCGGGCAGGTTCACGCGCAGCCGGTCGAGCTTGCCGGCCGCCTCCGGGAACGCCTCCTTCATCTCGTGCAGCCACTCCTCCCAGCGCGGGAGGTCGATCAGGGCGGCCATGGAGGTGACTGAGGTGTGGGAGGCGAGCACCGCCACCGGGCGGCCTTCGTCGGTGACCACGACGGAGTCGCCGGAAGCCACCCCGCGGACCAGCGAGAGGGCCTGCGCGGCGAAGTCGTCGACGCTCACCGTGCGCGGCATCGACCCAGTGTAGACCCTGGCTGGAGACGTACTCGAAGCGCCCTGGCGCGCTGGTTGAAGGCCGAGAATAGCGGCGTGACTCGGAACCAGAGAGGGTCGCTGGTCGGCCTGCTGCTGGTGGCCTTGGGCGTGATCGCCCTGCTCGCCAACCTGGGGCTCATCTCGGCGGACGCGCTGCTGGGATTGCTGGACCTCTGGCCTCTCTTGCTGATCGTGATCGGCCTCGAGCTGATAGTCCGGCGCCTGCTGGCGCCGCCGCGGGCGACGCTGGCGGGAGCGGCGATCCTGGCGCTCGCGGTCGTCGGTGCGCTCGCCTACGTCAGCCTGGTGCCGCCCCCGGCCATCGAGACGACCACCGCCAGCGCGCCCGCCGGTGGCGTGGACAAGGCCGCCCTCGACCTCGGCCTGGGGGCCTCCAACCTGGAGGTCAAATCCGCCTCGCTCGGCACGGACCTGTATCGGGCCACCTTCCAGTTCCCCAAGGGCTCGGCGCCGGACGTGAGCGTCGACAACGGGACAGTCGGCATCAGCGACCACCAGGGTTTCGGCCGCCTGGCGTTCGGGCGCCGCCACGTCAGCCTGACCCTCAACTCCGATATCCCCTGGGCGATCTCGGTGGGGGGCGGCGCCACCAACGGCACGCTCGACCTGCGACTGCTGAAGCTGACTTCACTGGACGTCAACGGAGGCGCCAACCGGGAGACGGTAGACCTGCCGCCGCCGCATGGCACCGTGACACTCTCGATCTCCGGCGGCGCCAGCAACCTGACGCTGCACCGGCCCCCGGGCACGCCGGTCAGCGTCCAGATCTCGGGAGGAGCCAGCAACCTGGACGCCGACGGCCACCACATCAGCGCCTTTGCCAATGACCAGTCCTGGAGCACCCCCGGCTACGACAGCGCCCAGGACCGCTACCAGGTCGACGTCAGCGGGGGCGCCAGCAGCGTCAAGCTCGATCAGGCAGCCGGCTAGCCTGCCAGCCAGGCGTCGAGCAGCCGGACTCGCTCGCTGAAGCGAGCCGCCGTCTCCGCGCTGACCGCCGCGCGCAGGCCGCGAGCGGCCACGTCCAGCATGGACTCCAGGTCCGCGCGGAGCACCTCGCCGGCCCGCAGCACGCGGGGCAGGGCGGCCGCCCTCTCGGCGCCTCCCAACAGCTCCTCCTGGCCGGTGCCCAGCTTTGCCAGCGAGTCCGACTCGGCCAGCAGCCGGGCACCCAGGTGGCGTCCTTCTTCGTCGCCCCGACCCGCGGCCAGACCGGCGCCGGCCCGGGCGGCGGCGGCCGCCAGGCGGGCCTCCAGCAGCCGGCCGGCGGCGGCCGGGGC
>DHIW01000015.1 GCA_002404015.1 Chloroflexi bacterium UBA4736
TTGACACTCAGGTTGGGTGGGGGGCTGAGCCGACTCTTAAAACGAATCGGTTGTACGTAGGCCCCGGCCCCGGAGAGGGATTGCCGCATTACCCGGGCGCCTTTCGCGGCCCTGAAACGGCACATTACCCGGACAATGCGGCTCGCTGCGCCCGTTCGGTACCCCCTGGCCCGGGCCCTGACCGGGCCCTGACCGGGCCCGTAGGGCGCACTACCCGGATAGCGCGCCTTTCGCGGCCCTTGAACAGCCGCATTACCCGGACAATGCGGGCCATTGATCATCAGCGAAGCCCTGAGACCCCCACGCAGCCCTCCCTCCGCGGGCGGGGGGAGGAATTGCTGATCGAGCTCGGGGTCAGCCCGTGTTCTGGAGGCCGGCCGCCACCCCGTTGACGGTCAGCAGCAGCAGAGACTCAAGCCGCTGCCGCTGGGCGTCGCCGGCACGGCCCGAGCGGAGCTCGTTGAGGGCGCGCAGCTGCAGATGGGAGAGGGCGTCCACGTAGGGATTGCGCAGCTCGACCGCCCAGGAGAGGACGCGGTGCGACTCCAGGAGCCGGCTGTGGCCGGTGACGGCCAGCACGCGGTCCAGGGTCAGGTCGTACTCCGCGAGCACGCGCTCGGTCAGGTCCGGACGCCCGCCCAGGCCCAGGTAGCGGGCGGCGATCCGGCGGTCGGTCTTGGCCAGGCTCATCTCGGCGTTGTCGAGCAGCACGTTGAGCAAGGGCCACTCGGCGTAGGCGCGGCGCAGCACGTCCAGGCTCGCCGCCGCCAACCCGCTTCCCAACCCGTACCAGCCGGGCAGGTTGAGTCGCATCTGGGACCAGGCGAAAACCCAGGGGATGGCGCGCAGGTCCTCCAACCGCCGGCCCCCGCCGCGCCGGGCTGGCCGGGAGCCGATGCGCAGCCGGCTCAGCTCCTCGATCGGGCTGATCTCGGCGAACCAGTCCTCGAAGCCCTCTGCCTCCACGAGCCCCCGGTACGCCTGCCGAGCGGCTGCGTCCACCCGGCCGGCGAGCTCCTGGAAGCGCTCGCCGGCGTCCTCTACCCGGCCCTCGACGGTCGGGACAGAGGCCAGGAGCACGGCCGAGGTGACCTGCTCCAGGTGGCGGCGTGCGATGGCCGAGTTGCCGTATCGGGAGAAGATGACCTCGCCCTGCTCGGTCACCTTGAAACTCCCGGCCACCGAGCCGGGTGCCTGGGCGCGCACGGCCCGGTTGGCGGGACCTCCGCCCCGGCCCAGCGCGCCGCCGCGGCCGTGGAAGAGCGTCAGCCGGATGCCGTTCCGGGCGGCCCACGCCACGAGCCTGGATTGAGTCTCGTAGAGCGCCAGAGTGGCCGAGGCCGGCCCCACCTCCTTGCTGGAGTCGGAGTAGCCGAGCATCACCTCCAGCCGGCCTCCGGTCTGCTCCAAGCGGGCCAGCACCGGCTCCAGGTGCAGCATCGCGTCCAGGATCCCGGGCGCCCGGCGCAGGTCTTCGGCGGTCTCGAAGAGTGGGATCACGTCGAGGACGGGCGGGGGATCGCCGGTCAGCCCGGCCAGCTCGTACACTGCGGCCACGTCCCCGGCGTTGCGGGTGAAGCTGACCACGTAGCGACTGCAGGCGGCCACGCCGTAGCGCTCCTGCAGGGAGGCGATGACGCGGATGGTGGACAGCACCTCCTCGGTCTCCTCTGACAGCGCCCCGCCGGCGCGGGCCTCCGCCAGCGCCCGCTCGTGGACCCGGCTGTGCTGGCGCACCTCCAGCTCCGCCAGGTGGAACCCGAACGTCTCCACCTGCCAGATCAGTTGCTGGAGCTCTCCGTACGCCGGACGGGCCGCGCCCGCCCCGGCCAGCGAGCCCTGGAGCGTGCGCAGGTCGGCAAGCAGCTCGCCGGGAGCCGCGTAGGCGAGGTGAGGATCGGAGATCCGCGTGGCCCGGATCCGGTCGGCCACGTCCAGGAGGAATTGGCGGTGCTGCTCGGAGGGCGCCCGGGCCTCGATCGCCGCCAGGCGTTCGCCGTCCTCGGCGGCGGCCGCCGCCAGCCGCCCGCGCATCTCCGCATCCGCCGGCGTGGTGGTGGCGTCCACGGTGAGCGCCCGCGCGATGCGGCTGGAAGCCGCCTCCAGCCCGAGCAGAACGTGCTCAGCCTGGATTCGCATGGTCTCGGCCGTGACCGCCGCCGTGACCGAGGCGTTGCCATCGCGGTCGCCGCCCACCCAGCTTCCGAAGCGGAGAAAAGCGGGCGCCAGCGGCGGGCGCAGCCCGGCGTCGTCGGGACTGAGCGCGGAGTCCAGCTCGCGGTAGATCGCGGCCACGATGCTGAACACCGATCCGTCGAAGACCGACATGATCGTGCGCACCTCGTCCAGGGGGGTCACCTGGCTGCTGCGCAGCTGGGCGGTCCGCCAGAGGATGTCGATCTCCTCGAGCAGGCGGCGCCGCGCGTCCCTGGCCTCGCCGGAGGCGCAGCGGGGGTCGTCGAGCTGGTCCAGCTGGTCCCCGATCCGCCGGGTCGCGCTCACGACCGCCCTACGCCGCGCCTCGGTCGGGTGAGCCGTGAACACGGGGTGGACCTCGAGCCGGTCGAGCAGCTCGCGCAGGCCGGCTTCCCCCTGGCCGGCCCGAAGCTCTGCTACGGCGGCCGCCAGGGATTCGGGCTGGGCCTCAGAGCCCCGGTCGCGCTCCCGAAGGGCGCGGGCGCGGTGGCGCTCCTCGGCGAGGTTCGCGAGGTGGAAGTAGCACGTGAAGGCGCGCGCCACCTCCTCCGCGCGCTCCAGGGGCCAAGCCACCACCAGCTCCTCGGCTTCTCGCTCCTTGTCGTCGTCTTCCCTGGCCTCGATGACCGTCCGCCGGAGGCGCTCCACGTCGTCCAGCAGCTCGGCGCGCCCGTATTCCCGCAAGACCTGCCCGAGCAGCTCGCCCAGCAGGCGCACGTCGCGCCGCAGGGGCGCCGGAATCTCGGCGCGGGCACTCCTGCGAAGGGATTCCGGCTCGCTCACGGCCTGATGGTACGAACATAGGCAGGTGAGAATCGCCTGCGTGGGCGGCGGGCCGGCCGGCCTCTACTTCGCGGTGCTGGCCAAGCAGACGGACCCGCGGCACGAGATCGACGTGTACGAGCGCAACCGGCCCGATGACACGTTCGGATTCGGCGTCGTCTTCTCAGACAACACGATGGGCTTCCTGTCCGAACAGGACCGCCGGAGCTACCCGGAGATAACCGACGCCAGCATGCGCTGGGATCCGTTCACGGTCATGCACGGTGGCAAGGTGATGCGCTGCGGAGGGGTCGGATTCTCGGCGATCGGGCGCAAGAAGCTGCTTGAGATCCTGCAGCGCCAGGCCTCCGAGCTGGGCGTACGGCTGCACTTCGAGCAGCCGGTAGACGGCCAGGAGGCTCTTGCGGGCCACGACCTGGTCGTCGCCTCGGACGGGGTCAACAGCGGGCTGCGAGAACGCCTGGCTGAGCACCTCGAGCCGACAGTGGAGGTGGGCCCGACCCGTTTCACCTGGCTGGGCACGACCAAGGGCTTCGACAGCCTCACATTCTTCTTCGAGCGCTCCGAGCACGGCGTCTTCGGCGCCCACATCTATCCCTACCTGCCCGACCGCAGCACCTTCATCGTGGAGACCGACGACGCGACCTGGCGACGGGCTGGGATGGACGGCTTCAGCGAGGAGGACACGATCTCGTACTGCGAGCGCCTCTTCGCCGGCCGGCTGGAGGGGCACCGGCTACTTTCCAACCGCTCGCTGTGGGCACCGTTTCGGACCCTCACTTGCCGGCGTTGGTATCACGGCAACCTGGTCCTGATCGGGGACGCCGCCCACACCGCGCACTTCTCAGTGGGCTCTGGAACCAAGATGGCGATGGAGGACGCGCTGGCGCTGAGCCAATCGTTGGAGCGCTTCCGGCCCGACGTGGGGGCTGCCCTGGCCGCCTACCAGGAGGAGCGCAAGCCACGCGTCGAGCACATCCAGCGGATGGCGGCCACCAGCCTCGATTGGTGGGCGAACTTCCGCCACTATGTGGACCTTCCCGCCGAGCAGTTCGCGTTCCACTTCCTGACGCGCAGCCAGTTCCGCTACGACACTCTGCGACCTCGCGATCCGGGCTTCCTCGCCCAGGTCGAGGCGGCCTCGTCCCTGGGCGACGTGCGGGAGCGCGTCGTCGAGCTCTCGGATCCGATCCCGGTGTCCGACGAGGGCCGGGTCACGCCGGCCGACCGCGGCCTCGCCGATTGGGCGGGGAGGGGGGTGGGGGCCATCCTCACGCATGCAGGACCGCGGGGCGCCACCATGCCCCGCGAGTGCGGCCTCGACCGGCCGCTCCGCGAGGGGGCCTGGCTGCTCCTCTCGGCCTCGGCCGTCGCCTACGCGCCGGGCGGGCAGGTGCCGAGGGAGGCCACACGGGCAGACATGGAGCGCGTGTGCTTGGACTTTGCGGCCGCCGCCGCGGAGGCCGCCCGGCTCGGCTTCCCGCTGCTCCAGCTGGACTGTGCCCAGGGCGGCCTCCTGGCCAGCTTCATATCGCCGCTGACGAACCTCCGAGCGGACCAGTACGGAGGGACCCCCGAAAACCGCTTGCGGTTCCCGCTCGAGGTGCTCGACGCGGTCCGAGCCGCCTGGCCGGCCGACCGCCGACTGCTGGTTGCCTTCTCGGCGACCGACTGGGCGTCGGGCGGCCTCAGCGTACCCGACGCGTTCGGAGCGGCGCGGGCCTTCCGCGACCATGGCGCCGACCTCGTCACCGTGCTGGGAGGCCAGACGGTGTGGGGCTCGACCCCGGCCTACGTGCCTTGCCACCAGATGCTGATCGCCGGCAAGATCCGAAACGAGGCCGGCGTGCCCGTCGTGGCGCAGGGTGGCATCGCCGACCCGGACGATCTGAAGACCGTGCTGCTCAGCGGCCGGGCCGACTACTGCGTGCTGGACGTGGTCCGGTGAGGATCGGGATCGGCCTTCCAACGACCGTCAAGGGAGCTTCTCCCAACCTGCTCGTGCCATGGGTCCGGCGGGCGGCTGAGGGGCCCTTCGCCAGCCTCGCCGCGCACGACCGGCTCGCCTACGACTCCCTTGAGCCGATGGCGGCGCTGGCGGCGGCCGCGGCCGTGACGGAGCGCATGCGCCTGGCCTCCCTGGTCGTGATCGGGCCGCTGCGCAGCCCCGCCCTGCTGGCCAAGCAGGCGGCGACCGTGGACGCCCTGGCAGGTGGCCGCCTGACGCTCGGCGTGGGGAGCGGTCCCCGGCGCGACGACTACGATGTGGCCGGCATTCCCTTCGCCGCCCGCAACCGCCTCCTGGAGACGCAGCTGCGCCGCCTGCGGGAGCATTGGGAGGACGAACGCCTGGGACCTTCGGGCTCGCCCGAGCTCCTGGTGGGCGGGCTTTCCGACGGTGCGCTGGTGCGCATGGCCCGCTACGCCGACGGGTTCGTGCACTCGGGCGGCCCGCCCCGCGCCTTCGCGGCGGCGGTGGATCGGGCCCGAGCCGCCTGGAGCGATCTCGGGCGCCCGGGGCGGCCGCGGATCTGGGGCCTGGGCTACTACGCGCTCGGTCCCGGCGCTGAGGAGCGGGGGCAGGCCGACCTGCGCCACTATTACGGCTTCCTGGGCGCGTTCTCCGACCGGATCGCCGGCGCCCTGATCACGTCGTCCGGCGGCCTCCGGGAGTTCGCGAACGGCTACTCGGAGGCGGGCTGCGACGAGCTGGTCCTGTTCCCGACGGTCGCGGAGCTGGAACAGGTGGATCGCCTGGCGGAGGCGGTGGGGGGCACTTTAGACTCCGGGCGGTCGGAGTGACCAGGAAAGTCGGTTTCGGGCAAGTGAGATTCGCGCTATTGACATAGTGACCGGAGCCTTCAGCTTCACCGGCCGCTTCATCACCACCGAACTGCTGGCGCGCGGACGACTCGTGAGGACCTTGACCAATCACCCGAGCCGGCCGGGCAGATTGCTCGAAGTCGAGACAGCACCACTGCAGTTCACAGACCGCCAGCGCCTCCTCGCGGACCTGACCGGCGTCGAGACCCTGTACAACACCTACTGGATCAGATACCCGCAGGTAGGGACGACCTTTGACCGGGCAGTCGCCAACATCGCCTTTCTAGCCGAGGCCGCGCGCGCCGCCGGCGTGGCCAAAATAGTCCACGTATCGGTCTCGAACCCTTCAATCACTAGTCGGCTTGCCTATTACCGGGGAAAAGCCGAAGCCGAGGAGGTCATCAAGCAAAGCGGGATTGACTGGTCGATTGTTCGCCCGACACTGATCTTCGGACAAGGCGACATCCTCCTCAACAACATCGCCTGGCTCCTGCGGCACCTGCCGATATTCTTCGTGCCTGGCGACGGGAGTTATCGGTTGCAACCCGTGAGCGGACCGGACGTGGCTCGCATCTGTTTGGCCGCCGGCAACGGGCTGATCACCGACGCAGCGGGCCCCGAGATCATGAGTTACCGCGACCTGACCCAGCGTCTGGCCGCGACGGTAGGCGTCAGCCGGCCCGTCTTTGAGATACCCCCCAAGCTGGCCCTCGCGAGCCTGGTCCCGATGAACTTGATTCTGCGCGACACCATCCTGGTCAAGGAAGAGCTCGACGGGCTGATGGGGGAGAACCTGGTAAGCAGTGAGCCAGCAATCGGAACAGAGCGCCTTGGAGACTTCTTGGAAAGTGTCCGAGACACCATCGGTAGGGCCTACGCCTCAGAGATGGCGCGCCACGTCGAAGGCCTCGCCAGACCGTAGCTTTGCGAGCAGGACCCCTCCCCCCCTGCCCCGAATGCACCGAAGGTGGAGTGAGCTAGGGGGCTGAGGACAAAGTGAAAGGTGCCCTTCTGAACGAG
>DHIW01000030.1:0-156 GCA_002404015.1 Chloroflexi bacterium UBA4736
GTCACCAGCTCCTTCCCCTTCCCCTTCCCCGTCGCCATCGCCGTCTCCCTTTCCCACGCCGTCACCGTCCCCAAGCCCGATCGTGGTTGCGCCGCGGCCACCACCGCCGCCGCCGCCACCGACCGCATGCGCCGGGACAGGCCGCGAACCTGGGGC
>DHIW01000030.1:400-2221 GCA_002404015.1 Chloroflexi bacterium UBA4736
TTCGCCACCGTTCCGGTCAGCACCGCGGGCGAGCGCGGGCTGCTGGGCCTGGCTCTCAGCCCCAACTTCTGTCAGGACCACTTTGTCTTCGCCTTCGGGTCGGATACCAACCGCACCACGCAGCGGGTCCTGCGTTTCACCGAGTCCGGCGGCCTGGGCACCAACCCGACTGTGATCGTCGGCGGACTGCCCGCCACGCCGCCGGGAAACCCCGGCGACTGCTGTCACAAAGGCGGCCGGATCGCGTTCGGCCCCGACGGCTTCCTCTACGTCACTCTTGGCGACACCCACACCGCTCCCGCACTGAACGCCCAGGACCTGTGCGACCCGCGCGGCAAAGTCCTCCGCTACACGGCCGGTGGATCCCCTGCCGGGGTGGGATGTGGCGCCAACTGGGTGCGGGGACTGCGGAACCCGTTTGGGATCGCGTTCGCGCCCGATGGCACCCTGGCGATCACCAATAACGGCCCTTCGGGCGACGCCGGCACCCCATGCGGGTCATGTGGCGACGAGTTCGACCTGGTCGGCAAGAGCGGCGGGGTCGACTACCAGTGGCCCTACTGCTGGGGATATGACCATCCCTTTGGCAGCAACAGCGACTGCCACGGGAAACCCGGCCCGCAGTACAGCACCGAGGGCGGCCCCATCGCGAAGAACAACCCCTATTTCTATGCCCCAACAGGCATGACCTACGCCAACGGGCACTTCCTCTTCTGCGCCTACAGTGACGGGCGCCTCTACCAGTACATCGGCCAGGGTTCAGTTGTCTCCACCGGCATCACTGGTTGCGGCTTCGACGTCAAGCAGGCGCCGAGTGGGGCGCTCTTCACATCCGACGGGACCACGATCCACCGCCACTGAGGCGGCTCGGAGCTACCCCTCGTCGGGCAGGAGCTGCGACCCCATGGCGTGGTAGCCACCGTCGACGTGGATCATCTCGCCGGTGGTGGCCGGCGCCCAGTCGCTGAGGAGGACGGTGACCATGCGGGCCACCGGGTCGCTGTCGTTGCCGTCCCAACCGAGGGGGGCCTGCCGCTGCCAGCTGGCCTCGAACTGGCCGAATCCCGGGATGCTCTTGGCCGCCATCGTCGCCAGCGGCCCGGCAGCCACCGCGTTGACCCGGATCTTGTGGCCGCCGAGGTCGCGAGCGAGGTACCGCACCACCGACTCCAGGCCGGCCTTGGCCACCCCCATCCAGTCGTAGACAGGCCAGGCAAAGCGATTGTCAAAGTCGAGCGTGACGATGCTGCCACCGTCGGTCATCAGCGGTGCCACCGCGGCGGCCAACTCCTTGAGCGAGAAGGTGGAGGTCCGCAGCGTGAACTCCACGCTCGACCAGGGCGTCTTCATGAAGTTGCCGCCAAGAGCGTCCTCGGGGGCGAAGGCGATCGCGTGCAGGGCGCCGTCCACCCGGCCCCAGCGCGAGCGAAGCTCGTCGGTCAGGGCCGCCAGGTGCTCGGGGTTGTTGACATCGAGCTCGAGGACGTCGGGCACCGGCGAGAGCTTGCGGGCCGCCTTCTCGGTGATGCTCATGACCCGGCCGAAGCTGGTCAGGAGCACGTTGGCGCCCTCGCGCTGGGCGATCTCGGCGCACCGGTACGCGATCGATTGCCGGCTCAGGACCCCGGTGATGAGGACGTTCTTGCCTTCCAGGAGCATCAGCGCAGTATTCCAGAAGGGAGCGGCGCGCGTCAGCGCTCTAGCTATCTGTAACGCCAGGGGGTATCAAGGTCATAGCCCATGGAACAACCCGGCCCCGAGCTGCACGTCGTCTCATCCAGCGCGCCTGAATCCCACCCGCTGGCGTGGGAGGCGGTCTAC